>CALKTH010000091.1 GCA_937997485.1 uncultured Acidimicrobiales bacterium | reverse complement strand
ATCCGAGGCCCGCGAGCTCCTGGCCGGTGGCCTGTTCCGAGTCGGGGATGGCCACGATGTAGTCGCCGGGCACGAGGTTCTCGAACACGTAGAAGCCACCGTTGCTGGTGGTGTCGGTGGCGATGATGGCCACGGGATCGCCGGCAGCATCAACGCTCCACAGCTGGACGGTCACATCATCGATGCCGGGCTCGATGCCGTTCTGCGAACCGTTGCCGTCCTCATCGAGGAACACACGGTTGCCCAGGCGGAGGTCACCGATGAAACCGAAGTCGACCGTGAGATCAGAGTTCGCGTCGGGCTTGCCCGTGAACTCTTCGGAGCTGCCGTTGAGGCCGCTGAGTTCGCCGGTGGGTGTGCCGGCGGAGAGAGTCAGCGGATCGCTGATCGCAGCAAACGCCGCCGTCGCCGTGCCGTTGTCGTCGTTGTTCGTGCTGTTGTCGGGGTCGGGCGCCGGGTCGTTGCCCGTGCTCGTGGTGTAGCCGGCGAGCGACTCACCTGAATCCTGCTCGGTGGCAGGAATGGCCACGATGTAGTCACCGGGCGCCAAGTTGTCGAAGGAGTACTGACCGGCGCTGTCGGTGGTGTCATCGGTCAGCTTGGTGTCGGGATCGCCAGCGGCGTCAACCGACCACAGCTCGACGAGCACGCCGCCCAGCGGCGTCTCGCCGTTGTCGGCGACTCCGTTGTTGTCGGCGTCGAGCCACACGAGGTTGCCGATGCGGTACTGGCGGATGAAGCCGAAGTCGACCGTGAGGTTCGAGTCGTTGTCGGCCTTGGTGCCGTCTTCGTCGAGCGCCGCGTCGTCAGAGCGAAGGGTCTCACCCGTCGGCTCGTTGTTGGTCACGAGGGTGACCGGCTCGGAGATCGAGGCGAAGCCGGTGGCGGCATCGCCGTTGTCGTCGTTGTCGGCGTTCGTTTCCGGATCGATCGCCGCGCCGGGGCCGGTGGAGACGAACGAGTCGAGCTCGTTGCCCGTGTTCTGCTCCGAGACCGGGATGGCCACGATGTAATCGCCGGGGGCGAGGTTGTCGAAGGAGTACTTGCCGTCGGGGCCGGTCACCTGGGTTGCGATGTTGGTGACCGGGTCACCAGCGGCGTCGGCGGTCCACAACTGCACGGTCACGTCGGCAATACCGGGTTCACCGTCATCGGCGATGCCGTCAGCGTCGAGGTCTTCCCAGACCAAGTTGCCGAGTCGGATGGAGGGCGAGATGAAGCCGAAGTCGACCGTCAGGTTCGAGTCCTCGTCGTCCCAGCCGCCCTCGTTGATGTCGTTGGTCGGCTCACCGTTGTCGCTGAGCGTCACGGGAAGCGAGATGGAGGCGAAGCCGGGGCGGGGATCACCGTTGTCGTCCAGCTCCGCGTTGTCGTCCGGGTCTGGCGCGGTGCCGTTGCCGGTGGTGCTGGCGAGGCCGTCGAGCTCTTCGCCCGTCGCCTGCTCCGCATCCGGGATGGCGATGACATAGTCGCCAGGGATGAGACTCTCGAAGACGTAGAAACCGCCGCTGGCGGTGACGTCGGTGGCGATGATGGCGACGGGGTCACCAGCTGCATCGGTGGACCACAGCTGCACGGTCACATCGTCGATGCCGGGCTCGGTGCCGTTCTGCGAGCCGTTGCCGTCCTCATCGAGGAAGACACGGTTGCCCACGCGTAGCGGGGCATTCACGAAGCCGAAGTCGAAGGTGTGATCGGTGGCTGAGGTGTTCACGGTGATCGTGGGAAGACCGGACACGAGGCTCGCGTCGGAATCGTCGCCATCATCCGCACCGGTGTCGACAACCGTGAGATTCGGATAGTCCTCGTGGCTACCGCCAGCAGCGAACACGCCGCCAGGGTCGAAGTTCGACTGAGCGATGCGGATATCCAGACTCACGCCCGGCGTCACGTCTTCGAAGATGTAGTTGCCATCGCCGGAGGTGGTGACCGTGTCGACGACGACACCACCCTGAACGAGCTCGACAACGACGCCGTTCATACCGGTTTCACCCGGATCTTGGATGCCGTCCCAGTTCGCATCGAACCAGATTCGGTTGCCGACCTGGATGGCCATCGCAGAACAAGCGGCCTCGAGATCACCGAGGCCGGCAGCCTTCTCGAAGGTTCCGACATCGAACGGCGACGCCGGGCGGCCGTTGTAGAGCCGGACACCGTTGACATAGTCGCCCGTGGTGTTGTCGAACCACTCGAGTCCCCCCGACTGCCATGTGTTTCCAGCTTCATTGGGATCGAACGACACGGAGACGACATACGGACGACCGGGAATCTGGGCCGTGGCGCCGATCGTGGTCTCGAGGTGACTGGTGCCGTAAGCGTCACCGTCGTAGGTGAACTCGACACCTGTCTTCGGGAAGGAGTACGTGCCCGTGCTGTCGTTGTAGACACCGCGCATGATGTCGCCCGAAGCGATGGGCTCACCAGAGCTCCAGATGGCGTCATCAGCGGGGTCGACATAGAACGCGTTGGCACCGGTCTGGTGACCCCAGCGGTCCATCATCGAGACGATCATGTCGTTTCCATCGAAAGAGATGTCCGAGACCATCGGCTGGGGATAGGTATTGCCGTTCCAACTCTGGTCGAAGTCCTGGTCGTTGTAGGGCATCACCGACACCCACGGGCGCCAATCCGACTGCGAGGAGAACGACGCACCGCCGCCCACCTGACTGCCGCGAGTTGTCGTGTCAACCGGCACGTCGGTCACCTCGGCGAAGGTGCTGCCGTCGAATGAGAAGACCCAGGCCGCCAACTCGGCCGGGTTGCCGGCAGGAGTCGTGTCGGTGCCGCTGACACCGTCGAAGGACGCTGGAATCGTGGACTCTGCCGTACAGACCACACCGAGGTGCAGCAGATCAGCGCCATCGAGGCCAAGTCCGAAGGCCCGGATGTCATTCGCGTCGCACTCGCTCGACGGGATACCGAGTGTGGTGCCATTGATGGCCGTGGCGTTGCGGGTGCCCGCCGAGCCGTCGTTCTGGATGGCGTAGGACACCAGCTCGCGGTTGCCGAGGTCAACGGCGAACAACGTGCTTCCGTCCCGGGTCACCTCGACGTCGCCGAGGCCTGTCTTGCCGACGGCGTCGAAGGCAGCGAAGTCGTAGTACCAGCCGTTGCCGGCCGCGAGGCCGTACGTGGCTTCGTCCGCTGCAGCCGAGTGGGGGTTGGCGGCGCCTGCATCGACAATGGCAAAGACCTCGGGGGTACCTCCGTCGGGGATGCGGTAGATCGTGGTGGGATTGCCGTTCGGGCCGAGCCGGGTGTGGCGCTTCACAAAAGAGCCAGCAAAGACATCGTCGGTCGTCGGGTCGAATCCCTGACCCCAGACAGTGCCGACCTCGCCGAGCGTGGCCAGCACCTCATAAGTCTCGGGTGGTGTCGTGCCCGGCACCGAGATCCAGTCGGCTTCGGAGTCGTCGTCCTGGGCGCCGTCACTGATGGACAGTACGGCGGTTTCGCCATCGTGACCGGCAACGTTGCCGAAGAGATAGCAGGACGTGACGAAGTCGGGGGCGTTCTCACAGAACGTGCCGGGCGCCGCCATTCCGACGTTGCCGTTCGGACCGTTTCCGCAGTCAGCAGCGTTGGCGATGAACTGGGTAAACGTGCCCGAGTCCGGACCGACCGATGTCGCTGTCCAGCCCGCAGGTGCGTCGGAGAACTCAACGCGGAGGGGGAAGTCGTTGGCGTCGTCAACGGTGACGGACCACGCTCCTGTCGCGTCGGTCGAGTCGGTGAACACATCACCGTCGGCGGACGTGACCGTGACGAGCACACCGGCCACACCGGGATCGAGCGCGTTCTCGTACTGATCGGCGTCGACACCATTCTGGCCGACCCCAGAACCATTCTGATCGTTGACGAACGAGTAGTCCTCGCTCCGCTCGCCGTCGGCGTCAAAGTCTTGGAAGACAATGCCAGCGCATGCAACGGGCGCAGCCCCGGCGGTCGTGGGGCCGAACGCGACAACGCTCGCCATCATCGACAACGCAAAAACGACTCGGAGAATCGCCCAATTCCTCATCAACAGGTTCCTTCGTGAACGCGAGCTGACGGCAATCAGCTCGTCTCGTACCGTTCACTTCGGCCTGTTGGGGCCAAACATTGACGCTTGAATGGACAAATTGAGCGCTTCGGCCCGATCTCGCGACTCATCGCCGAGATCTGCGTCGGGCCGTGCCATAACGCGAAACTGGAGCCAGTTGGCACCCGGAGGCGCTTCCTGACTCCAGTTCAGTTCGAAGAAACTTCAGCCCATCTCGAACGGGCAGCTACCGCGAGGAACGATCAGCGGTTCTCGAGCGCCTCGATGAGGGCCGGCATCACCTTGTGGACGTCGCCCACAATGCCGAGGTCGGCAACACCGAAGATCGGCGCTTCCGGATCCTTGTTGATGGCGATGATGTTCTTGGAACCCTTCATGCCAACGAGGTGCTGGGTCGCACCAGAGATACCCGCCGCGATGTAGACGTTGGGCTTCACGACCTTGCCGGTCTGGCCCACCTGCTGGGAGTAGGGCACCCAGCCGGAGTCCACGATGGCTCGTGAAGCACCGGCGGCACCGCCGAGCTGCTTGGCCAGGCTGACGACCATGTCGAACTTGTCGGCCTCTCCGAGCCCGCGGCCTCCGGAGACAACAATCCCGGCCTCATCGAGCTTGGGTCCGTCGGACTCTTCGGCAAAGCGGCTCGTGACCGTTGCCCCGCCAGCGTTGCCGAGGTCGGGAACGTCGAGGTCTTCGACATCAGCCTCATCGCCGTCGGACGCCTCGGCCTCGAAGGACTTCGGCCGCACCAGGCAGATGAAGGGACCTTCGCCAGTGAACTTGGTCTTGATATTGGTGGCACCGCCGAAGATCGGCTCGGTACCCACCAATGTGTCGTCATCGACTTCGACGTCGACAACGTTGGTGATCACGGTGCGGTCGAGCTTCACCGAGAGGCGAGCAGCGACGTCGCGGCCGTCGTAGGACGTGCCGAGCAGCACGGCATCGGGACCGTCGCCAGCATCCACAGCGGCGGCGATGGCCGCAGCAACGGGAACACCGACGAGCGCGTCGTCGAGGTCGCCGGTGGCGTAGACGGTTTCGGCGCCGAAGGAACCGGCAGCTTCAGCGATGTCGTCGCCGTCGCCGGCGTAGACCACTGCCACGGTGTCGGCGAGATCGCGTGCCTTGGTGAGGAGCTCCTGAGTAGTGGAGCTGAGTTCGCCGTCGTTGGCCTCGGCGTAGACCCAAATGGTGTCGAGTGTCATCACGTTCTCCTAGAGGACCTTCAGGTTGTCGAGGAATTCCACGATCTTGAGATGGGCTTCGCCATCGTCTTCGATCACTTCACCGGCTTCGCGGGCCGGAGCGTCGACAACGTCGACAATCTCTTGGCCAGAGCCGTCCCAGCCGACTTGATCGGCGGCGAAGCCGAGATCGGCGGTTGCCTTCTCGTCAACGGGCTTGGACTTGGCGGCCATGATTCCCTTGAACGAGGGATAGCGAGGCTCTACCACGCCAGCGGTGACGCTGATCACCGCAGGCATCGAACACTCGACATCGTCGTAGCCCGCATCGGTCTGGCGCTTCACCTTCAGGCTGGAGCCGTCGACTTCGACCTCTTTGGCGGCGGTGACCGATGGAAGGTCCAGGACCCCTGCGATCTGCTCGGGCACCGTTCCGGTGTAGCCGTCGGAGCTTTCCGAGCCGGCGATCACGAGATCGGGGCTGTGCTCCTTGATGGCCGCAGCGAGAATCTTCGCGGTGGTGAGGGCATCGGAGCCCACGAGCTCGGGATCGCTCACGAGCGTGGCGGACGCCGCACCCATGGCCAGCGCCGTGCTCAGACCGGAGCGTTCGTTGTTCGGTGCCATCGAGACGAGGTGAACCTCGCCATCGCCAGCAGCATCAACGAGCTGCAACGCCATCTCGACGCCGTAGCTGTCCGACTCATCCAAGATGAGCTTGACGTCACGCTTCAGCGTTCGGGTTTCGGGATCCAAGGCGCCGGGATCGGCCGGATCGGGGATTTGTTTCACACAGACAACGACCTTCATGGCGGCACAGACTAGAGGGGAACTTGACCGGTCGGTCAACCGCAGGCTTGGGCTTTGTGTCTCATGGACGTTCTCGAGCCCGATGTTTGGCACAATCCAGCGGTGAAGTTGGCACTCATCATCAACCCGACGGCGTCGTCGGTTTCTCGCCGTTCTCGGGTGCTGATCCAGAAGTTGCTCTCCGAGCAGCACGAATTGGTGGTGCACGAAACATCCCGCCAGCGTCATGCCACGCGCCTCGCTCATCGATCGATGAAGGAAGGCGTGGACGTCGTACTCACGCTGGGCGGTGACGGCACCGTGAACGAAGCAGCCAACGGGTTGATGGGCTCGACAGGCTGCGCTCTGGTGCCCCTTCCTGGGGGTTCCACCAACGTGTTCGCCCGGGCGATCGGCTATCCGAACAACGCAACCGAAGCCACCAGGGTGGCGCTCGATGCGCTCGCAGAAGGCTCGATCCAGCTCGGGAGTTTGGGTGTGGCCAACGGGCGGGCGTTCGTGTTCCACGTCGGCGCGGGTTTTGACGCCGCGGTGGTCCACCGAGTGGAGCAGCGCGGCAAATGGAAGAAATACGCGGGACACCCGTGGTTCATTGCCAGTTCGCTTCGCACGTGGGCCTCACAGGAGCGCCGCGACTTGCGTTTCGACGTGCGCACCGACGACGGCCGCATCGTTCGTGGCGTGCAGATGGCGGTGGCCATGAACGTGAATCCCTACACGTATCTCGGCAACCGCCCCCTCGACCTCGCACCCGAGGCGTCGCTGACCACTCCCCTGTCGGTCGTGGCCCTCACCTCGTTGGGAAGCACGCGACTCCTTCCCGTCGCGGTCGCCGCACTCGGTCCGGCTGATGCCGGGCTCCCGAACAAGGGGGCGTCTCGGCACTGGCCCCTTGTGCACGGGGCAACCATCAGCAGCGATCGGCCGTTCCGCTACCAGCTCGATGGGGAGCCGAGCGATCCGGTCACAGAGCTGCGGGTCGAGCACCGTCCCGAGGCCATCGCCCTCGTTGTGCCGCCCACAAGATCGGGCAGCTAGCCCCGCAGCGCCGCGATCGCAGCATCGGGGTCGTTGGTCATGATCGAGTCGACGCCGAGTTCAGCGAGTGACCGCATGCGGTCAGGGTCATCCACCGTCCAGACGTTCACAGTGAGCCCTGCGGTGTGAGCGCGACGCACAAAGCCAGCGTCCACCAACGAATCATGCGGGTTGATGGCTTCGAACCCAGAGGCTTCCACCCGGGCGATCAAGGCCGAGGGGTCGATCCCCTGCCCCCACACGATCCACCCCAAGGGAATCGACGGGTCGAGGTCTCGAATCCGCCGAATGCTCGACATGTCGAACGAGGACACGAGGACACGGTCATGGACTTCGTACGCCGCGATCAGCGCGGCAACCGCCAACGAGATGCCGTTCTCTGCGTCGTAGTCCGGATCAGCCGGGAGGTTTTTGAGTTCGATGTTCACCCAGAGGTCGTCGACGGCTTCGAGCGCCTCGGCCAGCGTGGGGACATACCCCGGAAGTTCAGCGGCGATCAGATTCCGGATCATCCGGCCGTCCTCGAGATGTGCATCGTGGTGCACGACCAGGACGTCGTCGGCGCAGCGACGCACATCGAGTTCGATGCCCTCGGCTCCGGCATCACGAGCAGCCACGAAGGCCTCGATGGTGTTCTCCCGAAACCGCAGGGACGAACCTCGATGGGCGATCACACGGGGGCGGACGGCCTCGATCATCCCGAGAGTGTGTCAGGAACCGGCTCGAGACGCTCCAGAAGCGGACAGCTGACGTCGAACGTAGGAAATTGCAGAAACTCTCCGAAGAACTCTTTACGGGAGTCAAAGTAAAAGCTACGTTGCGTTTTCGTACCGCAGGGGAGCGGTGCAGCGGTGCAGAATCTGGGAGGAACCTGCATGACGATTGCTCAGGACCGGGATGACATGACGTTGGTGACCGGAGGTGTGATCGCGTCCGGCATGCCGGCCATGGCCGACCGAGTTGCTCGCAAGGTCGCTGAGAGTCCCGGAGTCTCGACCGATGTCAGCTGGCGCAAGAACGCCAGCTGTTGCGACACCGATCCTGATCTCTTCTTCCCCGTCGGCACGACCGGTCAGGCGATCGAACAGATCGACGAAGCCAAGGCCGTCTGCATGGGCTGCCCAGCCCAGATTCCCTGCTTGGAGTTCGCCCTGCGGTCCAACCAGGACACCGGCATCTGGGGCGGCACCTCCGAGGAGGAGCGCCGCCACCTTCGCCGCACCTACCTCGCTCGTCGTCGTCGGACGGTCTAGGAACCCACGCGGTCCGACCAGAGAACGAGCGCCTTTGGCCGACCCCGTGCGGGTCAGTCGTCGGTGAACTCCACGCGCAGCTCTGCAATCGAACCCGGCCGCTCTCCACCGGGGCCAGGGCGGAGGGTCAGCGTTCCTCCAAGATCCCCGGTCGCCAGCGTCCGAGCGATCGTCAGGCCGAGCCCGGGAGAGGTCGCCAAATCGAAACCTTCGGGAAGCCCGGCGCCGTCGTCATGCACCCGCACGGCCACCCCTCGGGGCAGGACCTCGAGCTCGACCACCACCTGCCCGCCCTCCGAGCCCGGCGGGAAGCCATGCTCCACCGCATTCTGCAACAGCTCGGTGGCAACAACCGCGAGCGAGCTGGCGGTGCTGGCCGGTAGCGCTGGTCCGTCGCCAATGATGCGGAACCTCACCGGACGGTCTGGCGAAACGAGCGCCTGCTCGACCATGTCGATCACGGGCCGCAGTACCTCAACGAGATCGACATCGTCTCCGCCTTCTCGGGCGAGAATCTCGTGCACGAGAGCGATCGAGCGGATGCGTCGGACGGACTCGTCGATTGCCGACTTGGCTTCGGGCACTTCGACGCGCCGACCCTGAAGCCGCAGGAGCGAGGAAACGGTCTGCAGGTTGTTCTTCACCCGATGATGGATCTCGCGAATCGTGGCATCCATCGAGACCAACAGGCGTTCCTGTTGGCGCAGGTCCGATACGTCTCGAAGCAGCACCAGGGCGCCGGAGTTGCTGTCCGGAGTGACCAACGGAAGCACTCGGACGAGGATGGTGGTGGCCAACCCTCGCTCCAGCTCCTTGGTGACGGGCACTCGCAGAGATGACGCGGTCCGAACCACGTCGCCGGGCACACCGAGGTCTTCCACTGTCCGGCCGATGGCGTTCATGTGAAACCCCATCCGGTGAAGGGCGCTCACGGCGTTGGGGGACGTGAACGTGACCTTGCTGCGGGCATCCACGATGATGGCGCCATCACCTACCCGGGGGGCCTGTTCGACTCGGTCGTCAGTGTCGTAGGGAAACGTGCCGTCGGCGATCATTCGGGAGAAGCGGTCGAAGACCGAGAGATACGCCCGTTCGAGGTCACCGCGTTCGCGTACGGTGCGTTGTGGCGTCTCGCTCGTCAGGACAGCGATGACTTCGCCCTCGAAGGTGACAGGGATCGCCGTGACCAGGACGCGCTCGGCCGCCAGCTCGAGATCGACCTGGTCGGTCACAATCGCTTCGGTCATCAGCGCCCGTCGGACGAGTGGCCGTTGTTCAACGGTGACGAATCGACCAACTTGGTCTTCCCGATACAGCGTTTGGGCGGTCGTCGGCCGAACTTGGCCGCCGATGACGAAGCGTTCCTGGTCGGTTGCTCGCTCGACGGGAAGGAACAGGAGCAGGTCAGCGAAACAAAGGTCGGCCAGCATTCCCCACAGCACGAGCATGCGGCTCAGATGACGCTGCTGATCGCTCGACAGATCGGTGTGCTGGCGAATGAGGTCTGCGAGGCTTGCCATCAGTCATGCTCCGAGAGCAGGGCAACGAGCCCATCGAGGTCGTCGAGGTCGAGCGCGGTCCATGGCACCCACTGCCGAGCCACGCCGTCGTCTCGGGCCGGCGCTCGTTCGGCATCGGCCACGAGCGCAGCGATGGCATCTCGGAGATCGGGGTCGGCGAGGCCGGCGATCTCGTCGGCGGTGATGTCGGCCAGTGTTACTGGCAGCGCGCGGTTGATGAGCCGGAGGGAGGCCTCGTGGTGCCGGCGCTCCAGTTCGGCTGAGAGCTGATCGGCCCGTTGCTGGGGAATGGGTTCGGGGGTCTGCACGATGACGAAGCTCGTGGCCGGATCACCCAGCCGGGCCTTCACCGCTTCAGCCCGCTCCACGAAGGTTGGTTGGAGCGAGGAGAAGAGCCAGAAGAACTCGGTGATCTCAGAGAGGAAGGGCCCGCCCAACAAACGCTCAGCGACGGCAAGAAAGGGTCGAGCGGCCGATTGCACGAGGCGGTTGCCATAGGGGGCGATCAGCCAGCGGAGCAGGCGACTGCCGAAGAACTCGATCATGCGATCGGGAGCATCGAGTACGTCAAGAGCGTGCACGGATGGCGGTGTGTCAACGATGACGAGGTCGTACGAACCCTCGTCGGCGAGATCAACGAGATGATCGAGAGCGATGTAGTCGTGGCTCTGCACGAATCGTTGCGTGAGGGTGCGGTAGAGCCGATTGCCGAGGAGCGCTTCTCGGGTTCGCCGATCGGGGGCGTTGCGCATGACCAGCTGATCCCAGCTCGACGCCATGTCGACCATGGAGGCCCACAACTCGCCCGACCCCGACCCCTCCGTCGGCACCAGCACCGGCTCACCGGTGAGCCCATCAACGCCCATCGCATCGGCCAAACGGCGGGCAGGATCGACTGTGACCACCAACGCTCGGCGATCGTGGATGAGTGCGGCTCGAGCGGCCATGGCCGCCGCCATCGTGGTCTTGCCCACTCCCCCGGGCCCGACGACCAGGATCACCTCAGCCGAGCGAAGAACGTCGTCCGCTGGGGTGTGGAGGCGTGTTGTGGAGGATGTGCTCATGGTGCGCCGTCGCCGTCGTCTGCTTCGATGTCGCGGAAGGCTCGTTGAGCGGAAGCGACCGGTTCGGGTGATTCTTCGATCCAGGTGAGGTCGACTTCAAGGAGGCCCATGCGATCGAGCTGGTCGATGGCTCCATCAGACCGGGCCGCCACGATTGCGGCCGCACGACCGAGGGCGCTCGATGGGTTCGAGTCGAACAACGTACGGGCAGTGACAGTGACATCGGGATCCAGCAGCGTGGGCACGCGGTTGACAACCACACCAGCGAGGCCCACTCGCGTCTCCTCGACCAGGCGGGCAAGAAGCTCCAGCGTTTCAGACACCGGCAGCTCTTCGGCGGTCGTGACCGCGACAGCACCGGTCGTCGCCTGATCGCCGAGGAGCGCGGACAACCAGGCTGTTTGGTCGGCCAGAGGCCCGACAGGAATGAGTTCGGCGAGTGTGTCCGGAGCAGCGACGAGCTCGATCAGATGCCCCGTGGCCGGGGCATCAACCACGACAACATCCCAGTTCCGAGCGCGCACTTCGTGGCCAATCTTGCCGATGGCCAGGATCTCCCGAACGCCGGGCGCAGCCGTCGCCACGTAGTCGAAGATGCGGGCAATCGGCCGGACCCGGGACGGAGGAATGGGTGAGCGGAGAAACAGGCGGACGTACTCGTCGAGGGCCTTCTCCGTATCGAGCTGCAGCACCTCGATGCGAGACGCTGCACGTTCATCAAGTGGTGTCGCGGCCCGGAGCGCAGCTCGCAAGCCACCATCGTTGACCGCGTCAACGGCGAGGACCGACTTCCCGTCCGCCGCGGCGTTTCGGGCGATCGCCGCCGCAACGGTTGATCGGCCGACGCCGCCCTTGCCGGCGACGATGGTGAGCGGACGGATCAGGCTCAGGCGCCGAACCCAATCCGGCGATCATCCTCGACCGAGCCGAGCTCAACAAAGGCGATCTTGGCGGCAGGCAGCAGGTATTCCTTACCCCGCCGATCGGCCAGGCTGAGAATGCCCGTGCCGGTGGAGAGTGCTTCCTCCACGCTCGTCTTGAGGGCGGCGCGATCGATGTCGTCGGCCATGTCGACGTCGATGATCTGGGGGCTGTCAGAGATTCCGATGCGAACGTCCACGATGCAGTTCCTTGTAATTGAGGCGATGGAGCCTTGAAGCGATTGGGATTAGATGACTTTGAGTTCGGAGCGGTAGCGCCGCTTCGGGGCCAGCTCGACATCGAGCTTCTCGGCGAGGTCGGCGAACACCTTGGCTGACTCGGTCTCGGTTTCGGCGGCGATGGGATGGCCGGTATCGGAACCCTCTCGAAGCGCTGAGACCAGGGGAACGTGGCCCAGCAGCGGGACCTCGAGCTCGTTGGCCAATTCCTGACCACCGCCGGAACCGAAGAGCTCGTACTTCTTGCCGTCGTCGCCGGTGAAGTAGCTCATGTTCTCGATGACACCGACGACTTGGATGTTGACCTTGTGGGCCATGTAGGCCGCACGTTGCGCGACCCGTTGCGCTGCTGGCTGAGGCGTAGTGACAACGATCATCTCGCCTCGGGGCAGGAACTGCGAGATGGACAGGGAGATGTCGCCAGTGCCCGGTGGGAGATCGACGAGGAGGTAGTCGGGATCGTCCCAGAACACGTCGGTGAGGAACTGCTCGAGCGCCTTGTGCAGCATCGGGCCTCGCCAGATGACGGGCTGATCCTCTTCCACGAAGAATCCCATGGAGATGCAGCGCACGCCGAAGGCTTCCGGCGGCACGATCATTTCGTCGATGATCGTGGGGTCGCGGTCTACGCCGAGCATGCGAGGAATGGAGAAGCCCCAAACATCGGCATCAACAACGGCCACCTTCTTGCCTCGGGCGGCCAAGGCGACGGCGAGGTTCGTGGTGACCGAGCTTTTGCCGACACCACCCTTGCCCGAGGCAACGAGGAGGACACGCGTGCGGTTGTCCGGATCGGCGAACGGAATGGCTCGGCCCTCGGCATGGCCATGGGCCTGCTGGGAGCCAGCCGTCGCACCGGGGTCACCGTGCAGCGTCCGCCGCAGGTCTTCGCGCTGCTGGTCGGTCATGACACCGAACTCGATCGTCACATCGTCGACGCCGTCGAGCGCCTTGACGGCTTCGGTGACCGAATTGTTGATCTCGGCTCGCAACGGGCATCCCGCGATGGTCAAGTCGACGGCCACCGTGACCGAAGGCAGCGCGAGGTCGACACGGCGAACCATGCCGAGTTCCACGATGCTTCGGTGCAGCTCGGGGTCCTGGACCGGACGAAGGGCTTCGATCACCTGATCTTGTGTGACAGTCACGGCGCGTAGACTACCGAGGTGGCCCAGTCAGCCCTCAACCGCTCCGAGATGAAACGCAACGACATCAGCAGGTCGTTGTCGCCAACCGAGTTCGCCAATCTGGTCAATGCGATCAGCTCGGCATTCGGTGACCCAACGCGTCGCGACATCTATCTGCTCGTCCACGCCTCCGCCGACGGTCACACGGCGAGCGAGGTGGCCGAATCCACCGGGCTCCATGCCAACGTGGCCCGCCATCATCTCGACAAGCTCGTGAGTGGGGGCTACATCGAGGTGACCACTCGCCCCTCGACCGGCGCAGGCCGACCGGCCAAGGTCTACCGGGCCAGTGAAGAAGGCCTCCACCTCGAGTTCGACGTTCGTCACGACGACATCCTGGTGACGCTGCTGGGCAAGGCACTCTCTCGTCTGCCCGAGTCCGAAGCGGCCGAGCTCGCCGAAGAAGTCGGCGAGGAGTTCGGCAAGCAGATGGCTGCCTCGATGGGCATTCATGCCAAGGGCCCCGAGGGTGAGTCAACGCAGAAGTCGTTCCGCGCCGCACTTCATGCCGTGGCCGACGCTCTTTCGTCGCACGGATTTGCCGCCCACGCCGAACGGCAGGGTGACGGCGAGGAGCTCCGCATCGTGAGCGGACACTGTCCGTTCGGCGACGTCGCAATCGAGCACCCCGTGATCTGTGCCGTCGATCGAGGCATGGTTCGAGGGATGCTCGGCTCGTTGTACGGCGAAACGCTTGTGCAACTGGGTGGGTCCGTCGCCCGTGGCGATGACGCCTGCGTGACCGACGTGCAGATCAGCTGACTCGTCGTGGGCCTTGTCGCCTGGGTGATCCATCCTCTCGGCTGATCGCACGAGCGCTCAGCCACTATCGTCGCCCCGTGCCTGGTTCCCATCCCGCCTCATCACCCGCCGCTGCGCCTCGCCGTCGATCCGCTCTGATCGCACTGTTGGCCGCCTTTGCCCTCTTGGCGACGCTGCTCACCTCACCTGCTGCTGCGGAAGAGGAGGTGCGGGAGTTCCCGAATCCCGAAGAGTTCGTGATTCAGCAGTATCTGGACTTCTTGGCCCGCTCCCCTGACGCCGGTGGATTGAACTTTTGGGCGGGAGAGCTCCGTCGGGGCGTGGACCCTGGAGCGCTGGTCGAATCACTCGTCGGGGCGCCCGAGTTCGCCGACGTGATCGCCCCCGTGGTCCGGCTCTACTACGCCTACTTTGGCCGTTCGCCCGACTTCGATGGCCTGGTCTTTTGGTCCGGTTTCTTCCGTGATGGCAACGACCTCGATCGCATCTCCAGCCAGTTCGTCGCCTCGAACGAGTTCATTCGCACCTACGGATCACTGTCCGATGCACAGTTCATCGACCGGGTGTACCTGAACGTACTGGAACGCCGAGCCGACGGTGGCGGTCAGACCTTCTGGCGCTCCCAGCTCGCCGGCGGGCTGAGCCGGGGCGAGATGATGGTTCGCTTCTCCGAGTCTCCCGAATACAAGACGAAGCTCGATGGCGTTGTGCGAGCCACCATGCTCTACACCGGCATGCTCCGCCGCGAACCTGAGCGCAACGGTCTCAGCTTCTGGGCCGGAGAGCTCGACAGCGGTCGGCCCTACCGGGACGCCATCAACGGCTTCATCCAGTCTTCGGAGTACGCCGAGCGCATTCAGGGCCTCTTCCCCGAGATTCGCCCGCTGACTGGCGAGCGGGCCCGTTCGCTGGAAGGACGCCCGGTGCTTGCGGCCAAGATCGGGAACAGCCAGAGTGCGCGACCCCAGTTCGGCATCAACCAGGCCGACCTCGTGTACGAGATCCTCGTTGAGGGCGCAATCAGTCGGTTCCTCGCCGTGTATCACGAGCAGCTTCCGCCATCGGTCGGCCCCATCCGCTCGGTTCGCACCAGTGACTTCGACGTGTTCTCGCAGTTCAACTTCCCGCTCGTCGCTGCCTCGGGCGCCAACGCTCGAGTGCGAGAACTCCTGCAGGGCTACCCGGTCGTGAGCATGACAGCGTTGGACGCCGAGAGCTACTTCCGCACCAATAGCCGCCGAGCTCCCTACAACCTCATCGGACAGCCCGCCGGGCTGCTGGCAGAGGCGCCGAATGCCGATGGCCGCCCCGGCGCCCTGCTGCGGTATCGCTCGCCCTTCACCAATCCCTCTCAGGGCGCTGCCGGCGCCGGCGTCGACATCGATTTCGGCAACACCGACGTGTCCTATCGCTGGAACGGTGGAAGCTACGACCGCACCCAGAATGGCACCGCACACGTAGACGCCAACGGTGTTCGGGTGTCACCGCAGAACGTTGTGGTGATGGTGGTCAACTACGAGCCAAGCATCGCCGATCGTGAATCGCCCCACGCCATCACGGTTGGCAGTGGCGACGCCTTCATCTACACCGGCGGCAACGTGATCCGCGCCACGTGGAGCCGAGACCTGCCGACCGATCGCATTGTCTATCGAGCCAAGTCCAACGGCGACGAAGTGCTGCTCACTCCCGGCCGCACGTGGATCGCAGTGGCCCCTCCGGCGTCGGTCCGCCTTCGCTGAGACGTTGAGACGCTGACGAAGAGCCCCGCAGGTTGATCTCAGTTGACCTGCAGCCAGAGTGAGGTGCCCGCCGAGGTGATGCTCGGCGGGAGCATCTCTTCCAGCGCACTCGGCCGAAGGGCGGCCACGGCACCCGGCCATTGGAGGATGCTGAAGCGGGGGTTGTCACACAGCAACGCCCGGAGAAGGTAGGGCTCGCACCAGATCCGACCTTCTTCGAGCCACACATCCGGGACGTCGAACGGGTAGGTGATGTCGTGAATGTGGACGATCACGCCGGGCGTGAGACGGGGAAGAACCTCGAGGAACTCATACACCACGTCGGAGCCAGGACGCACCACATGGGTGGTGTCGAGAAAGAGCACGTCGCCGGCCTCGAGCGCTTGGAACGTCTCCAGCGGCACACCCTGCACGCCTTCTTCGATCAGCTCGAGCCGTTCGAGATCGCCAGGCCGCAGGGTGCTGCGGAGCCGGTCGGCGTAGGGATCGATGGCCGTGATGCGAGGCCGTGATGCAAGGTTGTCCGTGGCATCGAGCAGAGCCGCGGTGGAGTGGCCCGATCCGACTTCGATCCAGCGGTTCGGTTCGAGTGAGCGAACGATGTGGCGAACAAGGGTGGCGTCAAGGGGTCCGAACTGGTCGTTGCTGGGGTCGTAGCGCTGTTGTTCGAGTGCTCCGGAAGCAAGCGCCTCACCCAACCGAGCGACGAGCACATCGGCGTCGACGTCGATGCCAGGCAGCGAGGAGGCAACGGGGCGAGCCATGGCCTCCTCCTGAGGCGGGAGGGGCGAGTAGAAGTGACCCGGTGGCGCCCAGGCCAACGCTCGTCCTGCTGAAGCGACGGACTCAGGTGTGACACCGTGGTGATGCCACGCATCGAGCACGCCGGCCTCCCGAAGGGCCACCACGTACGGGTCTTCTGTCGGCGCTGGGTCCTTCGTTCGCTGGGCCGCAAGAGCGCGGCCTCGATGGGCAGCTGATCGCCCCTTGCGGGCAACAGCTCGGGCCCGCTGGGCGGCAGCCTTGGAGGCGTCAGCAAACATCGGGCGAGTCTACGCACGCCACGTCTGACCGTCGGCGACGGTCAGACCACCACCGTCTGACCACCACCGTCAGACCACCACCGTCAGACAACCACAGGGCTGGCGTCCATCTCGAGCTTGGCGTGGTCCAGCTCGGGCAGGACGTAACGAGCGAAGAGATCGCACTCAGCGGCATGCGGGTATCCGGAAAGGATGAAGGCATCCATGCCCGCAGCCTCCAGCTCGCGGATCTTGCCCAGGACTTGATCGGGATCGCCGACAATGGCTGCCCCGGCGCCGGAACGGGCGCGCCCCACACCGGTCCAGAGGTGACGGTCGGCGTATCCCTCGTCGTCGGCGCCTTCTCGCAGCTCTGCCTGACGGGCCACTCCGGCCGAGGCCGAATCCAACGATCGCTGGCGAATGGCCTTGCCTTCCTCGTCGTCCAGCTTGGACAGAAGACGACGGGCGGCCGCTCGTGCTTCATCCTCGGTTTCCCGCACGATCACGTGGCTTCGCCAGCCGTACTTCAGCTGGCGACCCTTCGCCGCGGCCATGGCATCCATCTCGGCCTTGACGGCTTCGACTTTAGGCGTGACGTCGGGCCACATCAGGAACACGTCGGCGCCAGCGGCGGCGCACTCCTTGGCAGCAGGCGACAGGCCTCCGAAATAGAACAGTGGGCTCTTGCCGGACTGGGTTCGGATGCGAGGCGGATCGATCTTCAATTGAATGAAGTCTCCGTCGAAATCGACGGCGTTGCCGTTGAGCAGTTCCCGCAGGCAGTACATGATCTCGGTGCTGCGCCGGTAGCGGGGCCCGCTCTCCACGGTTTCTCCTGGGATGTCGGAGGAGATGATGTTGATCGTCAGGCGACCACCCATCATTTGATCGAGCGTCGCCATCTGACGAGCAACCTGAGGAACGACGAGTTCACCACACCGCACCGCAAGCAGCATGCGAATCTGCTGCGTCAGCGGCGCCATGCCGGCCGCGAAGGCCGTGTTGTCGATGCCGAGGGCGTAGCCCGACGGGAGGAGAACGTTGTCGAACCCGTACCGATCGGCGGTCATCACGATATTGCGGCAGTGCTCCCAGGAGCTTTGCAGCGCCGTGTCCGGCTGACCGAGGAACTCATAGTCGTCGTCGCACAGGGCGCTGAACCAGCTGATCTCAGAACTCATGACATGACCTCGCTGAGGTTGACGGGACGGCCTTCTTGAATGCTCTGGTGGGCGGCTTGACCGATGGCAACGGACCAGAGGCCGTCGTCCATCGTGACTTCGACGTCCTGCTCGCCCCGGATGGCGGCGGCGAAACGAATGTGTTCGACGAAGCTCGAGCCGTGGTGCAAGCCTTCGTGGGCAATGGAGTCGTCGGAGATCTTCTCGATCTCAACGTCGCCGATCCAGTGCTGCCCGCGAACGCCTCGCTTGATCACGCCTTCCGGCAAGAGCGCTTCCACCTTGCCCTTCTCGCCGATGACAGAGACCTCTTCTTGGTTGTGCGTTGCTTCGGCAAACATGCAGAGATCGAGCATCGCCCGCCGTCCGCTGGCGAAGTCGACGATGACGTAGGCGTTATCCAGGATGTCGGGCATCCGGCCGTCGTAGTTTTCCGTCATATGGTTGATGTCGTGGGCGCCAGACGCCATCACTCGGTTCGGGCGCTCGTTCATGATCAGGCACATGAGGTCGAAGAAGTGGCAGCACTTCTCGACGAGAGTGCCACCGGTGTTCTCGCTGAATCGGTTCCAGTCGCCGACCTTCACGAGAAAGGGGAATCGGTGTTCGCGAATGGTGACCATGCGAGGAGTGCCAACGGCGCCGTCAGCGACATCGGCGACGAGCTGGGCAACCGCAGGCATGTAGCGATACTCGAGACCGATCCAGATCTTGCGGTCCGGGTTCACCTCTCGGGTTTCTTCGGCCAGAGCGATGAGCTGCTTGGACTCCTCGACCGTGATGCACATCGGCTTTTCGAGCAGAACATGCAGCCCGCTGCGCAGCACCGCATCCATCACCTCGATGTGGGTGAAGTTGGGGCTGACGACGACGACCGCATCGCACAGGCCACTGTCGAGAAGTTCTTGGTGTGTCTCGAAGGCCTCGACCGTGTCGCCATCGGGACAGGCAGCCAGTCCAGCCGTGCGTGAACCCTCGAAGGGGTCACTGATTGCGGTGACGATGAGCCCGTCGATTTGATTGATGTTCTCAATGTGCTCGACGCCCATCATCCCGGTGCCGATGATGCCGTACCTGATTGTGCCCATCTCGACAGTCCAGCACGATGCCGCCGCGATCGGAAGGCCGAAGGTCCTTTCAGGTCATAGGCTTTGCCAATGGGTGTTCATTCCCGACTCGATGACCTCGATGTGGCCTCGGCACGACTTTTCTTGACCGTGGCGGAGCTGGGGAGCGTCTCGAAAGCAGCCAGCCGACACGGGCTCACGCAGCCCTCAGCAACGGCGCGGCTCCAGAAGCTGGAGCGGCAGCTCGGGGTGCAGTTGTTGGAGCGGGGCCCGACGGGCTCGGTGTTGACCGACGACGGCCAACAGGTCAGTGCGTGGTGCGCATCACTCGTGGCTGCCGCCGTCACCCTCACCGATGGGGCACGAGCGCTGACCGAGCAACGAGCCCCAACGCTGCGGATCGCAACGACCGCAGGCATTGCCCGCCATCACTTGCTCCCGTGGATCCCAAGCGCAGGCCTGGTCGACGTGGAGATTCAACTGCTCGAACGAGTCACGGCGACAGTTGCCGAGTTGGTGAGAAGCGGCGAGGCGGCCCTCGGTTTCCTCGCCGGGCCCGGGGCCCCGCTCGGGTTACGTTCCGAGGTGGTGCGGGTCGACGAGCTTGTGCCAGTGGTGCATCCCGAGCATGCCTGGGCCCGTCGCCGAAGAGGAGTGACCGGAGCCGAGCTGGCGGCCGGACGATTGATCTTGCGTTCACGCGGTTCCGGGACACTCGACGTCGTCGAGGCCGCTCTCGCCCAGCACGAGCTGGGCGTCACGGGCGACATTCACGAGGTGACGTCCGACGTCGGTGCCAGACTGGCCGCCGTGAACCACGCTGGCGCTGCCATTCTCCCCCTGCCCGAGGTCCAGCCAGACCTCATCGCCGGCCGCCTCGTCGCTGTGAAGCTCCGGGGTATCGAGCTGCGCCAGCCCATCCGAGTCGCATGGAAAGGGACTCGACCGGCGCGTGCCGCCGCCCGTCAGGCCTTGGCCCACATCGGCGGACTCCGTTGACCGAGCAGCGAACGCCCTCCGGGACAGGAACGCTGGTAGAGCCGCTCGTCATCGTTGGCAGCAGGCTCCAAGCGCTCATTCTCCTCGGCGTCGCACTCGCACTTGTCGCTGGCGCCGCCGACTCTCTGGGAGCCGCCCGCTTCGGCCTCGGCGCCGCCCTGACCATCGGAGCGGTGGCGGTCGCGATCCGACGAGTCGTGATGGAGCCGGGCACGCTCACCATCCGCAGACTCCTTGGCACCGCCACGATCACCCCGTCCCACGCCGAGGTTGAGGCCGGACATCGCTACCTCCGTGTGCGTGCCGAGCAGGGTCTTCCATTCCGGATCGAGGTGCCAGTGGAGATCCGGCCGCAGGTGAGGGACTGGGCTTCGGCTTGGGCGGGCGAACGATCGCGGCCGGAATGACGACCACGGCGCGACCTGGGGCCCGGATGGAAGGGCGCCAGCTCGGGCGGGTGCTTGCTGCCTCCGGCATGTTCGCCGTCAGTCTCGACTCGTTGCTGACCCGGGCGGCGGATACCAGTGGCGTCCGGGTCGCCTTCTGGTTCGGGCTCTGGATGGCACTGACCATCGGCGTCGTCAACGCCGTGATGGTGAAGCGCTCGGGACGGGCCGCAGACGGGTTGTTGCAACAGGCTCGATCGATGCCAGGACCGCTTGCGCAGGCTGCGGTAACTCAAGCAATCAGTTCCACACTCTTCGTTCTTGCCGTCAAGAACACCACCGTGGCCAACGTCGTGGTGATCATCGCCGCTGCGCCCGTCTTGGCTGCCATCGCCAGTCGAGTTCTGATCGGCGAACGCACGACTCGCCGAGTCTGGATCGCCATCGCAGCCTCCATCGCCGGGATCGTCATCGTGATGTCGGGCTCGTTTGGCGGTGGCGGCATCGTCGGCGATCTTCTTGCGGTTGGCGCCATCACGGGGTGGTCATTGAACCTGATCGTGTACCGGCGGCACCCCACCATCAATCGCATGGCTGCGGTCGGCGGCGGAGGAGCGATCATCGCCCTCGTCATGTTCGCTGTGCTGCTCGGCACCAGTGAGCCTCTCAGTGGCGTCCCATTCAGCACACACGCCTATCTCTTTCTGATGGGCGCCGTCACGGCTCCACTGGCCCGAGTCATGATCGCCACGGCTGCCTCCTACCTCCCGGCAGCCGAGGTGAGCCTCTTTGGCCCAATCGAAACGCTGGCCGCCACACTCTGGGCTTGGCTGGCCTTTGCCGAGGAGCCACCCGCCGCCACCTTCGTCGGCGGCGCCATCGTGATCGCAGCTGTGATCTGGGGAACTCGCCAGCCACCCGGTCAGCGATCGGTCACCAGTTCGGCGAAGAGCACCACGTTGTCCTCGTAGCTCCGCACTGACGGGTTGAAGTCTCCCCCGCAGGTGATCAGCACCACGCCGGCGGCGCCATCCCGACGGAAGATCTCGTCGAACGGCAGCTCGTCCTTGCGGTACTGCGCCCGTTGCCGGACCACGAAGGTGAGCGTCTCTCCATCCTCGACATCGATCTCGACGATGTCGCCAACCGCTCCCTCTCGGAGCTCGAAGAACGCTCCGAGCTCGCCGTTGTAATCGACATGCGCAGCCAACACGGCGTTGCCTGTTTCTCCCGGACGCGAGCCGAACTGATACCAGCCGACCTCGGTGGCGCCAGGGATCTCGAGCTCGCCATCGAGCTCCACACCCACATCGGTGATGGGAGCGTCGATGTCGATGGCTCCCATCCTGATCCGAACGGGGCGAGCAGCTGCGGCCTCGTTCTCTGCCTCCTCGGTTGCCTGGGCCAAGGAGCGTCCCCGGTTGATCGGCACGTTCGGCACCGCGGCGGGGACGCCAACCTCCGGTTCGGGCTCGGAGCCCGAACCGGGAGGGGCGTCGAGAGCGCTCCCCTGAAGTGAATTGGAGGCAATGCCTCCTGGATCGTCGGTTCCGCTGTCGACGGTCCCGCTCTCGACGAACTGCTCGGATGGGTCGGGAAGCGCACGGTCGGCCGCAACGCTGATGTCATTGGCTGCTGAACAACCGCTGATCACCAGTGCCAGGCTCAGGACAACCACAACGGCGGCGGAGCGCTTCGCCCCGGTCGTCAACGATGCAGCCATCACGGTCTTCCGGACTTCCCGACCATCAACGCTTGAGGTTGGCCGGCAGCTCGAGCCGGCGTGCTTCGGCGCGACCGGCGTTGAACGAGATGACGGCGCCACCCAGAGAGAGAAGCGCCATGGTCAGGAGGACCAGGTTCCAGCCGCCGAACAACGATGCGGCCGGCGCATCACGGAGGCCGCTATTGCCCGAGTTGACTGCAGTCGGCGTGGAGTGCAGCCCGGTGAAGTTCTGGGTGAGCAACTCGACCGAGCCGGCGCTGAGGTCGCCGATGGCATAGACCACGAGATTCTCGCCCTCAACGACGGTGACGGGAGCGTCGAGCAGTGCTTCGGTGGTGCCCGCAGCGGCGATGCCCGTGGGGTACGAGTCGGCGGGCAGGTCGGCCTTGGCCTCGTTGCCGTTGCTGATACCTGTGAGTGGATCGACGGCGGCGCCACCAGCGACGATGTCGACCGTGGGCGCAGCGGCGGTGTGGCGGATGGTCACCCGACCGTTGCCCGCACCGGCAGGCTCGAGATCGTTCACGAACGCTGAGAGGGTGGGCGTGCCGTCTTCCGCCAGATGGGCAATGACGCTGACGTTCTCACCGCCGGGAACGGCAGGCGAGACGTCGATGACCGCATCATCGGTGCGCTCACTCGAGGCGGCCGGAGCACCATCTTCGTGGGCGAAGATCTCGATGTCATAGTCGGCAGCCGGGAGCGTCAACGGACCGGCGATGTCCTTCGGCTGGAAGTTCTCCAGCGTCAGATCGCCGTTGACGTAGACATCGACATCTACGCCGGGAATGCCGTGAATCACGTACACGTCGCTGGTCTCTTGGGCACTTGCTTGTCCTGCACTCGCCAACAACATGACCAACATGGTCACGGCGGCAACCGCGGCTCGAATCGGACGATTCATGGTGTGTCTCCTCACATCGCTTGGTCGGGGTTTCGCCCGACCACCGACGTTTGGATGCAGTCAACGCGAGCAGTCTTGCGAGACTGGGCACATTGACCCGCGCTCAGACCCGCTTCCGGTCAAGCTGTGGCGACGATTGCCACCTCCATCCGCCAGGCCGGTTGGGCGAGCGAGGGAACCGTCACCAGAGTGGACGCAGCGCGGTGTCCTCCGAGGGCGGCGTCGCGAGCCGCCATGACCGGACCCAACGGCTCACCGGCCACGACGTAGGTCGTGACCGACACGACATCGGTGGGTGTCATGTCGGCCTCCGCCAGGAGCGCAAGGATCGTGCGCCACACTTCTTCGGCCTGCCCGCCTACGTCCTCCGCCACCGTTCCATCAGGGGCGGTTGGGACGACGCCCGAGGTGTGCAGCATCCGTTGCACGTTCGTGGACAGAACGGCATGGGCATAGTTGGCCGCCGGCGGGGCGAGCTGGTCGGGAGCGAGTTCGCGATGCATTCACGCATCGTGGCACGATCAACCGATGAGCGAGCCACTCCCCGTCCAGACACCGTCCGACCTGTTCGATCTTTCCGGGCGCGTCGTCCTTCTCACCGGAGCCAGCAGTGGCCTCGGCGAGCGGTTTGCCCATGTGCTGGCCGGTGCCGGCGCAGCGGTGGTGCTCGTGGCTCGAAGAGCGGAGCGGATCGAGGAGCTTGCGGCATCGCTCCCGAATGCAACGACGCTCCCGGCCGACATCACCGAGCCAGGAGCCGCCGAACGGCTGGTCGCGGCAACGCTCGACGCACACGGGCAGATCGACGTGGTCGTCAACAACGCAGGCATCTCTCGAGTACTGCCCGCCATCGATGACGATGTTGATGAGTTCCGCCGCGAGCTCGAAATCGACCTTGTTGCGCCCTACGAGCTGGCCCGCCACGCGGCCCGCTGGATGATCACCAACGAACGGGCCGGCTCGATCATCAACATCGGTTCGGTGCTGGGCGAAGTCGCCGGCGGACGACTGCGTGTTCCCGGCTACGCCGCAGCGAAGGGCGGACTGCACAACCTGACTCGGGAGTTGGCCTCGCAGTGGGCACGGAAGAACGTGCGGGTGAACGCCATCGCGCCTGGCTGGTTCGAAACCGAGATGAACTCGGACATGTTCGGGACTGACGGGGGCATGAACTACATCACACAGAACGCCCCGATGGGCCGGCCCGGCCGCATCGGCGAACTTGATGGCGCGCTGCTGTTCCTGGCCTCCGCCGCATCGAGCTACGCCACGGGCCAGATCCTGTGTGTTGATGGAGGGTGGACGGCCATCTGATGGCCTGATAAACCCGCGGCGTGGAGGACACGTCAAATCTCTGGAAACCAGTGGGGCCGACGTCGGCTCCTGACGCCCCGTCGTGGGTGGGGACCGACGCCAGTGAGCGCTTTCCCATCTACACGAGGGGCAACGCGGGCGAGGTGTACCCCGAGGTGTTCACGCCCCTCAGCTTCTCTATCGCGTCGCAGGCCGGCGAGCGGGCGATGCGCAGCGCACTCCTCACCAGCGGCTTGGTTCGTCCGGAAGAGCTCGAACCGATTCCCCTCACCACGGCCGTGGGATCCGGTGTATTCGGTGGTTACGCCTACCTGAATCTGAGTATCAATCGGATGATCTCGGCCCGCATGCCGGGAGGTTCAGCGGAGGACGCTGACACCAACTTCCTCGGCGTCGGCGATCCGCCACCCCACGTGCCGATCGAGGGTGAGAAGAATCGCAAGGCGAGCATCGCCGGGCTTCGATACGTGTGGAAGCTGCTCAACACTACCGAGCTTCCTGAGCTGGCCTTTGATCAACAGCGAGTTGACAACTACCTCGCCGCGCTCCCTCCGCTTCATGCCAGCGACACCGAACTCCGTGAGTCCACCGACAGCAGCTTCATCGACATGTTCGAGGAACTCTTCGAGACACACCTTCGCATCAGCTTCGCGGCTGGGATATCCATCGCCGTGCTCTCGGGCATGTGCGACAAGCAGTTCGACAATCCCGGGCTGGCGGTCCAGCTCCTTGCCGGACTGGGAGACGTGGACTCCGCGGCACCGTCGGCCGCCATGTGGACGCTGAGCCGGTCAGCGACAGCGGAACCCAGGGTTGCCGCACACTTCGATGCTGGCATCCCCGGGCTCTTGGCCCGGCTCGAAGCTGAGCCGACCGCTGCTCCGTGGCTCGATGACTTCCGCGTCTTCGTGGAGGACTTCGGCTCTCGAGGACCCAACGAATGGGACACGGCCTTCGACACCTGGGAGACCGAGCCGGAACTGGCGCTCACCCTGATCGATCGGATGCGGGGCACCGACGACAGCCACGATCCCCGAGCGCAGGGAGCACGCCTGCAGGCGGAACGCAAGCAATTGGAGGAGGAGACGATCGCCAAGCTCGGTCGGCTCTCAAAGGGCATGTTCGTCAAGGCCCTGCGAGCCGCTCAGCTCTACAGCCAGAGCCGAGAACGAACCAAGACGACGGTTGTCAAAGCGATTCATGGTGCCCGACTCCGGGTCAAGGAAATGGACCGTCGATTCGCCGAACGAGGGCACGCCGAACGAGGCGATATCTGGTTCTGCGTCGAGGAAGAGCTCGATGCCTTCGTCGAGGACCCCACCTCCTTTCGAGAGGTCATCGCCGAGCGTCGAGCGGTGCACGCCCGACTGGCCGAGCGGATCCCGCCGTTCTTCTTTGAGGGCGAGCAACCGCCGCTCGAGGAGTGGGAGCTGCGCAGCGCGGAACTCCCTTCGGTGAGCGTGGGCGAGTCCATCACCGGCCTTCCCGGATGCCTGGGTGTGGCCCGAGGTCGGGCCCGTGTCGTGACCGACCCTGCCGACCCGCGAGGCTTGGCGCCGGGCGAGATCCTCGTCGCTCCTCTCACCGACCCTTCATGGACGCCACTCTTCGTCGCTGCTGAGGGAGTGGTGGTCGACGTGGGTGCCATCATGAGCCATGCCGTCATCGTGAGCCGAGAGCTCGGCATTCCTTGTGCGGTCTCGGTCACGAACGCCACTCGGCGAATCCCAGACGGGGCGCTCATCGAGGTGGACGGCAGCACGGGAACGGTCACCGTTATCGACCTCGGTGAGTGAAGATGATCGACCGAGCGACACCCGCGGTGGTCGAGAGATAGTCTGTCGCTCCTTCATGGCCGTCTATCTGATTCGACACGCTCACGCCGGTTCCCGAGGTCCCGGCCATCACGACATCTACCGACCGCTCTCAGAAAAGGGCGCCCGCAGGGCCACCGCTCTGGTGGAGCTGCTGGCCGACGTCCCCTTCGCCTCCATCCTGTCGAGCCCTGCTACTCGGTGTGTGCAAACCGTGGAGCCGCTGGCTGCCGCCCGAGGCATGGAGATCGTCGAGTCCGAAGACCTATGGGAAGACGCCGACGTGACGGATGTACTCGAGCTCATCGAGCGTGCCGCAGCGGAAGGATCGGTCGACAGCAATGTGGCCGTGAGCTCGCATGGCAACCTGATCCCCATCATCGTCGAGGTCCTCGCCGCCCGAGGCGTTCCCATCAAGGGCCGAGGCTGTGAGAAGGGCTCGGTCTGGTTGTTGGAGCACGATGGCGCCAGCTTCACCAGCGCTCGCTATACCTCGAAGACGGCGGAGATGCTGCTCGCCTGAGCCTCGGCCTCTGACGAGTCGAAGCGCCGTGTGGTTGCGTACTTGCTGGGGTCGCCCACGCTGATCGTGCGTCGTCCATCCGCGTCCACCTCCACGGGAGGACAAATGAAGAGCGCCCAGTCGCGGCGGGCGAGCGACGCCGCGATGTCTGTGGCCGCCCACGCCTTGCCGGTCCGCCACTCGTAGACGCCACGCTCGATGCCATCGGTCGGGAGCACGAACGTGTCGGTGATTGCTTCGTCGGTTGTGGCCGTGTGCAAGGCCACAACGACGACGACGTCGGTATTGGCCTGTGCGTTGCCCTCGCCGTCGTGGTTCCCGAGGGCCGGGAGGCGGGTGGTGGCCCAGAGCAGGCCTGAGGCGTCGGTCCAGGACCGGAAGAGCGACTGGTCGGCGATTGCAAGCGGCCGTTCGCTGCTGAGCAGCCGACCGTCGTCATCACACATCCGCATGACGAGGTCTCGATCGGTCCGACCGATCCGGTCGCCGATTCCCGCCACGCCACCGGAGAAGGCGGCCAGTAGCGCCTCGACGTCGGGGTAGGGGTCGCCGTCGAGCTCGGAGCCGACGTGCGAGGCGCTCCCCGGCCCGACGAGGGCGTTGGCATCATGGGCGCTGAAGAAGCAGTCTTTGTGAGCCACGAGATCGAGCGCATCAACAAAGCGATTGACGGTCAGATACCAGTGCCAGAGAAGCGCCGGATCTTCGGCAAAGCGGTAGTCGTCGCTGGTGCGGATGGCGACCAGATTGCGGAGGTGGACCGTCGCCATGAGGTCACCCGGGGTCGCCATGCACCAGATCAGGCTCATTTCCGTGTCGTCCGCGGCCTGGTCGAGCCCGCGCTGCCAATCGAGTGCTCTACCAGGGGCTTCCCGCAACTGGCGAACGCCGAACCAGTAGAGCAGCATCCAGTCTTGCTGGAGGCAGGTGGCACCCCAGCGCTTCGCATCGTCGAACCACCGGCGATAGAAGGCAGGATCCTCGGGCGCCGCCACCCCTCGCTGCTCATCGATCCACCAGTCCCCTGTCTCGGTGTAGGGCGACTGACTGGAGATGTGGCGAGAGTGCAGCGTGAGCGGTGGCCGGCCGAGTCGATCGGCCAGCGCATCCACGCCGTCGGGAAGCACATCGGGGCGGGCATCCCACTCGAGCATGCCGGTGGGCGGCACCTCTTCCGGGTAGCCCACAGCGGCCACGGCCCGGGGTACTTCGTGGCGATAGAACCAGGAATCGACCTCGACGGCCATGACCGGAACCTGCAGGTCCTTGAGCTCATCGAGTTTGTTGGCCAGGGTGGTCGTGAGATCCAGGTCGGGCTCGGTTCGATACCAGTAGGCCGCGCCGTTGTCGGTCCAGTAGGAGAGATGGGAGACGATCGGGTCG
Source organism: uncultured Acidimicrobiales bacterium (assembly GCA_937997485.1). GTDB lineage: Bacteria > Actinomycetota > Acidimicrobiia > Acidimicrobiales > SZUA-35 > SZUA-35. The sequence goes on along the minus strand of CALKTH010000091.1, from coordinate 4,848 downwards.
CTGCCTGCCGGTCGTCGTTGGGTTCCGGCGGCCGCCATCACCTGCTGGCCCCACTGGCGAAACAGCTCCCTGGCGGAGGTGCCCTCGAAGATGCCCAGCGTCGTCTGGAAGCCAGCGGGGATCTCGCTCAAATCACCGTGCCAGCCCCAGCGCAATTCTCGGCTGCCGTCGGCCAGCGTGTGCACGGCGATGAGCTGCTCGTGCCACGAGTCGAGCGGCGCAAGCAGCGTCACTCGCTCGCCAGATCGAAGAAGCAACGGCACGACGGCCGGGGGCGAGTTCAGGTTCGACGCTGGGTTGAAGTCGAAGGCCAGGTCGGCACCAGCGTGTACCGGCATGGCGAATTGAGTGAAGGCAAAACCGAGGAGCTGGGTGCCTGCCGGGCCCGGGTTCGGAGCCGGGGTGAAGGCGGCGAACGTGGTGGGCTCGGCAAAGACCCCGGAGCCGTGACCCGTCAGGCCTCGCTCTGATGTCAGTACCAACCGGTCCCTCAGCTGTTCGAACCGGACACCGTCGGGCAGCGTCGGACGGAAGGCGCTGAGAAGAGAGGTCACGCCGCCATCATGGCGCGCTGATGGCCCGGTTGGAACCGGGTCATCAAGCGGCCGATGGAATGGTGGAGGTTCGGCTGACCTCTCCAGCTCAAGGGGAGATGGTCAGCAACCGTTTCTTCGTGGGCTCAGGATCCCACTCCAGCCGCCAGCCCTTTTGGTGAACCATGGTGTGATGGAACCGGCAGAGCAGCGCAAGGTTGTCGAGCTTGGTTGGCCCACCGCGCGACCTGGGTCGTAGATGGTGAACGTCGCACCACGCCCAGGATCGATCGCATCCTTCGAACTGGCAGTACCGGTCTCTTCGCTGCACCGCCCTCCGCAGCCCGGCAGGGATGTCTGGCTGCGAACGTCCGTACTCGAGGATCACCTTGGGCCCATCCATGATCAGCGCAGCGAACGACGCGTCGCAGAAGAATTGTTCGAGCGCCTCGCGAGGCGCGGAGCCGGAGCGGGCGAAGTCGGCCCGGATCCCTGCGACGTCCACAAGCGGGTCGTGTTGGTACGAGGCCAGATCGATCACGATGTCGACGTGACCGGCCACACCCATCCGACGTCCCGTCGGATCACCCACCGATTCTGGCAAGCGCAGCATGGGTGTGGTCCTTGCCTCTGTCCCGGCCTCTTCGTCGCTCTCTGGTCCAGTCCCCTCGGCCTCATCTCCAGGGGCGTCAGTCTCGGCAGGTCCAGCACCGAGGTAATGGGCGGCCATGTCGACGAGCGTGTCGGCCTGGCGCTCCGCCAACGAACGGGCGGGAAGCGGTGAGTCAACCGGATCAGGCCTGGTGTCCAGAGCGGCGGCCAGTAGCTCGGTGCCGACCGCCTCGAGCCTGAAGCTTCCCGTCGACCCGCCGAAGAGATCACCTTGCATGCTCAGGTACCGGCGATCAGTCGCAGCTTCGGCATCCTCCTCCGACAGCTCGGGGGCGACGCGCCAACGCCACGCTGCGACCGCCTGTTCGAACTGCTCGATCGTGCGGCCCTCCGCCAACCCAAGCAACGCCAGCTCGTCGTCATCGAACGACGAGCCCAGACCGGCAGTGAGGCGGGCAAGGATGTCAACATGAGCGGCCGAGACGCGATCAGCGGCCAACGCGTCAGCGGTCAAGGTGTGCTGCGAAGCGAACCGCACCACCCGGGCAAGACGACCGGCCTCTTGGTTGGAGATCGACACCTGATGTGCAAGGTGCCGGGTCGGGCTCGGATACCCCAGCCCGACATGCGCGTCGGCCTCGTCGAACTCCACCAAGAACGGCACCGCCGCACTCGTCAGCGCCTGGGCCAGGCGCAGCATCTCCACCCCCACTTCACCCGACTCCGCAGGGCTCATCCCAAGCGGGTCAGGCAACGACATCTCGCCGATGGCAGGCGTATGGCAAGGCAGTCCGAGGCGGATCGCCCGCTCCAACCGTTCCTGCGACACACCGCTCCACCCCATACAGAAAACCGTACTCAGGGGGTGTGACACTCAAAGGGGTGTCGCCGAGCTCACGCTCCAGGTGCTGCGATAGCCCAGACCTGCTCACCTTCGTCGTCCACTTCATCGGTCAGATTCAACCCGATGCCATGAGCGACGGCCTGGGACGCCACGTGTCGGGGATGGATGTGGGCCTCGATCCGCGGCGGGCCGTTCTCTCGTAGCCAATCGCAGAGAACCCGGGCGGCCTCGGTGGCGAAGCCACGACCCTGATCTCGCACACCTACCACCCACGCAACCTCTGCCGAAGCCGGCCCGATGTCAGCCTGCACGAACCCGACCGCCCGACCGTCCAAGCGAGTCCGCACGATCCAATTGCACCAGACTTCGTCCGACCGTCCCGAGCCAGCTGTCTGGTACCGATAGCGCTCCTCGAGCTCGGCCAGCGTGGGCGGTTCGCCGCCGGTGAACTTGTAGAGCGAAGCATCAGAGAGGACCGGAACCATCGCTCGAGCATCGTCAACCCGGAGCGGGGTGAGCGTGAGCCGTTCAGTCTCCAAGACCGGAATCTCCATGACTCCACCGTCCCACACTGCGCGGGCTCTGATCGGCCAACGTCTGCCGGGGGTCCTCGGTCGGCGGAGACGTCTAGCGTGACCAGCATGGAACGGCCCACGACGGAGATCGACGGCTGCCGGGCAGCGCACGGGCAGCTGGCGGACTCGCTCAATGCCATCACGGAGAGGTCGGCGCGGCGCCCATCGTTACTCCCTGACTGGTCGATCGCTCACGTCCTCTGCCACCTGACCAACAACGCAGACGCAATGACCCGCCGCATCGAGGCCGCGCTCGACGGGCGCACCGTCGATCAATACCCAGGTGGGGCCGCAGGACGAGCACACGCCATCGATCGTGGCGCGCAGCGGTCAGCAGCAGATCTCGTTCAGCAGACGCGGGACTCCGCATCGCGGCTTGACTCGCTCTTCGGGTCCGTCCCGGACGAGGGCTGGGCTCGGCCGGTGCGAACGGTCGCCGGGACGGAGCACCCACTGGGCCTGTTGCCATTCCGCCGCTGGCGGGAGGTCGAGGTCCATCACGCCGATCTTGGGCTGGCCTTCACTCCGGCCGACTGGAGTCCCGAGCTCGTCCACCGGGCGCTCCCCCGGCTCATTGCCGGGCTTCCAGACCGATCGAGCCCGACCGGACTCGCCGCTTGGTTGCTCGGCCGCGGGCCCGCCCCGGACCTCGACCCCTGGGCGTGAGCGCTCGTCTTACGATGACTGCTCGATGTCAGCCCGGGTGAACACGCTGGAGAGGGCGATGCCAGCCTCGGCCAGCGCCTCGACACCGCCTTGTTGCCGATCGATCGCGCAGACGGCGGCCTCGACGATCGCTCCTCGTTCGCGCAGGTCGCCGGCCGAGATCACCACCTGCCCACCGGTGGTGACGACGTCTTCCACAATCAGCAGCCGGCGACCCTCGATACCCGGCCCCTCGGCCAGCTTCGCCGTGCCGTAGGTCTTCGACTGCTTGCGAACGAAGACCACCGGAATCCCGGTGGCGATCGACAGCGCCGTCGCCACCGGCACACCGCCGAGTTCAAGGCCGGCCAGCAGCTCGGTCCCCTCCGGAATCAGCGGGACCATTCGGCTGGCCACAGCCTGGAGCAGCCGAGGGTCAGCCTCGAATTGGTACTTGTCGAAGTACGTCTGCGCTGTGAGCCCCGACCGGAGGGTGAACTCGCCGGTGAGTTGAGCGATGGCGCCAACCTCCGCAGCGAGGGTGTCGTCGGTGGTCCTGCCGTCAGCTGCATTCATGGTCCCGTGTCTAGCGGGTGAAGGGTCGCAGCCGCTCGGCAGCCAACCCACTATCCGCAACCGCTACGCCATGAGCAGGTGCACGAGGCGACGGCGTGCCGCGAGAACACCAACAAGTGTGAAGCCGAGCAGGTAGAGCACGTGCCACAGCACGCCGAGGCCGACGTTGCCCAGCATCAACGCCCGGCACAGTGTCACGCCGTGATAGAGCGGCGTGGCTTGCACGATCGGGTGCGACCACTCCGGGTAGACGTCGAGCGCGTAAAACGTGGTCGACGCAAGGAACAAGGGCTGCAGCACAAGCTGCAGGTAGTCGAAGTCGTTCCACGAGCGCAGGTACGAACTGACGGCAATGCCAACCGCCGCGAACGCCATGCCGATGAGCAGCGCAGCAGGCACGGCCAGCAGGGCCCACCAGCTCTGCACCAATCCGAGCACCACGGTGATCAGCACGAACGCCGTGGCGTAGACGAATCCGCGGATCATGGCCCAGCCCACCTCCCCGAGCACGACGTCGCTGATCCGCAGCGGAGTCGCCAACATGGCGTCGAAGGTCTTTGCGTGCTTGAGCTTGTAGTAGAAGTTGAAGGTCGCGTCGTAGATCGCCCCGTTCATGGCCGAGGACGCCACGAGCCCCGGAGCGACGTACGTGGAGTACTCCACCGCACGGCCGGCGTACTCGACATCGCCAATGAGCTGGCCGAGGCCGATGCCCAAACCGAAGAGATAGAAGACGGGTTCAGCGAAACCGGCCACCAAGATCACCCAGAGCTGGCGATAGCTGAGGATGCTCCGTTCGATCACGTGGCGAGCTGGCACCAGAGACATGGTCACGCTCATGCAGTCCCCGCAATCATGCCGACAACCGAGCCGTGAAGGTCCGGCAGGCCAGGAGCCACCCGAAGAAGAACCAAGCGAAGACGTAGCCGGCGTGACCGAGGCCGTCGAGCAACGACATCGAGCCGTTGACCAGGCCGCGCGTGACCTCCACGCCGTGCCACACCGGGATCACCCTGGCGACGTATTGCATGAGGTCGGGCAATTGGGAGATCGGGAAGAACGC
>CALKTH010000090.1 GCA_937997485.1 uncultured Acidimicrobiales bacterium | reverse complement strand
GTCAAGAAAGCGAGGAGACGCATATGGGAGTGCAAGAAACCGTCGCCGAGCTGCTGGAGCCCGTCGTTGAAACGCTTGAAGTCGATATCCTCGATGTCGAGTGGAACGGCAATTCGTTGCGAATCACCGTCGACCGCCTGTTGGCCGAGGGAGAGGTGCACGATCGAACCAACGGCGTGACATCGGATCAGCTGGCTCAGGTCAATCGTCTGATCTCACCGATTCTCGATCAGCACGATCCCGTGCCTGGTCGCTACACGCTCGAAGTCACCAGCCCCGGCGTTGAGCGCAAGCTCGCCCGCCCGGAGCACTTCGTGCGTGCCCTCGGCGAAGAGGTCGTCATCAAGATGCACCCCACGCTGGAGCCTCGCCGCCTCAAAGGTGAGCTGCTTTCGTGCGACGCTGAGGCAGGAACGATCATCGTTCTGGCCCGCGAAATCGATGGCATCGATCAGAAGCAGACCACTGAACACGTGGTTGATCTGGCCGATATCTCGAAGGCACGAACGAGTTTCGAGTGGGGCCCCGGCCCCAAGCCGGGCCAGCCCGGAGCGAAAAAGGGACAGGGGGGCAAGAAGCCCCATCCCAAGCAAGCACAACAGAACAAACAACCAAATAGAGAAGAGAAGGACCCAACATGAGCAACGAGATGACCGACGCCCTCGCGGCATTGGCAGAAGAGAAGAACATCTCGGTCGAGAAGCTGTACGGCATCCTCGCCAACGCCCTCGAGTCCGCCTACAAGCGGATGCCCGGCTCCTTTGAGTACGCCTGGGTCACGATCGACCCCGCCAGCTTCGCCATTCGCGTCTACGCCCAGGAACTGGACGAAGAGGGCGATCCTGTCGGCGAAGAAATGGATGTCACGCCCGACAACTTCGGTCGCATCGCTGCACAGACCACCAAGCAGGTGCTGATGCAGGGCATTCGTGAAGAAGAGCGGGAGATGAAGTACGAGGAGTACGCCGGTCGTGAGGGTGACATCGTCACCGGCATCGTCCAGCAGACCGACTCCCGCTACACGCTCCTCGACCTCGGTCGAGTCGAAGCACTGCTCCCGCAGGCCGAGCAGGTCTCTGTTGGTCCCCGCCCCGAAACCGGCACACGGCACAAGGCGTACATCGTCGAGGTTCGCAAGACGGCTAAGGGCCCGCAGATCGTGGTGTCTCGCACACATCCCGGTCTGGTGAAGCGGCTCTTCGAGCTCGAGGTGCCCGAGATTGCCGACGGCATCGTCGAGCTGCGGGCCTGCGCTCGCGAACCCGGACACCGAACCAAGATCGCCGTGTACTCCAACGATCAGAACGTCGATCCCGTCGGCGCCTGCGTTGGTGCTCGCGGTTCTCGCGTGCGCATGGTCGTCAATGAGCTCAACGGCGAGAAGGTCGACATCATCCCCTTCTCCGACGATCCGTACGACTACGTGGCCAAGGCCCTCAGCCCGGCGAAGGTCAAGGAAGTCCGTATCGACGACTCCACTGGCACCGCCACCGTGATCGTCCCCGACTTCCAGCTCTCGCTTGCCATCGGTAAGGAAGGCCAGAACGCTCGCCTGGCCCACCGGCTTACTGGCTGGCGCATCGATATCAAGAGCGAAACGCAGATTGAGGAAGAGGCGCTCGGACTTCAGCAGTACGAGGGCGAAGAGTGGGCCGACGGTGAGTGGATCGTCGATGCCGAGACCGGCGAGCAGAAGTGGCAGCCGGCTGATGGCAGCGAAGCCATGACGCTCGACGAATACAACGCTGCCGCCGACGCAGAAGACGACGAAGACGCCGACGCCGACGTTGCCGAGGCGGACGCTGCTGATGTTGCTGAGGCTGATGTAGCTGAGGGCGAGGCCTCCGAGGAGCCAGTGGCCGAAGCGGTAGCGGATGACGAGCCTGCTGACGATTCCGCGGACGAAGTCGAAGATGGCGCCGAGGCCAGCGACGATGGAGCTTCCGACGAAGAAGAGTGATCGTGTTGGGCCGCAGCGAACGTGCGTCGGTTGTCGACGGACCGCTGCGGCCTCCACGCTGCTTCGTTTCGTCGCCGTCGCCGTCGCCCAGGGCGAGGGCGACGCCCTGACGCAAAGCCGCCTGGCGCCTGGCCGCGGGGCATGGATCTGTGCTGCGACTGCTGTCGAGTGCTTCGAGGCGGCGGTCACCAAGCGTGCCTTCGCTCGCGCCCTCCGCAGCAAGATCTCGGCGGCATCCATCGACGGCGTCCGGGAGTCGCTCGCGACCGAGCGACGTTGATGTCGCTCCATTGCGCTTCGCGTGACTCATGGCGGGTCAGCGGGCGTGGGTCGTTCTCACCCAGCCGCTAGGCTTCCCAGTTCCGCTCACGACAATCCGTTCGCCTCTCGCGCTCTGGTTCGTGCTGACCGGCTGTTCCTTTCATTCCCGATCCCCCCAAGGGTGAGTATTTCAACGTGGCATCAAAAGTCCGGGTGTATGAGCTAGCACGAGAGTTGGGTCTCTCCAATCAGGAGATCATCGACCTCTGTGATGCCCTGGGCATCGGCGTGAAGAGTCACTCGTCGAGCATCGTCGAACCTCAAGCGGATCGTCTGCGCCGTAAGGCCGAGCGCGAAGGTCTTATTCGCGAACCCGAGCCCGAGCCAGAACCGGAGCCCGAAAAGGTCGAAGAGGTGCCCGCGCCGGTTTCGACCAAGAAGGCACCGCCCAAGAAGAAGGCTCCAGAGCCAGAGGAAACTCCCACTCCGGCAGCACCGGCTCCCGTTGTCGAAGCCCCCAAGCCGGCTCCTGCACCCGCCCCCGCTCGCGTGGTGTCGACCAAGCCAGCCAAGCCGCCAACACCTCCTCCGTCGACGCCGAAGGCTCCACCGCCACCAGCGCCCGTGGCTCCTGCTCCGGCCCCCGTCGCTCCTGCGGCGGAAGCTCCGAAGCCCGCTCCGGCCCCGGCGGCTCCTGCGCCGGCGCCCGCAGCTCCAGCTCCAGCTCCCGCACCGGCACCCGCCGCACCGGCTGAGGTGCCTGCCGCTCCGGCACCGGCCGCAGCCGAGACTGCTGCGCCAGCCACGGCAAAGGCCGCTCCCGCTGGAGCCCCCACGCCGCCTCGCACGGGTGGTGGCAAGCCGATTCCTCCGCCTCCCGGCCCACCTCGCGGCCGTTCCGGCAAGCCGATTCCTCCGCCTCCCGGCGGTGGCAAGCCCGCGCCGCCCAGCGGTGGTAACCGTGGCGGCGGTGGCTTCCGCAGTGGTCCTCCCGGTGGCAATCGTCCCGGTGGTAGCCCCGGCGGCGGTGCTCCCGGTGGTGGCTTCCGCAGTGGTCCCGGAGGGGGCCCTGGTGGTGGCGGTCCCGGTGGTGGTGGCGGTCGCCCCGGTGGTGGCGGTCGTCCTGGTGGCGGTCCCCGTCAGCAGCGTCGCCCCAAGCGTCGCCGTCGTCGCAATGCCGAAGATCTCACGCCGATGTCGGTGCCCAGCTACACCTCGGAAGACGCTCCCGTTCCCGAAGGTGTCATCGTCATCGAGCGCGCGTCCAGCGCGCAAGAGCTCGGTCCGAAGCTGAACCGCACCGCAGCCGACGTCGTCCGATTCCTGCTCACCAACGGCGAAATGGTCACCGGCACCCAGTCCTTGGGTGACGAGATGATCGAAATGTTCGCCGCCGACGTGGGTGCTGAGATCCGTCTCGTCAACCCCGGCGAAGAGCAAGAAGTCGAGCTCCGCAAGGTGCTCGAGTTCGAAGACGAGGACGACGACGAGATCGTGGAGTCCTGGCCGACCCGCTCACCGGTCATCACGGTGATGGGCCACGTCGACCACGGAAAGACCCTTCTGCTCGACCGCATTCGCTCCGCCAACGTCGTGGCAGGCGAAGCTGGCGGCATCACCCAGCACATCGGTGCGTATCAGATCGAGAAGGACGGCCGTTCGCTGACCTTCTTGGACACCCCCGGTCACGAGGCGTTCACCGCCATGCGTGCTCGCGGTGCTGACGCCACTGACATTGTCGTGCTCGTCGTCGCAGCCGACGACGGCGTGATGCCCCAAACGCTGGAAGCGCTCGATCACGCTCGAGCGGCTGAAGTGCCAATCATCGTGGCCGTCAACAAGATGGACCGCGAAGGCGCCGATCCCGACCGAGTCATGTCTCAGCTCGCCGAACGAAGCCTCGTTCCCGAGCAGTGGGGCGGCGAAACCATGTTTGTGCCGCTCTCCGCAATGACGGGCGACGGCGTCGAGGACCTCCTCGACAACCTGAACCTCATCGCTGAGATCGAAGACCTCCGGGCCACGCCCGAAGGCCGTGCGGCTGGCACCGTGCTCGAAGCACACCTCGACATCGGTCGTGGCCCCGTTGCCACTGTGCTGGTCGAACGAGGCACCCTGTCCGTCGGTGATCCGCTGGTCAGTGGCGCTGCATGGGGCCGTGTTCGTGCGCTCATCAACGACCAAGGCGAGAACGTGACGTCCGCAGGTCCCTCCACTCCGGTGCAGGTCCTCGGTCTGAGCGACGTCGCCGAAGCCGGCAACGGTTTCGTTATTGCTCCGTCGGAGAAGGTTGCCAACAAGGTGGCCGACACCCGTGAGCACTGGCAGCGCCTCGCCAGCCTCGGTCGCGACGCCTCGGCCACCAGCGGCGGAGCCAAGCTGGAGGACATCTTCCAGCAGATTCAGAGCGGCGAGACCGCCACGCTGAACCTGATCGTGAAGGCCGATGTGAACGGTTCGCTCGAAGCGGTCACCGACTCACTCCGCAAGTTGGAGCGAGACGACGTGAAGCTGGCCTTCGTGTCACGCGGCGTCGGCGGCATCACGGAGAACGACGTCCTTCTGGCGTCCACCTCGAACGCCACGATCCTCGGCTTCAACGTCCGTCCCGATCGCAAGGCTCGTGAGCTGGCCGACCAGGAACTCGTCGAGATCCGCAACTACGAGATCATCTACAAGCTTCTCGAGGACATCGAGAATGCCATGCTCGGCATGCTCGCTCCGGAGTACGAAGAAGTGGTCACCGGCGACGCTGAGGTCCGCGAGATCTTCAAGGTTCCCAAGATCGGCTCCATCGCCGGTTGCATGGTGCTCAACGGCACCATCACTCGTGGCTCCAAGGTTCGCTTCCTCCGCGAGGGAACGATCATCTGGAAGGGCGCGATCCAGTCCCTTCGTCGCTTCAAGGACGACGTGCGAGAGGTCCAGTCGGGCTTCGAGTGCGGTATCGGCCTCGACGACTTCCAGGACCTCAAGCCCGGCGATGTCATTGAAACCTTCGAAGAGCGGGAGATCCCCCGTACCTAAGCCGGTATGGAGGTTCTTCTTCTCAGCGTCGAGCTGCACATACCGCAGGCGCGCTCGCTCAAGGCGAAGCGCTCGGTGGTGTTGTCCGCGGTTCGAACACTCGATAACTGGAAGGGCGTCGGGGTGGCCGAAGTCGGTCATCTCGACACCTGGCAGCGTTCTCGGCTCGGCGTAGCGATCGTGGGCGGTAGCGTTTCCCACCTCACCGAGGTGGCCGATGCTGTGGAGCGATACCTGTGGTCACTGCCCGGCGCCGAGGTGATCGACATCGAGCGCACGTGGGCGCCGATGGACGACTGAAAGAAGAGTGCGATGGCCAAGCGATCTGGAGGCGGCAAACGTCCCCGTCAGGCAACGAACCGCCACTACCCCCGAACGGCGCGCCTGAACGCCCTGCTCACCGAAATCATCGCCGACTACTTCGAGCGAACGGACGAAGATGAGCTGGGGTTCATGACCATCACCGGCGCCGAGGTCGACGCCGACCTCAACGTCTGTCAGGTCTACGTCTCCACGCTGGAGGAGCCCGATCCTGAGCGAGACGAGATCGTTCTCGACGTGCTCGCCTCACATCGCAAGTCCGTCCAGCGCGTCATCGCCAGGGAGGCGAAGTTGCGCAAGACGCCGGACGTGGTCTTCAGCTTCGATCCCGCGGTTCGAGCCGGCGCCCGGATCGACAATGTGTTGGCCGGGCTCGACCGTCTTCCGGCCGCCGATCTTCCTGACCCACTGCTGGGTGACGAACAGGCTGAGGAGCCGGCCGAAGGCGACGACGTCTGATGGCGGGGCGGGGCACGCGGGGCGGTCAGCGCACGAAGCGTCCAGATTCCGGTGTGTCTGGCTGTCTCATCGTGGACAAGCCGGCGGGAATGACCAGCCACGACGTGGTGGACCGGGTCCGCAAGTCGCTCGGAACCCGCAAGGTGGGCCACGCCGGCACGCTCGATCCCGACGCCACCGGCGTGCTGGTCCTCGGCGTAGGGAAGGCAACCAAGCTGCTCCAGTTCGTGACCGGAGCCGACAAGCGCTACACGGGCGAACTTGTGCTCGGCACCGCCACATCCACACTCGACGCCGCGGGCGAGGTCACGGGCTCGTGGGACATGTCCGTCACGCCCGAAGCGGTTGCTGCCGCAGCGGCAACGTTCGTCGGCGACATCGAACAGATCCCGCCGATGGTTTCGGCCGTGAAGATCGACGGGAAGCGTCTCCACGAACTCGCCCGAGAGGGCAAAGAGATCGATCGACCGCCACGGCCGGTGTCGGTTCGGCATTACACCACCGAACCCACGGCCGACCCGCTCGTGTACGAGATCGACGTCCACTGCTCATCCGGCACCTACATCCGGTCGCTCGCAGCAGATGTGGGCACAGCGCTGGGCGGTGGCGCACACCTGCGGCGATTGCGGCGGCATTCCGTTGGCAGCTTCACCCTCGACGAGGCCTGCGAGCTGGATGATTTGGAGCTTCGGCCGGTCCCGGAGATGCTGCGCGGTCTTCCTCTTCTGGAGGTCGATGACGAGGTGGCGCAGCAAGTTCGTTTCGGCCGCTCGCTCGGCCCCTCGGGAGGCAGTGGGCAGCTCGCCATCGCCGATCAGCACGGTGAGATCCTTGCGGTGTACGAGGTTCGAGACGGCGAGATGAAGCCGGTGAAGGTGCTCGACGCTGCGGGATAGGGACTCGGGTCATTCGGGCGCTAGGTTCGCCCCCTGTGGAGCTCATCCAAGACCCTGAGAGCTGTCCGGCCACCAGCACCGGTCATGCGCTGACCATCGGCGCGTATGACGGTGTCCACATGGGTCACCAGGCGGTGATTCGGGCAGCCCAACTGACCGCTCGACAGCTCGACGCCAAGATGGCCGTCGTCACGTTCGAACCTCACCCTGCGCTGTTCCTCCGACCGGAAAACGCTCCGAAGATGCTGACCAGCCTCGACCAGAAGCTGGAGCTGCTCGAATCGGCCGGGGTCGACACGGTCGTGGTCGTGCCGTTCAACGAGGAACGCGCCTCGGAGTCGCCCGAGGACTTCGTGCGAAACGTGCTGGTTCGGTGCTTGGGTGCGCGAGCCGTCATCGTCGGCCACGACTTCCATTTCGGAGCGAATCGTGCCGGCAACGTCGACGTGCTGTCGGCTCTTGGTGAGGAACTCGGCTTCTCGGTCGACGGGGTGCAGCTCCTTCCTCGTCCTGACGGCAAGGTGGAATCGGTGTCATCCACAGCCGTGCGTCGGGCCCTGGCCGGGGGCGAAGTCCGAACTGCCACCCGCCTCCTCGGCCGCCCCCACGAACTGCGGGGCACCGTGGTCGAAGGTGACCAGCGGGGCCGCACCATCGGTTTCCCCACGGCCAACGTCGCCATTCCGGCAACGATGGCGTTGCCCGCCGACGCCGTCTACGCCGGCTGGTACCTCACGCCCGATGGCGAGCGTCGTCCGGCTGCCATCAACATCGGCAAGCGGCCCACGTTCTATCAAGACGCAGAGCACTCGCTGCTCGAAGCCCATCTGATCGACTTCGCGGGCGACCTCTACGGCCAGACCGCTCGGGTGGAGTTCGTCGAACTCATTCGATCGGAGCAGCGCTTCGACGGTATTGATGCGCTCAAGGAGCAGCTGGGTAAGGACATCGCAAGAGCAACCGACATTCTCGAGTGGAAGAACGGCGAATCATGAGCGGCCATGCCCACGAAATGACCACGTTCGACGTCGCGGAGCTTTCCGGTGTCGACGGCTACAAGCTGGGTTCTGGGCTCATCGTGCCCCGTCCGATCGGATGGATTGGGACGGTGGATGGCGACGGTCAAGCGAATCTTGCCCCGTATTCCTTCTTCAACATGATGGCGGGCCAGCCGCCGACCTTCGTCTTCGGACCGGGCCGTAGCGGTCGGCGCGACACGCTGGCGAACGTGCGAGCCACTCGTGAGTTCACGATCAACATCGTGACTGACGAAGTCGTTGAGGCGATGAACACCACCGCGGCCTCCGTCGAGGAAGACGTCGATGAGTTCGAGCTCGCCGGCCTCACGGCGGTGCCTTCGATTTCAGTCGCTCCACCCATGGTGGGGGAGTGCAAGGCAAACATCGAGTGTCGGGTCACCGACATTGTCGACATTGGTCACCCCGAGCTCGGCAATGCGTTGGTGATCGGTGAGGCCGTGATGTTCCACGTGGCCGAGCACCTGCTCGACGGCACTCGCGTCGATCAGGCTGAGCTCCGGGCCGTTGGTCGTCACGTCGGCAACGCGTACAGCCGTTCGCACGATCTGTTCGAAATCGAACGCCCCGCCTGATCGAGCGGTGACGTCGGCTGTCTCAGGCGGCCGACGAAGGAAACGCTTCGCCGTCGTCAGAGCCTTTGACCTGCATGGGCTTGGCCCGAACGGCCCAACCGCGAAGCTGCGCAAGGACCTCGAAGCCAACGTCGATGTTGTGCGAGCCGGGGCGGAGGTCGAAGGTCGAGAATGAACACTTCTCGCCCGGCAATCCCGACACCGCGATCGCCACGGAGTCGCCGCTGTCGGTTTGTGTGACCGCGATCGTCAACTTCGGCGGTGATGGAGCGAACCGAGTGGCCGGGGTCGGCGTGCGCGGCGTGTGCGCCTGGGCCATCGCCATGGCGGCCGTGGCGGCCTGCTGGTGGCCGTAGATCCCCGTCGGCCGCTCCACGGTGGTCACGGTTTCCATGGTCGTTCCGCTGGCTCGGATCGCCGCATGGAAGGGCGGAACATCCAGCGCTTCGATCAAACGGCTTCCCGGTGGCAGTTCCGCAACGGTGGCGTTCAGCTCCAGAGAGAGCTCGAACCACTCGTCGTCATCAATCATCGTCAACACGTACATCCGCTCCAATGCGCCTTTTGCGCAGATCCCGACAACGCACAGCGTGGTGCCTCAAACTCGTGGAGTGGTGGATACTCACCCGACTTTGACACGAGGGGTGACGATACTTCGCGCCGTCGACGTTGGGATCGTCACCCCCGATTGCCTACACACCGAGCCATGAAGCACAGCGATTCGAACGCGACGCAACGGCCGCTTTTCTCCGAGGGCGCGCTTCGGCACGACTGGACGGTGGCCGAGGTGGTGGAGATCATCGAGACGCCGCTGACTGAGCTGTTGTTCCAGGCGCAAACAGTGACCCGCGCCAACTTCCCTGCGGGCGTGGTGGAAGGCGCCCAGCTGCTCTCCATCAAAACCGGGGCATGTCCGGAGGACTGTGCCTACTGCCCGCAGTCCGCTCACTACGAGACCTTTCTGACCCCAGAGAAGCTGATGGATGCCGAGAGCATTCTCTCCGAGGCCGTCAAGGCGAAGGAGTCCGGAGCCACGCGCTTCTGCATGGGAGCCGCCTGGCGTTCGCCGTCGGACAAGCAGGTCGACGCCGTCAGCGAAGCCATCGAGGGAGTGTCTGCACTGGGCTTGGAGACGTGCGTGACGCTGGGAATGCTCAGCGAACCCCAAGCCCAAACCCTCGCCAACGCCGGGCTCGACTTCTACAACCACAATCTCGACACATCGCCGGAGTTCTACGGACAGATCATCACCACCCGTACCTACGAAGACCGGCTCGACACCCTGGATGCCTGCCGGACGGCCGGCCTCTCCTTGTGCACCGGAGGCATCGTTGGCATGGGCGAGAGCAGGCGGGATCGGGCCGGCCTCCTCACGCAATTGGCAGCCCTTGATCCGCACCCCGAAAGCGTCCCGATCAACCTGCTCATCAAGGTGCCAGGCACGCCACTCCACGCCAAGCTGCAGGCCGAACCCGATGACCTGCCCGGGCTCGAGCTCGTTCGCACGATTGCTGCGGCCCGCATCGTGATGCCGGGATCGGTGGTCCGGCTTTCTGCCGGCCGCGAGGGCATGAGCGATGAGCTCCACGCCCTCTGCTTCCAGGCTGGCGCCAACAGCATCTTCTTGGGCGACCGCCTGTTGACCGCCGACAATGCCGGTGAAGACACCGACGAGCGGTTGCTGAACGATCTGGGCATGACACTCGCTGATCAACCGCTCTCTCACCAAGCGCGTCCGTCCGTACCGGAGGGTGCATCGTCGTGAGTTGGACGGTGCGGGCCACGGTTCATCAAGCGCCGACGCCGAGCGAACTTCAGACGCTGCACGACGTGTTCATCACCATCGACGAAGCCGGTCTGATCTCCTCGATCGAACCGCACGCGAATGTCGGTGACGAAGCAGATGTGACACTTGGGCCCGACCAGCGGCTGCTCCCCGGACTCGTTGACACGCACATCCACGCACCGCAGTGGCCCCAACTCGGCACCGGGCTCGACCTCCCGTTGGAAGAGTGGCTCTTCGTCCACACCTTCCCCCTCGAAGCCCGCTTCGCCGACCTCGATTTCGCTCGGGACGTATGGGACGACATGGTGCCTGCCTTGCTCAGGCACGGCACGACCACGGCCGTCTACTACGGCTCGGCCCATCTCGAAGCCACCACTGCGCTGGCCGAAGCATGCATTCGCTACGGCCAGCGGGCCTTCGTCGGGCGCACCGCGATGGATCACCCGGCCGGAACGCCCGAGTGGTACCGAGACGTCGACGCCGCAGCGGCGGTCCGGGACAGTCGCCAGTCCATCGAAGAGATTCGGGCGCTGGATTCTGATCTCGTCCAGCCCATCGTCACGCCTCGCTTCATCCCGGCTTGCAGCGACGAGGCGCTTGCTGGGCTCGGCCAGCTGGCGGCCGAGACCGATACGCTCGTGCAGACGCACTGCTCCGAAAACGATTGGGAGCACGGGCACGTGCTGGAGCGACACGGAATCAGCGACGCTGCCTCACTCGATCGCTTCGGTCTCCTGCGCCGGGGCACCGTTCTTGCCCATGGAGGTCTGCTCGGAGACGACGATCTGCCCCTCCTTGCAGAACGCGGCGCTGGCGTGGCGCACTGCCCACTCTCCAACGCCTACTTCGGCGACGCCGTGTTTCCGGCCAGGCGCGCGATGACCGCCGGTGTTCACGTGGGGCTCGGAACTGACATTGCCGGCGGCGCCAGCCCAAGTGTGATGTTCAATGCGGCGCACGCCGTCACCTCGTCCCGGATGCTCGAAGACGGCGTCGACCCCGCCCGTCCGCGCTCCGAACGCGGTCGAGCGGACCAACGGATTGACATTGTCACCGCCTTCCACTTGGCCACTGTGGGCGGGGCACAACTGCTCGGGCTGCCGGTCGGGCTGTTGGCGGTCGGGCGGCCCTTCGATGCCATCGCCGTGGCCACCGACGGACCTGGCGTTCACGGCGCCCGCCGCTGGCCCGAGGTGGATGGTCCTGCTGACGATGGTGTCGGCGATGCGAGGATCTTCGAGAAGATCGTGCGTTCCACCGATGCCAGCCGCATCAAACGAACCTGGGTGCAAGGAACGTGCGTGCAAGACTCGAGCCATGACTGAACCAGCCTGGAAGCGCGAGATCATCGCCCTGCACGACCTCTTCGAGACGTACTTTCTTGGCGAGACCGACGATCTCACGAGGGTCGATGCAGTCCTCGCCGCCGACTTCAGCATGGTCGGCCCTGACGGCACCTCGTCGATTCGTGCAGAGGTCATGGCCGCCATCACGGCCGGACACGGCCACTCGAGCTCGCTGACCATCAACACACTGGATCATCAGCTCGTGGCGTCTGATCCAGCGATGCTGATTGCGGAGTACATCGAAGAGCATGTGCTCTCCGACCGAACGAATCGCCGGCGCTCGACGGTGGTCTTCACACCGGACGAGGCCGCTCCCCACGGTCTGGTGTGGCGCCGAGTGCAAGAAACCTGGCTCGACCACTAGTCACGAGCTGCCCAAACGACGACGGCACCAAAACGACGACGGCCGCACGCTCCGGGATGGGAGCGTGCGGCCGTTCGCACAAAACGGTGTGGTGACCGATCAGGCAGCAGGGATGCGCAGCACCTGGCCGGGGAAGATGAGGTCCGGGTCGGTCAGCATCGGCTTGTTGGCCTCGAAGATCTCCGGGTAACGCATGGCGTCGCCGTACACCTCTTTGGCGATCTTGCTGAGCGAGTCGCCGCTCTGCACGACGTACATGTCGCTCTCCTCGGCCGGCTCGGCGACCTTGAGGTAGTCGTTGACCTGCTCGACACCCTGAGTGTTACCCACGGCGAGGATGATGCGCTCGGCCGTGGCCTGATCCTTGGCATCGCCGAAGATGGTGGCCTTGCCGTCCTTGATGCGAACGTCCACATCGCCAAGACCCATGGTCTTGAGGTAGCGCTCCATCGATTCCGAGCGCTGCACTTCCTGCGCTCGAGCAGCCTTCTCTTCTTCCTGCGCTGCTTCCTTGGCCTTGGCCTGCGCAGCCTCGGAGGCTTCCTTGCGGGCCTTCAGTGCCTTGTTGCGAGCGGCGGCCTTGACGGCAGCTTCCTTCGCTGCAGCCTCGGATGCGGCCTGTGCTTTTTCTTCCTTGGAGTCGCCGATGCCAATCTTGGCTCCGGCCTCACGTGCAAAATCGAAAACGCCCATGTCAGTTCCTTCTCTCTGCCTTGTCTGGCGGGATCGGTTGAAGCTAGCGAATATCTTTCGCTCCTGCCCGCGAAACCGCAGATGCCTGGTTGACGCTTGGCGTCCTGATTGCGACAGTGATGCAGTGCTGCGGGAACGTGAGGGAAACGGCGAGTTCGACTCGTCCAGCTTTGCCCGTACTGGGGTGGTCGGACCGCTACGCGTCCTGCCTGCCGAGGAGACGCCTCAGCTGCTGGCTGCGCTCCGAGACGCGGAGGCCCCGCTTGACTGGATGAAGGGCTGGGCCGCGAGCTCCGAGGCCTACTACCGCATTGGAACGAACCCAACCCTGCTCGACGTCATCGGTGAGCTTCTCGGGTCCGATGTGATGTTGTGTGGCGCCAACCTGATCGAGCGTGACCCAGGCCAAGACCACGAGTGGCACATCGATGTGCACCTGGCGCAAGCCGGAGGATCAGCGGTCACCGTGTGGATCGGGCTAGAGAACACGACACCAGAGACTTCGCTCGATGTGGTGCCAGGCAGCCATCGGATTGGAACGTCGCCGCAAGAGATCGCCGTCTCTCGGGGCACGACGATCGGGAAGGGCAACGACCGAGTCCTGGGATGGGCCCAAGAACACGACCCGGAGGCATCCGTGGTTCGCGTGGGAGCCACCGATGGCGAGGCAGTGATCATCGATGCCTCCGTCTGGCATGGAAGCCTCCATGCGGGTGACACGACACGGGTCGCGCTGTTGCTTCACTACGCCACCCCTGACAAGCCGGTGCGGCTTCACGGAGCGGGCCACGACTGGCCGTACGAATTTGTCGAAGACCCTCTTCCCCCCTGCGTGATGGTGAGCGGCGAGGACCGCTTTCGCCGCAACCGGATCGTTCCGCCCCCGGCCGGCGTGGGCGAGGCAACGAGCCGGTTGATTCCGCTCGATCGCGCTGCGGTCATCGGACCTCCGGGCTGGAAACCCATGGCTGGGTTCAAAGGGCCAACCAACACGCTGCCGGAACTCACCGTGAAGCACCACCGCATTGGTGCGGGCCCGCCCGACACGGATCGCGAGTTCCACTCCTACGAGCAGATCGTCGTGGCGCTCAACGATGGTGGCGACTACGAACTCGGCCCGGCGCCGCACCCCTTCACGTTTCCCGTGAACGCCGGCACGGTTGTGTACGTACCCCCAGGAACCGAGCATTGGCTGTCGGCACCCGAGGAAGCCGAGCACATTCACCTCGACATCGCGTGGGAAGGTGTGCGTCGCGACCACGCGGTTCCGTGGGGCGCCGCCCGGTTTGAACTGAGCGACATCGCGCCGGACCCCGAACAGCTTGCCGAACGAAAGCGCTCGGCCTTCGGACTGGGATCTGGTCCGACCGCAACCATCGATGGGATGCGGCTGCTGCTGGTGGACATGGAGCCGGGGTTCGTCGGCGAACCCGACGTCGACGACTACGACGCGGTCGTGGTGGTGCTGGCGGGCGCCATCAACACGCTCGATGGACGAGCGAACGCTGGCGACGTCGTGCTCTATGGCGCTGGTGAAACGCATCAGATCTCGGTGAGCGGCGACGAGCCGGTTCGTCTCTTCATCGCCGAGCTTCGCGGGGGTGGTGGCAGTCCGGCCCGAACGGGCGGACGTGCGGCAAAGAAACGGGCGGTCGGCGGATCGCTTGCCAGCCCGCTTCGTCGCAAAGCGGTCGATGCGCTCCCGCGCTCAGTGCGGATCGAGTTGCGTCGCCGACGACGCGCCCTGCGCATGCTCCGTTCCCGCCTTCGCTGACTGGCAGCTTTCCGTCCACCGCCAGCATCGGTCTAGCGTGCAGCCATGACCGATCTCACATCGTTGTCTGCCCTCGAACTCGTCGCCCTGCTCGATACGAAGCAGGTCTCGGCGAGAGAAGCGCTGGACGCCCACCTCGAGCGAGTGGCAGAACGCAACGGCGAGATCAACGCCGTTGTCACCCTCGATGCGGAACGGGCCAGAACCGAGGCAGCGGCGATCGACGACGCTCGCAGCGCCGGAGAGAGTTTGGGCCCGCTCGCCGGACTTCCCATCACGCTCAAAGACTCGCTGATGACCCAAGGCATGCGAACCACCTCCGGCGCTCCCGAGCTGAGCGACTTTGTGCCCGAGGCCGACGCTGCGCCGACGAGACGACTCCGCGATGCCGGGGCAGTCATCTTCGGCAAGACGAACCTGCCGATCTACGCCGGCGACGTGCAGAGCTTCAACGAGGTCTTCGGTTGCACGAACAACCCGTGGGACGTCTCCCGCTCACCGGGCGGGAGTTCGGGCGGTTCGTCGGCCGCGTTGGCGGCCCGCTTCACCAGCTTGGAAGTCGGCAGCGACATCGCAGGCTCGATTCGAAACCCCGCCGCAATGGCTGGCGTGGTTGGTCACAAGCCGAGCTACGGCATTGTCTCGGCCAAGGGCCAGATCCCGGGTCCACCCGGAACCCTGACGCAGGCGGACCTGGCGGTTGTCGGGCCGATGGCCCGAACCGTGGCTGACTGCTCCTTTGCCCTTGATCTTCTGGCTGGCGCCGACGATTGGCACGACGAGGCCTGGTCCTTGTCGCTTCCACCCACTCGGTCCAGGAACGTGTCCGAGCTGCGAGTGGCGGTGTGGGCCGATGATCCCTACTGCCCCGGGGATCCGCAGATCACCTCCGCCATTCACGGCATTGCCGATCAGCTCGAAGCTGCTGGCGCCCGTGTGGATCGAGACGCTCGGCCGTCAGGCTTCGACTTCGCCAAGGCCGATCGCACCTTCCAGATGTTGTTGGCCGGGGCGCTCTCAGGCGGAAACAGCCTCGTGGCGCTGGAAGAAATGGCTGAGCGACTCAAGGTGGGCGAGGACATCGATGGTGGTCTCGGCATCGCTGGAGCGACCCAGCGCCACCGGGAGTGGCTCACCAACAATGAGCGCCGACTTCAGATGCGGGCCCGCTGGCGTGAGTTCTTCCAAGACTGGGACGTGGTGTTGGCCCCGGTCTCGCCCACCGTGGCCGTCCCACACGATCACTCCTTCCCAGAGACGAAGCGAAGGATCGATGTGGCCGGAGCGCAGCGCGAGTACTGGGACCAGACCAAGTGGATGGGCCTCTTCGGACTCGTCTACCTCCCGGTCACGTGCGTGCCGATCGCACTGCACTCGAACGGTTTGCCGATTGGTATGCAGGTCGTTGGCCCCTTCCTTGGCGACCGCACGGCGCTGGCTGTGGGCTCCATCATCGAGGAGATGGCAGGCGGCACCCGCACGCCTCCTGGATGGTGACCAATCCGTCTCTGCGCCGGCTGGCGTTCTACATCGGCGGATTTCTGGGGCCGTTCGGCACGGTCGTGATCGTGCCGATGTTCCCCGAGCTCCGCCGGTCCTTCGATGCCTCATCGAGCGCAGTGAACCTCGGCTTCAGCCTCTATCTGATCCCGTTCGCCATTGCCCTGCTGTTCTCGGGCACCGTCGGCGAACGGTTGGGCCGGCGACGAACGGTGCGGGCGACCTACCTGCTCTATGCCGTCGCCAGCGTGGCTGCCGCCCTCGCTCCCAATCTTCCGCTCTTCATCGCAGCACGAGCGCTGCAAGGAGTAGCGAACGCCTTCATCACGCCGCTGCTCTTGGCTGGCTTGGCCGAGATGGTGCCGGCTGAACGCTTCGGGCGGGAGGTCGGGATCTACTCCAGCTTCCAAGCGCTCGGCAGTGGCATTGGTCCGCTCGTCGGCGGCCTTGCCGCGGACACGGCATGGCAGGGCGCGTTCTTCGGAACCGCCGTGGTGGCCGTGGTCTTGGCCTTACTGCCACCGGAGGGCGAGCCTCGTCCGGGTGCCGCTGCCCCTTCGTTTCGCCCGCTCCTCACCCCGCGCCTCATTGGGCTCGGTGTCGCGTTCCTGCTCGCCGCTGCGGGACCGGTGGGTGTCGCCGTGCTCGTCGGCGTGACGGCCCGGGATGTGCTCGACGTGAGCGGCACGGCAGCGGGACTCATTCTCTTCGGGGGAGCGATGGCGGCCATGGTCATGGGGCCCGTGTGGGGGCGGCTACTCGATCGCTTTGGTGTCCGGCAGACGCTCGCGCCGATGGTGCTGGGCGCCTCGGCGCTTGCCGCACTGCTTCCACTCGGACGCTCAGCGTTCACGCTCGCCGTTCTCTGGATCGCCGGTGGGGCCGTGGCCGCTGGCGTCGCTGTGGTCTTCCAGGCGCTGGGGGCCACGGTGATGCCGGAGAATCGGGGCGGCGCCCTGTCGTTCCTGCTGTCGTTCCGATTCGTGGGTCACGCACTGGGGCCGGCGCTCTTCGTTCCCCTCGTCAGCGATACGGCAACAACAGCCCTGCTGCTGG
Organism: uncultured Acidimicrobiales bacterium; assembly: GCA_937997485.1. Lineage (GTDB taxonomy): Bacteria > Actinomycetota > Acidimicrobiia > Acidimicrobiales > SZUA-35 > SZUA-35. Next base: position 9,053 of record CALKTH010000090.1, on the reverse strand, counting down.
CAGCCAGTCTCGGGCTGGCCAGCCTCGCGGTTGCTACCGCGTCACTCAGAAACTGAAGGCGAGCTGGTCGACGGGGGCGAAGTCGTCTCGCAACACCTGAGCGCCGTCGTAGTACTCGAGCGTCTCGGCCTCGCTCAGCAGTACTCCATCCTCTGGATCGATCACGATCTCCGGGAGTTGGCCGTTCGTGGCGTAGATCACCTGGTTGACGGCAAAGCTGCTGGGGATGCCGTCGGAGGGAAGGGCGATCTGGATGTGATCGAAGTGCTCCGCCAGCGTGGCCAGTTGGGCCTTCGCGTAGCGACTGTCCTTCCCGTCGATCAGGTTCATCATGTAGACCCCGTCGTCGGTCAGGAGTTCTTCGACTTGGCCCATCACCTCGGTGGTCGTGAGGTGCCACGGCACCGAGCGGCCGCCAAACGCATCGCCGATGATCAGGTCATAGGAGCCGGGCTCGAGGTCGTCGAGCGCGAGCCGAGCGTCGCCGACGATGACTTGCAGATCGTCGGTCAGCTCGAGGCCGAGATCGTCCTTGGCCACCTCAACCAACGCGTCGTCGATTTCGAGCACGAGGCTCGTTGATCCCGGGCGGGTCGCCTCGATGTAGCGAGGTATGGCGAACCCGGCGCCTCCCATGTTCAGGACGTTGATCGGAGCTCCCACCTCACTCGAACCGGGAGTAAAGGGATCGATCAGATCCTGGAAGAGGTGGAAGTACCGGAACTCCAGGTAGGTCGGGTCTTCGAGGTCGATGTAGCTGTGGCGCAGCTCGTCGAGAACGAGGGAACGACCGCTCGGACGGTCCTCGTCGACCTCGACGGACACACAGGCGTACGCCGTCTCTACATCACAGGGTGAGTTGATCAGCGCCGATCCGGCCAGGGGGATCAGGAGCAGCCCAGCGGCGACGGGCTGTGGTTTCGAGCCGGTGAACCGAAACATCCACACAGCTCCGGACAGCACCAGCAGCACGCCGATGCCGATCACGATCGGGCGGGAGGGGAACGAAGCGGCGAGGACGAAGCCGGTGACGAACGTGCCGAAGAGCGCCCCCCAGGTGCCCGCCGCGGAAAGTGAGCCGACCACGGCGCCCGTGTCGGCCAGGGACTCCAACTTCATCTTCGCCACCATCGGACTGATGGCGCTGAGAACCACCGCGGGGGCGAGGAACGCGAAGGCAGTGAGCACGACGATCGAGCCCGGGTCGCTGCCCACGGCCGGGCCGAGGGCGGAGAGGATCGGGAGTGACACCCAGGAGAGCGCGCCACCGATGATCATGGCCGGGCCAACCATCGCGGCTGGGTCTCGTTGATCAGCGAGGCGGCCACCAACTGCCGAGCCGATGGCGATCCCGGCGAGCATCGTGCCGATGATTCCCGTGAACGTCTCCAGTGAGACGCCCACGTAGGGAGCCATCAACCGCCCGGCCAGGATCTCCAACACGAGCACTGCCCCAGAGGTGGCGAAGACCACAACCTTCGCAGCCCTTGATGAGAGGCCCACCTTTGGTGACGGGCTCTCGGTGGCATCAATCGAGTCGGGAGAAGACACCGGGCGAGGATACGCCCGGTGTCTGCGCAGTCCGTGGTCAGGTCAGGCGGCCGTGTTCAGGCGGTGTCGTGTTCAGGCAGCCGTGCCGGTTCGCTCCAGGTTTTCGGGCGATTCGGAGAAGGCAACGATCACAGCGTCACGTGAAGTTCCAGTGGCCAGCCGGTCGAGCCAGAACCCAGCACCGGCGGTGTCGGCCGGGCGGCCGAGCACGTTGCGGTAGAGAGCATCGATGAATGCTGCATCGCTCGGCTGCTCACCGTAGAGAGCGATGGATTCTGGGCTGAGTCGGAGTTGCCCGGCGATGACGTCCAGGGTGGCGCCGCTCGAGAGGCGGTTCACCCAGAAGGCGAGCCCGCCAGCGTCCGGTGTGCGGCCCAGCGCCGCTTGATAGAGACGGAGAACCTGGCTCTCACCAGTGGTGAGCGGAGGAGCGGTCCCCGTGCGTTCGATGTTCTCGGGTGAGTCGGCAAAGGCAAGGAGCAGCTCGGTTCGAGTCATCCCTGTAGCGAGTTGGCTGAGCCAGAACGCCCGACCGCCTTCGTCGCCGGGGCGACCGAGCACGTTGACGTAGACGGTGTCGAGCAACTCTTCGTTCGTTGGGCTCGCTCCGTAGACCTCGATGGATTCGGGCGAGGCGAGGAACTGCGTAGCAATGGCCCCGAGGCTGGCGCCCTCCCGGTAGGCGCGGGCCCAGAAGGCAAAGCCATCTGCATCGGGTGCTCGACCGAAGGCAGCTTGGTACAGGCGCAGGATCTGATCATCCGCTGGCCGGAACGGCCGGGGTTCGGGCTCTTCCTCGACGACGGGTGGTGCTTCGTTCACGATGATCGTGGCGGTTGCGACGGTGACGTTGCCGGCATTGTCGGTCGCCGTGATTACGAGCTCGACGGTGCCGGCGGTGGTGGTGTCGATGGTGTGGCCGGTCTGGACTCGGGCTCCGTCGATGGCAGCGTGACATTCGGCGAGGCCGGTGCTGCTGCTCTCGACGGTGGCTTCCGGGTCGGCGCAGGTGAAATCGAAGGCGGCGGTGCCGCTGTCGAACTCCACGATCTGCTCAGCGGCCACGTCGATCGTCGGTGCTGCGCGATCGGCGATCACCCGCCGGATGCGTGCGTTGATGTCGTCGACGATGATCAGGTCGCCGTTCGGTGCCAGTCGGGCTTGCCACGGCGACGAGAGCTGGCTTCCCGCTGCGGTGCTGGTGGCGTCATCCTGACTGCCGGCAACGTTCGTGCCGGCGATCGTCGTGATCGAGCCATCGGGGTGGATGCGGCGAATCCGGTGGTTGCGTTGTTCGGTGACGTAGACGTTGCCGAAGGAGTCGACGTCGACCGATGACGGGTTGTCCAAGTCAGATCCCAAGGCCGTCGGAGGGTTGTCCTCGGCGAGACCTTGGGTTCCGGTGCCCGCTACGACACGGATGGATCCATCAGGTTCCGCGGCGACGATTCGTTGCCCGACGTAGTCGGCGATGAAGAGCGTTCCGGTTTCGCTCATCACGAGGCCGGCGGGGTTGTTGAGTTCGGAGGCGGTGGCGACTGGCGGGTCGGCGACGAGTGAGCCCTGAATCCCGGTGCCGGCCATCGTGACAATCGAACCGTCCGGGTCCACACGGCGGACTCGGTGGCCGAAGAGCTCGGAGAAGAAGAAGGTGCCATCGGCGAGGACCTCGAGGCCGAACGGGATGGCGATCTGAGATGTTGTGGCGATGGGTGGGTCGCTCTCAACAGAGCCGGCGACACCGGTGCCGGCCACGACCTCGACCATCCCATCGGTGTTCACTCGCAGGATGCGATGGTTCAGGGCATCCGCGACGTAGAGGTTGCCAGCCGCATCGAATCCGATGTCGGTGGGAATGTTCAGCTGGGTGGCCGATGCGAGGGGCGGATCGGGAAGCACAAAACCCACCACACCATTGCCAATGATGTCGGTCAGCGTGCCATCAGCCTCGACTCGGCGGACTCGGTGGTTGGCGAGCTCCACATAGTGCAGCGCACCGTCGGGGCTGAAGGCCACACCGCGAACGGAGTTGACTTGCGACCCGAGAGCGGTGGCCGGGTCATCGTCGATGTTGCCGGCGACGCCGGTGCCGACGATGGTTTCGATGCGCTCAGCGCCGGTGAAGCCGGGAGTGATGGTGATGGGTGGTGTGGTGTCCGAGATGTCATCTTGGGCCGACGCCGGCGAGACGGGGATCGCGGCGGTGGCGGTGAGGACGGACAGGAACGCAGCGAGGGCGAGCAGGACCGAGCGAACGGAACGTGGCCCCACCGATGAGGTGGGCGATGACATGGAAAACTCCGGGGTTGGCGGCGGCGCGGGGTTGGTCACCTCGCGGGAAGTGACACTTTGGGTGACCGAACCTGAAGCGAACCTGAAGAGACGGATGCAGCCAGCGTTCAAGATTCCAGGGAGCGCGCCGATGGGGCGCTAGCTCCAGAGTGTGATGTGCACGCTGGGCCGAAAGTGGCTGATCCCAACGCCCGAGCCAGCGATCATGGCCTTACTCGCTCGCGGGGTCGTGATGAAGTTGCGCAGTTCGCGGGCGGCAGGAGAGATGCGGTCGCTGCCGAGTGAAAACGCTTCCCACGTGCCGTGTCCGCTCAATCCAGGTCCACTCACCCGGTGCAAGCGACCGGCAGCGATCTCGTCGGCGACACGGAAGCCGAGCGCAAGGCCGAGCCCACGTCCTCGTCGGACTTCCGCCATGGCCGCAGCGTGGCTCTGATAGATGCGCATGTTCTGTTCCGGCACACCGAGTTTGCGAATCAGCGCGGGCGCCACACCAGCGTCATCGGCGGCTGAGGGCCCGAGCCGCCAACGTTCCTTGCTCACCTCGGCTCGGTTTGCTGGCTGTCCCGAAAGGGGGTGTTTGGTGCCACACACGGTGATCAGCTCGTAGCGAAGGAACGGCGTGCGGGTGATCGCGGATGGCGTCTTGATCGAGTCCGGGCCGATGGCGATGTCGGCGCCCATGACTTCCAGCAGATTGGGCAGCTGGGAAGAGGGCACCTCACTCAGCTCGACCTCGAGATCATCGGCTCGCTGGGAGAAGAGCTCGATCAATCCGGCGGCGGCGAACTCGGCGAACAGCGAGCTTGCAGCGACTCTCAGGATGCGCTTGCCGCCAGCGGCACTCTGCACCTCTCGTCTGGTTTGATCCTGCAGACCCAGCATTTCTACCGCTCGGGTGGCCAACCGGAGCCCCCCTGGTGTGAAGGCGATACCCGAGCCCGAGCGACTGAAGAGCGGATCGTCCAGCTCGTCTCGCAGCGACCGCACGTGCATCGATACGGCGGCTTCGGTGACGTTCAACTCGGCAGCGGCGGCCTTGACCGATCCCAACCGGACGACACCGGCGAAGGCTCTGAGCTGTGTTGGCGTCACGACCTAAGTGAACCCTTAGGTGACCTTTGACACAACTCGATCGGTGAGAGAGATTGGCCTTTCAGGCCGTCACGATTCCAGGGGGACTCGTCCATGCAAGTACCAGCACCGTTCGAATACGAGCGGGCGACCAGCGTCGATCATGCCATCCAACTGATGGCGCAGTTGGGAAGCGAGGCCCGCATCGTTGCCGGTGGCCACAGCCTCCTCCCGATGATGAAGCTCCGCCTCGCCAACCCCGAATACGTGATCGACATCAACGATCTGAAGGATGAGCTGGAGTACATCCGCATCACCGACACCGAAGTGCGTATCGGTGCGCTGACCCGCCACTCACAGCTCCTCGACTCCGACGAGCTGGCCGCCATCTTCCCCATCTTCCGGGATGCGGAGAAGGTCATCGCCGATCCGGTTGTTCGCAACCGTGGCACGCTCGGCGGCTCGCTCTGCCAGGCCGATCCTTCCGAAGACTTGTCTGCCGTGTGCGACGCACTCCAGGCCAGCTGCGTCATCCGCAACGGAGAGGGCGACCGGGTGATCACCATGCACGACTTCCATCGCGGTCCCTACGAGACAGCCGTTGCCGATGGAGAGATGCTCACCGAGGTCCGGTTCCCCATCGTGCCCAACTCCTCCAGCGCCTATCACAAGGTGGAGCGCCGGGCCGGTGACTGGGCCGTCGCTTCCGTTGGCGCTGCCGTCGCCATGTCTGGCTCCAACGGCTCGAGTGTGATCGCCGATGGCCGAGTCGGTCTCTGCGCCGTTGGCCCGAACACCACCCACATCGAACCCATCTCGGCTGCCCTCAGCGGACAGCCTCCGAGCGAGGAGCTCTACGCCCAGGTCGGCGCCATTGCGGCCGAAAGCTGCAATCCCGACACTGATGGCCGAGGCACCGAGGCCTACAAGCGCCATCTCGCCAAGGAGCTGACCATCCGGTCACTCCGCAAAGCCGTCGCACGAGCAACCGGACAGGAGGCCTGACATGCAGGTATCGATGGACATCAACGGACAGACCTACACCCACGACATCGAGGCTCGCACGCTCCTCGTTCACTACATCCGAGACGTGGTCGGTCTCACTGGCACGCACTGGGGATGCGACACCAGCAACTGCGGTACCTGTGTGGTGCTCGTTGACGGTGAGCCGGTGAAGAGCTGCACCCAACTCGCCGCCATGGCCGGCGGACACGAGGTCACGACGGTTGAAGGCCTGGAGCAGGATGGGGTTCTCGACCCGATTCAGGAAGGGTTCATGCAGAACCATGGGCTCCAGTGCGGCTTCTGCACCCCGGGCATGCTCATGACGTGCCGGGCGCTGCTCGACAAGAACCCCAACCCCACCCAGGAAGAAACCCGGGAAGCGATCAGTGGACAGATCTGCCGCTGCACGGGCTACACCTCAATCATCCGCAGCGTGAATTGGACCGCCGCCAAGGAGCAAGAGATGCGCGAAACACCCGTTGCGTTGGAAGGCGCCGCCGTTGGAGGAGGGAACTGATGACTGCTGTTGAGAACCCTCCCATCACCTCCTCCGAGGTACTCACCGACAACGACCTGAAGCCGAACGGTTTCGGTCGCATGCTCCGCAAGGAAGACCCCCGTCTCATCCGCGGCATGGGTACGTTCTGCGACGACGTGGTGCTGCCCGGCATGCTCCACATGGCGATCCTCCGGTCGCCCTATGCCCACGCCAACATCCTCAGCATCGACAAGTCAGCGGCCGAGGCGCTGCCGAAGGTCGTGGCCGTCGTGACCGGTGCTGACCTGGCCGAGCACAACCTGGCCTGGATGCCCACGCTCTCCAACGATGTGCAGTCCGTGCTGGCGACCGACAAGGTGCGTTTCCAGCATCAGGAAGTCGCCTTCGTTGTTGCCGAGGATCGCTACACCGCTCGCGACGCCCTCGAGCTGATCGACGTTGAGTACGAGATGCTCGAGCCAGTCGTCGACGTGCGCAAGGCGCTCGACCCTGACGCTCCGGTCATCCGCACCGATCTCGAAGGCAAGACCGACAACCACTGCTTCGACTGGGAGACCGGTGATGCGGAGGCCACGCAAGCCGTGTTCGACGATGCCGACGTGGTCGTCAAGCAGGAGATCATCTACCCCCGTGTGCACCCGGCCCCGATGGAAACCTGCGCCTGCGTCGCCGACGTGGAGCGAGTGAGCGGCCAGCTCACGCTGTGGTCCACCACACAGGCCCCGCACGCCCACCGAACGGTCTACGCCCTGGTGGCCGGACTGCCCGAGCACAAGATCCGCATCATCGCCCCCGACATCGGTGGGGGCTTCGGCGGCAAGGTGCCGATCTACCCCGGCTACGTCTGCGCCATCGTTGCATCGCTCCTCATCGGCAAGCCGGTGAAGTGGGCCGAGGACCGGACCGAAAACCTGGTGAGCACCGGCTTCGCTCGTGACTACATCATGATTGGCGAGATCGCCGCCTCGAAGGACGGCAAGATCCGAGCGGTCCGCACCAACGTGCTCGCCGACCACGGCGCCTTCAACGGTGTGGCCTCACCGGTCAAGTATCCGGCCGGCTTCTTCGGTGTGTTCACCGGAAGCTACGACCTCGAAGCTGCGCACGCGGGCATGACCGCCGTATTCACCAACAAGGCCCCTGGAGGTGTGGCCTACGCCTGCTCGTTCCGGATCACCGAAGCGGTGTACCTCATCGAGCGAATGGTCGATGTGCTGGCTCACGAGCTGGACATGGATCCGGCCGAACTCCGGCTGAAGAACTTCATCCAGCCCGAGCAATTCCCATACGAGACCAAGACGGGCTGGGTCTACGACTCGGGTGACTACGAGCCCACCATGCGTCTGGCCATGGAGATGGCGGGGTACGACGAACTCCGTAGGGAGCAGGCCGAGAAGCGAGAGCGAGGCGAGCTCATGGGCATCGGCATCTCGTTCTTCACCGAAGCTGTTGGCGCCGGTCCCCGAAAGGACATGGACATTCTCGGTCTCGGAATGGCCGACGGCTGTGAGCTCCGAGTGCACCCCACGGGTAAGGCGGTCGTCCGCCTTTCAGTGAAGACGCAGGGGCAGGGACACGAGACCACGTTTGCCCAGATCGTCGCCGAGGAGATCGGTATCCCACCGGACGACATCGACGTGGTCCACGGCGACACCGACAACACGCCATTCGGTCTTGGAACCTATGGCTCCCGTTCCACACCGGTTTCTGGTGCGGCCGCGGCGCTGGTGGCTCGCAAGGTGCGAGACAAAGCGCAGATCATTGCGTCGGGCATGCTCGAAGTGTCGGTCGCCGACCTCGAGTGGACGAAGGGCGCCTTCAACGTGAAGGGCGATCCGACCAAGTCGGTCACCATTCAGGACATCGCAATGCGAGCTCACGGTGCGGGCGATCTGCCCGAGGGTCTCGAGGGCGGTCTCGAAGCCCAGATTTGCTACAACCCCGAGAACCTCACCTACCCCTTCGGCGCCTACATCTGCGTCGTCGATGTCGATCCCGGCACTGCCGAGGTCAAGGTCCGTCGCTTCGTCGCAATCGACGACTGTGGCACCCAGATCAACCCCATGATCATCGAAGGCCAGGTCCACGGTGGCTTGACCGACGGTGTGGGCATGGCCCTTATGGAAATGATCTCCTTCGACGAGGACGGCAACTGCCTGTCCGGGTCACTGATGGACTACCTGATCCCCACCGCCATGGAGGTTCCCGATTGGGAGACCGGTCACACCGTGACCCCGTCGCCCCATCACCCCATCGGCGCCAAGGGCATCGGCGAATCCGCAACGGTCGGTTCTCCACCAGCAGTGGTGAACGCAGTCGTCGATGCGCTCAAGCCATACGGCGTACGCCACGCCGACATGCCTCTCACCCCAAGCCGGGTCTGGGAAGCAATGCAGGGCAACCACACCCCGCCTATTTAGATTGTCTGCTCTCGCCTCGAGGGAGTACGTGGCGAACGCGCCCCTCTTTCCTTGCCTGCGCTCGCCTCTGGGGAGTGCGTGGCGAACGGTCTCATAGTGGGACCGTTCGCTGGGCTCGGTAGCCGGCGACTTCGGTCGGGTCGTTCCGGCCTCGCTTCGCTCAAACAGCCTTCGATAGTTGGCTGTGCTGCCTTGCTGGCGCGGCGGCAACC
>CALKTH010000089.1 GCA_937997485.1 uncultured Acidimicrobiales bacterium | reverse complement strand
GTCTCCCCCGGCATCATCGTCGCCCCCGCCGCAGGCAGCAGCCAGCATGGTGAGAGCAGCGATGAGCGAAAGCAATTTCACGGCACGCGTTCGTTCGAACATTTCAGTTTCTCCCTTTCCTGGCGGAGCAGACCGCCAAGTTCTCACGCTGTTTCAGCCCTCGGTGGGGCCATCCCTCCAAGGAGCGGCGAGCCGCTCGATCAGAAGAGCAACAGCGAACAATGCGAGCCCGATCGCACTGGCGATGACAATGGCCGCCCAGGCATTGTCGTATCGGGCAAAACTGGCGTTCTGAGTAATGAAGGGTCCCAGACGATTGGTGGGTCCGCCGAAGTACTCAGCGACGATCGCGGCGATCACGCTCAGCGGAGCGGCGAGTCGCAATGAGGTGACGAAGAACGGCACAGCCGACGGAATGCGGACGCGGGTGAGAATGGTCCTCTCCGACGCGGCCAGCGATCGCATGAGTTCGATCTGGTCGGGGTCAACGGACGAGAGACCCTTCGCCGTGTTGATGAAGACGGGAAAGAAGACAACAGCGACGACGACTGCCTGATTGCTGCGGTCGTCGGTGAGTCCGAACCAGGCGTTGAAGATCGGAGCGAGAGCAATGATCGGCGTGGCGTTGACGGCGACCGCCATCGGGGTCAGCGAATCGGAGAGCCAGCCGAATCGCGTGACGACCAAGGCCAGGATCAATCCGCCGACGACGCCCAGGATCAAACCGGTAACAGCGATGGTCCCGGTCTCGATGCCTGCTGTCCGCAAGCCTTCCCATTCGGTGCCGACCGCTTGCACGATCGACGAGGGCTTTGGGAGCACGAACTCTTGGATGCCGAGCCCGGCGACGAGGGCTTCCCAGACACCAAGAATCAGCGCTCCTGTCACGAGCGGGGGCCACACGCTCCCAAGACGCGATGCCAGCGACGTCACAGGGTCTCTCCCGCAGCAACCTCGACAGCACGCAGGGCTTCTCGAACCTCTGTGGTCTTTTTGAAGAACTCGGGCATCTGGCGGGTCTCGTCGCTGCGGTCTCCGGGTCCGTAGTCGACCTCGATCACCGAGTGCACACGGCCTGGACGAGGCGACAGCACGACCACTCGGTCCGAAAGGAACGCTGCCTCCGGAATCGAGTGCGTCACGAACACGACCGTGGTGCCGGTCTCGCGGTGAATTCGCAGGAGCTCCAGCTGCATGTGCTCACGAGTCATCTCATCGAGAGCGCCGAACGGCTCGTCCATGAGGAGGAGTTGGGGTGAGAACGACAGGGCTCGAGCGATGGCCACCCGTTGCTGCATGCCACCGCTCAACTGCCACGGTCGGTGCTTCCCGAAGTCGCTCAGCTTCACGAGATCGAGCATCTCGGCCGACTTCGCCTTGCGCGCGGTCTTGTCCCAGCCCATGAGTTCGAGCGGAAGCTCGATATTGGCGGCCACGGTTCGCCAACCGAAGAGGCCCGCCTTCTGGAAGGCCATGCCGTAGTCGCGATCGAGGCGGGCCTGGTGTGCTGGCTTGCCGAAGACCTTCGTCTCCCCAGCGGTCGATTCGATGAGGTCGCCGATCACCCGCAACAGGGTGGACTTGCCGCAGCCCGAGGGGCCGATGAGTGAGATGAACTGACCCGGCTGGATGTCGAGATCGATTGCTTCGAGCGCTCGAACTTCCTTGTCGGTGCCCGCATTGAAGATCTTGGAGATCCCCTTCAGCTGAATCGCTGGCTGTGTCGAACTCTCAGGCACGAGCTTCCTCCCCGGAACGCTTGAGCAGCACTGTTTCAGCAATCGCAACAAGACCGAACACCACGAGACCGAGCAGCGCTGCGGCCAGAACCGAGGCGTAGAGCCGTTCAGGTCCGGTGCTGTAGCGAGAGGCGAACTCGAGGATCACTCGGCCCAGCCCACCCCGCACGCCGGAGGAGATCTCACCCACGATGGCGCCGACAACCGAGGCAGTGGCCGCCACACGAAACGCAGGAAAGAGATAGGGACGCGATGCAGGCAGCCGCACCTTCCACAAGGTCTGCGACCACGGCGCTGCGTATGACTGCATGAGTTCCACATCCGCTGGGTTGGGTGACTGAAGCCCCTTCAGGCCGTTCACGGCCACGGGGAAGAAGGTGAGGTACGCAGCGATGAGCGCTACCGCTTGCGTGTCGGACAGGAAGGTTGAACGTCCCCACGTCACGATGATCGGGGCGAGGGCGATGAGGGGAATGGTCTGGCTGATGTTGATCCAGGGCAGCAGTCCGCGCTCTGCAACTCTCGTGCGAAGCATGATGACCGCCAGCCCGAGTCCGAAGAGCGTTCCGATCACGAAGCCCATGGCGGCCTCGCGGAAGGTGAACCAGGCGGACTTCAGAAGAAAGACGGCAAGCGTCTCGCTCCGGCCACGTTGCACCGGCTCGAACAGGGACCCGACGATCTCGCCGACATGGGGCATCGTGAGATCGTCGGTCGCGACCGGCAGCTCTCGCGACGTACCCGGCCAAACACCGTCGGTGGTCTGCCCGAACCACTTGTAGCCCTCCCACATCGCGGCGACCCCGATGAGAGCGCCCACGATCGAGAGGAAGCGCTTCATCGCAACGCCGGGATGATGCGCTGGCCGTACGCGTTGAGCGTCTCGTCCTTCTGATCGTGCATCAGGTAGATGGCGAACTGATCGACGCCGAGATCCTTCAGCGCCTGGAGCCGCTCGATGTGCGCCTCTTCCGGGCCGAGGATGCAGAAGCGGTCAACGATGTCGTCGGGCACGAAGTCGGTGTGGCTGTTGCCTGCCTTGCCGTGGCCCGAGTAGTCGTAGCCCTCGCGCTCCTTGATGTAGTCGGTGAGGGCCTGGGGAATGGCGTCGCTCGAGTCGCCATACCGCGCGACGAGATCAGCGACGTGGTTGCCGACCATGCCGCCGAACCAGCGGCACTGCTCGCGCTGGTGTTCGAGATCGGTGCCGACATAGGCCGGCGCTGCCACGCAGATATGCAGCGCATCGGGATCTCGGCCTGCCTCTTCCGCTGCCTTGCGGACCGCGCCGATCGTCCACTCGGCCAGCTGGAGATCGGCGAGCTGAAGAATGAAACCGTCGGTTTCGCTCCCGCACAGATGCAGAGCTTTGGGCCCGTAGGCAGCCATCAGGATCTTGAGTTCGGAGGACTTCGCCCAGGGGAACTGCTGGGTGGTGCCGTTGTATTCGACCTCTTCGCCTTCGGCGAGCCCCTTGATCACCTTCATCGACTCGCTGAGGGTGGCGAGCTTCGCTGGCTTCTTGCCGATCACCCGCATGGCCGAGTCGCCTCGGCCGATGCCGCAGATCATCCGGTTGCCGAACATGTCGTTCAAGGTGGCGTAGTGACTGGCAGTGACCGTCCAGTCGCGTGTGCCCGGATTGGTCACCATTGGCCCGACGATCATGCGCTTCGTCGCGGAGAGCATCTGGCTGTAGATCACGTAGGGCTCTTGCCAGAGGATGTGAGAATCGAAGGTCCAGCCGTAGCTGAACCCAAGGTTCTCGGCCTTCTGGGCGAGCTCGACCACTCGCCATGCGGGCGGATCTGTTTGGAGAACAACACCGAATTCCATCTCGTACCTCAGCTCAGTCCGTGGTGGCTAGTTGGTAGGGAATCCGAGGTCGACCTGGCTCTCGGATGGCTCTGGCCAGCGAGACGTGAGGACCTTGCCTCGGGTGTAGAAGCGAACACCTTCGGGGCCGTACATCGTGGTGTCTCCGAAGAGGCTGTCCTTCCAGCCGCCGAAGGAGTGGTAGCCAACGGGCACCGGGATCGGCACGTTGATGCCGACCATGCCGGCATCGGCCTCGTCTTGGAACCGGCGGGCCGTCGCACCGTCGCGAGTGAAAATCGCAGCGCCATTGCCCCACTGGTTGTCTTCGATGAGCTTCACGCCCTCGTCGTACGTGTCAACGCGGACCACGCAGAGCACGGGGCCGAAGATCTCGTCCTTGTAGACGTCCATGTCGGTGGTGACGTGGTCGAGAAGGCTCACTCCGAGGAAGAAGCCGTCGTTGTCGAACTGGGCGTCACGTCCGTCGACCACGACGGTGGCACCGGCGTCCTGTCCCTTGCCGACGTAGCCAGCAACTCGATCGCGGGCTTCGCGGGTGATGAGGGGGCCCATCTCCGATGCCGGATCGTCGCCCGGGCCAATACGAAGCTTCTCCATCCGAGCACGAATGGCGTCGACGAGCGGATCGGCAACATCGCCAACGGCGACGGCCACGGAGATGGCCATGCAGCGCTCACCAGCTGAGCCGTAGGCGGCGGAGACGGCGGCGTCGGCAGACATGTCGATGTCGGCGTCGGGCATGACGATCATGTGGTTCTTGGCGCCACCGAGGGCCTGCACCCGCTTGCCGTTCGCCGTGCCCGTGGAATAGACGTAGTGGGCGATGGGGGTGGAGCCGACGAAGCTGGCGGCCTTCACGTCGGGGTGCTCGAGGAGGCGATCGACGGCGACCTTGTCGCCCTGCACGACGTTGAGCACGCCATCCGGGAAGCCGACCTCGTGGAACAGCTCGGCCATGAACATCGGGGCCGAGGGGTCGCGCTCGCTGGGCTTGAGGATGAACGTGTTGCCGGTGGCGACCGCGTTCGGGATCATCCAGAGTGGCACCATGGCCGGGAAGTTGAACGGTGTGATACCCGCCACGACGCCGAGGGGCTGGCGGACGGAATACACGTCGACGCCCGTCGAGGCGTGTTCGTTGAACGAGCCCTTGAGCTGTTCGGCGATGTTGCAGGCGAACTCGACGTTTTCGATGCCGCGGGCGACTTCGCCGAGAGCGTCGGAGTGGACCTTGCCGTGCTCGGCCGTCAGGCGCGTGGCGATCTCGTCGGCGTTGGCTTCGAGCAGGTTGCGGAACTTGTACATCAGCTTGGTGCGCTTGGCGATGCTGACGTAGCGCCACTCGGCGAAGGCGGCCTTGGCGCTGGCCACCGCGGCGTCGACATCGGCGACGGATGCGAGGTGCAACGTGCTGGTGGCTTCACCCGTCGCCGGGTTGTACACGGGCTGGGTGCGTCCCGCTGTCGCCGCAGTGGATTGCCCACCAATGAGATGCTGAATATCTGCCATGTGTTCGTTCGTTCTCTTCTTCGTCTTGGATGATGGGAATGTGGGAGGGCTTCGCTCTCCTACATCAAGTACTGGCTCAGGCCACGCTTGTAGTAGCGGCCGTCGCCCTTGGTGCCGTGGTAGGCGTTGTCGGCGATGAGGGTTTTGCCTCGGCTGAGCACGGTGTCGACTTTGCCGTCGACCACGACGCCTTCGTATGCCGAGTAGTCCATGTTCATGTGGTGGGTATCGACGCTGATGTGGGTCTGGACGTTCGGGTCGTAGATGACGATGTCGGCATCGGCTCCGGGCTGGATAACGCCCTTCTTGCCGTAGAGACCGAACATGCGGGCTGGGGTGGTGGAGCAGAGCTCGACCCAGCGTTCGAGTGTGAGTTCGCCGGCGACGACACCTTGGTAGATGAGGTCCATGCGGTGTTCCACGCCACCGATGCCGTTGGGAATGGCACGGAAGTCGTCTTTGCCGAGTTCCTTTTGATCCTTCATGCAGAAGGGGCAGTGATCGGTGGCAACGACGCTGAGATCGTTGACCCGCAAGCCCTTCCAAAGATCGGCGTGGTGATGCTCGTGCTTCGATCGCAGCGGCGTGGAGCACACGTAGCCAGCACCGAGGAAGCCGGGGGCGTTGAGGTGGTCTTCGACGTTGAGATAGAGGTACTGCGGACAGGTCTCGGCGAAGACGTTCATGCCGTCGTTGCGAGCGTTGGCCACAGCCTCGAGTGCCTCAGAGGCAGAGAGGTGCACGATGTAGAGCGGCGCACCAGCGACCTTGGCAAGCTGCACGGCGCGGAAGGTGGCTTCGGCTTCGAGTTCCTTGCGGCGCACGTACCCATGGTTGACCGGATCGGTCTCGCCTCGGGCCACGGCTTGTTCGGCCAACACGTCGATGGCGATGCCGTTCTCGGCGTGCATCATGATCATGGCGCCGTTGTCGTTGGCCTTCTGCATGGCCTTGAGGATCTGGCCATCGTCGGCGTAGAACACGCCGGGGTAGGCCATGAACAGCTTGAAGCTGGTGATGCCCTCATCCACGAGCACGTCCATGGCCTTCAGCGAGTTGTCATCGACGCCGCCGATGATCTGGTGGAAGGCGTAGTCGATGGCGCACTCGCCAGCGGCCTTCGCGTGCCATTCGTCGAGCGAGGCCTGGATGTTCTCGCCGTACTTCTGCACGGCGAAATCGATGATGGTGGTCGTACCGCCCCAGGCCGCAGCGCGAGTTCCCGTCTCGAAGGTGTCGGAGGCGTTGGTGCCGCCGAAGGGCAGTTCCATGTGCGTGTGTGCATCGACACCACCGGGCACCACGTACTTGCCCGCAGCGTCGATCACATGCTCGGCGCCGCGCTCTGCAGCTCCGGCCAGATCGGAACCTGGGTGGAGGAGAGCGACGACGTGTTCGCCGTCGATCAGGATCTCTTGTTCGGTCCGTCCGGTCGCACTGACGACGGTGCCGTTCTTGATGAGCGTGGTCATGGTGAGGTCCCCCTGAGACTTCAGCTGATGGCGTAGATGGCGTCGATGAGTGCCGCTACGCCCTCATCGATTTCGGCTTCGTTCACGTTGAGCATCGGAGCCATGCGGATGACATTGCCGTACAGGCCGCCTTTGCCGACGAGTAGTCCACGATCCTTGCAGGCTTCCAGTAGCTCCGCGGCCCGGGCGGCGTCTGGCTCGACGCTGTCGGGCTGCACGGTTTCGATGGCTTGCATCAAGCCCCGTCCCCGAAGCTCGGCAATCCAGGGTGTGCCGGCAATGGTTGGTGCGAGCGCCGCTTCGAGCCGGGCGCCCATGGCCTTGGCGTTGCCCTGAAGATCGTTCTCGATCACGTAGTCGAGCGTGGCAAGTCCGGCCGACGCCGAGAGCGGGTTGCCACCGAAGGTGGAGAAGTTGAGCACGTCGATCGTGTCCATGATCTCGGCTCGGGCAACGATGCCGGCCAGCGTGATGCCGTTGCCCACGCCCTTGGCGAAGGTGAGCATGTCGGGGACGATGTCGTGCGCTTGGTAGCCCCAGAAGTGGTCACCCGTGCGCCCCCAACCGGTCTGCACCTCGTCGCTGACGAACAGAATGCCGTGGTTGCCGAGGACCTTCTGGATGTCGTTGAAGAAGCCGTCAGGCGGTGTGGCGAATCCACCGACGCCCTGGATCGGCTCAGCGATCAGGCAGGCCACGTCGCCCGCCGTCATCATGTCGATCACCTGGGTGAGATCGTCGACGCACGCGGCGGTGAAGTCGTCGTCATCCAGGTCCCGGAAGGGGCTGCGGAGCTTGTAGCCACCCTGGACGAAGTTCACCGACAGGCCACTCAACGCCGTGGAGCTCCACGAGCGATGCGAGGTGATTGCCTGCGTGGTGAACGAACGGCCGTGGTAGCTGTTGCGCATGGCCAGCACTTGGTTGGACTTGCGATACGACGTGGCCAGCAAGATCGCCGTGTCGTTCGCTTCCGAGCCCGAGGTCGTGAAGAACACTCGAGCATCGGGAATGCCGGACTGCGCTGCGATCTTCTCGCCGAGTTCGATCATCGGCTCGGAGAGATAGAGCGTGCTGGTGTGCATCACCTTGGCCGCTTGGGCCTGCACCGCCTGGACGATCGACGGGTTCGAGTGACCCACCATCGTGGTGAGCACGCCGCCGAAGAAATCGAGGAACTTGTTCTCCTCGAGGTCGTAGACGTAGCTGCCTTCGCCTCGGTCGATGGAGACTGGCGATCCGTACATCGGCTTGATGAACGAAGGAAAGACGGCCTTGTAGCGATCAGCCAGATCGGCGGTCCGGGAGGGAGTGGCATCGACGGTGGTCATCAGGGCAGCTGCGCTCTTCAGTCCGCCGCGAGCGGGCCGTACATGTCGGGCCGGCGATCGCGATAGAAGGCCCACTGCTCACGGGTCTCCTTGAGGAGATCGAGATCGAGATCTCGCACGACGAGTTCAGCGTCCTGGTCGCTCGCTACCTCGCCCACGAACTGGCCGCGGGGGTTGGCGAAGTAGGACGTGCCATAGAAGTCGTTGTCGCCGAGATCCTCGATGCCCACTCGGTTGATCGCTCCGACGTAGTACATGTTCGCCGCAGCGGCGGCGGTTTGTTCCAGCTGCCAGAGGTAGGCGCTGAGGCCGCGACTGGTGGCGGAGGGGTTGAACACGATCTCGGCGCCATTGAGGCCCAGGGCACGCCAGCCTTCGGGGAAGTGACGGTCGTAGCAGATGTACACGCCGACCTTGCCGACGGCGGTGTCGAACACGGGGTAACCCATGTTGCCGGGGCGGAAGTAGAACTTCTCCCAGAAGCCCTTCACCTGCGGGATGTGGGTCTTGCGGTACTTGCCGAGATAGCTGCCATCGGCATCGATCACGGCGGCAGTGTTGTAGAGCAGGCCCTCCTGCTCCTTTTCGTACATTGGCAGAACCAGCACCATGTTGTGCTTGGCTGCCAGCTCCTGGAACCGCTTGGTCGTCGGGCCGTCCGGGATGGCTTCGGTGTAGCTGTAGTACTCGGCTTCCTGCACTTGGCAGAAGTACGGCCCGTAGAACAGCTCCTGGAAGCACATCACCTGCACACCCTGGGCGGCGGCTTCGGCGACGTACTGCTCGTGGAGCTGAATCATCGACTCCTTGTCACCGGTCCAAGCACATTGGACGATTGCGGACTTCACGATGTTCGACATACAGCTTCCCAACACTTCGGCGACACGACGGATGGAGCCGGATGCGGGGAGCACATCCGGCACTTCCTCAGAACTTACGTCTGCTCTTGTTGGCATACAAGCCTCTCTTTGTTGTATACAAAGAAATCGTGCAGGCATCGGGCGGGACATCTCAACCTGGCGGTCCACTCGGTGACGGGACCGCCGACGCAACTGGCGGCGCCGTTGCCGCGATCGGCCGTGAGGTGCATGTCAGATCGTCGATCGGGATTGCGCAGGGGATCGGGGCTCTTGTGAGCAGAGGCGAGCTCGCGCCGGGCGACAAGTTGCCCACTGTCCGGGCGCTCGCAGCCGAGCTCGGCGTCAGCACGAACACCGTTTCGGACGCGTGGAGGATTCTTCAGAGTCACGGCACCGTCACCACGGATCGGCGCCGGGGCACAACGGTACGGGCTCGTCGCCATGAATACGGGCCCCGGTACTGGCAGGTACCTGTCGCTCCGGGAACGATCGAATTGGATCTGAGCACCGGCACCCCTGACCCTGCGCTGCTTCCACCCGTCGGGCCGGTGCTGCACCGGCTGCACGCCGACGTCACCGTGAGTTCCTACGTTGATCGTCCGGTCTTGTCAGAACTCGAAGCGGTCATCCACACTCGGCTCCCCTACTCGGCTCCAGCGGTGACGCTGGTGGACGGGGCGCTCGATGCGCTCGACCGCATCGTGACCTCGTTGGTGAGCTTGGGCGACACCGTCATCGTGGAGGACCCCACGTTTCCACCGCTCATCGACATGCTCGAACTCGCCGGCGCTCGCATCGTCTCTGTGCCGCTCGACGACGAAGGTCCGAAACTGGACGCTCTCACGAGCCTGTTCAGCGGGCCGGTGGAACCGGTTGCGTTCTTCACCCAGCCGCGTGCCCACAACCCAACCGGCGTGCACACATCAAAGCGGCGGGCCCTCGCCGTGGCCAAGCTCGTGAAGGACACCTCCGTCATCGTCGTCGAAGACGATCACTCCGGCGACGCCTGCCATGCTCCCATCCACTCCGTTGGAGGCCGTGCCCCGAACAACACCCTCCACATCCACAGCTTCTCGAAGTCACACGGCCCTGACCTCCGAATCGCAGCGATCGCCGGGACCAGGGAGCTGGTCGGCCACATCGTGCGACGGCGCCAGCTCGGGCCGTCGTGGACGAGTCGCCTGCTGCAACAGATCCTCCTCTCCATGCTCGAAGACCCGGAGACGAGCGAACGAGTGAGTGCAGCGGCGACGACGTATGACCAGCGCCGAGAGGCCCTCCGCCAAGCGCTCGCCTCGCAGGGCATCGACGTACCTCTTGGTGCCGGATTGAACATGTGGGTGCCCGTTGCCGACGAGCAGCAGGCAGTCGTCGCTCTCGCTGCGCAGGGCATTGGTGTCGCTCCCGGCTCGCCGTTCTGCGTACCAGGCGGCGAGGCAGAGAGCGGCACTGCTCACATTCGCCTCAGCATCGGCACGCTGCCCGATAACACCGAGGCCATCGCGTCCATCGCCGAACGAATCGGCCGAGCCGCCCGGGGCCGCCCAACCCTCCTCGGCAGCTAACACTCTCCTCGACCACCAGAATTGCCGCGCTCATGTACCTGAGAGGTACATGAGCGCGGACATTCTGGTGGTGGCGTGACGTCCGGCGAACGGCGGCCGGGCCTGGCGCTTCAGGGCCGGGGTTGGAGGATCATCTGTGTGCAGCGGAACAGCGACATGAGCTTGCCGGTGGACTCGTTGGTGACCTCCACGTCCCATACATGAGTGCGACCTCCGAGGTGAGCGGGGGTCGCCACACCGACAACCCTCTCTCCTTCTCGGGCGCTCGACATGAAGTTCGACTTCAGTTCCAATGTGGTGAAGCTGTGACCTTCCGGGATGTTGATGCCGCAGCCACCAGCGCAGAGCGTGTCGGCCAGCGAAATCACGGCTGGGGCGAAGAGGAACCCGGTACCGGCGATGAGCTCAGCCGTCACATCGATGTGGCCGACGACCCGCTGCGGATCCATCTCGTCGAAGACCACGCCATGTCGTCCGGGCGCCAACGGCCCGAAGAACTCATTCATTCGATCGACGTCACTCATAGGGCGGACACTAACCCGGCCCTCGTCACCGCTTCCCCGAATTGCAGCGCTCATGAACCCCAGAGGTACATGGGCGCGGCAATTCTGGTGGTGAGCGGGGTTGCTGCGTCAGGGTCAGGCGGGGACGCGTGCGTCGGGGAAGAGACGGAGGAAGTTCTCGGAACAGAACTTGGCCTTGGTCTCATCGGAGTTGTCGGCCAGCGCCTTGTCGAACTTGCCGATCGGGTCTCGGCCACCCTCGACGTGCGGGTAGTCGCTGGAGAAGAGGTAGAGGTCGTCGTTCGAGTTCTCGATGAAGTTGGCCACCGGCTCGTGTGGGAAGGGAGTGAAGCCCATCTGTTGGCTGATCTGTTCGGACGGCTTGCGCTCGAAGCGAACCGATTCGTCGACCCGGCTGTAGATCTTGGTGATGCCGTCGAGCCGCTTGAGCATCTCGGGCACCCAACCGGCGCCGAGTTCGACGGCAGCGCCGCGCAGGCCGGGGTTGCGCTCGAACACGCCGTCGAGGACGAGCATGCTCACGAACGTCTCCGGCACCTGATGCATGAGGGCGGCGTCCTTCGTGCGGACGTTTTCACCGCCTCCCATCCAATCCTTCACTGCGGCCCGACCGTTCACGGTCCATGATCCGAGTGCTTGTAGCGGCGCACCACCAACGTGCAGCAGGAACGGGACGCCGGCCTCAGCCAGACGGACCCAGATGGGTTCGAGGTCCACGTGCCCTGGTGACATGCCGATCGGCGCACGATGCGGCACCCAAACAGCCTCATGTCCCTCGGCGAGAATGTTGTCGAGCTCGGCCATGGCGTGCTCGGGCGAATCGAGCGGGAGTACTGCAACGCCCATCAGTCGATCGTCATCAGAACAGAAATCTTCCATGTGCCGGTTGTGGGCCCGAGCGGCGCCGTAGCGAACGGCAGGATCCTTCTTGGAGCTCGGGTGGAAGGGCAGAGCCACGCTGTGAGTGGCGAACACGAGCTGCTTCTTGAAGCCGAGCATGTCCATGGCAACCGAGCGGTCCGCCTTGTCGAAGGCCCCCAACGCTTGGATCTCCTTGGAGCTGACGATGAGCTGGTCGCCGAGTGCGACCTGCGCCTCGACGTGCTCCGGCGAGTGCTTGCCACCCTGCTCCATGATCACCGCGACTTCTTCGTCGGTGACGAGCGAGGCGCTGTAGCTGACCTCGGGCATCTCGTCTCGTAGGCCCGGGTCGGCTTACCTGATGAGGTGGTCCTGCAGCTCCATGATGTGGCTGTCAG
>CALKTH010000088.1 GCA_937997485.1 uncultured Acidimicrobiales bacterium | reverse complement strand
GTGCGCGAGGGGGGACTTGAACCCCCACGTCCGTTAAGACACTGGAACCTGAATCCAGCGCGTCTGCCAATTCCGCCACTCGCGCGAGTGGAACGCAAGATGTTAGCCGTCGCTTGCGGACATGCGGCGGCCGTTAGTGTTTCTCCCATGGTGCTCCGCAATCTCGAGGATCGGCTTGAACGCCTCGTCGAAGGCACCTTTGCGCGCATCTTCCGCACGGGCCTTCAGCCGGTCGAGGTCGGTCGGCGGCTCGTGAAGCTGCTCGACGCCAATCGCACCCTCGATGTTCGCGGCCGAGCGATCGGGCCGAACCGGTTCGTCGTCGAGGTGAGCCCGCAGGACCACGAGCGATTCGCCCAGATCCAAGAGTCGCTCATCAGCGAGTTGCGGGCCACCGTCCGATCGCATGCGCAGGATGGCAACGTTCGCTTCATGGGTCCCGTGCTCATCGAGTTGGTCGAGGCGGAAGACCTGCGGGTGGGCATGTTCCGAGTCGACCCTCGTTTCGATGAAACAACGACCGAGGCCGTGCCGCCGTCCTTCATTGAACTGCCAGACGGTCGGCGCATCGCTCTGGGCAAGGAGCCCGCCACCATCGGGCGTTTGCCTGAGTCAACGGTTGTGCTCACCGACCCGAATGCGTCGCGTCATCACGCCGAGCTCCGAGCCGATGGCGATTCCTACGAGCTGGTCGACCTCGATTCAACCAACGGCAGCAAGGTCAACGGCTCGAAGGTGCATCGCCAACTCCTGGCCGACGGAGACCTCCTGACCTTCGGCACGATCACCATTGCCTTCCGCCAGCTCTGAACACTGCTCGCCCCTCCCATTCTGTGAGCGTTGAGCGTGGAGCATGCACGTTGAACGCGCTCCGTTCGAAGGAGGCGAGCGTCAGGCGTTGGCCCGCAGGGCGTTGAGCAAGCGAGTCGGCGTTTCTGGATCGTTGATGGTGACGGCGAAGCGCCGGTTCTTTGTGAGGTCGAGGCGGAGGCCGGGCCCCTTGCGGGTCACGAACGCTGCGGTTCCTGCGATCTTGAGCGAGCCTCGGTAGCCCCACCCGCCCCACTTCATGGGCTCGACATCGATGACCGATGCCTGCTCGATATCGGCGAGGTCGATCTTGTTGTAGCGAATGGGCAGGAGCGTGGAACGCAGCGTCACGCCGTTGCGGTCGGCCTGCACCCGAACTCGGCCCATCGAGAGCCCCGGCAGCGTCATCAGCAAACAGAACACGCCCGTTTGCCACTCACCGATGAAGAGCATCACTCCGGCGGCCAGCAAGCCCACAGCGGCCAAGCCCATGATGAACGGGAACGTCATCGTCTCCACGAACACCGCTCGCTCGGCTGAGGCGAGCTCGAGGGCGGGAAGCTGGTCTCCCTCTCGTTGAGGCGAGTCCGGCGCCCCGGGAAGTGTGCGGGCAAGCCATGCCGCTGCTGCGCCGATGCCGATCGACGCGATGACTCCTGGGAACACGCCGACGCTCGACGCCTCGGTCCAGCTCTCGAGATTGCGGTGAGAGAACACCGACCACGTGAGGATCCATGCACCCAACCCGGCGATGAACAGCCCCGTGAACGCCACCATCGACGCCATCCCCTGCGGCAACCGTCGGCTTGCTAGCACGCCACCGACAAGGGCGGCCAGCCCCGGAAGGATCAACACGAGGCTGACGGTCACGATCAACCCGGTCAACGTCATGGAACCGTCGGGCTCCGAACCGCTCCAGTGCGTCGCCAGCCGGCTGGGCACCGAGCCGCGATACTTCGCGATCGCAGCGGCTGGTACCGCAACGATCACGGCGGGCAACACGCCGAGAAGCACAACACTTCGCCACGCCGAGCCAGCGTTCCCGGCCCCTTCAACACCGGTGAATGTGTCATCGAACATTGCGTCTTCCCTCACAGCTGTGCCTCCACAAGTTTGAGAATCTCTTTGTCATCGAGCCCGCCTCGGCGAGCCTCGCCCACGAGCTTCTGCGCCAGCTCCGTGAAGCTGGCCAGCTTCGGGGCCGCCCCGGTCACCGCCGTGCCTCGTCCGCGCCGCATCTCGAGCAACCCCTCGTCCCGAAGCGTCTGCATGGCCCGGAGAAGGGTGTGCACGTTCACATCGAGCCCTTGAGCGAGCTGGCGAGCTGGCGGCAAACGCTCACCGGGCGAGAGTTCGCCACCGGCAATAGCGGCCCGGAGGCCGCCGGCGATCTGTTCGTGAAGAGAAACGGACGACTCGTGGTCGACTCGGAGAAGCATAGTTCTAGTGTTTATCAAACAATACGAAACGTCAAGGGGTAGCGCGAAACGTTGGGTGAACGCGAGACGGGGGCTCGGGTTCGTTACTGTGTCGCCGTTGTGTCCGATGCCCTGTTGACATTGCTGAAGTGGTGCCTGTTGGCGCTGATGTACCTCTTCTTCTTCCGCGTCCTTCAGGCCACGTGGTTCAGCACCACGGGCTCCCGCGGCATACGCCGTCCGGTCCGACGCGAGCAGGCCGTCGAGTCAGGCGAGTCCCGCTCCGGCAGAGGTCGCGTGAGCGTGGTCAACAAGCGCCCTTCACTGCCCGAACTCGTCTTCGTCGAGCCCATCGAGATGGCAGGCACGACTCACACGGTCAACGGCACCCTGACGATTGGTCGAGCCGCAGGCTGTGAGATCACGTTGGATGACACCTACATCTCCCAGGTGCACGCTCGCGTCTCGGTTGGGGAGAGTGGTGTTGTCGTGGAAGACCTCGGCTCCACCAACGGCACGTATCTGAATCGTCGCCGCGTCTCCACGCCCGTGGTGGTCAGCGAAGGTGACGCCATTCAAATCGGCAGCACGATCATGGAGCTGCGATGACGCTCCAGATGCGCGGCGCGGCCGCGACCCACACGGGTCAGATCCGCAAGGCCAACCAGGACCGGGCCATGTTCTCGCCCTACATCGGGGCCGTCGCCGACGGCATGGGCGGCCACCAAGGCGGCGAGCAGGCCGCGTCCATCGTGGTTCGGACGCTCATCGAGGTCGAGGAAACGCTGAGCCGGAGCGCCCTGGTCGATGTCGTCTCTCATGCCAACCGTTTGGTCTACGAGGAAAGCGCTCGGCCGGAGCTGCGAGGTATGGGCACCACTGTTGTCGCTGTCGCCCTCAACCCGGATGGCACTCACGTCAACATGGTGAACGTGGGCGACAGCCGCGGCTACCGCTACGCCAACGGAGAACTCGAACAGATCACGTTCGACCACTCGCTGGTTGAAGAGCTCGTCCGTGAAGGCCGCATCTCTCCCGAAGAAGCGCTCGTTCATCCTCAGCGGAACATCGTCACCCGAGCCATCGGTCTGGCCGACGATGTCGAGGCCGACGTGTTCGAGCTTTCCGCCACACCCGGTGACCGCTTCGTGCTCTGCAGCGACGGCCTCTCCAACGAGATCGACAACGACGAGATCGTGGCGATCCTCGAACAGAACGAGGATCCCATCGCCGCCAGCGACGCCCTGGTCCTGACCGCGGTCGAGCGTGGAGGCAGGGACAACGTGAGTGTGGTCGTGGTCGACATCGTCGACGACGAAGAGCCTGAGGCCGCCCTCACCATGCCTGAGGATCAGGAGCTCGTGGATCCCGAGCCCCTCGAGTCGCTGCCCATCACCCAGCGAGTGCCCGTGATCAAAGATGCGTCGACGCCGTCTCGGCGAGAGATTGGCTTTGGCCTGGCTGTGGTGACGCTGCTGTTCCTCGGCTACCTGGGTGTCGGCTGGTATGGCTCCTCCACCTACTTCGTTGGCACGGTGAGTGAGTCCGAGACTTCTGAACTCCTGATCTTCAAGGGGCGGCCCGACGGCGTGCTCTGGGTCGATCCTGAACCAACCTGCAGTACCGGCATCCTCGGTTCCCAGCTCGATGATGCGAGTTCCGAGCGCCTGAACCGCACTCCGCTTTGGGGCTCGAGGGGCGACGCCGAGTCGTTCGTCGACAACTTCGAGCTAGCCGACCCGTCCGTCGTTCCCGATCCCTCGACCGACCCGCCGCCCTGCAATCAGGGAGCCTGACATGCGGCCCCGCACCGTCGAGCTGGGCCTGCTGATCCTCGCCACGATCATCACCGGAGCGGCCTACGGGCTGACGAGCCTCGGTCGTGCTGGCTCACTGCCCGCCAACATCATCCCGTTCCTCGGCGTTGTCGTGCTGATGCTGTTCTCAGCCCATGTCGTCATTCGGCGACTGGCGCCGCACGCCGACGGGCTCCTTTTCCCCTTGGCTGCTCTGCTGAACGGGCTGGGCTACGCCTTCATCGCCCGGCTCGATCCCGCCCTCGCGGACAGCCAGTCGGCGTGGACCCTCGTCGGTCTTGTTGGCTTCACGGCCACGCTCATGCTGTTCCGCGATGTCGGACGCCTTGCGCCCTATCGCTACACGCTGGCCGTCGTCGGTGTGATCCTGTTGTTGCTCCCGCTGGTGCCCGGGCTCGGAGTGCAACTGAACGGTGCCCGCATCTGGTTGCGGGTCGGCCCGTTCTCGATCCAGCCGGGCGAGTTCGCCAAGATCGTGCTGGCCGCCTTCCTCGCCGGCTACCTGGTTGACAAGCGCGAGCTCCTGGCCATCTCCACTCGCCGCATCGGCCCCCTCCACCTGCCCGACGTGAAGCACTTCGGCCCGCTCCTTCTGGCCTGGGGCGTGGCGCTGATCGTGATGGTGGCCGAGCGAGACCTCGGCTCCTCACTGCTGTTCTTCACGCTCTTCGTGGTGATGGTGTACGTGGCCACCGGGCGCACCGCGTACGTCCTCACCGGGCTCAGCCTCTTCGCCGTTGGCTCCGTCGTGAGCCACGAACTCTTCGGCCACGTCCGCACCCGCGTCGACATCTGGATCGACCCCTTCGCCGACCCCAAAGGCTCCGGCTTCCAGATCGTCGAAGCTGCCTTCGCCCTCGCCGACGGCGGCCTCACGGGCACCGGACTGGGGCTGGGCACGCCCGGAAAGATCCCCTTCGCCGAGACCGACATGATCTTCGCCGCCATCGGCGAAGAGCTCGGCCTCGTCGGGGCGACGGCCATTCTTGCCACCTTCCTACTCTTCGTGGGCGCCGGGTTCCGAGTGGCGACGCAGGCCTCGAGCCTGTTCGAAAAGTTGTTTGCCGTGGGCCTCACGTCGCTCCTCGGCTTCCAGGCCTTCGTGATCATCGGCGGTGTGCTTCGGGTGCTGCCCCTCACCGGCGTGACCCTGCCCTTCGTGTCCTACGGTGGCAGTTCGCTGATCTCGAACTACATCGTGCTGGCACTCCTGATCCGCATTTCGGATCGCAGCAACCAGCCAGCGGTGGAGACCTCTAGCGGAGGGCGGGCTGACCGCCAGGCGGTCCACTCGTGATCGATCGTTCGATCCGACATGTCGCGCTCGTCTTGATGGCGTGCTTCGTGCTGTTGTTCGTGCAGCTCAACCGCATCCAGGTTTTCGATGCCGACGAGCTGCGAAACAACCCGAACAACACCCGCACAGTGCAGCGAGACTTCGGCCGAGCCAGAGGAGCCATCTCCACCCGAGACGGCGTCGTCGTTGCCCAGTCCGACCTCAGCCCCAACAGCGGCTTCGAGCGACTGCGGGTGTATCCCGAAGGCGAGCTGTACGCGCATGTCACCGGCTATCTCTCCTTCAACCTCGGCACCACGGGTGTTGAGCGCACCTACAACGACGAGTTGGCCGGCCGCACCTCTGGCCTCCAACTCAGCAGCCTCTCCGATCTCCTCGGTGAGGTGTCGCCAACGGGCGAGATCGTCCTCACGCTCGATCACACCCTGCAGCAACGGGCTCGAGAACTGTTGGGCGAGCGCAACGGATCGATCGTCGCCCTCGATCCTCGCACCGGCGAGATCCGGGCGATGTACTCCTGGCCGAGCTACGACCCGAACCTGCTTTCCGGCCACAACGGCGCCGAGGTCAACGCGGCGTTCCGTGAGCTGGTTGGCGCCGAGGGCAATCCGCTCCGCGCCAAGACGTATCGGGAGATCTACTTCCCCGGGTCCACGTTCAAGATCGTGACCGGAGCCGCCGCGCTCGAAACCGGTGTGGCCTCCCTCGAATCTCCGAGCTTCGCCGTGACCAACAGCTACACGCCGCCACTCACCGATCGAGCCATCGCCAACTTCGGGGGTTCGGCCTGCGGCGGCCCACTCATCGAACTGATCCGTGTGTCCTGCAATGCAGGCTTCGCGCAGCTGGGAGCCGAGGTCATCGGGCCGGACCGCCTCGTGGAACAGGCACAAGGTTTCGGCTTCAATCTCGTGCCGCCGATCGACCTGCCCGATGCCACTGCTTCACGGTTCCCGACCGACTACGGCAGCCAGCTGCGGGAGCCATCCCTCGAAATGCCGGCCGGGATCTTCGAGAACTCACCGGCCCTCGCCCAGGCGTCGATCGGCCAGAACGAGGTGGCGGCAACGCCACTCCAAATGGCGCTCGTCGCTGCGGCGGTGGCGAACGAGGGGCAGATCCTCGAACCTCGAGTCGTGCTTGAAGTCCGCAACGTGAAGGGCGAAGTGATCGACACGCCGAACCCGCAAGGCTGGCTCACCGCCACGTCCCGGGAAACGGCCGATGAGTTGCGGGAAGCCATGATCAACAGCGCCCGAAACGGCACCGGGAACCGAGCGCTCGTTGAGGGCTTGGACGTTGGAACGAAGACCGGAACGGCGCAGCTCGGTACCACTCCGGCTCGGTCCCACGCCTGGACGATCGCGTTCGCCGGCCCACGCGACGGCACTCCGGAGCTGGTCATCGCCGTTCTCATCGAAGCCGATCCCGAGAACCCAGAACAGACCGGCGGCCGGGCTGCCGCCCCCATCGTTGGCGACCTCATCAGAACGGCGTTCGGTCGTTGATGGGCAACGTCGGTCGCTGTCTCAGGCTGGGTCACGGCGAGCGGTCACAAGGGCCAGCTGATCAAGTTGCGTCATCCCAACAGGGAGTGAACGCGTGTTGGCCAGTTCGTATCACTAACCTTGGGCCGCTGTGACTGACGCCCCCGCCTCTCGCCCGGTCCTGAACGGCCGCTACGAGCTCCACCGCCGCATCGCGCGTGGAGGCATGGCCGACGTCTTTTTGGCTCGAGATTCACTGCTCGATCGCCCCGTCGCGGTCAAGGTCTTGTTCCCGCAGTTCGCCGCTGAGGCTTCCTTCGTCGAGCGCTTCCGCCGTGAGGCCCAGGCTGCAGCGAACTTGAACCACCCGAGCATCGTCGCCGTCTACGACTGGGGTGAGCACGACAACACGTACTTCATCGTCATGGAGTACGTGGAGGGACGCAGCCTTGCCGAAGTCTTGCGAGCCGAGGGCACGCTGCATCCGGACCGTTCGGCTGAGATCTGCACCGATGTCGCGGCAGCGCTGAGCTTTGCTCACCGCAACGGCACCGTGCACCGAGACGTGAAGCCCGGCAACATCCTCATCACCAAGAACGGCCAGGTGAAGGTCACCGACTTCGGCATCGCCCGAGCGTTCGGTGGTGGCGACGAACTGACCCAGACCGGCTCGGTCATGGGCACCGCCTCGTATTTCTCGCCCGAGCAGGCACAGGGCAAGAACGTCGATCCTCGCAGCGATCTCTATTCGCTGGGTGTGGTGCTGTTCGAGATGGTGGCTGGCCGACCACCGTTCCAGGGCGACTCGCCCGTGGCGATCGCCTACAAGCACGTTCAGGAAGCGCCGCCCCGGCCCACGTCGATCAACCCGGCCATTCCCAAGACCCTCGAAGCCGTCATCGCTCGTCTGTTGGCCAAGAGCCCGGCGCAGCGCTACGCCTCGGCCGAAGACGTTCGAGCTGACCTCCGTCGCTTCCGCGAAGGGCATCCGCTCGTCGGCGTTGGTGCCGCTCCGGCTGGCACCCAGCCCAACGGCCAGCCCGCCCAGATCGATCCCAGCACCGTGAATCCCGTCGTTGGCGCTGCTGGCACTGGAGCGCCTGCCGCTGGAAACGCCGGAGTGATGGATGCCGCGGCCGCCGCTGGAGCAGCAAGTGTGGTCGGCGCTGCTGCCGGTCAACCCACGATGGCCCAGCCCGTGACCGCGGGCGTTCCCGCCGGCCAGGTCCCCGCCACGAGCACTGGCCAACGAGCTGTGATCGACACCACCCGGGCGATGCCTGCGGCCACCGCCGTGCAGCAGGACTACGTCGGCGAGGAGTACTACGAGCCGCCCCGCCGCAACGGAGTGTTCTTCGGCATGCTCGCCGTGCTCCTCATCGCCCTGGGCGGCATCGTGCTGTTCATCGCGACACAGTTCGGCGGCGATGACGGCACCATCACTCCCGAGGTCGAACTCATCGCCGTTCCCGCAGTTGTCGGTGATGATCAAGAAACCGCTGTCGCCCGGCTGAGTGCTGCCAATCTGCAGCCGCAAGAGATCTTCGAGATCAACGCCGACGTCACTCCTGGCGTGGTGTTCGAGCAGGACCCCCGGCAAGGCGAAGAGGTCGAAGAGGGCAGCACCGTCCTCATCAAGATCAGCCAGTCAGAGGACACGGTGGCCCTCACCGACGTGCGAGGCCAAGACCAGCTCGTGGCCACCCAGGTGCTGAACGGACTCGGGCTCCGCGTCGACTACGAGCGTGAGGCGAACGACGAATTCGACGAGGGCATCGTCATCGGCATGAGCCCGGAGCCGAACCAGGAAGTGAACAGCGATGCGCTGATCACCCTCACGGTCTCCACCGGGCCGGCACAAGTCGAGGTGCCGCAACTGTTCGGCCTCACGTTGCAGGAAGCCAGCAACTTGCTCGGTCAGCGGGGCCTTCCCAATCCCGAGATCCGACCGGAGCCTTCCGCTGAGGTGGAAGTTGGCCAAGTCATTCGCTCGGACCCGGAAGCCGGCACCCCCGTGTCGATCGACCGCCAGATCATCCTCTACATCTCCGACGGTCCCGAGACGGCGTTGGTGCCATCTGTCGTCGGCCTCACCCAGGCCGCGGCTGAGCAAGCCATCTTCAACAAGGAATTCATCCCGATCGTCGTCCTCGTTGACGTCGCTTCCGGCTCCCCGGACGCAGGCAAGGTCATCTCACAGGAGCCGGCCGCCAGCTCTGATCTGCAGGTCGGTCAGGACGTGACGATCACCGTTGGCCAGGAAGTGGCGGCAACAACGACGTCGTCCACGGCAACAACGCAGCCAACGTCGTCGGAGACCACCGAAGAGCCGACGAGTACCACCGAAGCGACCACGACCTCGGAAACAACCGCCGACGGCGGCTAGCTCTCCGCTCGTCTGGTGAGTGTTTGGTGTCAGACACCCACTACCTACCAGTCGCCGGTCGGGGCGCTCGAATGCGTCTGGTGAGTGGTTGGCGACAGTGAGCGGCAGGTTCAGCGGCGGTGGGCTGGCAGCGGTTCAAGAAGTTGGTGAGGAGCTGCTTGCCGGCAACCGTGAGCACGCTCTCGGGGTGGAACTGCACTCCCTCGACGTCGAGCTCGGTGTGGCGCAATCCCATGATGATGCCGTCACGCGTCTCGGCGGTGATCTCGAGCACCTCGGGCTTGGTGGTGCGCTCGACGACGAGTGAGTGGTAGCGGGTGGCCTCGAGCGGATTTGGCAGCCCGGTGAACACTCCGGTGTCTTCGTGGCTCATGACGCTGGTCTTGCCATGCATCAGCTCCGGCGCCCGAACGACGTCGCCGCCGTAGAGCTGGCCGATGCACTGGTGCCCCAAGCACACGCCGAAGACGGGAAGTGAGCCGGCGAAGTGCTCGATGATCTGGAGGGAGAGCCCTGCATCGTCCGGTGTGCCGGGGCCGGGCGAGATCAGAACGCCGTCGGGCTCAAGAGCGATCAGCTCTTCCATGGTCTTTTCGTCGTTGCGAACCACGATCGGTTCGGCTCCGAGCTCGCCCAAGTACTGAACGAGGATGTAGACGAACGAGTCGTAGTTGTCGATCACCAGGATGCGTGCCGGCATGGAACGAGCCTAGGTCGCCGACCCAAGTGCACCGCTCCCATTTCTTCCAGCCGCTATCCTCTCCCAGCGATGGCCAGACACGATCCCAGCAAGAGCCGAGTCACCCCCAAGGGAACTCGCTCCACCGAAACCAAGATCGAACAAGCCGCTGGCGTGTCCGATGACTTCGACCCCAAGGCAGCCATGCGCATGCCAGGGTCCTCACCGGCGTGGTTGCCGGTGGCGATGTTTGCCATGCTCGGGCTTGGCACGCTGATGATCTTGCTGAACTACGTCGACGTACTGCCCGCCGGACCGAGCAACTGGTACCTCCTCGGAGGCCTCGGTTTGGTGCTCGGTGGCATTGTTGCCGCCACGCAATACCGCTGATCTTCTGCTGAGAGAGATCTGAGCATCGCGCTTCGCTTCTGTGTCGGCGGAGCGCTCACCCGGGTGACAATGTGCGGTTGATGCGTCGGGATGTTCACTTTTGTGTCTCACCGAACGTCAAGATCGCCTCAAGGTTGCGGGAAGGTTACTCGACACAACCTTGTCCACAGCCTGTGGGTTTGTCCCCGGGGGACATGGCAACACCCGAATACAGCGAGTTTCGGCTGTTGATCAGAGAATGTCCTCAAGGTCGGTGGTGAGCTCCATCTCGTCGGCGCAGTGCCGAGGAGGAGCGGGAACGGTGTCGTTCGCGAGGGTCATCCGGAGCTCAGCGCCACAGCTTGGACAGCGATAGGTGAGCTTCACCTTGCGGAGCTCACCGGGCGGAGGAGCCTCGGGTATCGGACGAGCGAACGCGCCCAAGATCTTGATGCCAAGTGCGAGCAGCACGTAGAACGCAGCGACGGCGATGATGCTGCGGATGATGGGGAATCCACTGAGGATCAGCACGATTCCCGCCACCACGGTCGTGACTCGCAGGACCAGCTTTCGCTTGGCTTGCACGGCCTCGTCTCGAAGGCCGGCCTCGGTCTGGATCGGCGTGTCGTCGTCGTCGATGTTCCCCGAGAAATCCGTGGTGGGTTCGAAATCGCTCACTGCGCCAAAGCCTACACACACGTCTGCCACCTGGAAGTCCGGCCAGGGCCGGACTCCGAGGTGGCAGAACGCTCAGAGGTGTATGGCGAGCACCGTGATCAGGTGCTCATGTGTGTTGGACTCGATCAGTCCATGCGCTCGATGATGGTGGCGTTGGCCATGCCGCCGCCCTCACACATCGTCTGCAGGCCGTAGCGCCCGTCGGTGCGCTCCAGCTCGTTGAGCATGGTGGTCATGAGCCGGGCGCCGGAGCAGCCGAGCGGGTGTCCGAGAGCGATGGCGCCACCGTTCGGGTTCACCTTCTCCATGTCCGGGTTGTGTTCCTTCGCCCAGGCGAGGACCACGGAAGCGAACGCCTCGTTGACCTCGAACACATCGATGTCCTCGGAGGTCAGGCCGCTCTTCTCGTAGACCTTGGTGGTGGCGGGAATCGGGCCGGTGAGCATGGTGACGGGGTCGACGCCGGCGAGGGCAAAACTGTGGAAACGGGCTCGAGGCTTGAGGCCGAGCTCCTTGGCCTTGCTCTCGCTCATGATGAGCACAGCGGCGGCGCCGTCGGTGATCTGTGAGCTGTTCGCCGCCGTGACCTTGCCGTCGGGCTTGAAGGCCGGCTTCAGGCTGGCCAGCTTCTCCATTGAGCTCTCACGGATACCGCCATCGGTGGTGACCATTTCGCCGGTCTCGATCACCTTGCCGTTCTCCCGGTCGAGGATCTTCTCGGCGACCGGGATGATCTCGTTCTGGTAGCGACCCTCGTCACGAGCCTGGGCGGCACGGGACTGGCTCTGCATGGCGTAGGTGTCGAGGTCCTCGCGGGAGATGCCCCACTTGTCGGCGATCATCTCGGCGCCGATGCCCTGCGGGACGAGGCCACCAACGTCGGCGTATCGCTCGTTCATGGCATCGGTGAAGGCAAAGCCCACGTCCTTGGTCATGACCGAGGCGCCCATCGGCACAAGGCTCATGACCTCGACGCCTGCGGCGATGACGACGTCGTACGCGCCGGCCATCACGCCCTGGGCGGCGAAGTGGGCGGACTGCTGCGAAGAGCCGCACTGACGGTCAACCGTTGTGCTGGGCACCGTCTCAGGCCAGCCGGCGGTCAGCACGGCGTTGCGGCCCACGTTCAGCGCCTGAGCGCCCACCTGCATCACACAACCCATAATCACGTCGTCGACCATTTCGGGATCGAGGTCGTTGCGCTCGGCGAGGGCCTTGAGGACCTCGGCCGCGAGGTCGGCGGGGTGCCAACCACTCAGGCTTCCGTTGCGCTTGCCCATGGGGGTGCGGACGGCATCGACGATGACGGCGTTCTCCATCGTGGTCTCCTTCTGATAGCTGTTTGGGTCCGATGTCGGGTCGGTGGCTCGAGGTCGGGACTCGGCGCACAACAGGAGATCAGACGGTTCGCGTGACCCGAGAGCTTAGATCGGGGCCCAAACTCGGCCAAGTCGCGTGCCGAGACCTTCGGATCAAAACTAGGACGCAACCACGAGTGGCGAAAATGTAGGCGAATCAACGCCACGCGAGAGGCATGTTTTGCTCATTCGCGCGACAATCTCGCTTCCATAGAGTCACTCCAGGCGGCGAACACGGATACCGACAGCCACCCAACCGGGTGGCTGCACCTCCAACTGGAAGATCTTTTATGGCGCCACTCATGATCGATATCACCGAGCCGGCCTCCAAGGTTCTTGACTCTCTGACCTCTGAGACTGTGCGGGCCATCGCAGAGCGAAGCCGGCTTTCCTTGCCGATTGTCGCGACCAGCGTCGACCAGGCTCGTGAGCGGCTCGCTGGAGTCCAGCGGGCGTTCCCGTCGGTTGCGTTTGACGCACCGATGCAGCTCTGGCAGAACGCCGTGAACCTCCGAGCGGTATGGCAACTTGGCCTTGGCTTCGCGATATCTGAGCCCGCGAATGCGGAACTCTTGCGGGGCCACGATCTGAACAGCCGCTGCCTACGGATCACACATCCATTTGTCGCTGAACAGGCGCTTTCGCTGTTGGGCCCGTGCGACAACCTGATCGTTCATGTCCACACCGCGGATGAGTTGAGGCTCGTGGAGAGCCTGCCGACGAACGTGACCCTTGTCTTCATTGCCAGGGTCGACGTCGGACAACCCCGCCCAGATCTCGAACTCGGGCTCGACGCCGACACGATCGTGGAGGCATTGGCGTCGCTACCCGGAGAGCGGCTCATCGGATTGAGCGCAACTCCGGGAGCGCTTCGGTTTTCGGCAGCCCACTCCATCGAAGCTCTCGGCTCGATCATGGAGCGATGCGCTCAGCCCATCGCAGAGCTGCACCTCGGTGAGATTGGCGAAGGCGCGGCGCCGGGTGATGCGCCCGACGCGGACGAGACCTGGTCGATCAACAGAGGTCTGGAGCTCCTGCCATACGAGCCAGCTCGCATCTCGGCGTTGCTTCACCGTTCCGCTCTCGACGACCTGGGTGTCGTGCTGGCCGAGGTCGTGCATGCGGACGCTGACGACGTTTCGTCGCCCGTACGCCTGGGGCTCGGCGAGATCGGTCGGCCGCAGATTGTCAGGGCAACGCCAGGTACGGACAGCGAGACCTCTCCCGTCACACGGGACGACGTTGTTCTCGACTGGTTTGGACGAGACGTTGCTGTCGTCGAGGAACGGACGATCGTCAACGATCGAGTTCCGGGCACGATCGTCGCCGAAGGTGTCGGCGTTCCCGTCGGCCTGGAGCCCCGCGAGCAAGTGGTGGTGCGCAACCTCGACGCGCTTCCAGCGGCGAGTGTCGTAGACGCAGATGCTCGCATCCTGGACCCCCGGCATCCCTACGAGATCGTGCTCCCCGCAGATGACCACTTCGAAGCGGTCTGCGCTGTCGAGCTCGAGAGCTTCCGAGCCGCTGGTTTCGCAGACGCTGATGGAAGTCTTGAGTCGGTGCGTCGGTTCGACGACATGTCGCGCATGGTCGTGGTGCCCTCGGCCGCCGAACCGCTCGGCGTTCTCCGAATCGTCGAGCCAGGAGATCTTGGCTACGCAACCTTCCATTCGCTGCCCCTGACCGGCCCCCACTCGCGGATTCACCGCATGATGGACTTCAACTCCGCCGTTGAAGTGGCCACCTCGGCCCCGCTCAATCGTGACCCTGTCGTCGCACTCCAGCTCTATCGCGCCGTGATGTTGGATTGTCTGGTGCGGGGTAAGCGATACATCGTCGCTGGCATGGATGACGCAGTCCTCGAGGGCATCAACCGGCGATTCGAGAAGGACGGCCTCCGGCCGTTCATGGAACTAGGGCCGTCCAAGCACTACATGGGATCAGGCTCGACAGCCATTCTTGGCGACGTCTGGCAAGCGGCTCAGAGCCTCGACCTGGTGAATCAATTCACTCGATCAATCGAACGCGTTGAGGATCTCAAGGAGCGCCGGGCGGCGCGGGCAGGAATTTGAGTACACCAGCCCATGCTTTCTGCCTTTAGGCAGGCCGAACGGGGCCGATGTTGAACATGTGGTGCCCCCCAGACTTGTCGCAGTCTGCAGTTCCTTTGCCGCCGTCGCCCTTCTCTCCTGGCCGTTTGGCGAGAGCGGCGCGCTCGCTGCCTACCTGCTGACCGTCTGCGTCGTCGTCTCGTCCAACGTGGCCGCCGGACGAGAGCCGACCACCATGCGGCTGGCGCACGTCGGAGTGGCTGGGGCTGCCCTCTTCTTCGCTGTCGCCCACAGCGCTCGCGTCTTACTCGAGCGACCCGGCCTCGCTGACCAACTCTTCCTCGTTGCCTATGGCTTCGTGGCGCTTGCTGCCTTCGTGATCGCAAGAGCTCGAATGAGCGAAGTCGACGCGGAATCAGTGCTCGAGGCGATGGTTTTCGTTGCCGGAATTCTGATGGTCGGACTGGCCGTTGGTGTTGTGGCCGTCACAGACTTCGTTCCGCCACCCACGCTTCTGGGGTTGGTCCCGGTTCTGCTTCTGGGCGGTCTGGCGTTCCTCGGTCGCTCGGAAAGTACGCCCGTTCTCCGGCTGTTCGTGAGTTCGATGTTGCTGGCCGCCTTGGCCGAGGTCCTCGATACATCAACCACGACCGCAGCGGTAAGTGATCGGGTCATCCTGCTCGTGAGCGCGCTGCCCTTCCTCCCGCTGATTCTTGCTGCATCAGCAACGAAGGGGCGCTCGATGGTTGTCCCCGGAGTGATTGCCGCACGACGTGAGATCAGCTTGCTGCAGCTGTCCGTTGTCGGAGGCTTTCTCGCCGTCGCCAGCCTCCTCCACGTGATCACCAGGACCGAAACAGGACTGTGGGCTGGAACGGTCGGTGCTGTTCTCGTTGCTTCCGTTGTTGCTCGCTTCGGGCTCCTCATTCGTGCCCGGGATGAAGACCATCGGCGGGAAGTCGCATTGCGCAACTTGGGCGAACAGCTCGTCGTCGCTGCAGATAGGGACGAGATTCTTCGAACGGCGGTCGACTCTGCAGCGGCCATCATCGGCCGACGTTGCATTGCGATTCTCGATCTGAGTTCTACACCGCCGCTCATGCTCGCCGTTGCCGGCATGCAGTTGCCAGGCCGAGTTCTCGAAGAGGTCGATATCGAGTTGTCCGATGGCCTCCACGTCATCGAAGAGACTCGACAGAACTGGTTGCTCCTGCGGCTTTCCTTGAATCCCGAGTGGGCCTTGGTTGCGGTGCCGGGAGAGCGGTGCGATCCGCGTTGTCTGCCAGCCGTACGGAGCGTGCTCACCCAAACGGACCTCGCTCTCCAAGCGGTGGAAGCCCGAGAGGCTGCGCATCGGGCGCGAGCCGATCACCGCTTCCGAGCGCTGGTTCAGGACTCGAACGATCTTGTGATCCTCGTTGACCCGGCGACCCAGACGGGTGTCATGTCGGGGCCCACGTCCCGCAGACTCCTGGGCCTCGATGAGACAACCTTCTGCGGCACGTCTCCGCTCGAGCGGTTCCACCCGGAGGATGCCGACACCGTGGGGGCGCTGCTCACCGATCCCGTCAAGTCGGAAGCCATCGATGTTCGAGTGATGCACCGCGACGGCCAGTACCGCTGGTTTGGGGCGACGGTTCGTGACCTCTCAGAGGACGAGGAGATCGCCGGAGTCCTGCTCAGTCTCGCCGATGTGCACGAGCGAAAGATGGCGGAGGTGCAGCTTGCTGGAGCGGAGAATCGCTACCGCTCGATGATCGAGAACTCCACCGATGTGTTCCTCATCGTCTCGCCTGATCGACGCTTGTCCTTTGCGAGCCCGAACATCGAACGAATGCTCGGCTTCCAGCCGGCCGAAGTCATTGGCAACGACGTACGCAGCCTGCTCACACCAACAAGTGCAGAGAACTTGGACTCGTTCCTCAGGGACGCTGCTCACGATCTCGAGGGAAAGCAACTGCAACTCGATGTCCGGACACCCTCGGCGGAGACCCGATGCGTGATCGTGACGTTCTCAAACCAGGAACAGATTGCAGGAGAGGAAGGTGTGCTTGTCAGCGTTCGGGATATCACCGAACAGGTCGCAGCCGAGAAGAGCATGCTCGCCGCAGCGCTTCACGACCCGACCACCGGCCTCCTCAACCGATCCACGCTGTTCTACGAAGTCCAGCGAGGGCTCCAGACGCTCGGTTCGGATGACTACCTCGGTGCCCTGCACTGCGACATTCGAGATTTCAAGAACATCAACGAGAGCCTCGGGTTCGAGACGGGTGATGATGTGCTGCGCGAGGTCGCAGCCCGCCTGCGTTCCAGCCTGAGAAGTGATGATCGGCTGGCCCGCAGCACCGGTGACTCCTTCGTGATCCTCACCAGCGTGGAATCGAGCCAGCACCTCAAGGACTTCGCCCAGCGAGCAATGGATGTCTTCCGTGAGCCGATCACGGTGGGTGGCAGGGCCTACAACCTCCGTTTGGCGACCGGCCTCGCTCATACGAACGACCGTCGCAAGAGTGCGACCGGCTTGCTCGAAGAGGCGGCGCTGGCGGTGCGCCGAGCCAAGATCGAGGATCGCGAGGTCGTCGCGTTCGAAGAGTGGATGCGAGAGGAAGCGACAGAACGTTTCGAGCTGGAAACGGATCTGCTCCCAGGGTTGGAGCGAGGCGAGTTCTCACTCGTCTATCAGCCGTTGCTCGCGCTCTCGTCCCAGCGCGTCCGTAGCGTCGAGGCGCTCTTGCGCTGGAATCACCCCTCCCGCGGCCACGTCTCTCCGGCCACGTTCATTCCCCTCGCCGAGAAAACCGGTGCCATTGCCGAGTTGGGTCGGTGGGTGCTGCAAACTGCATGCCGTCAGCTCGCTGACTGGCACGCGTATCTGCCCGACGGGCGCGGTCTGGGCGTCGGCGTGAACGTCTCCGCTCGTCAGCTGGAGCTTCCCGGCGAGTTCGATCTCTTCCGTCAAATCATCATCGATAGCGGCGCCGACCCGGGCGCTCTCACGATCGAGCTGACCGAAACCACGATGCTGCGCGACATCGACTGGCTCCGCTCCCAGCTCGAGAATTTCCGTTCCATGGGCATCACCATCGCCGTGGACGACTTCGGTACCGGCGCCGCCGGTCTCAACCACCTCCGCGACGTCCCGTTCGACATTCTCAAGATCGACAAGTCGTACGTCGATCCGCTCGGTCGAACCGAAGACGCCTACAGCCTGCTTTCCGGCGTCATCGAGTTGGCCCACGGCATGGGCGCCACCGTCGTCGCTGAAGGCATCGAAACTCCCGATCAAGCCAGCGAGCTTCGTCGCATGGGCTGCGACATTGGTCAGGGCTTCTACCTGGGCCGCCCGATGGACCCAGTGCGGCTGGAGAATTGGTTTGCCCGAGGGCGCGACGGCGCCGTGGCCAGCCAGATCGACACGGCGAAGTCCACCGTTCGGCTGTTCTAGCCACTGCGCTCACCAGGCTGCAGGCCAGACACTGTCGAGAACGGTCGCGCATCCGCCGCTACCGTCTGGCTCGATGTCGTCTGCCCGCTCTCGCTTCGGTGCCGCCCTGGCCGGGTGTGGCCTGTTGGCCCTCGCCTCGTGCGGGGGTTCCGACGTGCCGCAGGAGCTCCAAGCGCCACTAGCAGATCGGGTGACACAGCTGGCTGCCGATGCGAGTGTGCCGCTCGACGCCGAGCAGGCCGAGTGTGTTGTGGCATCGGTGCCGTTGGACGTCGCGGAACGCCTTGCTGCACAATCCGCCCGTGACACCGTTTCCAACGACGACGCAGTGACGGTGAGCGAGGGCGTGATCGAGTGCGTTGGCGATGTCGTCATTGGCCGAGCCGCACTCATCTCCCAAGCCGGCGGCTTGCGTGAGACGTCGCTCGACTGCGCAGCCGCCGAGCTCGATCGCATGTTTCTCGTACAACTCGTTGCAGCCGAGATGACGGGCACGGATACCGGGAGCGCCGAAGTCGAACTCCAGGTCGCCACCGCGTTCGGCCTCTGTATGGAAACGGACGAGCTGCTCAATCGCTGAGGCCATCTCCCGCGTTCTTGTGAGCTTTCTGCGAGACCCGGGCCTTCCAAAAACCTCACAAGAATCAGGGATGGCGGCGTTGGCCTACGCTGGCCGTGCTTCCCCATTCGAACGCTTCCCCCAAGCACACACCCTCTGAACGGACAGAGACATGGGAACAGGTAGGGGAATGGCGAGCAACGGCGGCGCCTCAGAGCGACGAGGCTGGGAGGCGGAGGCAGCTCGGCTTGTCAGGTCCGCACGGAATCGGGATGGATTCATCGGGCCGGCCGATATCGAACGGGCCGGGTTCGGTCGCCATCACATCTCGCGCATGGTCCGCTCCGGGCTCATCGAACGGGTGGCGCCGGGTTGGTATCGGTCCACAGCGCTGCAGTGGAGCTTCGAGGCTCGACAACGTCAAGCCGCCATCATCGCCGAACGCTCTGATGGCGGGCTCGGGCTTCACAGCGCGCTTCACTGGCAGGGCTTCGGTGACCGTCCACCGAAGGTGCAGCTCATCGTTCCCCGTGGACGCCGGCCAGAGGTCGGCAAGCGCAAGCTGACTACGAGCACCGATCTGATGCCGTCCGACTTCCGTCGGCACAAGGCGCTCATGGTGACGACGGCAACCCGCTCCCTGATCGATGCAGCCCGACACCTACAGGCAGACGAACTGCACGAGCTGATCAGCGACACCGTGAAGGCCGGCTTGGCGACCGACGATGACATTGCCCTGCGCTTCTTGGAGCTGACGAAACGCGGCCGACCGACAGGACCGTTGCGACTCGTTCTGTCGACGAGAAGCGATTGGATCGGGCCGGAGGTCAACTCCTACGAGCGTCGTTTCGAGGGCATCGTCGATGCTGGCCGATTTCCCCGTCCCCTGCGGCAGTACCGAGTCGTGTGCGACGGTCACGTCTACTACTTGGACTACACGTGGCTGGACTTCCTCCGGTGGTCCGAGTGCGACTCCATGCTGGCTCACTCGAGCCAGGAAGCTCTTGCCCGCGACCATGAACGACAAAACCGAGTGATCGAGACCACGGGAATGGTCCCCCTGAGATTCACCTACCGGGACGTGAACGAGCGGCCGGACTACGTCGACGAACGACTCGCCCGCCACCTGCCCCGAGTGGGGTGACGAGCTACTCAATCGCTGAGGCCATCTCCCGCGTTCTCGTGAGGTTTCTGCGATCCCCGGGCCTCTCGAAAACCTCACAAGAATCGCAGCTTCGTGAGCAGCAGTGCTCCGACGAGAAAATGCTGGCCGCACACTCGTTGCCCCGCCGGGTTCCCGAGTGCGCGGCCAGGCCGCCGCGATTGTTTGGTCAACGCGATGGTTCGGGTCAACCAGGGTTTCGCCGGACCTGGTCGACCCGAGAACGTCAGACGACGAGGTCGTCCGCCTTGTCACCGAGGATGGCTCGGTAGATCACAGCGCCGATGACGCCGCCCAGAACGGGGGCAACCCAGAACAGCCACAACTGCGGCAGGTAGTCACCGCCGGCGAAGAGTGCCTGTGATGTGGACCGTGCCGGGTTGACCGACGTGTTGGTCACCGGAATCGAGATCATGTGAATGAGCGCCAGCATGAGGCCAATGGCCAGGCCTCCCATCGCCGGAGCTGCCTTCTTCGCCGTGGCCCCCATGATCACGATGAGGAACATGGCGGTCATCACTCCTTCGGTGATGAACGCTGAGCCCATGCTGAAACCGCCGGGCGAAAGCTCGCCGTAGCCGTTGGCCGCGAACCCGGACTCCGAAGCACTGAAGCCCTCCTGCCCGCTGGCGATGAGAAAGATGAGGGTGGCGCCACCGATGGCACCGAGGACTTGGGCGACGATGTACGCAGGGGCCTTAGACATGGGGAACCGGCCGCCGGCGGTGAGGCCAGCGGTGACGGCGGGGTTGAAGTGGCCGCCGGAAATGTGGCCGAGGGCGTAAGCGCCGGTCACCACGGTGAGACCGAATGCCAGGCTGACGCCGAGAAAGCCGAGCCCCAAGCTGGTGCCCTCTGGTGTGCCTCCGAAGTTGGCGGCCAAAACGGCAGCTCCACAGCCTCCGAGGACGAGACCTAACGTGCCGATGAACTCGGCTCCAAGCTCCTTGATATCCATTGCCTTCTCCCTAACGCTGATGAACAGCCCGTACCGGCTGCTCAAACAACTGACGCCAGGTCAGCGCGAAAGGTCGCGAGAGCCGTCCGCGGGAGATGCGATGGCTGGGTCGCGAACAACCCAGCGAGGATCAGTAGCCCTGGGCTCGATCTACCAGGGAAGTAGGGGAGCGGCCCGCTTCGAGATCGTCCAGATTCACGGCGAATTGCTGGACGATCCGGTCGAAGTAGTCGTGGGACCAGCCGGCCGTATGCGGGGTGACCAGGAGTCCTTCAACGTCCCAAGCAGGGTCGCCAGGCGGCAGCGGTTCGGTTGCAAAGACGTCGACGGCAGCGGCGGAGAGTTGGCCGTTGCCCAGCGCCTCGGTGACTGCGTCGAGCGAGACGACACCGCCTCGAGATACGTCGACGAGCACGGCCCCCGGGGCCAACGCACCCAGCTCCTCCGAGCCGACCAGACCCTCGGTCTCGTCGGTGAGCGGCGTGATCACCACGAGCACGTCGGCGCCGGAAATCACCTCACGCTGCTCGGCCATGGTGACCACTCGGTCGACGCCCTCGACTGGCCCACCGCTTCGGCGGGTGCCCACCACCCGCATGCCGAGGGCAGCCGCACGACGAGCGACGCTGGCGCCGATCGTCCCCAAACCCAGAATGCAGAGCGTGCCACCGTCAATCGTCTGCCTTGGCCATACCGTCTTCCACTCCCGCTGATGCTGCTGTTGCTGCATCGTGGGCATGTTGTAGACGAGGCCCATCATCATGGCGATGACGAACTCCGGCATGTGCGGCTCGTGGGCGCCGCTCGCGTTGCAGATGAGCACGTCCTCGGCGAGATCGTCGGCGGGCAGGATCGAGTCCACACCGGCGCCGGTCACTTGAATCATTCGCAGGTTCTGTGCCGAACCGAACAAGCCCTTCGGCATCCGGAAGCCGAACAGCACCTCGATCTCGGGCATGGCAGCCTTGAACGCTTCGGGGTCCGAGAGGGTCACGAATTCTCGATCCGGCAACGCTGTTTCGAGTCCGGAGCGGAAGAACCGGTCGATGGCGTTGCCGTAGAGGTGGATTCGCTCGATCACGAGGCTTGGAACTTTCCCGGTTCGACTTCGGTGGCTTCACCCCGGGTCAGCATGCGCTGCACGTGGAGGAAGGCCGAGCGGTGCTCGACCGAGTCGGCAAAGACGTGTTCCACGTGCGGC
This sequence comes from uncultured Acidimicrobiales bacterium, assembly GCA_937997485.1. Classification (GTDB taxonomy): domain Bacteria; phylum Actinomycetota; class Acidimicrobiia; order Acidimicrobiales; family SZUA-35; genus SZUA-35. The sequence continues at coordinate 35,365 of CALKTH010000088.1, read as the reverse complement.
CGATAGATGAATCGATGGCTCATCATCTCCTCCAGCGTTCGAGGCTCCGCAAGAAATTCGAGCATCCGATCGTGGCGGGTGCCGATCACGGCGGTGAACTTGTCGATCGCCTCAACAAAGGCGGCCCGGCCTTCGATCACACCCTTGTGGTGAAACGTGACGTAGTAGTCGGCTTCTTCATCGCGAACCTTGTGAAGGCTGGCCTCGAAGTCTTCGAGATCGCTCCATACGTCCCCGTAGTAGGGGCCGAATCCGGTGAGATCGATGTCGCTCAGGAAGAAGACGCCATCGGACACCCGGAAGCCGCTATGCCCTCGGGTGTGGCCCGGCAGGTGCACGGCCTCGACATCAACGCCTCCCAGATCGAAGACGTGCCCATCCCCAAACCCCTGTGCATCGGGGCGAGGAGTGTAGAAGAACTCGTCCATGACCTGAGCGCTGAAGTCGGCCCGGGTCTGGCCGCCCAAGCCGTAGACGTCCATCAGGCCGTCGATGCTCTGAGCGCCAGGGAGGTCGTCGTGATGGATATGGACCCGGGCCTCACTGAAGAGCCCGTTCCCAGGGAGATGATCCTCGTGGCTGTGGCTGTTCACCACCGCGTCAACGGCCACGCTTGCTCCACCCTTGGCGACCACCGTCACCGAGGGATCGATGAGGATCGACTCCCCCTCGCCCCGGATCAGCAGCGAGTTGCCGGACGGATAGCGCCCTCCCTCGTCACCAACGAGGACACTCACACGGTCCGTGAGACGCTGTTCAGCGTCTCCCCAGTCGACGATGCTTGCAGCGGGAAGCGTTGCCATGGCGGGCGACCCTAGTGCGCCCGTGCACTTCGGCCGAAACGCTCAGGGCGTGCTGGCTGGGACGCTCGCGTCACCCCTGAGTTTCGGTCGGAGTCCTGACCTGCGATCCTGTTCCCAATGTCCGAACTCACCTGGCACACGGTCCCCCCACTGCGACGCCCCCTACTGCTGATGGCCTACGAAGGCTTGTTCGACGCTGGTGCCTCGGCCACGGCTGCGTTGGAGTGGATCAGAGACCACACTGACGCCACGCTCATCGCCGAAATCGATGCCGAACCGTTCTTCAACTTTCAAGAGCACCGTCCGCTGGTGAGCTTGGAAGACGGCAAGCGAACGATCACCTGGCCCAGTACCGAGGTCTGGGCGTGCAAGACCGACGGAGCGCGTGACCTCGTGGTCATGATCGGCGTCGAGCCGCATCTCATGTGGCGATCCTTCGCCGATCACGTGGTGGAAGTCGCTCGTCGTAGCGGAGCGGAAATCACCGCCACCATCGGTGCAATGGTTGCACTCGCCGTGCACAGCCGCCCGTTCCCGATCACGGGGAGCGCCGCCAATCCCGAGCTCGCCCGTCGGATGAACCTTGGCCAGCCGAGTTACCAGGGCCCGACCGGTGTGGTCGGCGTGATCAACGAGCGGCTCGATCACTTCGGGCTCGCCGTGATGTCGCTGAGAGTGAGTGTGCCCCACTACGTGCCTGCGCCACCCAATCCGAAAGCAACCCAGGCCCTTCTTCGCCGCATCGAACAAACCTCCGGCGTGCCGACCAAATACGAGGAACTGGACAGCGACGCGGCCGAATGGGTACGCCGGGTTGACGCCGCTGTGGTGTCCGACGCCGAGAGTCAGAGTTACGTCAGCCGGCTCGAATCTCAGATCGATTCCGACGAAGAGTCTCTACCCAGCGGCGATGATCTGGCGGCTGAGCTTGAAGCCTTCCTGCGAGACAACACTGAGGGGCCAGACGACGCGGACGACCCGCCCGGAGAATCTGGCATCAATTGATCCTCAACAGAGACGTCGTTGGGTGCTTCACTGTGCGATCCTGACGTCTCCGTCCGCCGCATGAGCGGACACTCGTGAAAGACCGGTGCTGTGAGCGCATCATCTTCATCCGCAAGCGGACCCGCTGGGCTCGCTCGTGACATGGCGCTGCTGACAGCGCTCTCGGAATCCGAACGTGAGACGGGCGACGGCCTCGGTGTCATGGGCCTGGCAGAGCGGACCGGACGCGACAAGAGCCAAGTCTCTCGCGCTCTCCATGCGTTGGAGAAGGTTGGCTTCGTCGAGCGCGACCCAGTAACACTCCGCTACCGCCTCGGCTACGGACTCTTCCTCCTGGCCACCAGGGGTATCGACCGCAACCTCATCCAGATCGGCGGCCCGCACCTCGAGGCGTTCTCTGCCGAGACGGGCGAGACGTCGCACCTGTGCGTACTGGCCGGTGTCGGCCTGCTCACGATCCATTCAGTGTCGCCCCCGGATCATCAGTTCCGAGCCCACGGCTGGGTGGGCCAAACTGTGCCTGCGCACCGTTGCTCCGCCGGTCGTGCCGTGCTGATGGATGCGAACCAGGACTTCATCCTCTCCAAGTTCGCTCGTGTTCGGTTCAAGTGGGACGCCCCCAAGACCGTGGTGTCGAACCCCCGCACGCTGCACGAGCAGATCCTGATCGACCGAGCCCAGGGCTACGCGCTCGAAGATGAGGAGTTCGAGGCCGACATCGTTGGTGCCGCCGCGCCCATCCGCAATCGCGAAGGCCGCATCCTTGCCTCACTCGCAGTGAGCGCCCCCAAGGAACGCAAGGGAGGCGATCGCCTACACGAGCTTGGCGCAGCCGTGAAGGCCGCAGCTGAGGGCATCTCCGCCGCTCTCGGTCAGGATGTCGAGCCCACGCAGAGTTTCGATCAGCTCGAAGGCTGATCTCATCGCAGGCGCGTCAACCAGCGGAGCGATCAGCCGCGATCTGCTGGTCCATCAGCTCGAGCGTGGGGGCTCGGAATCCCCGCATGGTGCGGGCGTAGGCGCTGGGGTCGAGCGGCGTGAGAGCCATGGCCTCCTCCATCGCTGCGGTCATCAACTCGTCTTCTGACACCACGCGGTCGAGGAACCCCACATCCACGGCACCGGCCGGGTCGGTGATACGGGCGTTCGCGATCGATCGTTGAATGTGGCGCTTGCTCAGCCGCTGCTCGGCAATCGTGTGGGCCCAGTCGGGCAGCGTCATCCCGATCGCCACCTCGTTGAGGCCGACTTTTGCGGTGGGCACGTCGACCGAGACCCGAACATCACAACCGAGCAGCATGAGTGCCCCGGCGGCAAGTGCATGGCCGGTGCTGGCGGCGACGACGGGAACATCGCCGCCGTAGATCTTGCGTACAAGATCGCCGCCGTTCGCCACGAGGCGGGTCAGCTCGGCCCAGTCGCCAGACTGCATCACGCCGAGATCGAATCCGGCAGAAAACTTGCCCGGCCGTCCGGTCAACACGACGGCCCGTGTGGTTTCGCTCGCAGCTGCATCATCCAACGCGCCGCTGATGGCGTCGATCATGTCGAAGGAGAGGGCGTTCGCCTTGCCATCGTCCATGGTGATGATGGCGATGGCGTCCTGCTGTTCCACGGTGACGGTCATGGCCGCACCGTAACCAATTCCCATGGTTCCGCCGAATGGATGTCCTTCAGATGATGGAGCGAGTGGCGGTCTGGCGTAGCCAGTGATCGGCGATCGTCAACAACGCCATCGCCTCCACCATCGGCACGGCCCGCGGAAGCACACAAGGATCGTGCCGCCCCTTGGCCGCCAGCGTTGTGGCTTCGTTGTCGACCGTCGTGGTCTTTTGCTCGGACGAGATGGTGCCAGTGGGCTTGAACGCCACCCGGCCGATGATGTCGGCTCCGCTGGTGATGCCGCCCTGCACGCCACCCGAGTTGTTGGTTGTCTGCACCGGCGTGCCGCCGGGACCGGGCTCGTAGGGATCGTTGTGAGCGAGCCCCGTCAGTCGAGTGCCGGCGAAACCGGAGCCGATCTCGAAGCCCTTTGCAGCAGGCAGAGAGAGCATCCCCTTGGCCAGGTCAGCGTCGATCTTGTCGAACACGGGCTCGCCGAGCCCGGCGGGCACGTTGCGGGCCACGAAGGTCACCACGCCACCGAGCGAGTCGCCATCGCGCCGTGCCTGCTCGATTGCCTCGGTGATCTGCGCGGCCACAGCCGGATCGGGGCAACGAGTGGGATCGGCCTCGACCTGCTCGAGCGTGACCTCGTCGGCCGAGACGTTCGCCTCCATGTCGTGCACTGAGCTCACCCAGGCAAGTACCTCGATGCTCGCTGCGGTGGCCAGCATCTTGCGGGCAACCGCAGCTGCGGCGACGCGGCCGATCGTTTCTCGGGCCGAGGCTCGGCCGCCACCACGGTGGTCGCGCACGCCGTACTTCGCCCGATACGTCCAGTCGGCGTGGGAGGGGCGGTAGACGTCCTTGAGGTGGTCGTAGGCCCCTGAGTTGTGGTCGGCGTTGCGGACCATCATCGCCAACGACGTGCCGGTGGTGACGCCTTCAAAGACGCCGGAGAGGAACTCGATCTCGTCCCCCTCTTTGCGTTGGGTCACCAGTCGGCTCTGGCCTGGGCGCCGCCGATCGAGGTCGCGTTGCACCTCGGCCTCGCTGATTTCGACTCCGGGAGGGCAGCCGTCGAGGATGACACCGACGGCTGGCCCGTGGGACTCGCCGAACGTGCTGATCCTGAAGAGTTCTCCGAAGCTGCTGCTCACGGCGCTGATCGTAACGTTCGACTCGCAGTGGCGGACCCACTCAGGGTTACCCTCACTGCGGTGAGCGACAACGGCGTGACCAGACTGCGGGTCTGGATTGATCAGGATCTGTGCACAGGCGATGGCATTTGCACCGACCACGCCCCGGATGTCTTCACGATTCTCGAAGACGGCATTGCGTACTGCACGGAGGGCACGAAGACGTTCAACGATCCCGGTGGCTCAGCCGAGCTGGCGGTCGTGCCGTTCCACGCGGAGCAAGCGGTCATCGCCTCCGCTGCTGAATGCCCGGGCGAGTGCATTTTCATCGAGTTCGAGGATCCACCGGAGCTGGAGTCCAAGGCCACCTGACTTCGGCGTTCTTGTGCACGGATCTGTTCGTGTGCATTAACGTCGATCTGTGGTCACGCGCGGCCTGGGGGGAAACCAATTCGCGGCAGCAAAGTTCCTGCCGCCTCGATCTCGCTTTGTCGCGCGCCGCAGAATCGATCCCCTTCTGGCCGACGTCTTTCGCACCAAGCACACGGTGGTTGCCGCGAGCGCAGGAAGCGGGAAGACCACCTTCCTCGTGCAGGCACACCAGATGGCACCCGGCGTGGCCGCTTGGTACGGGCTCGACCATGCCGACAACGACGGGACGAGGTTGCTCGCCGGTCTCTCACGAGCGCTGGGGCTGACAGCGCCCGCAGCGGACACCGTCGAGCTCCTCCGAGGTGCCACGGAATCTACGGCCGTTCCCATCTTGCTCGTGCTCGACAACGCCCATCTCGTGAGCGGAGGTTCCGGCGCGGCGATTCTGGATGAGCTGTGCCGGCACAACGCAGCGAACCTCACGTTGCTGATGGGGCTCCGGCCGGAACCATCGAGCACGATCGATAGCCCTCTGTTGCAAGCGGGCCATGACACGATGCTGATCGACGGTGAACACCTCCGTTTCCGTCTGTGGGAGGCCGAGGAGCTCTTCGCCAAGCTCTACAACGACCGGCTTCCTCCCCAAGACGTTGCGTTGCTTCACCAGCTCACTCGTGGCTGGGCGGCCGCCTTGCATCTGTTTCACGTCGCGACTCGAGAGCTGGGTCTTGCGGATCGCCGTGCCGTGCTCTCGAGACGACAGGGTCGTACTCGCCTGACCGACGAATATCTGGCAGACCAAATCTTGTCGTCACTCCCGGCAGCCGACGCCGAGTTCCTCATCGAAACCTCCGTGCTCGGCGCTCTGACCGCCTCCCTTTGCGATCAACTTCTCGGCGTCGACGGTTCGGCCATGACCCTGCATGCGCTGGAGAAGCGCGGCCTTCTCGATCGCTTGGGCGACGAAGACACCTTCACGTGTCATGAGGTCCTCCGAGCTCATCTCGAAGCGGCACTGGGGGAGCGGCTCACCGCCGATGCGAACATGGAGCGTTTCCGGGCGGCCGCAGTGCTCCTGGAGAAGGAAGGATTCGTCTCTGAGGCGTTGCGGGCCCTCGCGAGAGCGGGAGATCTCGGCGCCGTCGAGCGCTTGCTCGATCAGCGGGGCGAAGAGCTCCTTGACGATCAGGTTCGGATCGCACATCCGACGGGACTGGTGGCTCACGACCCATGGTTGGCTCTTGCTGCGGCTCAACGCAGTGCGCTGAGCGGTGACCTTCTCGGCGCAACTCGGCAGTTCCGCGAGGTTGCTGCGGCTGCCCCCGATGGCCGAGTCGCCCGCCTCGCTGCGGAGCGGGCCCGCAGCGTCTCCGTTTGGGTCGAAGCGAACCCTGCGCGTCTGCTCACACCACTTGGACTTCTTCGGGAAGCGTCGACCGGTCGTCCTCGATCGGCCGCAGTTGCGTGCGAGGACCTCAATGGCAACGCGGGCCTTCTGGCGGCAACGGCGGCTCGTCTGCTGGCCGGCGACTGCCGAGGGGCTCGGCGATCGCTCGACCAGGCGCTTCGGAGCCCTGCGCTCGATCAGGTCGGCGCCAACCAGGCGTTGTGCTTGGAGATCTGCCTGGAGCTGATCGTGACTGGCGACGTGCCGGTCGCCGATGTCGCTCGGGCGGCCGACATCGCCGAGAAACTCGGCCGCTACAGCGAGGCTCGGTTGGTTCGCAGCCTGTTGGCGTTGTCGGGAGACGAGACAGCTCGAAGAGAGACCTCCGCGATCGCGGAGACCGCCGAGGCGGTCGGCGACCGCTGGGGCGCGGCGCTTGCCCGGTTGGCGCTCGACCTTGGCGCTCTCCGAGGAGGGGCACCCCTTGGCCCGTCGTCCGAAGCGGCGCTCACAGACCTCGGATCACCGGTGCTGGCGCTGTGGGCGGCTGCGGCTCGCGCTGTTTCGGGGGGTCCCTCTGTTACTGAGGTTCGTGCGCTCGAAGCTCGCGCCCGTGACCTCGACGTCCCAGCCATCCGGTTGCTTGCCCTCCGCTCACTCTCCCGTGTGGATCCGCGCATTCGGCCAACGATGGAGGCGCTCGCTGGTGAGCTCGGGCTCGAATCGTGGCTCGAAGAACTGCCGATCGCTCATCGTGTGTCGATCGAGTGCTTCGACCGCTTCCGGGTGGTTGATGCCGACGGTGCCCTCGCGGTTGGCGATCTTCGTCCGAAGGCGCGAGAGCTGCTTCGTGTCCTGGCGGCTGCCGCCGGTGAGTCGATCACGATCGAACGCCTTGGCGAAGAACTGTGGCCTGGAGTGGAGCCCGACCGGGCGAAGAGGAATCTTCAAGTGGCGATCTCCGCGATCCGGGCGTGGTTTGCCTCCGCTGGGTTCGAGGATGTGATCGGTCATCGCGACGATGCCTACCGACTCGAGAGCGAGCAGATCTTCTGTGATGTGTCGGCCATGCGCGCCGCGGCCGAAGCGTCCGACCACGAGAGCGTGCTTCGGTTGGCGTCCGGTGAGTTTCTTCCGCACGACGCCGGAGCGGAGTGGTGGGACCGGCCGGCCCAGCGAATTGCCTCTTGGGTTGTTGACGCCGCGCTCGAGGCTTCGGCGGCACGTTTGGCCGCCGGAGAAGATCGTCAAGTTGCCGAAATCTGTCGCCTCGGTCTGCGCTTCGATCGCTTCTGCGATGAGTTGTGGCGGCGGCAGATCCGCGCTCATCGTTCCGCCGGAGATCTGGCCGCGGCCGGACGTGCCCAACGGGAGTACCAGGAGATCCTCGAAGAGCTCGGCGTCGTCTGAGTCAGGATCCCTGGACCTGATGGTGCAGGTGAGCGGGCTTGGTGATCGTGACCATCCGATCGACTCGGTCGATGATCGCTGGATCGTTGGTTTGCAGCCGGATCAGAATCTGGCCTTGCGGGACGCCGGGAATGGCGCCGCCGGGCGTGAGCGAGAAGGTAACGCCTCCTGACTCCAAGATTTCGGGGACCTCGTCGGTGAAGAGCTCGATGGATTCGGCCAGCCCTCGCACGGTTCCGCGCCACCGGTAGAGATCGGCGGCTCGGGCGAGCAGCTGACGTCTCCGCTCCTCGGGCCAGCTTTCCTCGAACACGATGCCAAGCCAGCTCCCGAGCCAGGGAAGGAAGTCCGCCGGTGTGAGCTCTGGATCCAGATGGGCTTCGAATCCACCGTCGAGCACGGTGAACACCGGGGCCATGATCTCATCGATCGCAGCAAGGAAACGCTGGAGGAAATCGTCGTCCTGATAGAGCCCGGGCAGAGTGTTGAGAATCGGATGGGGCGAGACCAGCGGACCCGTCGCCAGTCTGCTCATTCGCCTTCCTCCACCAGGATCTGATGGTCGAAACTGAAGGCGAGTGAATTGGCATCCACGTTGATCTGTTGCACGGCATCGCCCCGTTCACCCGTCACGGGATCGGCGGCGAAGAGGCGGACGTCGACGATGTAGTTCACGCCTTCGACCTGTTGGAGAACCGAGTAGACGTCACCCAGGCCGATTGCCCGGCCGAACGGCCATCCTTCGCTGTGCACACCCTCACCGGTGAACGGGTTGAAGGCGTTGTACAGCGCTTCCAACGATCGTTCTTCCACCAGCTCGGTTTCGGCCCCTGCGGCGGAGCGGACTCGAGCCACGATGGTGACGCCCTGGTAGAGCGGGGGTTCGACGATCACACGCGTGCCGATGATGCGCCGCTGATCCAGGTGCTCGGTGATCTTGCGCATCGTTTGCTCCGCTGGGATGAGCTGGCCGAAGTCGATACGGCCACGATCGGTCGCTACGGAAGGAACGACGAGCACCCGTACGCCGCCCGAGTCTTCCGGTCCCGTTGGCGTCACGCAGCGGACACGAGCGAGTTCGGGGGCTGCTTCCCGTGTGATGTGTTCAAAGTCCTCGGCCGTGACCGCCCGGTCGCGTGTCCGCAGCATGATCGGGCCACGAGTCTTCGCGTTTTCGAGTGTCTCTCCGTCAACTCCACCCTGAGCGGCTCGGCGATTGGTGACTCGGTTGATGTACGGAATGGAGGTCTTCATCACCTGCACGGTGTTGCGAGCGACGTTGCCTGCCCGACCGCCACCGGTGAGGTATTCGCGAATGCGGACGGCTTGACCCTGACCGGGTGCCGCGCCGTGATGATGCACCGTGCCATCGGCAAGGCGAAGCATGGGACCGAACTGGATCTGCCCGTTCACGTAGTCGATCGTGCAGTGCTTGTCCTCGGGTCCTGATCCGGCGAAGGACTCGACGACCTCGAAGGATTGCCAGCCCTCTTCGTTCGCCACTTCGATGCGCAGAGCACCGGCGCCGGGCACCACCGGTGTCCGTTGGAGCTGGAAGCGCTGGCCGGGTGTGCCGTCGCCGAGTCCGATGACTTCGTCGGTGACGATCTCCGCGTTCACCGCGCTCGTTGTGCCTCCAACAACCGATGCGGTGACCGAACGAATGACGGGCGACGCGGTATAGGCCGGTTGCCCAGCCCGAGCGGGTTCAACCAGGCAACGCAGCCACGCCCCTCGCTGACCGCCCATGATGGCCGTCTCGTGCCCGTCAGGGACATGAAGAATCACTTCGCCTCGACGGTTGAATGCGCCCGTGCCGTCAGACTCGAGCTCGCAAGGGAGCCACTCGTCGCCGGTCCAGGCTTCCCAGCGCAACGGGGGGTCGCTGGGATCGACACCGATGCCGTCGACATCGCAGTCGATGGCGATCGAGACGGCACAGCGGGGAGCGGCTTCACTGAGGCCGACGAGCATGGCATCGCCGGGCTGTGGGACCTGGCTGAAGGCGAAGAACTCGGCACCTGCGTCGAGACCCACGCTGTGATCGAGATGGTCGGCGTTGACGGCTCTGGTCAGCACCCGATTGCGCTCGACGGAAGGCAGCGCCAAGCCCCGGGTCGTTGTGAAGACCACCGCGGTCTGCACTTCGGACTGCACGGTGGCGACTTCGGTGCCGGGTGGGATGTGCACGGTGTCGCTCTGCGGGGCTGAGAGTCGGAACGTGACATCCACCGTGGCCGCGGTCGGCGGGAACAACTCCACGCCGATCAATTCGAGGAACTTGACGTAGTGCCGTTCGGGCACCCGGTTCAGCCGATACAGCAGCTGATCGGTCATCTGGGCGAACGCCTCGATGAGCGTGACGCCGGGGTCGGAAACGTTGTGGTCCGTCCACTCGGGACACCGCTGCTGGACAAGGCGCTTCGCATCGTCGACCAGATCCTGGAAGCGGCGATCGTCGAGGTTCGGGGCAGGAAGGCTCATGGTTGTTCCTCGCGGGGAATCACGTAGAAGGGGAACACGAGGTTGCGCTCGTTGTTCGTGCTCCGAATTGAGAATTCGACATCGATGTAGAGCAGGTTCTGCTCTTCGTCGTCGACGGTCACGTTGACGGTGAGGACGTGGATGCGGGGCTCCCACCGTTCGAGCGCCCGTCGCACGTCGTGGCTGATGAGGCCCGCGGTCGTGGCGTCGGCTGCGGCGAACAGGAACTCATGCAGGCGGCTCCCAAACTCCGGACGCATGGGCCGTTCGCCAACTGCGGTGCCGAGAATCAGGCGGATGGCTTGGTCGATTTCCTGCTCTCGTGCTGCGAGCTTGATCCCGCCGGTCTGGTCGACCGAGGGCGGGAACGCCCAACCGGCGCCGATGAACTGCTGGCTCACCTCAACCTCCGATCAGGGTGTCGACGGCGCTGCCCGCGAGCGAGCCAGGCGCTTGAGCGCAGATGGTCACTTGGCTGCCCGACCGGGCTGCTGGCTTTCCTTCGAAGAACACGGTCGAGGAACCCATGACCACTCGGCCCTGCTGCGCTGGTGGCGCCATGAAGGGATCGGAAGGGTGCAGCCCGACATGGGGAGGAGCGTTCAGCCCGGAGGAACCCACCACGGCTGCCGGTTTGCCGCCAATGAGCACGCTGCTCGCCAGACCCGTCGTCAATCGGGCGTTGAATGGCATGGGCGGCGAAGGCTGGGGAATACCGGTGGCCGGGTTCGGGATCTGGTGAATGGCACAGGTCCCGAGGATGGGATCACCCATGACGACTGCTGGCGTACTCATCGTGTGGTCCTCTCGCTCATGGGTTCAGCTGCACGGTCGTGCCCTTGACGGTCGTTGGGCCCTTGCTGCTCATCGTTGCGCTCACCTTGGCGTCGAGGTTCAGCGTTCCGCCGGCTTCGATGTCGATGTTCTTCCGGGCCTTGAGTGACAGATCGCTCCCAGCCTCGACGGAGACCTTCTTGGATCCCTTGATCACGACGTCGCCTTGGGAGGAGATCGTGATCGTCGTGTCTGCTTGCGAGAGCTTGACGGTGACGCTGTCGTCGCCAGTGCTCACGACGATGGACTCGTTGCCGCCCTCATCGTTCAGGAGCAGCTGATGGCCGACGCGGGAAGTGATCGAGCGATGGTTGATCGATCCGTTGGCGTTGACCGCGTCTCGGTCCGCCGGACCGTCGACTCCGTTGTAGAGGCCGCCAAGTACGTACGGACTGCGGATGTCACCGTGCTCGAATGCGATGAGCACCTCATCGCCCACCTCGGGCACGAACAACATGCCGCGCTCGTAGCCGGCGCCCAACGAAGCGAGCCGGGCCCACGTGCTCTCGTAGTCGTTGGAGAGCCAGGGCAGCTTCACCTTCACTCGGCCGAGCTTGTCGGGATCGGCGACATCGGTGACTTGACCAATCACCACACCATTCACCCGAGGACGGTCGTACAAGCGGTTGGTTTCGCCCAGCGAGACCAACCCGAGAAGCGAACGATGCTGGCGACCCGACACAACGAAGCCCGTTCGATACAGGCCACCGACGAATCGGTGCTGGCACGACGTCAGCGTGTAGGTGCCGTTGAACTGTCGCCCAACGTTCTCGATTGTGATCATGTCGCCAGCCCGAAGCGCCGGGTCTCCAATTGCGACACCATCCGCCTGGGCATAGGCGCCGGCAATCTGGTCGGCAACCGCCTTGGCCACCGCATCGACTTCGGCTTTCGAAGCCAGCGGTCGGCCGACCTCAACGAGCCGTTCCGCCGGAAAGTGCGCGGCGATGTCGGCGCCAGAATCGGAGACCTCGGTGGCATCGGTGGTGGCCTTCGTTCGCTCGACCACGGCGTCCTTGATGCCCGGATCCCAGGAACGAACTTCCACCTCCGCCACTTGCTCGGCTGCCGAGAGGCGCGGATAGAAGGCTTCGAGGTTGGTGCCAAGATCCAGGGTGGCGACTGAGGCGCGCTGCGCTCGTGCCGGCCGAAAGTTGATGCGGCCATCGTTCACGTCCATCTCGAAGCCGATCTCCCCGGCCCGAGCGCGTAGAAAGTCGAAGCCGCTCTGATTGGCCCGGGAGACGTGGTCGTGCACCAGCTTCGAGTCGGCCACCTTGCCGAGCTTGAGGCCTGCTTCCTTGGCGATCGTGCGGACGAGATCTGAGTCCTTCACATTGTGATACGTGGTGGTTCGGCGGCCGCGGTGCAGCCGATGCTCCAGGTCGTAGCCCCGCACGACCACGAAGCTGCCCGTGGTGTCGTAGTGCCCTTCGATCGCCGTGATCTCACCGGCGAAGATGGGCACTCGAGGACTACCACCGCGCTCCCCAGCGCGGACTTCCAGGCGATCGCCGATGGCAAGGCTGCCGTTGGCGAGATCTCGGTAGTGATCCCGGAATCGGAGGGTGGCCATGTCCGGGACGTGGACGTCCTGATCAACCACGATCTCCTCGAGGACCGAGTCCAGAGCGATCGCCAACGGATGCCCGTCGATGAGCACCTTGGTCGTCGCCGTGTGGCCGTGAGGATGGAACTCACCCATCAGCTGAGATCCCGGATCTCGTGCTCTTCTGGCAAGAGAACTTCGATGCCGACGGGGAGACGCATGGGGTCATCGATGTTGTTGATCGCTGCGAGCCCCCGCCACAGGCGCGGGTTGCCGTAGTGGGCAAAGGCCACCGATTGGAGGCTGTCTCCCGGGGCAACCCGGTGGGCGGTGCGAACGTTTTCTGAGCCGGAAGTGGGGTTCTGCTTCTCGACTGGCCGAGGAAGCTCGACAAACTCGACCTGCGCCTTCGCCCGATACGGATACCCGGCGCGGCTGAACAGCAAGTACGTCGCATTGACGCTCTTCACGTAGCCCGAATAGGTGCGCATCACGCCCCAACCGAAGGTCACCCTCGGCGGCTCGATGCGGTCGCCTCGCTGCACCGCTTGGGTCATGGCCATCAGCCGCTCCACATCGCCTTCGACGGATGGGTCGAGCGGGTTGGACGCCGAGGCAACGCTGGCAACACCTTGCGCGACTCGGGGTGTTGAGCGATCAAAGAACAATTCGAGGTTGAGGGTGCGAGGTTGAGATGCGATGTATTGCGGAGCAGCAGCCACGTTCGCTCGGGGCACGCTCGTTTGTTGCCACTCTGCCGTCTGCCCGACGCTGAGCTGTGAGGGGTTGAAGCCACACACGAGCGCGGCTTCCCCCTCAGGCTGCAGGTAGGCCTTCGTCATCATGGCGTTCATGACGTTCATGTCAGGCCCCAAGCCCCATCACCTGGGCGGCGGTTGCCAGCAGGTTGTTCGTGACGAAGCCATCGTGCGAGAGCTCGATCTTCTCGATCGCCACTTCGTTCCCACCAGCGGAGAAGGACGGCCCCGTGTACTTCGCTGGATACACGCCGGCCAGGCTCCAGGAGGCGACGGCGTCGTTGTTCCCATCGAAGGCGGTGATCGATGCCGTGAGCGGAATGGGCTGCAGCTGCATCGACGCGAACCATGCCGCCAAGTTGCCGCTGTGCTTGTCGACGGGGCGGGATAGCACGACGGGGGTGTAGGTCACCCGGCTCGGCAGGCGGTGCACGTACGTGTTCTCGCCACCCTCTCGATACTCCTCGAACTCGATCGTGGCGTTGAGCCCGTCGAGCGCGGTGAAGGACCCGAGATCGATGCCATCAACGGTGAATTCGAAGCGCATGTTCAACGCGGTCATGGCGTCCTCTCAGCTCAGTTCAGATCAGTCGTGCGACCGACGCGTTCGCGCTGCACGAGCAGGTCGGCTCGGAGGAGCCGTTCGACGTCGGAGTAGATGGATCGGGCAGTTCGTTCGGCTTCTTCGCGGCCCTCATGAATGTCGCTGTAGGCCGATGTTGGTTCGTCGTCTGGGGCCCGTTGAATCAGTGGGCTCGTGGTGTTGGTGGCCGGGGTGATGCTGGGCGTCCTCTTGGCAGCGGCCGTGCTTGGAGCGCTCCCGGTGTGAGCTGTCACTGCGTCCTTGTTCGACGGGCTGCCGGCGCGCGTCGCGGAAGGAGTGTTGGTGGACAGCTTCTGCGGAGTCGCGGTTGTCGAAGGCGATGGGGTGGAGGGCGTAGGAGATGCAGCGGTGGGCGAGGTCGTGGGTGATGAGCTCGACGAAAGCGGAGACGACACGGGCTCACTCGGCATCGGGCGCGTCGCACGTGCTTCTGCCCTCACTGGTTGACCAAGACCCGACGCCCCCGTCGGAGTGTTCCCTCGAGTCAGGTCCGTTGAGGATTGCGCCGGAGGCGGGGAGTCCGGTGATCGACGCACGGGGCGAGTGGACGGACCCGGCGTTGGAGTGGAGCTGGCCCCAGCGGTCGCCGGGCCGGAGGCGGCGGCTGGCGCCGATGTGGGCGATTCGATGATGCGGCCTCGCGGGGCCGAGCGTTCGTCGTCGGCCGGCAGCTGCATGGGAGCAGGTGGTGGCGATGGCTCGGGTCGGCTTGGCTGGTTGCGGGCCGGCTCATCTCGGCGGATCGGAGGTCCGAGCCCAGCCCGGGTGGGCGACGGCGTTCGGCTTGGGCTCGGTGTGGGACCCAACCCGGGGGACGCGGCGGGCGATGCATCGTCGGCACCTAGCGATGGTGACATCGGCGATGAGGCTGGCCCCGTCGGCCCCGTCGGCTCCGGTGTCGCCGGTGGTGCGGGAGAGGGTGCGGGGGAGATCGGGGCGGCCGAGGGCGTGGAAACGGCGGGCGGCGTTTCTGGGCGAGTCGATTGGGTGGTTTGCTCCGGAGGAGGGGACGCGGTCGACGGCGATTCGGTTCGGGGAGATGGGGCTCGTGATGGCGCTGCTGGTGCTGCGGTGGCTGTTGCCGCTGACGGAACGGCGGCTGGTGGAGAGACGAAGCGCTGTGCTGGCTCCGGGAGCTCTGGCGCAGGACGGCGTCCGGTGTCCGCGGGTCGAGTCGCTGTGATGGAGGATCCGGAAGAACGATGAGCAGGAGCGGGGTCGGCAGCGCTCGCAGGCTGGCGAGGAGGAGCGGGGGCCTGGGCTGGCGACTGTCGTGGCGGGCCAACGGCCTGGGCTGAGACTCTTCCTTGCGGTGCTTCGGGAAGCGCGATGCGGGACCGAGCGCTCGCGGCGAACGCCGTCGTTGTCTGCCCCGCTGAGTCTCCAGCGGAAGAACCGCTTGCGACTGGCGCTCGCAACACCAGCGCAGGCGGTTGGCGCGTGGTCAACCCCTCAGCGAAGCCACCGGTGGCTCGCGCGGTGAGCGGCCGGACCACCGGGCGAATGGGCGCCGCAGTGGTCCACGCCGGCGGTTCGATCGCGGCCGGACCTGCTGATGCGGGTGTGGCAGATCGCGTCGCTGCGGTCGAAGGCGGTGGCTCTTCGACGTTCGGCTCTTCGGACGTGTTGCGACGGAACGGCCAACGCATGGTCAGTCCTCGAGCGCGACGGGCTGGTTGAACCGTCCGATACTGGTGATCATCCGATGGCGATCAGGGTGCTCAAGGTCGAGGATCTCCTGGAAGCCCCAGTGCAGGTGATAGGCGACGTACGCGACCTCCTCGAGCAGGTCATCGGCGGCGTACGTCATGATTCCCCCGAGCGATCACCTGCCAGATCGACGGCGAAATGATGATCGCAGGACGGGCATTGCACGTCGGCCAACGCCTGACCGTCTCGGTTGATCCGCTGGTAGAGCTGCTGAAGGAACCCGAGATCAGCGGTGAAGAGACCCTCGATGGTTGCCGGAGAGATCGACTCCAACGTGCCGAGCTTCGTGATGACCCGGGAGAGCAGGAGCACCGTGAGGTACGCCTCGTTGTCCCGCACCCGAGAATCTCGCAACGGCAGGATCTCATCGCGCGCGGTCGCCAATCGCATGACACCCTGCTTGTGCACCTGGCCGGATCCGTCAACGAACCCAACCGGCAGCTCAAAGCTGAACTCAGTGACCAGCGGGCCACGGGACGTATCGGCCGGAGCAGACACGGCGGTCATCCGACCTTGAGGCCCTCATGAACGATCGTGCATTCCTCCACGAGGATGTCGTTGCCCGCGGCAGACAGGGCGCCCACGTTGACCTTGGACGGCCAGCCGTTCTCAAAGTTGAACCGAGCGACTTCACCACGGGCGTAGTCGAACAGGACGACGGAGCCGTTCTTGCGAGCGCCGTCCACATCACCGTTCTCGACCTGGCGGAGCCAGTCCCAGAAGCTCGTGTCGTCGGTCTTGCCTCGCTTGAGTGTGATGTCGCTCCACTTCACCGCGCCGGGCAGCTTCTTGATCACGGGCAGCCCACCGGGTGTGTTCTCCCGGTGTTCGATGACCTGGATCTCGGTGGAGAGTCCCTCAACTTCTTTGAACTGGGCGATCGTGACACCGTCGATCTCGATCTTGAAGGAATAGCCAGCTACTGCGTCTTCGCCGATTGGCATGTCTCAAACTCCTCGAATTGGTGTGGGGATCAGTTCTGGCCGTCGCCGCCAGCGGACAGCTGGGCGATGCGGAACACGACGAACTCGGCCGGCTTCACTGGGGCGATGCCGATCTCGGTGATGATGTAGCCAGCGTCGATCGAGTCCGGCGGGTTCGTTTCGAAGTCGCACTTCACGTAGAAGGCCTGATCGGGGGTCAGTCCGAACAGCGCACCGTCTCGCCACACGCCGGTAAGGAAGGCGCTGATCGTGCGACGAACTCGCTGCCACAGATCGAAGTCGTTCGGCTCGAAGACGACCCACTGGGTGCCGTTGAGGATGGAGGACTCCACGTAGTTGAAGAGACGGCGCACGTTGAGGTAGCGCCATGCCGGATCGCTGGAGAGCGTGCGTGCGCCCCACACACGGATGCCCTGACCGGGGAACGAACGAATGACGTTGATGCCATCCGGGTTCAGCTGATCGTGCTCGGCCCGGGTGATGGCGACCTCGATGTCGACGGCGCCGCGAACGACCTCGTTGGCCGGTGCCTTGTGCACGCCGCGGGTGTCGTCGCTGCGACCCCAGATGCCGGCCATGTGACCGCTCGGGGGTACAAACGTGTTCTGGCCGCTGAGTGGATCGAGCACCTTCACCCACGGCCAGTACAGGGTGGCGTAGGCGGAGTCGTAGCGGGCTCGGTCCACGCGCCACTCACTCACCTGTTGGGCGTTGAGCCCGGGTGGTGAGTCGAGCACGGCGATGCGGTTCCCCATGTTCTCGCAGTGAGCGATCATCGCCGTCTGCACGGCTTGCACACCTTCGAGGTCGATGAGGCCGGCTTGGTAGGCCGCCATGAGATCGGGGGCTGCAACCATCGTGATGGTCTCGATCGCTTCGAGACCGCCAAGTCCGGACCGTTCGGCCACATCGCCTACGTAGTCCGTGGGCGACATGGAGACCGGAACGGGCAGGCCGCCGCCAGCGAGATCGAACGTCGTGGCGGAGGCTGGGCGTCGATCAGCAACGCTGGCGCTTCCCACCTCGACCAGCTCGATCAGTTGCGACTGCTCGTTGACGACGGTGACGACGTTCTGGCCGCCCTTGCGCGTGCTGAGGTTCTCGAAGTTCTCACGAGGCTGACCGCTGACCTTGACCACGAGGTTGAAGGCGCCTTCGTCGTCATCGCCGGCCACATCGGTGATCTCGACCGAGATGTTGTTGCCGGCAGGGCCAGCGTCTCGCGCCGTGGCTTGGTAGGTGACGAGTTCCGGGTTGGCTGCGCTGGTCAGCTCGGCCGAGGCCGCTGGAGTGTCGCTCGCTCCGTCGTCGCCGATGCGGACGATGTAGGCCGCGCCGCCGCCGTTGTTGAAGTAGCCGTAGACGGAGTGGGCGAGGAATGATCCTTCGATGAAGCCGCCGAACGTCTGAGAGAACTGGCTCCAGTTCGTGACGAGCGTCGGGCTGTTGAATGGCCCGTCTGCTGCGAGGCCGACGAAGGCGGCGACGGCCGTGCCGACTCCCTCGATGGGCCGCGAGCCGGCCGGGACCTCTTCGACATAGACACCGGGTGATTGGTAGGTGGGCAAGGTGGGCTCCCGTCGAACGCGTGTAGTCCACCGATGGTGGAACACGACATCGTCGGGACACAGGCCCACACGGGCGATCGAGAGGGAAGCGTCAACTGCCCGATCGGGCAGCGGTCAGTCGCCGCCCCATCGGGCCGTCAGGCCCAGTTTCGAAACTCTGATTCGGTCACGAGTCGGCCCATCTTCACGTACTCCTGACGTGTCGCCCGGATGAGGTGCTCCATGGAGATTGGTTGCTCCTCATCGGCGGCCCGGAACGCTGCGGTGAGTGTGATGTTGCGTATCGCACCCCCGGAGAGTTCGAACTGCTTGGCACAGAACTCGAGATCGAGTTCGGCATCTCGTGGCGCGGTGGCCCCGAGACATCGATCCCACAGGCGGGCTCGGTCGGTGGCGTCTGGCATGGGAAAGTCGATCAGGGCCGTGAGCCGGCGAGTGAACGCGTCGTCCAAGTTGGCTCGCAGATTGGTGGCGAGGATGGCGAGGCCCGAGAACTCCTCCATCCGTTGGAGGAGGTACGCGACCTCAACGTTGGCGTGGCGGTCGTGGGCGTCGGAGACTTCCGACCGCTTCCCGAAGAGCGCGTCGGCCTCGTCGAAGAACAGCACACCGTTGGCATGTTCGGCCTCGGTGAAGATGCGCTCGAGGTTCTTTTCGGTTTCACCGATGTATTTGTCGACGACCGTCGACAGATCGATTCGGTACAGATCTTGACCGAGCGCACCGGCGATGACCTCGGCGGACATGGTCTTGCCGGTTCCGGATTCGCCGGCAAAGAGCACGGCGATGCCTTCGCCTCGACCCCCGCCGCGGCGCATGCCCCATCCGTCGAGCACGACGGGTCGCAGGCGGGCGCGAGCAACGATCTCATGCAGTTGCTCGAGATGGGAGGCCGGGAGCACGAGATCGCTCCAGTCCACGGTGGGCTCCGTGCGGCGAGCGAGGTTCTCGAGCGTCGCGGCATTTTGCAGGCGGGCACCAAGGCGTCGGTGAGTCGTTCCCACCGGAGTGCCATCGATCGAGGCGGCCAGCTCGGCCGCTCTTGCCGCTCGGAGGGTTCGCTCACCGTCGAGACGGAAGGCAGCAAGGTCCTGGAGTTCCGAGGTCTCGTCGGGAAGCCCCCAGCCAATGGCCCAACCGCCGGGTCGGTCGATGTCCAGCCTGTGTTCTAGTGGTGGACGGCGCGACCAAGCCGGATTCCAGGCATCGGTGCCCGTCACAATCACTTCCTGCTGGGCGTCGAAGAAGGGACGGAGGGCCGCGGCCTCTGCTGCCTCTGTGAGCGGGCCGACGATGATGGTGATGTCTGAGCGAAGCAGCGCTTCCAGCTGGACGGCGGTCGCGAGATCATCGAGAGGTTGCCCTGCGGGACGCTGCCGGAGATCCAGGACCAGCGGTCTTCGTTCGGTTCCGCTACGAGCGACAACGGAGGCGGCCGCCTCGAATAGGCCCGCGCCGCCCTCACTTCGGAGGTAGATGAGGGACCGTTCGCTCGCTGCCGGCAGAGGAGCGGTGGGTAGCTCGTCGAGCGGCAGAGTGGCCGTGTCGACGTGGAGCGGGACCAGCCATGAAGCCAGCTGATGGTCTCCGAGTAGATGACTGACCACTCGTTCCGGGACGCGCAACGACTGGCCGAGCAAGGGCCGCGCTGGGTCGTCGAACTCGAGGAGCCCGTGGCGGGCGAGGCTCCCTGAGCGGCTGGCCTTCCTTCGTGCGAGCGGGTCGGTCGGGACGTGGTCGCACAGCTCGATGGCCAAACCGAGCGTCGCCCGCTTCTTCGTGAGGTCATCCGCGAGGTAGCCATATGACCATTCGAAGCGGCGATCAATTTCTGGTGCGGCGGCGATCGCGAGGAGCGACAGATCCAGATCGTCGAGCCCAGCCGAGGCTCGGAGCTGGGCGAGCGGGTCACCGGCAGGGGGAGCTGTGAACCATCGAGTGGACACGGCGAGGTCGTTGGGTTCGCGGCGGGAGAGTTCGTCGAGGCGAGCGTCGGAGAGATGAAGACCGAGGAAGCCGTCGCCGGGCTCGGGATCGACTCTGCGTCGACGATCGACCGCCTCGTTCACCCTGCTGCGAAGCGCCTCGACGAGGCTGATGAGCGCTGGTGGGCGGAAGTCGGTCATGCGTCGGAGCCGACGGCGTCCTCGACAGCCTTCTGCCCAGAGGCAGTCTCGGGCATACGGCCGTCCTGGGTCTCGCGGATGCCGTCGGGCCCGGTGACGTCCAGCCGAGGCGGCGCGGTGACTGCCGGGGCGATGTCGATGGGCCGGTTCGTGTCGAGTGGCGCGATCACGTCGAGATCCAATGCGGCGCGCATCTCTCCCCCCAGTGCAGTCCAGACCTCAGCGATGCCTCGTGCCTCCTGAGCCGGCAGGGCCACGTTGATGAGAGTGCCCACCGTTTGGTCAGCCAGTGTCCCTTCCAGCAATTCATCGGGAATGGTTTCGTGTTTGGCTAGGCCAGCCAGCAGCGCAGAGAGGAGCCGGTGCTCGTCCTCAGTGCGTTGTGTCCAGGTGGTGATGAGGTAGCGCAAGTGGAAGCGGCGGGGCGGTCGGCGGCGTTCGATCACCAGGCCGTTGTCGTCGCGCACCTCTTGGAAGATCACGTCTCGCCGGGACACGTCTTCCCGGACGTCATAGAGGAACACGTTCACGGTGGGGGAGTTTCGTTTCGAGCTCCACTCCCTGGTGGGCGCGTCGAAGCTGATCTCGACCCCCGTGTCTTGGAGTGCTTCCCCTTCGAGCAGCCGACGGATGGCGGCGTCAACCTCGTGGATCATCAGATGAGACCCATGCGCAGGGCGTACGCCACAGCGTGGGAGCGGGTTTTGAGCTGGAAGCGTGTGGTGATGTCGTGGAGGATGCTCTTGATCGTGCGCTCGGAGTAGGAGAGCTCTCCCGCTACTTCGGAGGTCGTGTAGCCCTCGGCGAGGAGCCGCAGCACGTCAACTTCACGATCGCTGAATCCCGACAGGTGCATGCCGCTCGGGCTCAACACGTGCTGTTGAAGGTGACGCACTTGGTCGACCAGACGGCCGAGAAGATCCGGTGAGATGAAGCTCTCGCCTCGCTTCGTGGCTCGAATGGCGGAGATGAGTTGGGCCGGAGTGGCTTCCGAGCGGCGGATCAGACTGGTAGCACCTGCTTCGACGACCTGGGAGAGCGCCGTGTCGTCTACGTGGGCGAGGACCATCAGGACCCGGCGAGTTCCACTGCGATGGACGTGTCGCAAGAGACGGAGGGCGTCAGCGTCGATCCGGTCGGCGCCAACCACGGCGACAACCGGGCTGCCGTCGGGGGAGGTGAGACCGTTGTCCTCCGCCGGTTCCAGATCGAGCACTCGCAGCTCATTGGAGGTTCGGAGCTGGGCGGTGAGCCCGGCCTCGGAGACCGGGTCCGTTGCTCTGACGATGACTGATACTGGCGTCATTGGTGATCCCTCTCGACCAAGCGGCGTGACGCTGGAGATCATGGGGGGAGGCGCTCAAGGTGCGGTCAACCTGGGCTCAACGAGCACCCCGCGCTGCCTCTTCGGCCGCCCGAACGGGCAGATCGCACGTAGTAGTCTTCGCCCCGATGTCGCCCTACGTCCTGCTCGAAACGACGCAACTGGTGGTGCAGCCCGGAACCGAAACCCGGCTGCCGATCCGAATCCGCAACTCGGGGACGATCGTCGAGTCTTATCGGGTTGATGTGGTGGGGCATGCGGCGAGCTGGTCTCGCGTTGAGCCTCCGCTCGTGTCGGTGTACCCCGGTCAAGAGGTGGAGGCCGAGGTTGTGTTCTGGCCGGTTCGGTCCGCCCACACACCGCTCGGGATTGTTCCCTTTGGCGTCCGAGCTGTTTCGGACGTCGATGCGACGTCGTCGATGGTCGCCGAAGGGGCGATCGATGTTGCCGGCATCGTGGACATCGCATCCACGATTCTCCCTCGCAACTCGAAGGGGCGATGGAGCGGCAAACATCGAGTGGAGATCGAGAATCGGGGCAACACGCCGGTCAGTCTCCGCCTGCGCGGTCACGACTCGGATGAGCTCCTCGACTTCCGGTTCAAGCAGAACGAGGTCGAGATCCCTGTTGACGGGTTTGTGGTCACGAAGGTCAAGGCGAAGATTCGATCGCCGTATCTCCGCGGCCCGGCTGCGGCTCGCCCTTTCAAGATTGCGATCGAGGAACGGGCATCGGATGACGTGTCGCAGCGAAGGATCGATCGACACGAGGGGCACTTCGAGGAGCTCGATGGCACCGTTGCCCAGCGGCAGATCATCGGTGGCTCCTTCGCCGCCTTGACGGCGCTGATCGCACTCCTGGTCGGCGGCTACTTCGCGTTCACCACGCTCCGACCAGCAGAGGTGACAGACGAGCAGGACAACGCGCAAGCCGTCCCGAAACCACCGGAGGGTTTGGCGGGCTCGCCCACTGGCCCGGACCGGATTCGCCTGACGTGGGCGGCGCCGACCGGTGACGAGCAGGGATTCGATGTTCTTGAGGTCGTCGATGGCGCCAATCGCACGCTGGCTTCTGACTTGCCGCGAGGAGACTCGACGTACGAGGTCGCCGATCTCCAGGCGAACACCGAGTACTGCTTTGTTCTCTTGGCATTCAACTCTGTTGGGCGCTCGGATCCATCGACCCCCGTGTGCCTCAACACGAGTGAGCTCGCCGCCCCTCCAGACCCATCAGGGGTCACTGCCGACATCAGCGACGACGGTACGGGCCAGCGAATCCTGCTTGGTTGGACGGATCAGAGCGGTGGCCAGGCGCAGACTCACGTCGCCGAGAACGACACCGTGATTGCGATTGTCCCGGCCGGGCGATCGTCGATCGAGTTGGGCCGGGCCCCCGGTACCTACTGCTATGAGGTCCGTTCGGAGCTGAACGGCGTGCTGTCCAACCCAGCGGTTGATGGGTCTGGTGTGAGCCGCCAATGTGTCGAGATCGCTGAGCCGCCAGAGGCCGTTGCCAGCGGGACCCTCGGCAAGGTGGTGCAGTTGGGGAACACCACTCCGATCCCAGAAGCGGCGGAAGCGGGATTGCCCGGCCTCGATGTCTTCCGGCTGGTGTACGACCAAGCGCAAGCGTCGAGAACTTCCTTCCAGCAGCAGGGGCACCCAACGGCGATTCTTGTCGAGAGCCAATCCGTGGGGATTCCGGGAGACGCCGGTTGGGCTGTCATCGTCCCCGGCTTTGCCTCCGATGAAGAAGCCACGGAGTACTGCCAGAGCAAGGGCGTAGGCCGCTGCCTGATCTGGTGAACGTCAGCGAGTGCCGAAGACTTCCAGCTCGCTGATCAACAGGAGCTCGGGATCGTCCGCCCCGTCGGTGACGGCATCGAGGATCCAGAGTTCGAGACTCTCGGCCGCCACCTTGTCGAACTCGATGGACTGCTCGGCGTGCTGATCTTCGAGCGCAAAGATCTGGCAGGTCTGCGAGCTGGAGAAGATCAGACCGATGCGCGTCGGGCGGCCCGTATTCTCGAAGTTCGGTTCCGGCAGCCCCAGAACGAAGTCGATCCGGGAGACGTCGGCTTGGTCGAACGTGAGGCGGAGACGGCCGCGAGCCCTCGTGCCGGGTTCGCAGGACGCTGCCGGCGACGTGGCCGTTCCCCATTCGACGCCCCAGGCCGTGTTGTCTCGTCCATCGGCGATCTCGACGGCTGACCAGCGAAGGATCTCGGCATCGGGTGGGACGACACTGATACTGCTGGCGCGGAGCTCCACCGTCTGCTGGTTCAGCCGGTTGGTGACGGTGTCACGGATGTCCGAAGCCGGGCCGACGTCGGCCACGAACAGGCCGCCGCCGACGATGCCGAGGAGCCCGAGGATCCGAACCGCCTGGTTCTTGAGTGAGAGGCCTCGCCGATACGCGACGCGGGCGCCTCGGCTGGCCGAGCGGGCCTGTTGTTTCCCGCCTCGTCCCACGAGCCTGCTGAGCCAGCGAGTGAATCGTTGCCACCACGTTGGAGGGAGTGGAGCATCTGCCGTTTGCAGCTGAGTTTCAGTGAGGGTTGCGCCGCAACGCTCACAGAAGTTGCGATGGCTGCTGTTCGAGAGATGACACGAGGAACAGATTCGGTCGTCAGGTTGGGGAGTGCGGACGGTTGCTGCGGTTGCGGCCGCTCGAGGAACGACCTGTTCCGTTGGCTGCAGCGCCGTCGGTGCCTTCCGCTCGTCGGGGCCAGGGACTTGATCGGGTCGGCGGGCGACAGGTTGTTGGGGCTGCACAGGTTGCGCTGCCGGAACTTCGGGCTCCGGTCGAACATGAGGCGCGGCGGGAAATGAGGCGTCGCGGTCTTCGAAGATCGGGTCGATGAAGTCGTCGGTCATGAGTGGTCACGTTCGGGGGAAAGGATGCCCTCGATGCTGCGAATGGTGCCAGTGACCACGGATCTAGCGTCGCCTGTCATGAGGGGGTGACTCGACAGCGCTGACAATCGGTGGTGGGCGTCGTGAGCGACTCGGTTGATCTCCGCCGGATCCACATCGGCGGGCAGGCCAAGGCGTTGGGAAGGTGAAGTGCCATCGCCGCCAAGCAGGCGTTCGATCTCGTGCACGACTGGTGCGGTGAGCAGCCGGCGGCTGGAGGCGTCGGCGGCCACCGCTCCGGAGCGGAGGCGGGAGAGGAGCACGATCTCCCGGAACTCGTGGGCGTGGAACTGAATATGGTCAATCCGGCGCAGCAGTGCTTGATGCTCGGGGTCGGCCGGCCGCTGCTCCAGGCTGCGCCGCAGGACGGCCAGCGCCGAGCGGGCCTTCAGGGCTTGGGTCCGAGATCCGAAGCGTCGGGCCAGGAGATCGCGGAGTGCCGTGATGCCGCTGACGTCGACGAACTCCGTCGCCAGCTCGGTAGCCGTACGCACGCGGGCGGACGCGATGGCCTCGACGGCAAGGCGGACGCCAAAAAGCCCGAAGCGATCGATGAGCTGTTCACGCACCTCGGTGGATACCGCTGAGGGCCAGTGGACGAACCGCTCCGCCGAGGCGAGGAGTTCGTCCAGATGGTCCGGACCCGAGTTTGTGATGCGAACGAGGTCGTCGAACTGGCTTTGTAGGAGTGTCGCTCCGGCTTGGGCAAGGAGGCCGGCGACGGGCACGACGGTCTGGCACAACGCCCGGAGCTTGGGGTCTTCCCGGTACTCCGCCGCAGCCTGTTCCGCGACCTGGAGCGCATCCAGTTCACAGTCACCAATCTCGTCGGCGCGAGAGAGAATGCCGATGGCGTTCGTCGGCGTGCCCTGCGAAACGCCGTCGTCATGGAAAGACTCGAGGAAGCGCACGTCGTTCGCGTGGAGATGGCGTACGAGATACAACACGGCGTCGGCATCGGTGGCCCGCTCGGCCCCCGGGGTGAGGAACGTGTGGGAGCGAGCGGAGACTTCGACCGAGATGGAGTCGATCCCGGGTGTATCGATGAGGGTGGTGGAGCGGAGCGGTGCTGCCGGCCAGGTCACTGTGAGTCGGGCGATGTCGTCGGCTTGGAGCTGGCCCAGGTTGGGCTGGACCGCACCGTCGACTCGAGAGAAGGCAAGCTCGCGTTTCTCGCCCGTGGGAAGGTCGGCGTGTACGGCGTAGCGATGTCCGTCCTCGTACCAGGTGACAACTTTCGTGCACTCACCGGCATCTGTTGGCGCGAGCTCATCTCCAATGAGTGCGTTGAGGAGCGTGGACTTGCCCGCCTTGATTTTTCCGGCCACCGCGATGCGCAGCGGTTCATCCAGGCGAGCCAGCGCGGTCTCGACGGCGGGGCGTTCGCTCGGCCCGATGGTGGTGAGGGCGTCGAGCATCAAGCCCCGCACGTCATCGATGAGGTTGCTCATCTCAGGCACCGCCGATCGCGCTGTCGAGACCATCGAGTTGTGCTCGCAGGTCTGCCAAGGAGAGGGCAACGGCGTGCGGCTGTGCGGCCACTTCTTGCACGAGGTTTGCAGTGGCCTCAGCTGCGTGAGAGATGTCGGCGCCCTGTGCTTCGATCTGTGATTCGATGATCGCTCGCGCCTCATCAGCCGCCGCGTCGGTGAGTTCGGCCATCGCGTCGCGAACCATGTCGAGCGCATCGTGCACATCGTTGAGCGCCAGGCGGCGCTCGTTTGCAAGCTGGTCTCCTCCGGACGGCGACGGGGTGCTCGCCGCCAGCGGCGCAATCAGCAGCCGGCCACCGTCGCTCACCATGAGCTGAGCGCTCATCGAGCCCGTCGACGGCAGAGCACCCTGACCCTCGATCGTGCCCGCGCCGCTGATGGCATCTCGCAGCTCAACCTCGATCGCAGCGAGGCGGTCGGCATAGCTGTCCAGCGCCGTAATGCAGGCGCTGGTCGCCTCCTGCCGAATCCAGGACTCGAACTCGGGCCAGAAGCCACTCTCCACGGTGGCGAGCACGGTTTGTGCCTCCATCACCACCGTATGCAAACCCTGATCGAGGGCACCGTCGACCTGCGACCGGGCTCGTCGGAGCGAGGCGTCCAGGCGGTTGCGCCAGTCGGCGTCGTCGCCCGTGAGCTCGGCTGACATCTTGGCCACCGTGTCGAGCTGCGCTTGCACGGCCGTTGCCTGTTCCGGGGCCGCGGCGACCTTCTCGGCGATCGACGCAGCCGAACGCAATTGCGCGGTGGCGTCGCGCAGCACCCGGCGGGCCTGACGGGCCTCGTGTTCGGCGGTCCCATTGACAACCTCGTGCATCCACGTCAGGAGGGGAGGAAAGCCTGACTCGTCGTTGACATCCGGGCTCTTGAGCCGAGCGGCGCGAGCCCGCAGTGCGGACGAGAGAGGGAAGATATCGACGTCGAATCCAGCACGATGAAGGTGCTCGGCGTTGAGTTGCACGATGCGTCGCCAGTTGGCCGTGAGATCGATCTTTGTGATCACGACGGCAACCGATGTCACCGACGTGCGGATGCGGCTGAGGAAGTCGATCTCCGGCTTGGTCAGTTCCTGCAGAGCTGACGTGAGCAGGAGCAGACCGGCCGAAGTGGAAACGGTCTGCTCGAGCAGGCGGCCAGCGGGAGAATCGAGGCCACCCAATCCCGGCGTATCGATGAGCTGCAGTCCGGTTTCCATGTAGCGGCGCGGCACCAGCGCCTCGACTTGCCGGACATGGCGCCGATTGCCTCGGTTCTTGTCCTCGCTCACCCATTCGTCGAGACGTGTGTGATCGATGGTCTCCCGACTGCCATCGGTGAGGTGGGCGGACGCTTCGGGCGGGGTGCCATAGCGAACAGCCGTGGGGACCACCGATCCGATCAGAGGATGTGACGGACAGAGGTCAACGTTCACTACGGCGTTGACGAAGCGGCTCTTGCCGACCTTGAACTGGCCGACCACGGCGATGGGCACTGGCGGGCGCTCGATGCGTTCCTGGGCTGCGGTCAACCGAGCTGCGAGATCCGGTCGGTGGCTGGCCTCAGTGAGACGCCTGATGCTTCCGACCTGGGCCGCCGCCTCCACAACCTGCGGTGAGGTCGTAGGCGTCGGGTCGAGCTCGATCGGGTGAGCGGGGGCGGCCTCAGCAACCGCTGGCTCGGCAGGCCTCGCGACGGGTTGAGGCATCGGCGCCGCGTCCCATTCAAGGAAGGCGCCACACGATGCGCAGAACGTCGGGGTCCCGGCATTCCGGTGGCCGCACTTGCGGCAAACGGCGTCGACGCTCACGACCCTGGCGGAGAGCTGTGGAGTCCAAGCGAGAACTGCTCGACGGGTACCCCCTGCGGCGGCCCGACCAAGACCCACCACGCGATCAGCGCTGCGAGAGCCAGCAGACCAAGCACGAGGAAGACTGTCGCCAGCGTGGTCGAAGGAAACACCCTGGCTCGGGGCTCTTCAGGTGCCGGGGTGGGAGCGGGATCCGGCTCGAGGGAGAGAACCTCAGGTTCGGGCTCGATGATGGTGGGTGTCAGAACGGTGGGTGCAGGGGCGGCGGGTGCGAGTGGAACCCGCAGCGCTTCGGCTTGCCTCTGTTGTGCCGTCGGTCCCGCAGGGTCTGAGAACGCCGTCGAGATGTCGGCGCGCTCGTCCTGATCGATGTCGATCGTCGAGAAGTCTGCGTGGCTCGCACTGCGCTCGATGTCGAGTGCGATGGCTGCGCCCAGAGACACCGCGTACTTGGGATGCGCATCGAGCGCGACCGGGCGTCCCAAGGCAGCCGAGACCATCTGGGAGACCAGTGGAACTCGGGACGAACCTCCAACCAGCAGCACATTGTGAATATCGGCTGGGGTGATCTCCGCTGAAGCGATGGCCCGCTCCAGCGAAGCGATTGTCTCTTGGATCGGCAGGGTGATCATTGACTCGAACTCCGCTCGAGTCAGGCGGATTTCCGCGTTGAGTCCGGGCAGCAACGCATCGATCGAGGTGGTGCTTCGACTTGAGAGGTCTTCCTTGGCCGCGACACAATCGCGCCGGAGCCGGGCAAGAGCGGCGAGCGAAGCCGACGAAGTGATGTCGAGCGAGTGCCAGGCGTCTCCCAGTGAGCGGGTGACGTGGGCGAAGACGG
This sequence comes from uncultured Acidimicrobiales bacterium, assembly GCA_937997485.1. Classification (GTDB taxonomy): domain Bacteria; phylum Actinomycetota; class Acidimicrobiia; order Acidimicrobiales; family SZUA-35; genus SZUA-35. Next base: position 6,711 of record CALKTH010000088.1, on the reverse strand, counting down.
CCTCATCGAAATCGATCCCGCCGAGGCGAGCGATGCCTTCCGGTTTTCCCAGCGTGCGGAAGCCGCCACCCTCACGACGCAAGACGGACGCATCGAAGGTGCCGCCGCCCAAGTCATAGATGGCGACCACGGCACCATCAGGAATCCGTTCCATCGTGGCGTAGTGGACCGCCGCCGCCTCGGGCTCGGACATGAACGAGATGTCCGACAGACCGATCAGCCGGGCGGCCTCGCCCAGGATGTCCTTTTGGTAGGGACCCCAGTTCGCGGGATGTGTGAGTCGGATACCGCTCGGCGCCTCTCCCTCGATCTGTGAGACGCGCTGCACGATCCAATGCAGTAGGTGGCCGGTCAACGCCTCGGGCGAGAAAGGTGTCCCCCGTATCAGGTAGGGGGTCGTGTCGCCGATGCGACGCTTGAACTCGCGGGCGGATGCCGTCGGGTCGACGCGAGCCTGCCGTTCAGCGGACTCGCCGACGATGATCCCGTTCTGCTCGTCAAGGCCAACGACGCTGGGAATGACGTGCGATTGGTTGCCAAGCCCCACGGAAGTGGCGCGCGCATCGGTGACAACAGCCGCAGCTGAAAACGTCGTGCCGAGGTCAACCCCGAGCCTGTAGGTCATGCGGACGTGTTCCCCCTCACGCTTGAGGACCGTAGTCGGTTCTATACACACAAACGTTCCCAGATGTGCTGGGATGGAGAGGATGTCATCCCCCTCTCGCCCAGCTCGTCGCGCCGATCGCGGGCTGCTGATTCTGGTTGGCGTGGTGTGGCTACTCGTCGCTGCTGGAGCGGGCTTTACCTATGCCCGACTCGACGCCGGGGTGGCGAATGGAGAGGACATGGTTGTGGTGCCGGGCGGGCGTTCGGTGATCGGCAGCAACCTCACGTTGCCCAACCGGGTCGGAGCGGCCTTCGCAACGCTCGACGCGTTCGCGATCGATGTCGACGAAGTGACGAACGATGAGTTCGGGGCGTACGTCGCCGCCGGAGGGACCCGGCCCGGGGACTGGTCCTCTGCCTCCCCCGATCCTGGGACTGGAGCCGAAGCAGTCGATGGTGTTTCTTGGGCGTCGGCCGACGCGTACTGCCGATGGCTCGGCAAGCGGCTCCCGACCGAGTCGGAGTGGGAGACCGCGGGCCGGGGGCCGATCGGACTCACCTACCCTTGGACGAACGAGGTCGCCGTCGATGCGGTGCCGACCGGTTCAGCCGGCGCAAGCATGTATGGGGTGCGGGACCTCACGGGCGGCGTCTGGGAATGGGTTGGCGCCGTGTACGAACCAGTCGGAGCTGGCATGCGAGTGGCGAAGGGCGGCAGCGCCGACCAGCCCACCGATCTCGCCTATCGGCAAGTCTTGAACGGCAACGCTGTGTTGACGGTCGGCTTCCGTTGTGCGACCGACGTTGTTGAAGACGAAACGCTGCCCAATCTGAGCGCCGCCGTCTTCAGAGACGATTTCACGAGCAGCACGAGTGGTTGGGGCACCTTCGAGGAGCCGGGGGCCGCTCTCTCGTACGACGCAGCGGGAACACTGCGGTTCTCCTCACGAGTGGGCACGACGAGTACGTTGGTTCCCGCCCCAACCGGGCAACTTGGAGACGCTGAAGTCGAGGTCACCGTTTCCGCCTCCGGCAACACGGCGAGTGCGGTCTGGGGTCTCGCACTTCGAGCGGCTGAAGGCAAGGCCTACACCTTCGTCCTCGGCGACGGTGAGTGGCGAATTGGCCTCCTTGACGGCGCGGCCAGCGAGCCGCTCCGGGTTCTGGCCTCGGGACCACTCGACTTCGATCTCGAAGGACGTCATCTGCTGCGGGCCAGAGCCATCGGTCCCGACTTGTGGTTCGAGGTCGACGGAGCGTTGGTGGGGAACACGAACGATTCGACGCTGACCAGCGGGTTCACAGGGCTGTTCTTGCAATCGCCGTCCGAAGGCGAGATGGATGCGGAGTTCGACGACATTGTGATTCGGGCAGGTGCTGGCCGGAGCTTCGTCGACCGGTCCGGGTCGTGACGGGCCCGAACCCAACGTTGCGAGTAGGCATCACACCGCCCCGCGACCTTTTCTCCCTGCCCCATGCCGAGCAACGAACCCTTCTCGCCGCGGCCGCCGATGCCGGGCTCGATCATCTGTTCACCGCCGACCATGTCAGCTTTCGCGGCGGTTCGGGAGTTGACGGCATCGTGCATCTCGCGGCCTTGTCCGGCCTTGAACCTCGCCTCGGCTTGTATCTCGGCGTGCACCTGTTGGCGCTGCGGCACCCTCTCGTGGCCGCACGGCAGCTTGCGGAACTGGCTTCGGTCGCCCCGGGACGCCTGACCTACGGCGTCGGCGTGGGTGGCGAGGACCGCCATGAGTTCGAGGTGTGCGGTATTGATCCCGCAACTCGGGGTCGTCGGACGGACGCCGCACTCGAGATCGTGCAACGTCTGCTTGCCGGTGAGCAGGTCGACTGGAACGACGAGTTCTTTCGATTCGAAGAGGGCCTGATCCGCCCCAGTCCCATGCCGTCAATTCCCGTCATCGTTGGCGGGCGCAGTGATGTGGCCCTCAAGCGGGCAGCCCGGTTCAGCGAAGGCTGGTTGGCCGCCTGGTGCTCTGCTCGCCGGCTCGCTGAAGGCATGGCGTTCGTTGAGCACGAAGCGGCGGCGCTGGGGCGAACCGCGCCCGATGGCGAGCCGATCGCTTGGCAGCACGGCATTCAGCTCTGGGTTGGGATCGGAGACGATCCGGCGCAGGGTCGAATGCACGTCGCAGAGGGAATGAAGAACTTCTACCGCATGCCGTTCGAGCCCTTCGAGCGCTACACACCCGTTGGTTCGGCGGCTGACATCGCTGAATTCATGGCCCCGTACGTGGCTGCGGGTGCCTCGGTACTGAATCTGACGCCGGTTGGGAACGATCGAGCAACGGAGATCGAAACGATTGGTGAGGTCAAGCGGCTCCTGCTCGCCTGATCGCCTGGCTATCGTCTCCGCCGTGACCGAGCCCGACCTCGAGAATGCGATCGAGGAACCCGTCCGCCGTACATCAGGCGCCGCGAGATTGGGAGCGCTCTACCTCCTTCTGCTCACCGGTATTGCCAGCGGTCTGATCGGTTTCGTCGTGCTTGGCAACCTGGCGGACGACGGTGAGGGTCCGGTGGAGACCACGACCACCACCTCGCCTGTGGATGGAACTCCCGTTGAGATCGCGCTCGACATTCAGGGAATGCAGGCCACGCTGCGAGGAGCGGTGCCTGACGAGGGCGCCGAGGCTCAGCTCGTTGGGCTCGCCGAGGCCCGCTACGGCGAGGGGAACGTGTTCAGCGAGCTGTCGATCTCGAGCGACGCCGTGCTAGCCGGCGGAGTTGTGAACGTCACAGGCTCGGCGGAGGAGGGCGACGATCAGCCGCTCGGTCTCCAGGCTGACATTGCCGCTGCGCTCGGCTTGCGAGCGGGCGATGTTGACCTCACCCTGACCGAGCGGGCGCTCACGCCGGTTGCCGCGTCGGCGGTCATCACAAACAACACGATTGTGCTGGACGGGGCGTTTCCTGATGCGGCGGCCCGAGACCAGTTCGTCCTGGTGGCCGAACAGATCTATGGCGCCGAGAACGTTCAGGCGGCTTCGGTCTCGGTCGACTCCACCACGTCCTTGCAGGACGCGCAGTTCAACATCTCGGGCCTGATCGACGCTGGTGACACTCGAGGCCAGGAATTCACCGACCGAGTGCTGGCCTTCTTCGGTGGCTCGTCAACCGAGACCTCGGGGCTCGAAATCGACACGAGCCCAGAAGCCCTCGCCCGTCTCGAAGCCAAGTTGCGTGAACAGGTCGAACAGCAGCCGATTCTGTTTGCCTCAGGCAGCACAGATCTGACGGAGGAGAACGATCCGATTCTCCAATCGATTGCCGATGCCATTCTCGCCACGCCGGGCATCAACGTCGAAGTGGTGGGCCACACCGACAACCAGGGCTCGGTTGAAATCAACCAGGAGCTTTCCGAGCGACGAGCAGAGGCTGTGCAGGTTCGACTGATCGAGCTGGGCGTGCCAGCCGAACGGTTGGACTTCCGGGGTGCGGGCGAGTCGGAGCCCATCGGCGACAACGACACTGAAGAGGGCCGAGACGCCAACCGCCGTATCGCCTTCGAGTTCGAGGGCGCCCTCTAACTCCTGGCGCTGTTGGGCTGCTGTGCCGTCTTGCGGTGGTGGCAGGGGGCGCGGACGCGTTCGGGCCACGCTCGGTGACGAACGGTCGCCGCTTCTGTCGCTCCGGTGAGGGCTCGCTCCTTCAGTCGCTCAGAGACTGGTACCAGTCGCGTAGGACATCGAAGGCGAGCTTGCGTTCGCCTTCTTCGCTGACCAGGCCCTTCCGGTTGTAGCCATCCTGGATGCCGGGCAGCACTCGCATCGGGGTACGGAAGTCCTTCAGGATCCAAGGTGAAAGGCCAGCGACGTGTCCGCCGTCGGCCGACATCTGGCGCTCGATCATGGCGATCTGTTCGCGGTAAACGGCGGCTTGGAACTCCTCGGTCCAGATCTCGTTCTCGTTCCCGTGGTTACCGAACTTGGCCCCCGCCCCCAGCTCAGTGAAGACGATCGGCTTGTTGAAGTCTGAGGACCAATTCGTCTCCCGGATCGATGCTCGATCGCCGTAGTACCAACCGAGGTACTGGTTGATGCCGATCACGTCGACGAACTCGCCCAGCGGATCCGTCACGTGGACCTCGGGGTCGTTCGAGGGGATGGTGAGGAGCGCGGCGGTGACCAGCCGTGTGGGGTCAAGCTCGCGGACTCGGCTGATCAGGCCCGTGAGGAATGCTTCTCGCTCCGGTCCAGGAAGTGTCTCGTTGGCCACGGACCACAAGATCAGGCTGGCCCTGCTGCGGTCTCGAACGACGAGCTCTTCTGTCTGCGCCAGACCGTTGGCCAGCACGTTGGCAATGCCGAAGTCGATGCCCCAGTACACGGGAAGCTCACCCCAGGCCAGCAAGCCCAGACGGTCGGTTTCCCGAACCATGGCCTCGTCGTGTTGGTAGTGGGAGAGGCGCACGAAGTTCGCGCCAAGATCCACGGCCCACTGCAACAGCTCCTTCGCGTCGGCATCGCCGTGAGCTCGTTTGCCGCCTGTCGGACCCTCGCCGTGGAGCGCAATGCCGTGCAAGAAGACGGGCTCGTCGTTGACGAAGATCTGGGTGCCATCGACCCTTACGGTTCGCAGGCCCACTTGATCGTCGATGCGGTCCACCTCGTCACCGTTGGGCGAGAGAAGCGAGAAGGACACGTTGTGCAAGACGGGGGCGCCCGGTTGCCAGCGAGCGAAGGCGTCGGCTGCAGCTGTGGTGAGAAGCTGGCCGAACTGAGGGGCGGTGCCAAGCACTGGCACGGTCAGTTCCTCCCTGGCCTCACCTGATTCGCTCGACAGCTCGATCCGAATGGACATGCCGGCGAGTCCGGCCTCCTCGGCTCGGAGGTTCGGGCCAGATGGAGCGTCCGTGGTGAGGCCGCCATGCACGGAACCGTCGGCGTTCATCGTGAGCCACGCGTCTCGGAGGAAGTTGGTGGGCACGGTGATGATCTCGACCGATCGAGTGATGCCGCCGAAGTTCCACCAGTCGGTGCGCATCGCCGGGATGCGGTCCGGTTCTCGCCGGTTGTTGACCATCACCACGAGCGAGTGATGGCCGGATGCGAGGCGTCCCGTGGCCTCGACAGCGAAGGGGCCGAAGCCGCCCTCGTGTCGCGCGAGTTCTTCCCCGTCGAGGAAGACGCGGGTCGTGTGGTTCGCTGCGCCGAAGCTCAGGAACGAACGGGTTCCCTCTGGCTCGTCGGCGTCGCATTCGAACGTGCGGCGGTACCAGACGGTGCCCTCGTAGTAGTGGAGTTCGGGGTGCTGGGTGTTCCAGTCGCCGGGCACTTCGAGTTCGAGCGAGGTGTCGAAGTCGTACTCGACTCGGTCGGCCGGGTGACGGGGAGCGAAGTCGCGGTAGTAGCCCCGCTTGTTCCGCTCGCCCATGATGTCGATGTAGCCCGAGTCGTACGGGTCGATGATGCCGCGCCACGTGCCGTCCAACGAACGGGCTTGGCCTGCGGCTCGTCGCGAGCTGAGGTTGGTGAGCAGGGTTGTAGTTCGCTCCATCGCCGCAACATCCCACATTTGCCACACAACGCCAAGCGACCGATGACGATTGCTGCGGCCGAGCTCGGATTCGGGTGGCGGCCAGTGCGGGGCGACGGCGGCGGCTACCAGGAAAGGCGACAGCGACGGCCTAGTTCACGTATCCGTACGAGGCGAAGGGATTCATGACTTGGTTACCCCAAAGCTCTCCCCGCTCGGGGCCGGTAAGACCGACATCGTCGGCGACCTCGGAATCGCAGCTTCGTTCGCGAGGTAAGAGTGACCGTAGGCAAAGGTGACGACGAAGCCGCCATCGGAATGCCCGGCCAGTGTTGTCAGAAGTCATCATCAAGACCCTGATCAGAGATCGGCACAACTCGCTTGCCAAAAAGGGCGGCGCGATCGACCAGACTGTCAGCAAGAACTGCGAGCTCAGATGGGTCCGAGCTGAAGAGCGGGACGCCTACGAGCACGGCCACATCGAGCGCAGTCCCCAGGGCGACCGACGGGTCACCGCGCTCGACCTTTCGAAGTGTCGGGGCGGAAACGCCCGCCTGTTCAGCGAGGCGCGCAGTACTCCATCGGCGACGCCGCCTTGCCGCTGCG
>CALKTH010000087.1 GCA_937997485.1 uncultured Acidimicrobiales bacterium | reverse complement strand
TCGATTCCGGCTGCACTTCCCGCCGAGGTGAGGAGTGTGCCGTTGTCCACGTACAGCACATCGGGGCGCACGTCGATCGCCGGGAACTCGCGCCGAAGGCGATCGGAGTAGCGCCAGTGCGTCGTGGCAGTCTGTCCATCGAGGAGACCGGTGGCAGCGAGAATGAACACGCCCGAGCAGATCGACATGATCCGAGCTCCGCTGGCGTGAGCCGTTCGGAGCGCTTGGAGCAGCGACTCGGGCGGCGTCTCGGCAGGATCACGCCAGCCTGGCAACACGATCGTGCCCGCCTCTTCGATGACGGAGAGGTCGGTTGGTGCCCGCATGGTTGCACCACCGACCGCCTGCAGCGGCCCACTGTCGATGGACACGACGGCGAATTCGTACCACTCGACGTCCAGCTCCGGTCGGGCCAAACCAAACAGCTCGGTGGCCACACCGAACTCGAACGTGCAGAGCCCGTCGTAGGCGACGGCAACAACTGAGCGGCGGAAACTGGCCATGGCAGAAAGATATCGAACACTGTCATTTCTGCCACTTCTCGGACGTCAATGCGCAGAGGACACTGGCCTCATCAACCGAGCCGCCGCGGTCACCACACGATCGAGCGACCAAACAGGAGCATCATGAGCCACGTCACCAACATTCCAGCCGCCTCGCCTGCGATCGCCCAGGCTCACTTCGAGCAACTGCTCGCCGTCGAGACCGATTGCTGGGATGTGCAAGCATCGATGGCTGATGGCGAGCCCGACTTCGTCCTCCTCCACGTCAACGGTGACCAAGCCGGGTTCGACCGAGGACATGTTCCCGGCGCAACGTTCTTCAACCACAACGACATCAACGCCGAGAGCATCGCCTCGTATCCCGACGACACGGTCTTCGTTGTTTATTGCGCCGGGCCGCACTGCAACGCGGCCGACCGGGCAGGTGCCAAGCTCGCAGCGCTCGGTCGGCCGGTCAAGAAGATGATTGGCGGACGCGTCGGCTGGCTCGACGAAGGCTTTGAGCTGGCGACGGCGTGAGGCCCCGTCAGGCCGACTGACCCAACGCCCACGCCATGACCTGCCGCCACGTCTCCTGCGACGTAGCGTGATCGCTGCCCGGTTGCTCGATCACTGCGACATCGCGACGAGATATCCACGGCGCAATCGGCACCTCGGCGTCGCCGGGGGCGTGCCAAACCCTGACCTCGTACGCGCTGGCAACGTCGGTGATGTCAAAGCCCCATGATCGTGCCACCCGGTAGACATCATCAGCGTTTCCTGCCGTTCGAACGCCCACAACGTAGAGGGCGCCTCGAAGCACGGACCGCGGGAGACCTTGGGCGGCCCGCATGAAGAAGCGCACGGCACGAGGCAGGCCCGACGCCGGTGGATTCATCGGCGCCCACGAAGCCAACAGCCCAACGCCCACCACTTCGGGTCGGCCCAGGGCCCCGGCCGCAAGCGCGTAGGGTCCCCCGCCTGACCAGCCGACAACCACCACCTGGTCGAATCCTTGCGCCAGCGCCTCATCAAGAGCCGAGGCAGCGACCTCGCTCAGGCTCAACTCGGGAGCGGCCGGCAGGCCGACATAGCCCGGACGAACGTATCGAAACAGCCGGAGGCCAAACTCACGACAAAGCTCATCGCTCGGGCCCGGATCGACAGTGGCCGACGCACCGTGGAAGTAGACAAGGCCCGGCACGGGCCGAGCGGCGGCAGATCCGGAAACATCCACGACGCAAGCTTCGCGGATGAAGGCCAGCGGCACCCAACGGCCATCAACCGCGCGTCCGCCCGGGCCTGGCAAGGTGAGACATGGTCAACGACGTCGGCGACTCCTACGACGAGATGGTCGAGCTCTACGCGGCCGTCAATCTCGATGCGATGGAGCGAGATGAAAACGCCAGGGGCTGGCTCGACGAGTTTGCGACCAGAGCGAAAGCGCAGGTCGGGCCGGTGGCCGACCTCGGGTGCGGGCCGGGGCATATCGTCGACTACCTGTCGGGCCTGGGGCTGAGTGTCCTGGGCTTCGACATCTCGCCCGGGCAGATCGCCATGGCGGCCGAATTGTTTCCAGACGCCGATTGCCGCCTCGGCGACCTTGCCGACCTGGATGTTGAAGACGGGACGTTCGCCGGAATCGTGTCCCGCTACTCAGTCATCCATCACGACCCGGCTGTGCTCCCAGCGGCTTTTGCGGAGTGGAGGCGGGTGCTCGCTCCGAACGGAGTCGCCCTGGTCTCGTTCTTCGGATCGCTGACGGCGCAGGCGCACGGAACACCGTTCGATCACAAGGTGGTGACGGCACACGAGTTGTTCCCCGCCACGGTTGCCCTACAGATGGAAGCGGCAGGCTTCGAAGACATCGAGGTGGCAACGCTTCCCGCCCCACCCGAGAGCCCACGACCGTTCGACCAGGCCACGATCCTCGCCCGCAGACCTGGCATCTAAGCCGTCCAGCGATCGCTTCTTCCCTCCCCACGCACAACTGCCACCTCAGAGTCCGGCTGGAACCGGACTTTGAGGTGGCAGGAGGCGCTGAAGGTGAAGTGGGCCCAGGGACCAGTCGACCCGAGATGACTGATCGGGGGCGCGCTAGCTCGTTCCGGTTTGGGTCTTGAATTCTTGTGACTGCGCAAACCAGGCAACCATCTCGCTTCGTGTGATGCCCCCTGTCTCGAGGAGGTTGAGCCAGAACGCTCGACCGCCGGCCTCGGGGGAGCGACCGAACACGGCGTCGTAGATGAACTCGATCCATTCCTCGTTCGTGTCGGAGGTGATGTGTTCGCCGTAGGTGCCGACGAACTCGTCGGACTGAGCGAAGAAGTCGATCATCTCTTCTGTTGTCAGCTCGCCGATCGCTCGCCGTTCAGTCCAGAAGGTGAAGCCTGCAGCGTCCGGCGTTCGGCCAAGCAGCGCTTGGTAGAGACGGACAACTTCTCCGTCGATTCCTGCGGCGCCGATGTAGGGATCAACCGGCGGCTCTGTTGGGGTGGTCGTCGACGGTGTGGTGGTAGAGGTTGTCGTCGTGGTCGGGGTGACGGTCGGGTTCGTCGTCGAGGACGTGGTTTCCATCGAGGACGTGGTTTCCATCGAGGTCGGCGTCGAAGGAGACGTGGTCGGGGACGTGACGGGTGAAGTGGGAGTCGTCGGCGATGTTGTCGAGACGAGTGGCCGCGACGTTGGTGTCGACACCACCAGAGGCTCGACCAGCAGGGCCTGCGGGGCGGGGGCGTCGCAGCCGGCGGTGGTCACGGTGATGTCGGTCAAGCCGTCGGGCAGGGCCGGGACCGTGACGGTGATTTCAGTTGCCGAGACAGCGGTGAGCGATGTCGCCACCACGTCCCCGAACACGACAGCGTCGGCCGTCCCCAGATTGGAGCCGGTGAGGGTGATGGTCTCTCCACCAATGGCCAGCACACTTGTTGGGCTGATCGAGTCGATCGTCGGGTCCGCTGCTCCGTCGGGCACGGTGTAGGTCTGCTGATCGACCGGGAGCGTCCGATCGACCGGACCGGTGTAGGTCTCCGCCCAGGTCACGCCGCAGTCGTAGGAGACTCGAACCGACGAGGGACCGGAATGGCCGCCGTCGATTGCTCGGTTGGTGCCATTCGGGAAGATCGTTGGGTCCACGTAGCTGCTACCGCCACCGCCGGATTTCTTGCCATCACAAAGAGCTCCGCCGCCGCCGCCATACCAGCCACCTCCGCCGCCAGATGCCCCGGCGGCCCTTCCCCTGCGTGGGCTTTGGCTGTAGCCACCTTGGCCGCCCAGACCGAACGAGCCGTCGGTGACGAAGTTGCCGCTACCTGACGTCACAATCAGGCACTCGTCATCGCCTGCACTGGCAGCACCTCCGGCAGTTGGGGTTCCTCCCTGCCCACCGAGACCTCCGTTGCCAGCGCCCCCGGTGCCGGTTGCAGCGCCGTCTCCCCCGTCTGCGCCACCACCGGCGGCGCCGGCGACAAGAACGCGATCGTTGAGGGTTTCTCCGCCAATACGCATGTCAGCCGCTCCTGGGCCGCTACCGCCCGCACCAGTTCTCGCGAAGGCCACGGGCTCTGGTGCACCGGCGTTGAGGAAGATCTCGACGGTTGAGCCTGGCACGAGCGAAGCAGTAGCTTCGAGGATCGCTCCCTTCCCGGTGTCTCCGGGTTGGAGACTGGCTGATCCAGAGACTTCGAACGTCACGCTTCGGGCGGCAGAGACGGGAGCGCCCTCTACCGGCGACGGGGCACTCAGGTTCGGCACTTGGATGATCGTCGCCGCAAGCGCAGTGAAGATGAGCCGAGCCCGGAAGCGGGAGTGGCGGGGCGAGGTTCTCTTCGGTTGTGTCTGCATGAACCTCCCTTGTCGCCCTGAACCGAACCGAACTGAGAGCCGGGCCAAACAAACCCGTCCTCATGAAGTGCGTGGAACGCACTCAACGGACCCGATCTCACCAAGCGCGCCAACTGCCACCTCAGAGTCCGGTCCCAACCGGACTCTGAGGTGGCGGAAGATCTTGGGTCATCGTTTGATCGTCCGAGCTCACGCTCCGACGTTCGCGCATGAGCGTGTAAAGGCTCGCCTTTAGGCGTCAGAGCGTTTGGGTGGAGCGGCGGAACTCGACCGACTCGGAGAACTCCACCATCAGACCTGCCCGATCGACCGCGCCGGACGTCAGCTGTGCGAGCCAGAAGTCGAAGCCCCCGGCGTCGGGGGTTCGGCCGAGCACGTTGCGGTACACAAGGTTGATGAACTCCCCATCGCTGAGGTCGCCATAGGTGGCAACGAACTCAGGTGCGTTCACGAACGAGGCGGCGATATCGGTCAACGGCAGACCATCTGCGCGTGCAGCGAGCCAGAACTCCAGGCCGGCAGCATCAGGCTCACGTTCGAAGAATGCCTTGTAGATACGGACGATCTCCCCCTCGATGCCTCCCACTGCCGACTCGGTCCCGGTCAGGGCGACGAACTCGGGAGCCTCAGAGAACTGTGTGATGAGGGCCGCTCGACTCACCGAGCCCGTGCTCAACAAGCCGGTCCAGAACTCGATGCCCTCGGCGTCTCCTGCCCGGTTGAGCACGTTCTGATAGAGCTGCTCGACGAACTCGCGATCGTTGAGATCGCCATACGTCTGCACGAACTCCGGCGACGCACTGATTTCTGCCGAAATCTCTTCGAGCGTTGCGCCCTCCAGGTACCGCTTTTCCCAGAAGGCGAGGCCAGCGTCATCTGGCACTCGGTCAAGCACAGCGAGGTACAGACGGGCGACCGCACCCTTTGCGCCGCCAGCGTTGTCGAGCTCTCCGCCGAGTTCGGCGGAGACCTTCCAGGTAAAGGTCTTCTCACTCTGATTGCCGTTGATGTCAAACGCCATCACGGTCAGGGAGCCCTCGCCAGGCTCACTGGTGTCGATCGGCGTACCCGCAGCGATCGAGGAGGTGCAAGAGGCGAGATTCTCGTCCGAGCACTCGAACATCACGACAACCTCATCGCCACGACCGAACTCGGCACCGTCGAGCGGGGACGTGATCGAGGGTGCGAGGTTGTCTCGGCTGACCTCGAAGAGTCGGGTGCCGATCGCCACGATGAGACGATCCTTCTTGATGTCCCATGCCAGCGATGTGTTGGCTTCTGGGCCGCTGAAGTCGATGGTCACGTCGATGTCTTGGGCGAGGTGAATCCGGCCGTCGGTGGTGATCATCTGAATCTCACCACTGCGACCCAGTACATAAGCGTTGCCAGAGGGATCAGTCGTGATGTCGCGGGCGCTCGTCAGCGAGGTCTCGACAGCGAGTTGACCACTCACCAGATCGCCGCCGTCTTCGCCGTCACCGGCAAAGATCTCGAGCTGGCCGTCTGTGGTGACGCGCACCACTCGTCGCTCGGTGTCGAGGGCCACGAGGAGCGACCCGTCGGGCATCTCAGCGACGCCGTTCGGGAATCGAAGGGCGACCTCAGTGGCCACACCTTCAACGACGGCGGATGTGAGTCCATTGCCGGCGAGAATCTCGAACGAGCCATCGTCGGCGACCTCGATGAGGTACGTCTGGGTGAGCACGAGCAGTGCACCGTTCTGGCGAACGGCGATGTTGCGAGGACTGGCCGATATGTCCGTGGCCGAGGTGGCATCCGCGACTTCCATCTCGCCTCCGCCGAAGACACGAATGAGCTCGCCGTCGACGATGCGATGGACGGCGTTCGTTGCATCATCGACGACGTAGGTGGTGCCGTCAGGTCCGGTTGCGACCGAACCAGCCTCGATCGAGGGAACCCCGAGCACGCGATCGATCGTGCCGTTTGGAGCGACCTCGCGGAGGTAGCCGAACTGCCGATTGGCAAGCACGATGGTCCCGTCCTCGCGGACGGCAATGTCGGACGCTGCGGTCTGGGCATTGGCAACAGGACCGCCATCGCCCGCCACCGTCTTCACTTCACTGAAGGCATAGGGAACCATCTCGACGGTCTCGCTGAGCGTCAGCCGGTTGATGTCTCGGCTCGACGTGATCACGAAGACATCGCCGCGAGCTGCGAGCACGTCGTTGGCGCGGTCGGGCTCGACATCGACCGTCGAGACGGCTCCGACGACCCCTTGTTCGTCGATGGCGACACGGCGGAGCGCAAGGCTGCTCGAGTCAGCCACGATGAGATCACCGGACGGCAAGACGTCAAGCCCGGCGATGAAGAGGAATCGGGCAGCCAGGGGATCGTCGCTGTCATTCGAGCCGAACTCGTTGCTCGACCCGGCGATGACTTGGACGTCGTCGTTGTCGAGGTACGCGATCCGGACATCTTGAACATTCGCGACGTACACCGTGCCGTCGGGAGCGATGGCGATCTCTCTCGCAGACGCTGCAGTCGAGACGAACGAGCCGTCGTCTTCGAGGCGATGCACGTTGCCACTGAAGTCGACGAGGTGCAGTGCGCCGGACGGGCTGACCTCGATGGCCTGAAACCCCGAAGATGCGAGGACGCCTTGCGGATTGGTGTCGTCGATGGCGTCGACGAGCAACGAGATCGAGCCGTCGGCTTCAACTCGCTGCACGCGCCCGAGGCCTCGTTGTTCACCCGAATGAACGACGATCGAGGCGACGATCAGTCGGCCTTCGGGATCGATCGAAGCGTCGGTGATCCGCTGCGCGGAGATCCCATCTTCGACGAGGTCGTCCACCTCGATGGCGGTCGAGACCTCGCCCTCGGCCGTGACCTTGCGAACACGGCCTTCAGAACGGTCCACGACGTAGATCGTGCCGTCTGGCCCTTCGACGAGGTCCGAAGCACCGATTGACTGGAACTGGTCGAGCGGCTTCCCGTCGCCAAAGGTGCCGGGACCATCGCCACCACCGATCTGTGAGTACTCCCAGTTCTCGTGCGCACCAGCAGCATCGCTGGCGTTCTGTGCGCCCTCCTCGGCAGAGACAGGCAGCATCAATGCAGGGCTGACGGTGCCGGCAACGGCGCTAGCCGTGGCCACGGTGGCGGCCGCGAGCTTGAAGGACCGGGGGCGACGAGGAACGTTCTTGGAAGCAGTCATGTGATCGCACGGGTAGGCGAGGAGGCGCCTGTGCGGACAGCGCCGCATTGTCTATCGGCCGATCTGCCCATGAGCACGAGCGCTTTCGTGAGAGGATGAGACGGGCGACCCAGGCCGCCAGCAGCGTCGACACAAACCTCGGCATCGCACGGACTCTCAAGACGCGACCTCGACCGGGCCGACCAGCGCTGCCGAGATCGCGAGCGCTCCAGGCGGCAGCACGAACCGCACGTGTCCGCCGTCCAAGATCAATAGTCGCGAACCGCCACGAGCAATGAAACCCGCTGTTTGAAGCGGAGTCTTGAGCGCGAAGGCGATCGCAAAGCGCGCTGTAACCGAGGTGTAACCGCTGCGCGGTCAACTTCGGATCGTCGAGTCGACGTCGCTGTTCGAAGTGACGTGGGCAGCGCAGTGCTGTGCCGCCAGAGCATGAGCGTCAGACGTAAACCCAAACACGCCGATCGACCAGGTCGGTACCAAAGAAGAGGGAAGTTGCATGAGATATCGGATCGTTGTTGCAGTAGTGCTGCTGATGGGGCTTGCGAGTCCCGTCGCAGCAGGAACGCGGCCTGAACCGCACGACGCAAGGCAGGGACTCGAGGTCGCTCGCGCAGCCCAGACCAACGGTTTGAATGGGCTCTACGTCTCGCCAGTCGACGGGAACGTGTACGTCGCGAGCGTCGGTGGTGACGAGATCACCGTGCATGACCCGAGCTCGGGCCGGATCGTCGACCGAATCGGCCCCGAGCGCGGAGTCGGTGGTCCCGACGATGTGTTCATCACCAACGACGGGACCATCTACTGGACCGAGATCCTCACCGGCCGAGTCGGCATGTTGAAGCCTGATGGCACGTTCAAGCATCAGATGGTCGGCCCTGGCGTGAACCCGATCACCATGTCCGACGACGAGTCGAGGTTGTTCGTCAACCGGTTGTTCCTCGGACAGGGCCTCTATGAGCTGGACCCGGAGTTGGAAGCCGAACCTGTGCTTCTCAATGGGGACCTGACGATCAACTCGTTCGACTTCGGACCGGACGGACTCCTGTACGCACCCTCGTTCTTCACCGGTGACGTCCTGCGTATCGATGTCGACAACCCCACCACTCCGGAGGTTCTGACCAACGTCGGAGGCGTCTCCTCTGCGGTGAAGTTCAACTCCAGGGGTGAGGCGTTCGGCGTCGACATCGGGAACGGTCTCGTTCTGCGGCTCGACTTCTCGGGCGCAGATGCGCACGCCGTCGTGCTCGACACCGAGGGCACGATCGACAACATCGCCTTCGCCGCCGACGACACCCTGTTCGTCGCCGTCGGAGCTGACAACGAGATCATTCGGATCAAGCCAAACGGCCGGACGAGGACGCTGACCAAGGGCGGCCTCGGGTTGCCAGGGGGTGTCGCTGTCACACCTGACGGAACGGTTTGGATTGCTGACCTCTTCGCTCTCCAGGGCTACGCCCGAGGCAAGCAGCCGACCACGTCGCACTACGACCGATTCCTGCCGCCCGGCACGGGATTTGCCGGGGCTACAACCCTGTTCGCCGACGGTGAGAACCTCATCATCGGGAGCGGCTTCACCAACGCCGTGCAAGTGATGAACCCGGCGACCGGCGAAGTCTTCGTGGACATTCGCGACCTCGCCGGCGTCACGAACGCCATCCGTCACGAGGGCGACATCGTGGCAACACAACTCGGATCAGCGGAGTTCGGCATTCCCACCAGCGTGGTGAAGGCCGAAGGAGCCCCGGGCGAGCGGGAAGTGCTGCTCGACGGATCTATGACCGGTGAGCTGCCGTTCTTCGTTCCCGCCGGCTTGGCTACCAGCGGTGACACGCTCTACGTGGGCGACTGGGCGACCGGCATCGTCTGGGCCGTCTCCGAGGGAACGGCCGTGCCGCTGGCAACCGGTCTGTCTGGATTGGAGGGCATGGTCGTCGATGGTGACCGGCTCCTCGTCGTCGAGACGGGAATCCAGCAGGTCACTGCTATCGACCTGGCCACCGGCGCTACCTCAGCAGTGATCGTCGGCCTTGACTACTCAGACAGTGTTCCGGAGGGCTTCTTCCCCTACGGCCAGCTGTCGAGCCTCGACGTGACCGATCGTTCGATCTTCGTCACGGATGATGGGCTGAACGAGGTCTACGAGTTCCGGCGCTGCTGGCGCTCCTGCGGCTGAGGTGCGCTGACCGCCGGGCCTGGAGGGAGGCCCGGCGGTTCCGCGATTTCACCGAAATCCCGGCACGAGATCGGGGCGCTTCACACTTCGTCAGGCAGTGGAACGTTGGCGGGATACGAGACGTGCGGCCTGTAGCCCGGCAGGTTTTGTAAACGCCACCGACCTGCTCGGCGGTCGTATTCTTCTTCTCGCTCTCGGATCTGGCGCCAAGCTTG
>CALKTH010000086.1 GCA_937997485.1 uncultured Acidimicrobiales bacterium | reverse complement strand
AGCAGATCGGCCCGGCTCACCCGTCCGCTCTCCAACTCGTTCACCCAGAACTCGTAGCCACCACGATCGGGGCAGCGGGCAAACACGTTGCGATACATCAGCGACACGAAGCCGCGGGGCCGTGTCTGCCCGTAGGTCTGAATGAACTCGGGGCTGTCGACGAAGAACGCCGCGGCCGCCGCATAGTTGGCCGTGCTGCCGCCGAAGGCAGGGTGCAGCCTGCTGTGCCAGAAATCGAAACCGCCCTGATCAGGCTGGCGTCGGAACGTGGCCGAATACAGTCGCCAGATCGAAGCGGAATTCC
Source organism: uncultured Acidimicrobiales bacterium (assembly GCA_937997485.1). Classification (GTDB taxonomy): domain Bacteria; phylum Actinomycetota; class Acidimicrobiia; order Acidimicrobiales; family SZUA-35; genus SZUA-35. Next base: position 4,814 of record CALKTH010000086.1, on the reverse strand, counting down.
CGTCAGCGGCCACTCGGCTGGAGAACGGTCCGCCCGCTGAGTTGAGGGTGGGATTGGACGGAATCGTGCCGCAGAAGACGGGAGCATTGGGCCTGCCGTCTTGGAAGCGATCCCAACCGGCGGCCCGCAACACGGCGATCGAGCCGCCAATGCCATCGGCGTTCGCCCCGTCGTTGGCGGAGAAGGGCGTCATCATGGCGATCGGTGTGCTCGAGTACCGATCCTCGTCGAGGTGCGAGACCGACGAGCCGGGAATGTACTGACCGGGAGCAAAGAGCTGCCAGACCTCACCGCCGTCGATGTCGAGCCAGAGCCGGCCGCTGGTTGCCCACGCATTCGGGTTCGAGGTCTCGAAGATGTTGACGGTGTTGCTCACCGTGGGTGTCGCGGCGCCGGTGACATCAGCCCGCAGCATGGTGTCGAACAGAAAGGGCGGATTGTCGAACCGCACGCGCCCGTTGTTGTTCGCCGACGCTGACGAAGCGAAGCCGAAAGCATGGGTGAGCTCGTGGCGCAGCGTGTTGTAGAAGTCCGGCTCGCCGGGCCGGCAGGAGTTCACCGTGTCCACGCACCAGCCGCCGTTGGCGCCATACAGGCCAGCGTTCATACGAACCACGGCCTCCGCCTCGTCGACATCCACGTCGAATCCGAGTTGATGGCTGGCGATGGGCGATGGCACCGACGCCTCAGTGCCGAGAATCGGCAACGTCCAGTACCCCGTCGAGAACGCAGCACCCAAGCTGTTCGCATCCCCGAAGTCGAACCACTCGAAACTCACCACGATGGCGGTCGACGGGTTCAACTCCGCTTCGAACTGGAGGAGAGCAGCGTTCGTGGCCGCTTCGATGTCAGGGGGAACGGGCTGTTGGTACGCGACCCAGAATCCGGGGTCGAGGCCTTCGAACAAACCGGCCGTCCGGCCATCCGTGGAGCGAGCGACGAGGCGAGACGCACGCGGTGCTTGACGCTCGGCTTCCGCCAGCTCGGCGGACTCCTCCGCCGTCAGCTCCCGGTGATTGCCGTTGCGCATGATGACGACGTCTGGCTGGTCGACCTCCACACGTGTCGCCGGCACTTCGCCGTTCCCCTCCTGTGCGCTGACGGGAGCGGCGAACGCCAAGGAACAGATCAGGGCTGCCGCGCCCGCCACCGCCATACGACTGCGATGACTCATGCGTGCAACGTAGGCGCCACGATCTGGTGGCTCAACTGCTGTCAACATCGACGGGTTCTTCATATGGTTCCCTCCAGGGGCGGCAGGCCGCTCGCTGCCGCGTCTTCCCAACAATGAACCAGACCCGACCTTGGCTTCCGTGATCTACATCACGCAGAGCCGCTGGGGTGGCGCTTCTGCACGACGCTCAGTCGCGTATCCGGCACTGACTGTCTTGCAGAAGGGCGTGGACGTCAGCCGTTTCCGCGGATGTGTTCGGGCCGCACGAACACGGCAGCTCGACGATCCTTCACCATCTCCCGGTCGTACTCGTCGTAGTCGTCGTGCTCGCCACCGGCGGCCTGGTACACCTCGCGCAGCAGCACCCGAATCGCCTCGTCGTCGAAGCCCTCGGTCGGGTCGTCCAGACCGATGATGTCGGCCGCTCCCGTCACGGAACGCCACGCCCAACCTCGGCGCACGGCAAGGGTGACCTTCGCTCCCCGGCGGATGTGGCCGAGTCGGGCCGCTGGCCCTCGTGACACGAAGGCAATGCAGCGATCACCCGTCACTGGATGACTCATCACACCGCAGTTGATCACGCTGGACAACACGTCCCCGCTGGCCTGCGCAGTGCTGACCACGGCGAGTCCGTGCTCGCTCTGTAGATACTCGGCGACCTCGTCGAGGGTGGGCATCAGAACACAAGCCGACCGAGGCTCTCAGCCACGACTGCTGGCTTGTCCTGACCCTGCACCTCAACCTTGACCTCGTTCATGATCTCGATCATGCCGCCCTTGATCTCGGCCCGCTTGAGCGTGCTGGTCGTCCGGATCATGGCGCCGACAGGGACGGGCGACGGGAAGCGAACCTTGTCGAAGCCGTAGTTGATGCCCAGCTTCTGCCCCTCCAGCGCTTGGCCGGGAACGGGCTCGGTGCGTGGTAGGTGCCCCATGATCGACAGCGTGAGGTGGCCGTGAGCAATCGGCGTTCCGAAGGGCCCGCTGTTCGCCCGGTCCACGTCAACGTGGATCCACTGTTGATCGAGCGTCACATCGGCGAAGTCTTGAATCCGGTCCTGCGTGATCTCGAACCAGTCGGTGGGCGGTGAGGAGTCGCCAATTCGCTCCTGCAACGCGGCGAGGGCGTTGGCCATGTTCGTTTCGGAATCGCTCATGTTGTTCTCCTGATTTCTCACCGGCCGGGATGCCGGTGTGTGCGGGTGGGTTCAACGCAGGGGAACTGTGTGCTCGGTGACGATGCGGCTCATCTCATCTTTCGCGTACCCAGCCAGCTCCTGCTGTGCCTCGATGCTCTCCGGAATGAGTGCGCTGCGTCCAGCCAGACTCGGCATGTCGTCGGCGGTCTCCAGATTCCCGATCACGATGATGTTCTCATCGTTCAGCGTGGTGGCCGGAGCCGTGTAGTTGAAGGAGCCAGCAATGATGAGCTGCTCGTCGATCACCATCAGCTTGTGATGGAGCTTGCCCACCGAGCCGCGGCGATGGCTGCGGTGCAACTCGATGTTGTCCCTTCCGAGCAGGCTTCGGGCGGCCGCCCAGTCGTGCGCGCTCTGTCCACCGTCGAACGAGCCCCGCACGTGCACTTCGGCGCCCGCATCTGCGCCAACCGCGCCGGATCCGCAGGCCACGCTGCGCATCGTGTCGTCGATGCCCGATGACTGAGCGAAGGTGAAGATGGCGAAGTCGATCGTGGATCGAGCCTTCAGCATCTGCTTCATCACTTCCATCTCCGGTCCGTGATCCGGAGCAAAGAGCACCTTCACTGGAACTCGAGGCCCGGTGTCATCAGCCCGCTGCGTCCAACGCTCATTCGGCTTGGGATCGCGACGCGGACGGTTCACGCCGAACGAGCCGTCCCACAGCTCTTCGAACTCCTTCCGGTAGTCCTTCGTCACGTTCCGGTCGTGCACGACGACCACATGGTTGAGGTTGCGGTCGAGCCCGGTTGGCGTCCAGTTCGTGCTGCCGGTGAGCACCGCGTCGCTGTCGCGCACGGCGAACTTCTGATGCATGATCTTCGGGTTCAGATCGAGCTTCACGTCGATGCCCGCTCGCAGCATGGCCTCCAGCATCAGCCTGTTCGAGTTGTGGAGGAACTCCGCATCGGGCCGGAAGTAGTGACCCACCTGGGCGGGCTCGTCGTCATCGGTATGGCGGCCGAGATAGGACGACTCCACCATCACTTGCGTGGTCACGCCTCGGCGCTTGGCCTCGATCAACGCCTCGGTGACCTCACGGTCTTCGATCTCCTGTACGGCGACGCGTAGCCGTCTCTGAGCTCCTTCGATGAAACCGACGATGGCGGCTCGTAAGTCGTCCGGCGCCCCGACGGCGCTCGGACCCATGAACAAATCGACCGGACCGATGCTCAGTGGCATGGTTCCCCTCCTTCGAAGCGCCCGCGATCAAGTCAAGCACGCAGGCCACATGGCCGCAGGCCTACCCCTTGGCGAAGGAGACGGCAGGCCGGATCAATCGTTCAGCTCGGCCACGATCTTCTTGGGGGCGAGGAGGCGAAAGCTCTCCTCGATCCAGCGTCCGAGATCCTCAAGCGGCGGGGCGTCGCCGGGTGGGAACGCCAGCATCGTCCATCCGGATGAGCCCAGATCGAAGCGCTCGTTCACCTCGTCGATCGAGTCCTTCAGCTTCAAGCGAAGCTTGAACAGTTCCTCGGTCTCGCCGAGGAATGCGAAGTTCTTGCCGCCGGCTTTGAAGGCCCTGTTCACGCACGACGTGCCTTCTTCCGCTCGAGGAAGTGTCATCGCATGGTCGCGAATGGCACGGGCGACGTCGGACTTGAAGTCCTCGGGCTGGCTCATGCCAACACCGGCAGGATCTGCTCCACGCTGGCGGACCAACCACCCGTCACGATCTCACCCATCTCGCTCGATGGCAGGCCTGCGTGGGAGACGGTCATCTTGCTTCCGTTTGCGGCGGGCTCGATTGAGACGGTGATGACTTGGTCAGCCTCCCACGAGTATCGAATCAACTGGTTGGGTTCGATCGCCATGAACTTGCCAGAGACCTCGTATGGGGTGCCGTCGAAGTCCATGCTCACCCGGATGGCGCCGCCCACTTCGAACTCCCACTCGTGCACATTCCACAGCTGTGTGGTGTCGCAACCCCACCAACGAGTGAGCTTGGCAACGTCTCGCCACGCATCGAACACGCTTTCCGGTGGCACCGCATACGTGCGCTCCACCTCGACTGGGTCAATCATCTTCTACTCCTTCGCTTTGGTCGCCCGTTGCTCCGTCTCCCGACACCGCTTCGCTACGTACGCCCGGCTCACCGAGAACGCTGTCCAGTCGGTCCAGGCTGGACTCCCAGGCGTGCCGAATCGTCGACGCCCAACTCACCAGCTCGCTGAGACTGTCCGGCACGAGTTGGACGTGATGCACCCGTCCGTCCAGGCGACGCTCGATGAGCTGCGCTTCTTCGAGGAGGCGCAGGTGTCGGCTGAGGGCCTGCTTCGACATGCCGTAGTGAGCGGCAAGTTCAGGCGTGGCAATGGGGCCGTTTGCCAAACGACGAACCACATCGCGCCGATGCTCGTTCGCCAGCGCATCGAAGGTTCGATCGAGAACAGCGGCATCGCTCATGCACCCAACCGTACGTCCGCGTTCAGTGATCGTCAA
>CALKTH010000085.1 GCA_937997485.1 uncultured Acidimicrobiales bacterium | reverse complement strand
GCTCGAAGAACGCCTCTCCTCTGGGGATCGTGCCCTGAGGGAAGACGGCGATGAGCTCGCCGGCGCGCAGCGCGCGGGCCGCCTCCTTCATCGGAGCACCCGACTTGGTTTCGCGATCAACGCGAATCGCTCCAAGCGACTTCGTGATCTGCCCGACGATCGGCGCGTCCGTCACTTCTTTCTTTGAGAGGAATCGTGCGGGGCGTCCGATCTTGCCTGCGGCGTAGCCGACAATGAGCGGATCCAGATAGCTGCGATGGTTCATCGCCAGCAGTGTTCCGCCATCGACGGGCACGTTCTCCACGCCCTGGAGATCGATCTGCACCCACGGCATGAACTCCTGACGGGCCAGGGCGGCGGCGACCTGCTGCGGCTCGACGCCCAGCGGTTTTGGCACACCAGGCGGCGCAGTGAACCACGTGGTCTCCCAGCCCCGCAGCGCGGCGTAGGCCCAGAGGCGAGGATCCGGGTTGACCGCGACTGGGTGCCCCACGGAGCTGAGGAGCGGCGTGTCGAAAATCGAATCGGAGTATGCATACGAGGCCTCGAGGTCGACCAGATTCGCCCTCGCCCACACAGCGACCGAGCGGGCCTTGCCACGATTCCAGACGAACTCACCGTCAACCGTTCCGTCGTAGCGATCGTTCGCATCGGTTCGGTACCGGGTAGCCAGCGCGCCGTCGAAGCCCATGGCCTCAGCAAAGGGAGCAACGAGATCGAACGGTGTGGTGGTCGCCAGCACGATCTTGCGACCGGCAGACCGATGGTCAGCAATCACCTCGTGGGCGAAGGGCTCCACGGCTTCGACAAGTCGTTGGGCAACCGCCACGCCGGCGCGTTGCGCTGATGACCGCTTCCAGCCCTTGGTCGCCTTGATGCCGGTACGGGTGAGCGCCATGGACGGCAGGGTTTCGCCGATCACGTTGAAGATGCCGAACAGAAGCTTCTCGCCGGGAATGGGCTCGGCTCGCACGAGGCCCTCGGCTCGCAACGCCTCAGAGATGAGCGGGCCGCTCGCTCCCTGCAGGAGAGTGCGATCGAGATCGAAGAACGCCGCAGCTTGTGCCATCCGGTGACCGTACCGCGACGCGCCGGGCAGACAGGAGGTCAGCGCTACTCCGGCACTAGTGTCGTCGGCGTGTCTGATGATGTTGTCCCGCACCAAGGCTCGTCGCCAGAGCCCGCCCAGCCTCTCCCTTCCGACCCGATCGACGACAACGACCGTCAGCCGGTTCTGCATCGAATTCAGCGAGCGGTTGCCGAGGATGCGATTCCCTTCGATGAACTCGATGAGCGGTTCGATGCCGTGTATGCGGCGCGCAACCGAGCCGAGCTCGACGCGGCGGCGGTCGGGCTTCCAACGCCTGCCGCTCCTCTTCCTGCCCGGCCAGCGGTCAGCCATCCAGTCCCTCGGTCGACGTTTTCGCTGGCTGGTGACCTGAAGATCGACGGCTGGATCGACGTCGACGGTGACCTGCAGGCCACCTCAATCCTGGGCGACACGACGCTCGACCTGTCCTCGGCCACGATTCCGTCCGACCTCACGATCACGATCTATTCCGCAATCGGCGACTCGATGGTCATCCTGCCTGACGGTGTTCGCGCCGTCCTGGAGATGTCTGTAGTGCTGGGCGACCGACGGGTCGACCTGGCCGAGCCTCGGCCAGGCATGCCGACCGTGAGGGTCCGAGGCCTCTCCCTCATCGGCGACGCCAAGCTGTACTCCCTGTCACGCGTTCCCGAGGGCATCTTCCGCCGCATCTGGAATCGGCTGTCGAGCGGAAGCTAGCGACGGAACGGGCCGCGGCCAAAACGAACGAGACCGACTGCGTGGCAGCCGGTCTCAGCGGGTCAGCGGATCGAGGGGGACCGTCCGCTGACCGAATCGACAGGCCTCACGAGGGGGACCGAAGACCTGTCGTTCGTTGTGCTCCTCAGTCTAGGTGAGAGCCTTTCATCTGCCAAACAGTTCCTACTGATCGGTAGCATCTGTTTGGGAGATGGACACTGTCACCCGCATGTGGGACACTCTCTCAGCATGGACCTCCGGCAGCTCCAAGCGTTCCTCGCGGTGGTGGAACACGGCGGTTTCACTGCTGCTGCACGAGCGACACACACGGTGCAGTCCAACATCTCGACCCACGTCGCTCGTCTCGAGAAGGAACTCGACGCCGTTCTGATCGACCGTTCCACCGGCAAGGCCACCGAAGAGGGCGAGGCCGTTGTCGCTCGAGCCCGCCGCATCGAGAGCGAGCTCATCTCGATCGAGGCCGACGTGAGTTCACTCCGAGGCGCTCCTCGAGGCACGGTGCGCCTCGGAATCATCGGCACCACGGCTCGCTGGCTTGCCCCTTTGCTCATCGACCGACTAGCCCGCACGAGCCCCGGCATTCGGTTGGTGGTCGCTGACGGTACGAGCAGCACATTGACCCGCCGACTTGGCGACGGTGAGCTGGACATGGCCGTGCTTGCCTTGCCCGTTGATGATCCCGACGTTCAAACCACGCCGCTCTTTGACGAAGACCACGAGGCAATTGTTCCGCTCCGGCACCCGCTCGCTGCCGCCTCCGGCGTTTCCACCCTTGCCGAGCTGGCTCGCTACGAGCTTCTCCTTGCGTCGCCCGGCACCGCGTTCCGCCGAGAGATCGACGAGGCGTTCCGTCGCCAGGGTCTCGTGCCTTCGGCGAAAGTAGAGGTCGACGGCCTACGCCTTCTTGCCTCGCTGGCCTTTCAGGGGTTCGGCGTGGCGATCGTGCCGGCCACCGCGGCACCGGGATGGATCGGTGGCGACTGGGAACGCATCGCCGTTGACGGGCTGAACCGACGGACGGTGGGGCTCGCAGTGCGGCGCCGCGGACGCCTTTCTGCGGCTTCGCAAACCACGATCGACGCAGCAACACACGTGATCAGTGCGGAAGTACGTAACGTTCCTGGCTTGCATCTGATCCAACCATCGTCATGACCTCGACCACCGAGCAACTCAGCAGCGAGACCACCAGCGTCACACTTCGCCAGGCGTCCGGAACCGGGGCAACCGCCCGGACCGTCCAGCTCGACGGGCGCCAGGTCATGTTCCTCTCGCTACGGTCGGACGACGACGGCGACAGCCCAGGCCTGACCTCGGCCGACGCTGCCGTTCTCGAGAGTGGGGTTCGAACCGCTACCGAGAAGCGCATGCCGATCATCGGCATGATCTCGACGTTCGGACCCACCGTTGACACCGGCTTTGAGGCGGTCGTTGGCTGGGGCCGGGTCGCTCGTGCGCTGGGCCAGGCGAGCGGCGTCGTGCCGATCCTCCTGGCCGCAACCGGGCCAGTCGTTGCCGGCCCTGCCCTGCTCCTTGGACTTGCGGACATCACCGTGTTCACCGAAGACGCCTACGCCTTCGTGAGTGGACCGTCCATGGTCGAGTCGTTCACGGGCGTGCCCGTCTCCACGACGTCGCTCGGCGGTTCCGGTGCGCACGCCCGATCGAGCGGCGTGGCCTCCATGATCGTGGCCGACGCCGATGCGGCCTGGGATGCGCTGAGCGCTGTGTTGTCGCATTTGCCGGACCACGTTGATGCGCTGCCGCCCCTCATCGAGACCGATGACATCGTTGACCGCCCCACCGATGAGGCGGCGACAACCATCCCCGACCATCCGACCGGCAGCTACGACGTGCGGTCGATCGTGCGCGACGTGGCTGACGATGGCGAGTTCCTCGAGCTGCGAGCGTCGTGGGCGCCGAACCTCGTGACCGGCTTCTGCTCCATTGGTGGACAGACCATCGGGGTTGTGGCCAACCAGAGCCAGGCGCTGGCCGGGGCGATCGACATTCCGGCCTCGCAGAAGGGCGGGCGATTCGTCGGCTTCTGTGATGCCTTCAACGTCCCGCTCCTCACGCTCGTTGATACGTCGGGTTTCCTGCCTGGCAAGGATCTGGAGTGGCGAGGCATGATCCGACACGGGGCACAACTTGCGTTCGCCTATGCACGAGCGACGGTGCCTCGGGTGGGACTGATCCTGCGCAAGAGCTACGGCGGCGCCTACATCGTGATGGACTCCCGATACATGGGCACCGACATGATGCTGGCGTGGCCCTCGGCCGAGGTTGCGGTGATGGGCGCCAAGGGTGCGGTCGAGATTCTTCATCGCAAGGCCAGCCCGGAGGAACGGGTGCAGCTCGAGGCGGACTATGACGCGCGCTACCTCACTCCCTATCCCACGGCGGAACGGGGATCGATCTCCGCGGTGATCGATCCGACCGAGACCCGACGAGCGCTTGGCGCCGCCTTCGACCTCCTTGCGACCAAGCGAGAACGGCCCCGCCACCGGCGTCACGACAACCAGCCGCTCTGACGTTCAGGCGGACACTTCTCCCTTGCGGCAACGACGAGGGCACGAAGGAGGCTCGCCCATGCCGCACCTGGGCGCTGGGGGCGCTAGATTCGCACGAGCTGACGCAGTAAGGCGCCAGCCACAGCCAGTGTGCGCACCTCCGCGCAGACCAATTGGCTGGTTCGGCACAACGGGGTGCTGATCTACTCGTAGACGATGCACCAGGAGCCTCACGCCGTGCCAGAGACAGTGACCATTACCGACAACCGCACGGGACAGACCGTCGACATCCCGATCGAGAACGGCTCGATCGACATGAAGGCGATCCAGAAGCTGATGCCGGGAACCTGGGTCCTCGATCCTGCCTTCGGTGGCACGGCTTCGACCGAGTCGGCGATCACCGACCTCGATGGCGCGAACGGCATTCTTCGCTACCGCGGCTACCCGATCGAGCAGCTCGCTGAGCACTCCACATTCCTCGAGGTCTGCTACCTCCTGCTCAACGGTGAGCTTCCCAACCAGGAGCAGACCGACAGCTGGGTGCACGACGTCACGTATCACACGTTCATTCACGAGAACATGCGCAAGCGGTTCATGGAGGGCTTCAATCACGATGCTCACCCCATGGGCATGCTCATGTCCGCCATTGCTGCGTTGAGCACCTTCTACCCCGAGGCCAAGGACATCGAGGATCCGGGCAACCGATACAAGCAGATCAACCGGTTGATCTCGAAGGGTCCGACCCTGGCGGCTATGGCGTATCGAGCCAGCATCGGCATGCCGTTCGTCTACCCGGACAACGACCTCACCTACGCCGAGAACTTCCTCTCGATGATGTGGCGTGTCGCCGAGCCGCAGTACAAGCCAGATCCCGTGCTGGCCAAGGCGCTCGACGTTCTCCTCATCCTCCACGCTGATCACGAGCAGAACTGCTCCACCACCACCATGCGTGTGGTCGGCTCTGCTCATGCCGATCCGTACTCCGCCGTTGCGGCTGCGACGGGCGCCCTCTACGGCCCTCGCCACGGTGGCGCCAACGAGGCCGTGATCCACATGCTGGAAGAGATCGGCTCCTACGACAACATCGAGCCCTTCGTCGAGTCCGTGAAGGCCGGCGAGAGCCGCCTGATGGGCTTCGGTCACCGCGTCTATAAGGCGTACGACCCTCGGGCCCGCATCGTGAAGGAGCAGGCCGACAAGGTCTTCGAGGTCACCGGCAAGAGCCCGCTGCTCGACATGGCGCTCAAGCTGGAAGAGATTGCGCTCAACGACGACTATTTCAAGAGCCGCAACCTCTACCCCAATGTCGATTTCTACACCGGCCTGATCTACCAGTCGATGGGCTTCCCGCTCGACATGTTCACGGTGCTGTTCACCATCGGCCGCATGCCGGGCTGGCTCGCCCACTGGCAGGAGCTCCTCGAGCAGGGTCAGCGCATCAGTCGTCCTCGCCAGGTGTACACCGGAGTTGGCGAGCGGGCGTACGTGCCGATCGCCGAGCGGTAGTCGCTGACCGACAAAGCGTGCGTGGCCGATGACGCCACCCACATCCAAAAGTGTTGAAGACTGGGACGATGCATCGCATCGTCCCAGCTCTGTTTTCGCTCCTCGTCCTTGCTGCCGCGTGCACCGACGACGGTGGCGAGGTTGCAACCGACGACACCTCCACGACGACGGCCGTCGCCGAGGAGACGACGATCACCACCGCCGAAGCGACAACGACTGAGGCTCCCGCCGAGGAGACGACCACCACCGAGGCACCGGTCGAGGAGGAGACGACCACGACCGAAGCGGCCGTCGACGAGACGGCCGCCGTGTGCGACGCCTACCTGACGTTCCTGACTCCGGCCACGCTCGAGGCAGGGATCGACTCACTGGTGGAGATCCTGGGTGCCGATGCTCCTCCCGGGGTGCAGGCGGGGCTCGACACGCTCGCCACCGGCGGTGGGGACGACATCGAGGCCTACTTCGAGGCCGTGAACAATGTGGAGGGTTACGTGCGCCCTATCTGTGCTGAGCGCTTTGCCGCCGACGTGATCCCCTCACCCGACGCGGCAACGGCGGCCAATCAGTTCCTGTTTGCGGTGATGGTGGGTGAAGAACCAGTCGCGCAGACCCTGGCCACGGCCGATGTCGTGGTGCAGTTCGATTGGAACGGCTACCCGGACGCGACGATGAACTTCAACGATCAGAACGACACGTTCACGATGATCCTCGAGCCGACGGTCACCGCGTTCTGCGAGGTGAACAACAACGTTGTGAACAGGTGCGCCTTCGGCGAGTAGCGTCCCGTGCGTGGCAGCTGACGGCGATCCTCAATCCGAGCTTGATGCGGAGACCCAGGACATCCTCGACAGCATCGGGGCGTCAGCAGCAGACCTGGCTTCTCACGACGGTGACATCACCGATCTCGCCACGATCTGGAACGTTCGCCCGGGCGAACCACGTCATGACCTGCGTCAGGCGGCGCTGCTCGCCGGCCTGACAGTGGAGCAAATCCGGGCCGTCCGCCGTGCTGGCGGCCTTCCCGCCATCCCCACCGAAGCCGACATCGCCATCAGCGACCGGGAAGTCCAGATGCTGCAAGGCTTTGCGCTCGGTGCCGAGGTCTTTGGGGAGACGGCGGTGCTGCAGATCGCTCGCGTGATCGGCGCATCCGCCCTTCGCGTCGCCGACACCGTGACCTCCTCATTCCTGGTCAACCTGGAGCGAAAGCTCCCCGACCTGCATCCGAACACGGTGGCCCAAGCCAACATCGACGCCACGGCCATGCTGCCCATCGTGACCGATGCGATCGACGTGTTCCTGCGTCACCACATCATCACGAGCCGCCGCTCGCATGAAGGCGTGGACTCAACACATCAGTTCGAGGTCCGGACCATGACCGTGGGTTTCGCGGACATCGTGGGGTCAACTCGTCTGACCCAGTCGTTGTCGCTCGGTGAGATGGGCAGCCTGCTCGCCGACTTCGAAGGCCAGGCAAGCGAAGTCATCACCGAGAACGGTGGTCGCCTGGTGAAGCTCATCGGGGACGAAGTGATGTTCGCTGCCCCGACGGCCAACGACGCCATGATCATCTCCTCCTTCCTGCACGAGATCCCCGAACGGTTGCCTGGGCTTCCCGGCCTGCGCGTTGGTCTGGCCACCGGCGATGTCATGCATCGTGAAGGCGATCTGTTTGGCCCGACGGTGAACCGGGCCGCTCGCATCGTCGGTGAGTGCCTTCCGAACCGGACGCTCGCCGACACTGCCACGAAGGACGCCACCGACGTCGTCGCGACCAACCCCGTCCTTTGGGCTTCCATCGGCCGAACCCGGCTCCGGGGCTTCGAGGACAAGATCGAGTTGTGGGCCGTGTCCCGATCCGCCGAAGCGGACTGACGTCAACGCAACCCGCACGCCGACTTCCGCGAGCCTCAGATGTGCCGCACTTCGGCGAGCGGGTCTCGTCGCCAGCGCCGCAAGACGACGGAAGCCTCGACGGGCACGGCGTCCTCGGCCGACAGGATCACGGGATCGAACTGGACGGCCGCCAGGTCCGGTGAGGCCTCGGCCGCGGTGACGAGTCGGGCGAGGAGATCACGCAGCGCGTATCTCGCCGCTTCGCCTGGAAACAGATCTGCGAGCCAGGGCGTTTCGAGGGCCCGGTCGAGATCGATCTCACTGGCCGGGAGGAACACCGTTTCGAGCGCCTCGATGCTCCGAGCTGACGCTCCACCAACTCCGAGATGCAGCCGGGGCCCGCCCACGTTGTCCTGAATCAGCTCCACGGCCAGGTGCACGCCGGGTTCGGCGGTGGCCTGCACGATCGGCGGGTCGAAGTCCTCGGGCAGCTCCTCTTGCATGCGGCGGAAGTGCGTCTCCACCTCATCGGCCGACCGCAGGCCAAGGACCGTGCCGCCCTGCGAGCCCAAACGCCGTTGAGCGACGCCGCCGGCCTTCAGCACGACCGGATAGCCGACGTCCTCCGCTGCGGCGCGAGCACTGGCCAAGTCCGAGGCGATCCGGAAGGACGGGACGGGAATCTCCAGCGCTGACAGCAAGGGCTCGAGGTCAGCATCGTGCATGAAGAGCTCCCGTTCATCGGCAGGACCCAACTGATCGAGCACGAGCTGTTCGGCCCGGGACGCCCACTCGGGCTCAGGGCGAATCGGATCGCCGTGCGAGAGCGAGCGCCAGGCCGAGTGCTCGGCCATCCGGCCGAGCGCTCGAGCGGCTTGCTCGGGGAACGTGAACGAGGGAAGGCCAGGCGTCGCCAGCAAGGCCTGGTCGACAAGGCCTGCTGCGGCCATGGGCTTGTCGACGGCGATGTCGATGCGATGCAACAGCTGTCCCAGTTGTTCGGGCGGCAGCAACAGGTTGGGGACGATGGCGAGGAGCAAGGAATCGACGTTGGCACTCACGGCGGCGGCCGAGATCAGTCGCTCGTAGTCATCCGGTGTGGCCAACCGGTCCACCGAAAGTGCATCAGCGTCTCCGAGAAGCACGATGTCGCTCCCCTGCCCTGCCTCCAGGCTTTCCGGGCGAACGACCTCGAGCCCAGCCTTGCGGCACGCCGAAGCGGCGAGTCGGCCGACCGACGAGGCGTTTGTGATGACGGCAACCCGGTTGCCCTCGGGCATGGGCTGACCGACCACCATCTCCGCCTGCTCGACGAGTTCGGAGACCCGGCGAACGACGATGACCCCGGCTTGCTGCAGCAGATCGATCGCCGCCGGATCCTCCGGCTCGACGGCGATGATCGGCTTGGTTTGCGACACGTCACGAGCGATGCGAGCGAAGTTTCGGGGATTACCGAAGTTCTCCTGGTAGAGGGCGATCACTCGGGTTCGGTCATCCGTGGCCCAGAACTGCAGCAGGTCGTTGGTTGACAAATCAGCGCGGTTGCCGATGGCAACGAACGACGAGATGCCAATGCCCTGCTTCGCCATCTGATCGAGCAGCGCTGCCCCAAGCGGACCGGATTGCGACAGGATCGCCACAGACCCGGCCGTGACATCGTGCAGTGGGAGGAACAGGGCGTTGAGGTTGACCTCGGGATCGGTGTTGACGACGCCGTATGCCGCAGGTCCGACGAGTCGTATGCCGTTGCGTCGGGCCAGGTCAACCAACGCTCGCTCCCGCTCCACTCCTTCAGGGCCGATGTCGGAGAATCCCGCAGACACGATGACGAGGCCCTTGATGCTCTTGGCGATGCACGCATCGATGACCGAGTCGACGGCTTCGGCCGGCACCGCAACCACCGCGAGGTCGACCTCGCCCTGAATGGTCTCGAGATCGGCAACCAGGGGAAGACCAGCAATCGAGGTCTCACCACTCGCTGCGGCGCTCGGATTCACCGCCCACGCATTGCCGGCAAACGGAGCTTCGGCGATGTAACGAGCGAGTTGGTGACCAACCGAGGTCTCGTTGCGGCCGGCGCCGATCACGACGACTGATGTTGGGTGAAGAATTCGGGCAACAGAGCGAGCTTGGGCTCGCTGGTTCCGGGCATCGATTGCCTCGGCGGTTTCCGGTGTCACCTCGATGCCAAGCGTGACCTCGATGATGCCGTCGACGAACGCCGTCTTCACGTCGAAGCCCGCTTTGCGGAAGACACGGAGCATGCCGTAGTTCTCCGGCAGGACAGTGGCGGTGAAGCCCTCCAACCCCTTCTGACGGGCCGCGGCCGCCAGGTATTCGAGCATGAGGGTGGCCAGCCCCTTGCCGTGGTGCGCGTCGTCGACGAAGAAGGCGACCTCGGGGCGCAGGTTGGCCTCGTCGGTCGATCCTGACTCGTAGCGAGCGACGGCAACGAGCTCGTTGCCGATCGTGGCGACGAACGCCATGCGCTTGTCGTAGTCGACGTTGGTGAAGTACTCGAGCTCCTTGTCAGACAGCTCGGGCCGGAACCGGAAGTAGCGGAAATAGATGCTCTCCTGGGACTGGCGGCCATGAAACGCGGCGAGAAGATCCCGGTCTTCAGGTTTGATTGGCCGCAAGCGTGCCGTTGAACCGTCGCTCAGCAGGACGCTTGTCTCCCATTCGAAGGGATACTCGCCAGGCGATGCGGGAGGTGTTGAAGGCACCGTCTGATCGTAGATGTTCCCTGACTCGACCGGATTGTCGGAATTGTTGATCGGGTTAGTCGGTTATATCGTGCATGGCAATGAACGAACTCTTCAGCTTTCCTGCGCAGGTCAACGAAGTATCGGCCCGACTGGTGGCCGGCTTCGTCGTCGGACTCACGCTGCTGTACCTCGCCACGGGCAACATCTGGGTGCTTGGCTTCCTCGCCTACGGCTTCGTTGCTCGAGTGCTGACCGGTCCTTCACTGAGCCCGATCGGCCAGCTGGTCACCCGAGTCATCACGCCTCGGCTCCCAGTGGCAGAGAAGATCGTTCCTGGACCACCGAAGCGGTTCGCTCAGGCGATCGGCGCCACGCTTTCGGTTTCCGCCCTCATTCTCAGCCTGGCCGGCTTCACCGGCATCTCAATGCTCCTCGTCGCCACCATCACCGGTGCGGCCTTCCTTGAGAGCGCCGCTGGTTACTGCCTTGGTTGTGCGATCTTCGCCAAGCTGATGGCCGCCGGACTCATTCCGGAGGACACGTGCGAGGCCTGCAACGACTTGTCCCGCCGCCCCGGGTTCGCCACCACGAGTAGCTGAGGTCCTCAGCTCGCGGCCCCTAGCCCCGAAGCTCTTTGCGCCAGACGACTCGAAGACCGGACCATGTGTCGTCGATCGCGCACACCTTGTTGTCGACCAGCCCTTTTGGCAGACAGATCTCCCTCACCGTGTCTTCGGTGATGTCGGTCGGCACCTTCGAGGCCCTCTTCGGCCAGGCCACCCACACTCCCCCACCGGGGAAGATGGATCGGCCGGCGCCGTCGATGCGCCGCTCGAGCACCGAACGTTTGGTACCGAAGAGAACGACGACATCAGCCTTTCCTCGCAGACTCGTCCTGAACTCCACCGCATGAGGGACTGGGTCGAGCAGGTCGCGGAAGGTCTCCGGCTCGTCCAACAGGGCGACGCGATGACCCTCCTTGATGCCAAGCTTCTTGGCGAGTGGAGTTCCGGAGTAGCCAGCGGTCGCCATGCGGACATCTGAGCAGAAAAGGCGAAGGACCGCTCCCGGGAGCGGTCCTTCGTTCGTACTTTCACTGCTGTGGTGGGCCGTACAGGACTTGAACCTGTGACCCCTACCGTGTCGAGGTAGTGCTCTAGCCAACTGAGCTAACGGCCCGGGACGCAAGATCGTAGCGAATGATCGCCTCGGTCACGCCTGGATTTTGCACGAAGTGCGATTGGAGCGCAGAGCGGGATTTGAACCCGCGAATCACGGCTTTGCAGGCCGCTCCCTTAGGCCACTCGGGCATCTGCGCAGAACACATGAGGGTACACGCCGACGCCGCCGCTCAAGCGTTCGGCACGAACGAGATGTTGTCCGTCACCTGAGAACGCACCGCGACCAGGCGGAA
>CALKTH010000084.1 GCA_937997485.1 uncultured Acidimicrobiales bacterium | reverse complement strand
ACTTGGCGGTCTGCTCCGCCAGGAAAGGGAGAAACTGAAATGTTCGAACGAACGCGTGCCGTGAAATTGCTTTCGCTCATCGCTGCTCTCACCATGCTGGCTGCTGCCTGCGGCGGGGGCGACGATGATGCCGGGGGAGACGCTGGAGATGCTGCTGGTGAAGCAGCTGGGAGCGAGGCAACCGGAGCTGAGTGTGAGACAGTCGACGAAGTCAGTCTGCAGCTGCAGTGGGTGACCCAGTCACAGTTCGCCGGTTACTACGCCGCTGTTGACGAGGGCTTCTATGAAGAGTTCTGTCTCGACGTCACCATTGTCGAGGGCGGCGTGGACATCGTTCCTCAGCAGCAGCTGGGGTCGGGCGCCGTTGACTTTGCTATTTCCTGGGTACCCCGGGCGCTCGTATCCCGGGCCGAGGGCATCGACATCGTGAACGTTGGCCAGATCTACCAGCGCAGCGGAACGCTCCAGGTGTCCTTCGTCGACACCGGCATCACCGGTCCGGCTGACCTTGCCGGCCGCAAGGTCGGGAGCTGGGGCTTCGGCAACGAGTTCGAGCTTCTCGCCGGCTCTCGCCGTGCGGGCGTCGAGCCCGGTGTCGACAACGAGATCGTCCAGCAGAACTTCGACATGCTGGCACTCATCAACGGTGAGATCGATGCTGCCCAGGCGATGATCTACAACGAGTACGCCCAGGTGCTCGAGACGGTCAACCCGGACACGGGTGAGCTGTTCCAGCCTGAGGATCTCTCGATCATCGACTGGAACGATGAAGGCACGGCGATGCTCCAGGATGCGATCTGGGCCGATGGCGCACGCCTCGCTTCGGATGAGGCATACCAGGACATCACCACCCGCTTCGTCGCCGGATCCATCAAGGGCTGGGCGTACTGCCGAGACGAGCTCACCAGCTGCGTCGACGTGGTCCTCGCCAACGGCCCGATCCTGGGCACGAGCCACATGACGTGGCAGCTCAACGAGGTCAACAACCTGATCTGGCCGGCGCCCGGTGGTGCCGCCCGCATCGATCAGGCGCTCTGGGATCAGACGATCGACGTCGCCACCGCCGAAGGCGTGTTGGCCGGACCGCCCGATGATGGTGCGTTCACGAACACCTACGCCGACGCAGCGATCGCACTGCTTGAAGCGCAGGGCGTTGACGTGAACGGCTCGGGCTGGTCGCCGATCGAAGTCACCCTCCTCGAGGGCGGCGAGTGATCGCTCAGTAGCAACGCATTGATGTGCGGGAGTCTCCTGGCGCCACGAACTGGCACCGGGAGACTCTCGATTGCACAGCTCCACCCTCCCCGCTCATCCTGAGACGAGTTCGACCCATGTGGTTCCGGGAACGAGGGGGATGATCGAACCGCTGGCGTCGACCAAGACGGCAGGGTCCCGCAGCGTGGGTCGGGTCCACGTGCCGTCGAAACGCTGACCGTTGCTGAACACGGTGACGGGTCCACTACCGGCCCACACGAACTCCGGCACGACCGATCCGGCGGGATCGACGAGGCCGCTGTCAACCACTGGAACCGCGGCGACAACGACGTTGGTCGCCCGAAGCTGACTTCCATTGGTGCTCATGTGCCGGCGGCCGTCCTGGCTTCGCAGCCAGCCTCCGCCGTCCCATTCCCACACCACCGAGGTTCGAGGGTACGCCACGGTGGCGTTCGCGACCGGGGTGCCGCCAGTCGGTGTTCCGAAGTGGAACCACGCGGGAGGCGGAGCACCGCCGGCGCTGAACGCCGTGGTGTTCGTGTACATGTTGCTCGGAGCGCTCCGGCTTCGATCACGCCAGTAGTTGCCGTTTCGGGCGGCGGAAAAGTCGTCGATGGCGGCCAGTTCCCGGATCAGCTGATCGAACACATCGTTGGCTCCGGAGTAGGCCAGCGCAGGAGTGCCAAGGGAACTCAAGAAAGACAGGTCCGTACTGCGAGCGGAGCGAACGGGCCCGAGCGTGCGCACCTCGTTGGTCTGGAAGATGGCAGCAAAGCGGGTGAGGCCACCCTCCACTTCCTGCTCGATGATGACGTCGGCCAGTTCAAGACCTGTTTGGGGACGAGCCTTTGCACTGTTGTCGATCTTCACCACGACCGCTCGGCGGCCGCTTGACGAACCTGGCAGGCCGGTGAGCGGCATCGTGCCAGAAGAGACCGAGGGCATTGCGACGGGAGAGGTGGCCAATACCTGATCACGGTCGTAGCCGCCGAGCACGCCGCGGTAGCCGGAGATCGCTCCACTCGTCGTTGGTTCCGGTGCCTGGGTGGCGCCGACGGGAGGGGCGCTCGTTGTGGCCGGCGCGGTATTGGGCGGAGCTGTGCCTGCAGAACCCGTATCAGAACCCGAGCCTTGACCGCTCGTCGTTTCTCCTGCGTTGCTGCTCGAGTCCGTCTCACCCGAGCGGCCTGGGAGCGTGGTGGAGACCGTGGGGTTGGGTGCCGGTCCATCGTCAACCACGGGGCCAAGCGGTTCTTCCCCAGCGGTCTCCTGCCCGGCGGTGTCATCGTCGGCCGCAGTCGACGTTGTGGCCTCGTCTGCCAGCGCCAGTACGTCGGGCGCCGTCTGGCTCGTCTCCGCTGCCGGCACGTCGCCGCACGCTGCGGCCGCCAGCGCCAGTGTCAGCGCCATGATCAATCGTCGTCGCCCCATGCGGATGCATCGGCCGGGACTCGGTGAAAATGAGCGTCCTCAGCCCATTGCCTCAGCCGCTCTTGGCCCAGAGGTACTT
>CALKTH010000083.1 GCA_937997485.1 uncultured Acidimicrobiales bacterium | reverse complement strand
TCCTCGAAGGCCGGAGTGAGGAACTCGTAGTCCTCCTTCGACCCGTGCTTCATCTCGGTCCAGCTCACCGTCTGCATGGCGCGCAATGTAGTGCTGGCACGGAAGAGCGTCGATCCGCTCTCACCCTCTGCATCGCCCGACGGTTCGGCCGGCGTCTCGCTCAGGCGAGAACGTGCGGGGCGTGCTTCTGAACGGCCTTCTTCACGTCCTTGGCCGACGGATTCACCATGCCGTGCTTGCCACCGATGGTGAGGGTCGGCACCGTCTCGTTGCCGTTGGCGATCTTGCGTACCGTCGCCGCGTACTCCGGGTTCTCCCAGATGTTCCGCTTCTCGACGGGGATCTTCTGCCGCTTGAGGCCGAACTCGAGCGCCTTGCAGAACGGACAACCGGGCCGCCAGTAGAAGACGACGCCTTCCTTCTTGGAATCAGCCATGAGGAGACACTACTGAGGGAGCAACCTCGGCATCGGTCGCCGCCGCGCCGTTCACCACATGTTCTCCGGCGGGCTCGCGGGGAGCGTCGTCTCGCACGAGCAGGTGATACAGCTCGGAGTAGAGACCCTCGGCGTTGAGGAGATCGTTGTGGGTGCCGACTTCGACCAGCGTGCCGTCTTCAAGCACGAGGATCTTGTCGGCGTTGGTGATGGTGGACAGTCGGTGAGCGATGACGAGTGCCGTTCGCCCTTCGAGTGCCTCGGCCAGGGCGGCCTGCACCAACGACTCATTCTCTGAATCCAGGTGGCTCGTCGCCTCGTCGAGGATCACGATCGCCGGGTCCTTGAGGAGCATGCGAGCAATCGACAGGCGCTGCTTCTCACCACCGGAGAAGCGGTAGCCCCGCTCCCCCACCACGGTGTCGTAGCCACCGGGGAGCTTGGCGATCGTGTCGTGAATTTGCGCCGCTCGGCACGCCGCTTCCATCTGTTCGTGGGTGGCATCCGGCTTGGCGTATCGAAGGTTGCCGGCAATCGATTCGTGGAAGAGGTGCGGATCCTGCACCACCACGCCGATGGCCTGACGGAGGCTCTCTTGCGTGACCTCTCGGACGTCGTGGCCATCCACCCGAACGGCGCCCTCGATCACGTCGTACAGACGAGGCACCAGATTCGTGATGGTGGTCTTGCCCGCGCCTGATGGACCAACGAGGGCAACGAGCTCGCCCGGCTCAATGGTGACCGTGAGGTCCTTGATGATCGGCGCCTCGTTCTCGTCAGAGATCGAAGACGACGGGGTCTCGAGCGAGGGAATGATCGTCTCGGTCGAGAGCGGGTACCGGAAGGTGACGTGGTCGAACTCGATACGTCCGGCGGGCCGTTCAAGAACGGCGGCGTCGGGAGCATCCGTGATCGGCGAGGGGCTGTCGAGCACCTCGAAGACGCGATCGAAGCTCACGAGCGCCGTGAGCACGTCGATCCGGGCGTTCGTGAGACCGGTCAGAGGGTTGTAGATTCGGCCGACCAGCAGGCCCATCGCCGCCAGCTGACCTGCCTGAATCGAACCCTGGATGGCGAAAAGACCACCCAGGCCGTAAACGAGCGCAGTCCCAATCGCCCCGAGCAGGCTGATCATCACCATGAAGCCACGAGTGAACATGGCGGAACGAATGCCGATGTCTCGCACCTTCGCCGCACGGTCGGAGAACTCCGCCGCCTCGTCGTTCTGACGGCCGAAGAGCTTCACCAGGAGCGCACCGGACACGTTGAAGCGCTCGGTCATGGTCGAGTTCATCTGTGCGTTGTGGTCCATGCCTTCACGAGTGATTGCCTGCTGGATGGCACCAATGCGCTTGTACGGCAGCACGAACACGGGCGTGAGGATGAGGGCGAGGAGCGTGAGGCGCCACTCGAGCACGAACATGGCGATCAGAGTGGTGACGAGCGTGATGATGTTCGACACCACGGTGCCGAGTGTTGCGGTGAGGGCACGCTGAGCGCCGATCACGTCATTGTTCAGACGGTTGGTGAGCGTGCCCGTCTGCGTGCGAGTGAAGAACGCGATCGGTAACCGCTGCACGTGATCGAACAGCGCCGAGCGCAGGTCGTAGATCACGCCCTCGCCGATCACGGAGGACCAGTAGCGCTCGGCCAGGGACACGATGGCCGAGAGAATCGCCGAGCCCACGATGAAAACAGAGAAGACGAACAGCAGCCGTCGATCCTCGTTGGGGATCACATCATCGATGATCCGACCGAAGAGAATGGCCGGCACGAGACCCAGCAACGCCTGAGCAATCACGGTCAGCAGGAAACCTGCCACCTTTGCCCGGTAAGGCGAGGCGAAACGCCAGACGCGGGCCGCGGCCGCTCGCTCGATCTTCACGCCCTTGACCGAATCGGGGTCTCGAGGCCACAACATCATCATCGAATGCATTGGGCTCAAGGCTAGGGGCTCGTCGTAGGGCGAGGTGGTGTCGCACCGGGCACACTCTCGGGATGCGTCGAGACAACCCTGTGCTGGCCGAGTTCTGGCGGAACAACAAACTCGAGTCGCTGCACCGGGGTGCTTGGGTGGTCGTCAACTCCGCCGGTGATGTGATCGAGTCCGCTGGCGACCCTGACCAGGCCATCTTTCCTCGCAGCGCCACGAAGAGCCTCCAAGCGCTTCCGCTGATCGAGACCGGTGCCGCGGACGCCTTCGGTTTCGGCCCCCAGCACATTGCCCTCGCCCTCGCATCGCACAGCGGCGAGCCTCGGCACCTCGCCGTCGCTCAAGACGGACTCGACAAGATCGAGCTGCCCGCCGAAGCACTGCAGTGCGGTCCCCAGCGCCCGTTCAACAGCGGTCTCGATGCCACCGCAAATCGGATCACCAACAACTGCTCGGGCAAACACGTCGGCTTCCTGGCCGTCTCCCAGCACCTCGGCGAGGATCCCGCGCACTACCTCGCTCCTGACGGCGCCGTCCAGACGTTGGTGCGAGCAGCGAACGCTGAGATGACCGACACCGAGCCATCCACCCTTGGCGGCGCAGTTGATGGTTGCAGCGCCCCCACGTTCCACCTGCCGCTGCGGAGCCTCGCCACAGGACTCGCCCGAGTCGCCAACCCGCAGGGCCTCGCTCCGGAGCGAGCCGATGCCTGCCGTCGTATCACCGCTGCGGCCACGGCTCATCCCGATCTCGTCGCCGGCACCCACCAACGTTTATGCACAGATCTCATGTCGGTGACAGGCGGGCGCATCTTCGCCAAGGTCGGAGCCGAGGCCGTCTACACCCTCGGCGTGGTGGATGCCGACGTGGGATTTGCCATCAAGATCGATGATGGCGCCCTGCGGGGCTTCAACGCCCTGATCATCTCCACGCTCCGCCGCCTCGAGCTCCTCACCGACGACGAGGTCGAGCAGCTCGAGACCTGGGCCTCTCGCACACTCCACAACTGGGACGGCATCCCCATCGGCGACATCCGCCTCCCCTGACTCAGCCCGTCTCCCCTGACTCAACCCGCTGACCCGGGCAACTCGGCTGCTTCCGTCCCAGAATTGCGTACCTCATGTACCTGAGAGGTACATGAGCGCGGCTTTTCTGGGAGGGAGATCAGACAGAGGGCGCGGTCAGTCGCGGCGGCCGAGGGCTCGGCCGAGCTGCATGGGGCGACGGGGCACGGGCGAGGAGGTCACGACGTTCGTGACCGAGTCGGCGGCCTGCCACATCTTGCGGAAGAGCTCCTCGAGGTGACCCATGTCGGTCAGCCGGGCTCGAACCACGTGGGACTCCGAGCCGGTGACTCGGTTGGCCTCGATCAGCTCGGGCATGTCGGCCAGCGCCGCATCGAAGCCCTCGTGATCCTGGCTTCCTTTGGTTTGACTTCCCGTCCAGTGATTCAGCCGGATGATGGCCAGGATCGGAAAGCCGACCTTGGAGTAGTCGACCATCGCCCGGTAGCCAGTGATGACACCACGGTCCTCCAGTCTGCGAACCCGGTCGCGAACGGCAGGGGCGGAGAGCCCCACCTGGTCTCCGAGCTCTCGATAGGACAGCCGCCCGTCCTCCTGGAGCCGTTCGACGAGGTCCAAATCGATGTCATCCAAGTGGATCATCTGGCAAGCTTACGATTCGAAACTCACAAGATCACTTGAGTTCCGTTTCAGCGGAAGATCTCTCCTTCCCACCCACAGAACCAGCGAACCGAAACCGCCGATTCACGTAAATTCGAAGGCATGACAAAGAACCAAGCCATCGCCGTTGATCAGCTCCTCGCCGTCTGGAACCACCGACAGGATCTCCGCGAAGCCGGCGCCCCGTTCGAGGCTCGCCTCGTCGCCGATCGCCAGCTCGCCAGCGCCCGCCGTCACGTCGCCGACGCCCGCCTCGCCGCTTGAGCAACACCCACCGGTGAGGCCTTCAGACTGACGCGGCACCAGCCGCGTCGATGTGCAGGCCTCACCTGTCATCCAGGTCAGGGCTCAACGAGATCAGCGTTCAACGAGACCGGGGTCCAACAAGATCAGGGTTCGGCGACGATCCAGCCCCGACGCTGGAGCTCTGCGGCCAGATCCTGATCACTGAATTTCTTCAACGCCTGTTCGGTCTTCGACACCTTCAGACGTGATCCCGCCGGCTCTCGAGCCGGCGTTGCTTTTGACGGGGCAGCGGTTCCGTCGGCGCCTTCCGGCTCCGCATCGAACTCGCCGCTCTCGGCCCGCTGAGTCAGTGCGCCGATGAAGTCGTCTGCCTCGTCCCTGGTGAACTTCCCTCCCGCCTGTCGCTGCGTGAAGTCCATGGGATAGCGGGCCTCACGGAAGTCGGCGAAACCAGCCCGCCCCAACAACTCCTCCAGCTCTTCCAGCTGTTTGCGAGATGCCGGTGGTCCTGATGCCTGTCCGAATGCCATGCCGTCATCCTCGCACGGGCCTGTGACACTCACGTGCCCGCAGGTCGGAAGATCAGTCCAGCAGTTCGTCGGATCGCACTCGCGCTTCCTCGGCTGCCAAGTGTTCGGGAAGGACTCGACCAAACAGCTGTCTGGTGCGCTCCACACGGCCGATGACGCCCGGCTCCCGCGTGTAGGCAAAGATCGCGGCGTGTCGAGCCCGCGAGTGACTGGGCACCCGGCTCACCCGGTGCAGCGAGTATCGACCACGGAAGATCTGAAGATCGCCGGGCCGGAGCTCCAAGGTGTGTACTCCCGCTCGCCCACCGTCGAGTACTGCCTTGATCGCGTCGAAGCCTTCGTCCTCGGCCGACCGGATCCCAGGCACGTACTCGAAGAGCCCACCCTCGTCCGCTTCAGCCACCAGCACGGTGACCGCGAAATCGTTCGTATCGAAGTGCCACGTGAACTGCTGGCCTGGATCGAGGATGTTCGCCGTCAAGCCCGCCAACGGATCCGCGTAGCAGTGAAGCTCAGGGATCTCGAGGCACTCGGCGATGAACGAGGCCATCTCCGGGGCTCGGAAGAGCACGTCGGTGGCGCTGCTGGCTTCCCATGAGTCGCCGGGGATGAAGCCGCTCGATCGCTCCAGGAAGGTGTTCACCGCGTGATCGTCGGGGTACTCCGGGTTCGGGTCGACGTGGAAGTACGGGTTGATGACCTGAGTCGAATAGTGCGTGGTGTGTTTGCGCTCGACGATCTCCCTGTCGAGTGCGGCAACCGCCTCCGGCCGGATCAAGTCCTTGATCACCGCGCACCCAACGGTGCGCAATCCGTCTTGTGCCTGTGCGACGGCCTCGGCTCGACGCGGGTGCTCCGGCTGGTCGAGCGGGTAGGCCTCGAGATCGACGAGATCGGCAAGCGTCGCCGCCTGGTCTCGCACCGTGTCGGTCATCAGTCGGTGACCTCCCAGGGAGCGGTCCAATCACCGGCCAATCGGAACGACAGGCCGGTGTCGTCCTCCAGCCGTTTGGCCACATGCAGTTCGCCGACGTCGGTGCCGTAGCGCTCCCCTGCGTCCTTGAACGCGGCGTGGGCGGCGTCGGTCAGCAGCATCGGCGCCTCGACACCCGCCTGGAGTTCCTCGACCAGGCCAAGGTCCTTCAGGCAAAGATCGACCGTGAACGACGGGTCGTAGTGACCGGCGAAGATCGACGGCGCATCGTGCCGGGCGACGAACGAGTCACCAACCGAATCACAGATGGCCTTGTAGAGGGTGCCGAGTTCCACGCCATGCGACATGCCGAGGGCGAAGCCTTCGCCGATAGCGGCTGCGGCAACGAACCAGAGCTGGTTGGTCACCAGCTTCACCACGTTGCCCGTGCCGAGCGGACCGGCGGGAATCACGGTGCCCAGGTGTTCGAGAATCGTCGTTGCTCGGGTCACCGGGGCTTCTTCGCCTCCGATGAACAATGTGAGTCGACCGTTGCGAGCGCCATCCACTGCGCCTGTGAGCGGCGCATCGACCACGTCGACACCGTCCGGAGCTTGGGCGGCGAGTTCGGCCACGAACTCCTTGCGGTTGGTCGTGAGGTCCACCCACATCGACCCGGGGCGCAACGCAGCGAGAGCTCCACCGTCCACCATCACCGCTTGCACATGATCCGGTCGTGGGAGCGACGTGAGTAGAACATCGGCTCGCCCTGCGCAATCAGCGACGTCGTTTGCCGCCGTCGCGCCGGCAGCAACGGCGGCCTCAGTGCGGGCCGGATCGATATCGAATGCCACTACCTCGTAGCCCGCCGCGGACAGGCGCTGGCACATGGGTCCACCCATGTTGCCGAGGCCGATGAACCCGATCACTTCTTGGTCGCTCAACTGATTCCCTTTGGGTGCTCATCATCGATGGAGCGGTCACCATCGCTCTGCGCACCCTCGGATGTCAACGCCTCTCACCACCCGCAAGCTTGCGGCCCATGAGGGGAAGGTCGAGGCTCAGCCTCCCTGCCACTTCGACATTTCGGAGGTCGCCCTTGCCTGCTCACGACGGGCTGTTGCCGAAGCATCCGTTTCGGCGTAGTCCTTCGGGTTGTGCACCAGCGCAAGCAGACCGCGCAGTTTCGAGGTCAGCCTCGAGACTCGTGTGGCGCTCATCATCTACGTCCTGGCCGCGTGCGTCGGCGTGAGGAGCGATAGCTCTTCGCCGCGCCAGCCATCGCGTCGGTCTCGCCGCTGAATCGGCTCAGCCCATAGTCACGAGCCGCCTCAGCCACGTTCTCCATCGAGTTCGCGCCGGGATCGGCAGGCAGCGCCGTCACTCGGTCGCCTCGGACCTCGGCAAGACGACGGGCGGCCCGGTCGAACTTTTTGCTTCGATCGGTGGAGCTGTGCTCGGTGCGCCGACCGAAGACCGAGGCAAGGCGGCGGACGAGCTGCAGCATCAGTTGCCTCGCATCTTGGGACGAAGCTTCTCGTCCTCCAGTTGCTTGGCGTAGTCCTCGCTCGTCAGCCGCTGTTCTCGCCGGGTGGCCGACGGAGCAATCAGCTTGGTGAAGAAGCGCTTCAGCATAGTGAGCATATGGTGCCTGGCCTTTCTACGGATGGTGGCGGGGTATTGCGGATCACAACGGCGGCCGACCACGTCGAGTTCCCGACCGACGTCTTCTTCTTTTCTCATTCCTTCTCACCAGAATTGCCGCGTTCATGTACCTGTGAGGTACATGAACGCGGCAATTCTGGTGGGGAGGAACGTCATCCGGTGTTTCCCCGCTGTTTGGAATTCGCGGCCAGACTCAGGCCATGCCCACCCGCATCGGAATCAACGGCTTCGGCCGTATCGGACGCCTCGTTGTACGCGCGCTCGTCGAGCAGCCAGAGCTGCAGCTCGTCCACGTGAACGAACTGCACGGCGATGCCGCCACCGCCGCGCACCTGCTGGAGTTCGACACCGTGCACGGGCGCTTCGATGCCGCCATCGAGGCAAGCGCCGACGGCCCAGGCTTCGCACTGAACGGATCCCACGTTTCCTTCTCGAGCCACGAGTCGCCAGCCGAGATCCCGTGGTCCAAGGTCGGCGCTGACGGCAGAGGTGTCGACATCGTGTTGGACTGCTCTGGGGCGTTTCGCACCACGGAGTCGCTCGAGCCCCACTTCACCAACGGGGCACGCAAGGTCATCGTTGCCGCACCGGTGAAGAGCGATGGTGTGCTCAACATCGTGATGGGATGCAACGACGATCTCTACGACCCGGCAACGGACGATCTCATCACGGCAGCCTCGTGCACCACGAACTGCCTTGCCCCCGTCGTGAAAGTCATCCACGAGAAGATCGGCATCGAGCGGGGAACGATCACCACGATCCACGACGTCACAAACACCCAAGTGGTCGTCGACGCGCCGCACAAGGATCTGCGCCGAGCCCGGTCGGCACTCAACTCGCTGATCCCCACGTCCACCGGTTCGGCAACGGCGATCACGATGATCTACCCCGAGTTGGCCGGAAAGCTCAATGGGGTCGCCGTTCGCGTGCCGCTGCTCAACGCGAGCCTCACAGATGCGGTCTTCCACGTGGCCCGAGACGTGACCATCGAGGAGGTCAATGGCTTCCTCCGTGACGCGGCCGAGGGCGAGCTGGCTGGCATTCTCGGTTTCGAGACTCGCCCCCTCGTCTCGGCGGACTACACGAACGACACCCGCTCGGGCATCGTCGATGGCCCGTCCACGATGGTGGTCGATGGTCGCATGGTGAAGATCCTGATCTGGTACGACAACGAATACGGCTACGCCTTCCGCATGACGGATCTCGCAACGAAGGTCGCCCGAGAGCTGCCTTCGACGAGCTCGTGACCCGGCGCGACTACGGGCTCGTCACCGCCGGCTACTGGGCGTTCACCCTGACCGACGGCGCACTGCGGATGCTCGTGCTGCTCCACTTCCACGAGCTTGGCTACTCGCCGGTCTCGCTCGCGTTTCTCTTCCTCCTCTACGAGCTGTTCGGCATCGTGACCAACGTGTTGGGCGGATGGGTCGGATCTCAGACCGGTCTGCATCGGACACTGATCGCCGGTCTCACCATGCAGGTGGTTGCCCTCCTGACGCTGTCGGCCCAGCAGGAAGGGTGGAGCGAGTGGCTGTCCGTTCTCTTCGTGATGGGTGCGCAGGCGCTGTCTGGCATCGCCAAGGATCTGACGAAGATGAGTTCCAAGAGCGCCGTCAAGTTCGTGGCCGGAGAAGGGGCGCTGTTCCGTTGGGTGGCTGTGCTGACCGGGTCGAAGAACGCGTTGAAGGGCGTGGGTTTCTTCCTGGGCGGCGCGTTGTTGGCCTGGCTTGGCTTCCGAGTTGCGCTGTGGACGATGGCTGGCGGACTCTTTCTCGTTCTGCTCGTGGTTCTTGCCTTCCTCCAAGGCGACATCGGCAAGAGCAAGCGCAAGACCCCGCTTTCGTCCATCCTCTCGAAGTCCGCGGCCGTCAACCGCCTGTCTGCTGCCCGCCTGTTCCTCTTCGGCGCCCGCGACATCTGGTTCGTGGTTGCCCTCCCCGTCTTCCTCAAGGGCGAGCTCGGCTGGAGCTTTCAGGGGACCGGGGCGTTCCTCGCCGCCTGGGTGATCGGCTACGGAGCCATCCAGTCCATCGCTCCCCGGGTTCTGCGCGGCCGCGACGAGATCGCTGCGGCGCGGCAGTGGTCGTTCGCCCTCGCTGCGGTCACGCTTGTGATGGCTGTGCTCGTCAGCGCAGACGTAGCAGTCACCGCCGTGGTGATCGTCGGGCTGATGACGTTTGGTGTGGTGTTCGCTCTGAACTCGAGCCTGCACTCGTACCTGATCCTGGCGTACTCCGCCGCCGATGATGTCGCGGCCGATGTCGGCTTCTATTACTCCGCCAACGCCACCGGCCGGCTTGTCGGCACGTTGCTCTCCGGCACGCTCGCGCTTGTTGGAGGCCTGGAAGCTGCGCTGTGGGGGTCGACGGCCTTCCTTGCACTCACGTCCCTACTCTCGCGCCGACTTCCCGCGATCGACGCGGCGGCACACGCCGAGGTCTCACCGTCTCCGTGACGAGAGAGCCAGAAACGAGGCAGACTCCTGCGATGCCATGCCTCGTTTACATTGCCACCAGCCTCGACGGCTACATCGCTGCCGACGACGGTGACCTGTCGTGGCTGGACGCTTCGCCACCTCCGGAAGGAGTCGACTTCGGATGGGCGGCCTTCAACGAGCGAGTCGACGCCATCCTCATGGGCCGGGGAACGTACGAGGCCGTCCACGGCATGAACCTCGACGAGTGGCCCTACGAGCTCCCTGTGTTCGTGGCCTCGACCTCACTGTCTTCAGTCCCCGATGAGTACGAGGGCAAAGTCGAACTGATCACCGGAACGCCCGAGCAACTCGTCCAACTCATGGCGGAAAGGGGCCACAACTCGATCTACGTCGACGGTGGCGTGCTCATCACCTCGTTCCTCAACGCTGGCCTCATCGACGAGCTCACCATCACACGGGTGCCGATGCTTCTCGGTTCCGGCTTCCCACTGTTCGGGGCTTTGGATTCCCCGATTCAGCTCGAGCACGTGAGCACCCAATCGTGGAGCAACGGCTTCGCCCAATCCACCTACCGGCTTCCCACCGAATAACGAATGAGCCGGTCCGCTGCGCTTCGGACCGTCGGGTCCACCCCCAATCTCCGACGGATCACCGTCAGCTACGCGGGCCACGCCGTAGCGGAGCATTCGACGTGGCTGGCGATCATGGTCTGGGCCTATCAGCAAGGGGGAATCCGAGAGGCTGGTTTCGCCGCGGTCGTACAGCTCGTTCCCTCGGCCATCTTCGCTCCCGTGTTGGCCATCGCCGGCGACCGCATGCCGAGAGAGCGAGTGCTGATGATTGGTCTCGCCACGCTCGGCCTTTCCATGGCCGCGACGGGCGCCGCGATCACCACTGATGCTTCTCGCGTCGTGGTGTATGCGGCGGCGATCGCAGCATCCATTCTCCTCACCGTGGCTCGCCCCACGACGTCTGCGCTGCTGCCACGACTCGCCAGCACACCTGACGAGCTGACCGCAGCCAACGTGTGGGTTGGCAACGCGGAGAATCTTGGCCTCTTCGTCGGGCCGGCGATCGCCGGCGCACTTCTGGCCAGATGGAACCCTGGCGCCGTCTACCTGGTGATGGCCGTGGTCACGCTGGGCGCCGCCGTGATTGTGGCTGGAGTCCGTCCAGCAAAGACCGACGTGCACAGCGACCTCGATGAGAAGGAACACTTCGGGCTCGGATCCCTCGCCGCCAGTACCCGTCTTCTCGCCAAGAACTCAGACCCACGACTCCTCGTGATCCTTCTGACCACGCTCTTCGTGGTCGCGGGAGCGATCGATGTCGCCGTTGCCGCCGTCGCCGTCGAACTTCTCGGCCAGAGCGAAGCAGGGGCCGGCATCCTCGCGATGGCGCTCGGTGTTGGCGCGCTCGTGGGCGGCCTCGTCAGCGTCACCCTGGTGGGCCGATTGCGCCTGAGCCTCCCGGTTGCCGTCTCGTTCGCTCTGGCCTGCGTTCCGCTGGCGCTCGTGGGGGCCACCTCGTCGCTGGTTCTGGCATGCCTCGCCCTCGGTGTCAGCGGGCTCGGAGCGACGGTGAGTGAAGTCGCCGGTCGGACGATGCTTCAGGGTCTTGCCCCCGACGACACCCTCGCCCGCATCTTCGGACTGGTCGAGGGAGCAACGATGTTGGGTCTGGCGTTCGGCGGTGCGGCATTCTCGACATTGGCCGTGCTCTTCGGGTTGGAGCAGGCCCTCGTCGCGATTGGCCTGGGCATACCGCTCGTCGCCGCCCTCAGCTGGCGGCGCCTTCGTCGGATCGATCGTGATCGCCATTCCGCCGACCCCGCCCTGCTCGCCGCAGTCACGCAGCACCCAATCTTCGCTCCGCTGCCGGCGTACTCGATCGAGCAGCTCCTCCTTCAGTTCACTCCGCACTCCTTCGATGAGGGGGAGGTCTTGATGGTGGAGGGTGATGACGGCGACGACTTCCATCTCACGCTCGACGGGCTTGCGAACATCTTCGTCGGCGGCGAACTCGTCAACACCAGGCATGGCGGCGCCGCACTCGGAGAGATCGCCCTGCTGCGCGACACAGCCCGCACTGCCACCGTCAAGGCGGGGGCAGGCGGGCTGCGAACGGTTTCGTTGAGTGGCGATGACTTCTTGGCCGCCGTCACGGGTGTGCCCCGAAGCGTCGCCCGAGCCAACGTGATCGCCGAGCGCCGTCTCGGTCGGAATGCGGGCCCTTCAGACTCCGGGTCTGATCGCTACTGATCCGATCAGTCGAGGATCTCGAGCGAGACGATGACCTCGAACTCGGCCCACTGATCACCCGGCTGGTTCACCGTGGTGAGCTTCATGCAGCTGAGATCGGAGAACTGAAAGTCCGAATGGTGGGCGACACAGGGCTCCAGGTTCTGGAGCGATGCCAGGGTGACGAACCCGGATTGGGCCACGTTCCAGCGAGTGTCACAGGCGCCGCTTGAGCCCGGCGTGGTGGCCGCACCGGTCCCCATCGAGCAGTACTCCGGATTCAGGTCGGCATCTCGCTCCGAACCGGACACGTAGATGGCGGGCAGGAAGTCGCCCTGTGCCACATCATGGAGGGTGTAGGTCGAGATCGATTCCGGAACATCGAGCCACTCGCCGTCCGCCAACTTGCGCTCACCGAGCTGACCCACCTGGTCGTCGCCGACAGCCCAAGCGAAGCTGATCTCGCCCCGGTTCTTCCAGCTGGGATCGCCGTCCTCCAACACGTGGATCTTGTGCATGGTGATCCGCACGGAGCGGGTGGGGTGATCGTTGGTCTGGAAGGAGCCGACCTCGGCCGAGAGGTTCCCGGCCTCGTCCTTGGCCTCCACGATGATGTGGTACGTCGTCGCCGCCTCGAGCCCGGTCAGTTGCAGGGAGCGAGCCTCGACGAGATCGTTCAGCTCGATCACCGGAGCGGTGCCGGGGAAGTAGGGGTGGCCGAGGGCAGCTGTTGACGGCTCCTCGGTGGAGACGAAGACGGCGAGCCGGGTCGGCACGGTCGTCTTCGTGTCGAGGGTCATCACGCTGAGGTCACCCGTCGGCCCGACGAGTGCCTTCGTGATGCAGTCATTGGCGCAGCCACCGGCACCGAAGCCACCGTCGAGCCCCGTGGGGCTGTCCAGCGGGGCAAGCGTGGCGAAGGTGCCACTCTGGAATGCGGCCTTGCCGTTCTCGTCGATGGCCTTGACGATGATGTTGTAGTCCGTGCTGGCCGAGAGCGGTCCGAGCGTTCCGTCCCAGGTTTCCACCATGTCCGAAGTGGCGACCATCGGTGCAACACCAGGGAACACCGGGTTGCCGAGGCCGTTCGTCACGATCGGATCTTCAGAGACCCAGATCTTGAGATGGGCGGGAACGGTGAGCTTCACATCGATGTGGACATTGGCATTGACCAGGTTCGGGGTGAGGAGCGCCTTCACGATGCACTGTTTCTCACAACCCGTTGGTCCGCCCGTCGTAAAGGCGGGGTTGATCTGGAAGTCGCTGCCGAAGGTGGGGCGGAAGCCCTGCACATCGACGTAGGTGTTGGCACCGGGCTCGCTCACCTTGATCTTGAAGGTGAAGGCGCCCGGGTCGTACGCACCGGAGTCGACGGTGAAGGCAAGGTCAGACGTGGATCCGGGAGCGAGGTTGCCGCCCTCATGGGCGAGTGCCACGGAGGGCTTGGTCGCCGCTGTCCAGTCCACAGCCTCCGTGCCGCAATTGGTCACCGTGAGGTTCGAGCTGAACGAGCCCGGATCGAGCTGCACGTCGAGCGGCAGCACCAGCAGGGTCTCGCCGTTCGCCAACACTGCAGCGCACGGGTCGGGAGGCGAGGTCGCAGCGTTGTCGCCGCTGCCGACGTCGACGGGCACGACGCCAGAATCGGTGGCCCCTCCGTTGCTGCCACTGCTGACACCGGGGACGACATCGGGCTGACCGATCTCGCCCTCCGGGTCGACCGGCTCACCCGGGCCGGGAGCCGGATCAGTTGTTTCGTTGACACCGGCCGGCACGGTGAGGTCCGTGCCACCGTCGGGAGTGCCTGAGTCGATGAAGGACTCGCCCTCAACGGTGGGAGCCACGGCCGTCTCGTCGGTCGATGGACCTGGCCCATCGATAACGAACAGAAGGCCGGCCACGGCGCCAAGGAAGACGACGAGGCTGGCGATGCCGGCGAGGATCCGGCGTTGGTCAACGCTGATCCGTTCCCGGGTGGTCGAGCCGACGAAGTAGGTGTGCCCGTCGACGGTGGTGTGTGGGTGGGTTGATTCGGTCATGAGGATTCCCTCCTGGGACGTGTGGTTTCACACGTCCTGACCGACGGGTCGCTCTCCCCTTACGCGTTTTCCCGAATCTTTTGCCGCCTCACAAAGAGACGGATACTGCCCGTCCGTCGAGTGGATCAGCGAGGGCGGGCGACCAGCTGGTGCAGCCGACCGAGAGCTCGAAGCTGCGGCGTGGGACGCTTGAGCTCAGTGCTGCGGGCATGGATGTGAGCGAGGACCTGACGGTCTTCGACGACTCGGTGCCCATTCATCTTCTGGTCCACGAGGCCGGACTCGAGCGGGGCGGAGATCCAGCACTCGTGCGTCATGCCGAACGGGAGTCGTGAGACGAGCGATGAGGCAGCATCGGGGAAACGCTCGACCGTGTCCATCCGGCTGATCACGAACGCCTTGTTGCCAACAACGACCACGTGATCAACGAGGCCGGTGCGCTGCGGGGTCTTCACCGAGTGGAAGACGTGCCACTGGTTGTTGGCCGCAGCACGGGCCAGGTTGGAGCCGAGTGCGTCAGGGGCCCGCACTCGCAGCAGCGTTTCGGAACCATGGACCCGAACGGCACGGAAGTAGGTGTCGTAGCGATCGAGGTCGGGCCGGGATTCGGGCGTCCAGAACCATTGCGGCCAACGACTGGCGGCTGCCGCGATGACTGCAAGGCCGAATCCGAGCGCCCCGCCATGAGGGGACAGAAGCAGCGGGAGATTCACGCAGAACGCGACGGCGAGGAACGGGGAAGACAGTTGTTCCTGACGCGGCATGAGGGCGAAGGCCGCAACAGCAGCTCCCGCACCGGCACCGAACCATTGCCACATCGTGGGCGGGGGCTCAGCAACGAAGAAGACGGCGGCCAGAAGACCGAACCAGAGAAAGCTCAGCCAGAGCGCCGGGCGGGCTCGGCGGAACGGAGACGACTGTAGAACGAAGGGGCCAGGGGCCTCTCCGCCGTCGTCCGGGATGCGGCGTGGGCGTCGGCGTTCGCCGCGGAGTGCCTTCGACCGGCCGACCGTGGGGCCGTCTTCGTACACGCCGTCGAATTCAGCGCGACGATCGGGATCACGGAGGATCTCGTAGGCCTCTTGCACTTCCCAGAATCGGTAGAGCGTGCCGCCACCGTCAGGATGGGCGCTGCGGACAACGGTGCGATACGCCCGCGAGATTTCCTCTTCGTCTGCGCCCCAGGGCACGTCCAAAACGGCATAGGGGTCTATATCGAGATCGTTCACCACGCGCTCCTTCCCCCAACAACGGGCTCCTTTCTAGCGCTCCGTGGCCAACGAACGCCAGCAGTGGGGAAGAATGCTCAGCTCAGTGCTGCGGCAATCACGGTGAGTGCCACACCTGCTACGACAACGATGGCGACTACTCGCGCAAAGAGGCGATCGTTTCCGAGCCAACGATTCTTCGAAAAAGATCGAGCCGCGCGATCCGTTGCCCGCTCTGCGGTCGGTTCGTGCATCCAGTCTCGATCACCCATGGGCTCGGACCGTAGCGGATGGGTTTGACCGGACGGTCTGACTCGCCCACGGTGTGACGGCCAGACACATGCAATGGCCAGCCTCGGCCAGGTTCGGAGACTCCCATGACTGCTCCCCTCGACGACGTTCGAGTGATCGAGATCGACAATTGGATGGCCGCACCCAGCGCGGCGGCCATTCTGGCCGACCTGGGTGCCGACGTGATCAAGGTCGAGCCCCTCCGGGGAGACCCCATGCGACGCACCGGCCGGCCACCGAAAGTGGATCCGCCGCTCAAGGGACACGACTTCCAGTTCGATGTCGACAATCGAGGCAAGCGCTCGATCGCCGTTGCGCTCGATACCGATGCCGGGGCGGATTTGGTGCGCCGCCTCTGCGCTGACGCCAACGTGTTTCTCTGCAATCTGCTCCCGCAACGGCAGCAGAAGTTCGGCCTTGACCCGGCTCGGCTTCACGCCGTGAACCCGACGCTCGTCCACGCCACCCTCACGGGCTACGGCTCGCAGGGCCCGCACGCTTGGAGGCCGGGCTATGACGTGACGGCGTTCTTTGGTCGCTCCGGTTTGTACGACGCCATGCGCGAGGGTGAGGACGGACTCGTCTCGCAGGCTCGGCCCGCGCAAGGTGATCACACCACGGGCCTGGCCATCGTGAGCGGCATCCTGGCCTCACTCCGGCTGGCTGAGCGCACCGGCGAGGGGCAGGTGTTCGAGACTTCGCTGTATGAGTCGGCGGTGTGGACCCAGGCGTCGGACTATGCAGTGACCGCGGTGGACGGCGCAAAAGTGCGCAAACGTTCCCGCAGCCAGCAGATCGTGCCGACCGCGAACCGCTATCCCTGCGGCGACGGCAAGTGGGTCGTGTTCAATATGCCGAACGAGGCCGACTGGACTCGCTTCGCCACGGCGATCGGGC
The DNA here is from genome assembly GCA_937997485.1 of uncultured Acidimicrobiales bacterium. Lineage (GTDB taxonomy): Bacteria > Actinomycetota > Acidimicrobiia > Acidimicrobiales > SZUA-35 > SZUA-35. Next base: position 8,682 of record CALKTH010000083.1, on the reverse strand, counting down.
TGGAAGAATTGTTGGAAGACGAGCGCTTGCAGACACTCAAGCAGCGGTTCGACAACATGCCGGAGATCGTGGAGCGGATTGATCAGGCGTTGTCGTTGCGCGGGAGGGATGAGTGGGGCGCGATTTTCGATGAGCACAAGCTGATCTGGGGTCCGGTGCTGAGCTTGGATGAGGTCGTGGCCGATGAGCAGGCGGAAGCCATCGGCCTCTTCCCCACCATCGAGCATCCCGAGTTCGGTTCGTATCGGACGGTGCGAGCACCGATCAGGATCGAGGGTGTCGAGGTTGGACCGAAGGGGCCATCACCGGACGTCGGCCAGCACACGGCGGCCATCTTGGCCGAGGCTGGCTTGTCGGCTGAGGAGATCGCAGCGCTCGCGGACGCCGGAGCTATCGGCGTCTGAGCCGGATCGAACGGCCCGAGTCAGCCGATGACGCGTAGGACCGGCTGTCGACCCTGGTCGTTGTCTCCCATGGCCAAGACGATGCGAGCTTCGGTTCCGTCCGGGTTGACGCCGGTGTGTTCGACACGCACGACCAGACGGTTGCCAGGCTGGCTGGCGAGGGCCGACAGGTCGAGCGTTTCCGTGCCCTGGCCGGTCACAGTCAACGGGATCGAAACGATGCCGGCCGTGGAGCGGTGGGCAAGCGTCGCTGGCCCATCCTCGAACCAGGCAGACACCAAGAGTTCGCCGCCATTCGGGCCGACTGGTGAGAAGTGGAAGAAGTCGAGCTCCACACCAAGGGGCGCGTCGAGCGCCGCACGGGCGTCGGGGCCGAGGTCGAAGAGCCAGATGGGAAGGCGGTGATCACCATCGCCAGGACGCTCACCCACCGTCGCGTACTTCCAGGCATCGCCGGTGAGTGAGTTACCGGTGCCGTCATTGCCGAGGTCAACGATGAGTTCGTCTTCAAGGGCGGAGTTGATGCTGTAGGTCTGCACGTTGGGATCAAGCGCGGTGACTCGGAGCGTGGGCCGCACCGCCCCCGCGGATGCGTTGGCGGTGGCCAGTCGGAACGTGGTCTCTGAGCCGTTCGCAGGCAACGGTGAGGCCAGGCTGAGGCGGAACCACACCTGGTCGGCACCGGCTTGGACCCGAGCATTGACCGCAGCGGTGACGTCGATCGATGTGCGGCCAATGGGTGAGGTTTCGTCGAGCCAGCTCGTAGCGAGCACTGTTGCTGGCGCCGCGTAGTGCGAGGCGTTGACGCTGAAGCCGATGGGGTCATCGAGAATCTCGAGGTCGACGGCGGCACCCGTCACGTTGGTGCGATTGCTGAGGGTGATCTCGAGGTCGAGCCCGCGGCCCAGCTCCAGTGACTCGAGCACCTGTGGTGTGAGTTCGAACGGGACGACGAGTCGGAGGTCTTGCCCATCAACCGTGGCTTCGCCCACGTCGATGTGGGAGTTATTGACCCCCCAATCCCAGTCACCCGCGCCGTCGAGGAAACGATCGAGCACGCCAGCATCAAGCGTTTCACTCGTCAGCCCAAACCCGACAGGCGCCGCACTGAGCGGGTCGTAGACGTTGGTTGCTGTGCAGAGCACCGTGGCGTCGGCCGGCACGGAGATGGTGACCTGAGCGTCGACCGTGCCGTCGATGTCGGTGAGATCGCAGGTCAGGGTCTCCGCCCAGTCAGCGAGATCCGACTGCGTGATCGAGTAGGTGCCAGCATCAACGGAGAAGGTGGCGGACTCGCCATCAGCCAACGCGAAGGGACCCGTCGGGCCGGTGAAAGAGAAGATCGTTCCGTCGTCCACATCGGCATCGACGGTCACGGTGACGTTGGCGGGGCCTGGCGGCGGGCCGGGGTCGACGTCGTCGACGAGGAGGCGGGGTCGGACCGACGGCGTGGACGCGTTGGCCATGGCGACCTTGTACGAGGTGATGGTGCCGTCGGCCGGAGCCACGCTGTCGAGCTGCAAGCGGAACCACACCGTGGTTTCCCCGTTCGCCGCCGCAGCGGAAAGGGCGTCCGTGGCATCGAATTGATAGAGCCCGGGTGGCGTGTCTGCGTTGAAGGCTCCGGCCACGACAGGAACCGCCGGGGCCTCGTAGTGCGGATCATCAACGGGAAGCGTTGGCGTCGGCGTGAGCATTTCGATGTCGACCGATCCGCCCTCAGCTCCCGCCACCGTTCCCAGCGTGAGCTGCAACGTCGCATTCGAACCGTTGGCGAGTGCCGTGATGACGTTCGGCGCGAGGGTGAACGGCAGGAGCACTCGCAAGTCCTCGCCATCGGCCGTGCCTTCCCCAACTCGGATGTGTGAGTTGTTCACTCCCCATCCCCAATCTCCGGCCCCGTCGAGGAAGCGATCGAGCACGGCAGCATCGGCGACGTCGGACTGGATCACGGCGATGGGCGGAAGGGGCGGGCCGCCACCACCCCAGAACGGATCATCGGCCAGTGCGTCGAACGCAGAGAAGGCGAGGGGCGAGGTGTTGATGCGCCAGTTGCAGTTCGGATGGTTGCCGTCGATCACATCGAAGTAGGCAGCCACCGTGAAGCGGCTGTAGTTCGGTGTGGCCATGAGCCCTCGGGCCGCCAGCAACCAGTTCGCCTTGCGGCTGGGCTGGGTCGGATCCTCCACCGTGCCGAACTCGGCAAGCATCAGATCCTCGTCAGGGTGGTCGAGCGACCAGAGCCGGAAGGGTTCGAGAATCGTGAGCGGCGCGCGCCACTCCTCGCCTGCAGCCCGGCAGTCGTACCAGTTGTATGCATCGATGCCGACGGCCTCTACCCAACCGTCGCCCGGGTACCAGCGATCGATATGGCGACGGTCTCCGGGATCGATGGCCGCGGCACGAGCAGTGAGGATCAGCACTCGCTGTGCCGGCTCGAATCCTGCGTCGGAGAGCACCTGCATGAAGTGTTGCCAGGCGGCGATGAAGTCGGCGTCGTTGCCGTGCGGCAGATTGACCTCGGCCTCGGGCTCGTGGTGGAACGAGAACATGATCTGATCCTCGAACGGAGCCAGCGCCTGACCCCAGGCAACCATCTCATCGTGGAGTGGTTCGCCCGGTTGGGCAGTTGCGATGTCGGCCCACGGGATCTGGGTGCCGTCGTTGCGGGTGGGACGGATCGAATAGAGCAGGTCTCGCCCCTGCGTCATCATCGTTTGGTGCTGGCTCTCGAAGCCTGATTCCCACGTGGCGAAAACGCGGACGACGTCCACTTGGCGGCCCAGTTGGGCCTCCAGATCCGTCGTCGCCGAAAGCGAACTGTTCGGAACGCCGACACCCAGGGCGATGCCTTGGGTCTGGCTGTCGGCCGGGGAAAGGGACGTCAACGTGGCGGCGAGCATTGCCACCACGATGGCGAGGACGGCTCCGAGGCCGCGTCGGTGAGAGCTACCCGTCGCCGCATCTGACTCACGCGTGTGATGGCTCACGACACGTCCCTCGTTCTTCCGCCTCCGCTGGACAACCCAGCCGAACGAAAGGGTAGTTGGTGCGACTTGTCGTCGGCGAGGGGCAATTGCCTCCCACGTGTGGGCCGGTTGGCTACCTCGAGCGATGAGCGAGAGTGGCTACGGTGCAGCACATGCGGGGAGCGTTGGTGGCAGCGGCGGGGTCGGGGGCACGCTTCGGTGAGCCCAAGCAGTTCCTCGAACTTCGGCCCGGCGTGCGTCTCGTCGATCAGGCCGTACTGACGTGCAGGGCTGTGGCCGATTGGGTCGGCGTGATCCTCCCCGAGGGTGTGACCTGGGATGGACCACCGGTGGATGGGACCTGTGTCGGAGCGGTCAGTCGGCTCGATTCACTTCGGGCAGGCCTGGCGATCGTGCCAGACGAAGTGACCAGCCTTCTCACACACAGCGCATCCCATCCCCTCGCTTCTCCCGAGTTGGCGGCTGCCCTGCTCGATGCCGTGGGATTGTCGGGCTCCAGTGATGTAGCGAGCGCCGCCGTTCCGTTCTTGGCCGCCGTGGACGTGATCAAGCGACAAGACGGGGCGGGCCGGCTCACCACGGTGGGTCGGGAAACGATGGGAGCGGCCCAGTGCCCGATGGCGTTCGACCGCTCGGCGCTCGATGCCGCGCTGGCTGATCCCGGGCTCGCCGCAGAAGCCGTGGAGGAGTCGGCCCTGATCGAGGCGACAGGCGGAATCGTCCTGGCCGTTCCCGGCGAGGTCGGCAACATCCACATCGTCGACCCCGACTCCCTCCGCGTTGCGCGAGCCATCGCCGCGGGCACCTGAGCCCGCCGCACACCCGGACCCGGTTCTTCCCGCCTTCTGCAAGACGCTCAGTTGCGGATCCGGCACTCACTGTCTTGCAGAAGCGAGGGGATCTAGGATCGCCGAGCGACGATCGGCGTTGCACTGATGTTGGAGGCAACGATGGCAGAGACCAAGCGCACAATTCTGGTGACCGGCGCAGGATCCGGGTTCGGGAAGATGGCGGCCGTCGAGCTTGCCTCGCGTGGACACGCCGTGATCGCCACCACCGAGACGGCAGAGCAGGCGGACGCACTTCAGGCTGAGCAGCCTGCGCTCACCACGATGAAGCTCGACGTGACGTCACCCGAAGACGTGGACCGGGTCGCTGAGCTCGAGGCTGATGTGCTGATCAACAACGCCGGCATGGGTGTGATGGGTCCGATGGCCACGGTGCCGATGGAGAAGGTTCGGGCGGTGTTCGAGGTCAACGTCTTCGGCATGATCGCCATGTCGCAAGCCGTGATCCCGGGCATGAAGGAACGGGGTTGGGGTCGAATCATCAACGTGTCCTCGGTGGCTGGCATCCTCGCCTCCCCGTTGACCTCGCCCTATTCGATGACCAAGCACGCAGTAGAGGCATTCACCAAGAGCTTGCGGGCCGAACTCGCGCCCCACGGTGTCGACGTCACCAAGGTGAATCCCGGGCCGTACAACACGGGCTTCAACGACCGCATGGTCGACGGCATCACCGAGTACATCGATGCCGGTGATACCTCGGCCCACGAGACGAACGCATTCGTGCGAGAGGTCGTCCTCACCGATCAGCTCGACCCGGCGGACGTGGCCAACACGCTGGCCGACTTGGCCGAGGCAGACGAGACGCCAGCGGAAACACTGCTGCCGGAAGGCATCGGCGAGATGCTCCAGGCTGTGATCGATTCGCAGGCCTGATTCAGGAGACCTCGTCGCCTTCGGTTCTGCCTTCGGCGAAGAGGTTCAACTCGGTCGAGAGATGCTTCGCCTGAGCCTGACACGACGTCAACAGCACGTCCCACCCCTCGGGCGGTGGTGAAAGCGCATGCTTCCCCACCGCCTTCAGGGTCGAGGGGAGCACGATGTTGACGGCCAGTGTCATGGCCCAGAGCGAGCGTCGGATCCCGGCATCGCCCGTTTGCCCGGCGGCCTGCCGCAATGCCACCAACTGCTGTTCGAGGAGGAGGCGGTTGCGCCGGATCACACGTCCCTTCCCCGCGATGGCGGGCGAGGTGAGGACGGCCTCGAGGTCGTTCGCCAAGCTGAGCGCCAGGGTCCGGATGTGTTTCGCCGATCGGTCCGAAGCCACGCTCGGACCCTAACTGCGACCCACCCTCCTAACGTCTTCGATGCGCTACGGCTGGCGCCAACGATGTGTGGTGGCGACGGCCTCAACGGTGACGCCCGCAGCGAGCATCGCGAGCGCAGCGACAATCCCGAGCGTGGTGAACGAACCGCCGGCGATGAGCGCTCCTCCCACTGTCGGACCGAGCACTCGGCCGAACGACATCACGGCCTGGGCATCACCCACGCGATCCGACGGGAACACGGAGCGGTCGGCGAGGAGGGAGAAGACTTCGGGAACCGCGACCCAGAACGAGATGCCCCAAACGATCAACACGGCGAAGAACTGCCAGGGCTCTTCGACGATGACGAGGAGGAAGGCGGACGCTCCGGTGATGGCGAGCCAGAGGCCGGGCAGTCGGCGGCGTCCGGCGAAACGAGCGCCAGGAATGCCAGCCAGAGCGTTGACGCTCAATGCGATCGAGGTGGCGAGCGAGGACATGCCGAGGTTCGTTTCCGCGATCACTCGGGTGAAGACGAAGACCGAGGAGCCAGCGGCGGTGATGATCATCATGGCGGCGAGCACCCAGCGAACACCGGCAGTCTGGATGGGGTTGCGGGTCTTGCTGATCTCGTGCGTGGCAACCGTGGTGGACAAGCTGAGCCCGAATGCAGCGACAAGGGCGAGTAGTCCGTAGAGGGCGGGAAGACCACCGAGCGAACCGACGACGGCATGGATCGGTGCAAACACCGCGGCCGCGAGCGGCCCGATGGCGGCGATCTCGCCCCGCCGAACGCCGTCGGTTGCGCTGTCCGCCCACGCAATCCACGTGAGGAGGCCCATCGCTCCTCCGGCAATGACCCGCAGGGCGATCAATAGAGCCAGGGTCGGGGCGAAGAGGCTGGCCAAGTTCAGGACGGCGAACGCTGCCATCGACGAACGGGCCAGCGACGCTGAGGCAGTGAACTTCCGGTTGCCGATCAAATTGGCGACCATGAACCCGCCAACTTGAGCGGTGGACAGCAACGCTGCGGTGCCAGCGGAGACGCCGTACTTCGTCACCGCTTCGGCGATCACGAACGGTGTGGCAGTGAACGTGGCGGCGATCGAAGCCGAGGAGACCAGCAGCCCGGGTGATGCCGTGGGCTTGATGGCGCCCAGCGCTCTCGCTGGTGCAAGAAAGGTCACCTGCGGAACCTACCTGCACCCTCCGGGTCCCACTTGACGACTCACGCCCCGGGTGGCCGATGTCCGCACGAAATCTCTCCGAACCCCAGAGTGGACGGGGCTAGCGTGGGACTCTATGTCGAAGCGGCGAGAACAATTCGAGCGACTCGCGAAGGCGCGCTTCCCCAAGCACCGCAAGACCGTGGTCGTTCTGGGTGGATTGTCGGTCCTCGTCCTCGTTGGTCTCACTCTGACTGGAATCTGGCAGTTCTTGTTCCACGCCTCGGACCCGGACTGGTACAACTACCGACCGGACAGCGACTACTCGCAGCGGGCAAAGCCATCGGTGGGCATGGCCCGCTGGCACGGGATCTTCGGCGATGCGTCGATGATCCTTGCGTTGGCCGGCGGCGGCTGGTTCGCCTATCAGATCGCCGAGGGTCTTCCGAAAGCGAACGTGATCGCCTTCTTGTGCACGCTCACGGGTGTGCTCACGGCCATCGTGTTTCGCTTCAACGTGGTGAAGCTCACCGGGCTCGAGTTCGAGGACGCCGGCACTGGCTACCTTCAAATCTTCACGAACGACGTGGACTACGTGGTGACTGGCAAGATCCAGTGGGGACCCAACGCGTTCCGGGCGCTGACGGTCGCGCACGTGCTGACGGTGCCCATTCTCCTCTGGTTCGGGTGGCAGTCGATCCGGCGAACGCTCGATGCGGCGACACCGGAAGCGTTCCTGAAGCGCACTCGCTCGCAAGGCGGAGCTTCGGCTACGCGCACTGACTAGTGTCGCTACCTCAACAACCCGGAGGGTCAGCGACCATGGATTTCCTCGCATTCAACCAAGGTGTCATCGACGAGTTTCGTGCCAACGAAGGCGTATGCACGGGCCCGTTTGAGGGCATGCCGATGATCCTCGTCACCATGACGGGGGCGAAGAGTGGACGCACGCTCACGTCACCGCTCGTGCACTCCACCGATGGGGACGACCCGATCATCATTGCGTCCAAGGGCGGTGCCCCCGAGCACCCGAACTGGTACTACAACCTGGTGGCCAACCCCACGGTGACAATCGAGGTCGGCACCGAGAAGTGGGAAGGCACCGCTCACCTTCTCGAGGGTGAAGAGCGTGAACGCCTCTATGAAGCGCAAGCGGCCCAGATGCCCCAGTTCACCGAATACAAGGAGAAGGCAGCTCCGCGAGAGATCCCGGTGTTCCGCATCACGAAGAACTGAGAGTCGGCGCCTCGCCTCGCCTCGCCCGAGGTTGCGCCAGTCCGAGGTCCGTCAGCGTCCACTTCGCGTGGTGTCGTTAGTCGACCACGATGGCGTTGAGCAACGTGTCGATCATGGCCTCGGCGAGATGTCGTGCGGGATGCACATCGAAACGATCGATGTTGACAGGCAATGCAACGGCACCGTGGATGCCGGCCCACAGTGTTTGGGCCATGGTGACCGAATCTCCCGGAGCGATCTGGCCTCCCACCTGACCGTCTCTCACAGCGGCCAGAAGCAACCGATAGAACGGCAGGGTCTCGGGCGGCGCCGCCTCAGGCGGAGCGCTGCCCGGAGGGCGGACGAACAGCACCGAGCCGCGGAAAACCTCGGGCTGATCTTCGGCAAAGCGCACGTAGCCGTCGAGCAGTGCCCGGATTCGCTCCACCGGGTCATCGATCGTGGCGACCAGCTCTTCGAGCTGACGTCCGACCTTCTCGACCGGCTCGATCCAGAGTGACTGCAGCAGCTCGGTGAGGTTGGCGAAGTAGCTGTAGAGCGTTCCGGTGGACACACCGGCTCGCACGGCAACTGCTCGCGCCGTCACGCCCAGCACACCCTTCTCTCGGGCCACTTCACCAGCGGCGCGCTGGATCAGGTCACGTTGCTGTTGGCGTTGTTCAGCGCTGGCGCGAGGGCGGGCCACCCCGACAGTGAAGCAGGCGAAAGCGCTGCTCCGACAGTCTTCCCAAGGGCCGCTCCTCGTTCGCGTCAAGGCCAGGCGCCCCTCCCTGAATTGCGGATCTGATGTACCTCTT
>CALKTH010000082.1 GCA_937997485.1 uncultured Acidimicrobiales bacterium | reverse complement strand
TGATCGAGCGTCGGTGTCTTGTTGCGCTTGGATCCGTAGCAGCCGAGGTCGCCGTAGCCCAGGTCGTCGCAGTTGATGAGCACAACGTTCGGCTGTTCCGTCACCCGGCAGATCTTGCTGCCGGTTGTTCGGGGAAGCAAGGTGAACCGCTTCGAGCTCCCGATCTCTTCAGGAACGAACCTTCGCTCAGGCGTTGTCCTCGCATCGATGTGTGGGGAGGAGTTAAGGCCGACAGGACAACCACTCCGCCACCATCACCGCTGCCGCCGGATCCGAATGGACCGAGTGCGCCAGCCCGGAACCACCCGACCATTGCACTGTGAACGACTCACCAGAAAACCCCACAGGCTCATGATCGGCCAACAACGACATTCGCAAGGAGATGTACGGGCCCTCCACACCGAACAACGACGCTCCTACCAGCGCCACCAACGCAAGCGCCAGGACGAGCGAAACGGAGAGCCCGAAGACTCCGACCGAAACCATGAACAACTGGCGCACCAGCCAACCCGCTCCAGACAGCGGCGTCAGCTCGGTGAGGACAAGCACTGAAAGCGCAACAGAGAACGCCATAGCAGCAATGGGGAACAGCAACCGAGCACTCCTCCCGGTAGCGAACGAAAACAACGAAGAGCCCAACAATCCCGCAGAAGCCTCGTCACCGACCGAACGAAACACGCCCAAACGACCTCGAGCCAAGTCCCTCGCAATAAACGATCTGGCGATCTCGTCAGAGTCGCGCCCGATCTTCGGGGCCTCCATGTGCTCAAAGAACGGATAGATCAACCACCCACTCGTCACGGCCGACGGAATCCACCACCAAGCCAGTGCTTTCGACATCAAAGTCCAAGCGTTGCGGGCCGTAGTGATCGCGTCGCCGCCGAGGGGGTCTCGCAACCCCAGATCCGGCACTCGAACGCCCAGCGACAAGAACACTAACGACAAGCCAAGGCTCAGCACCGCGGCCCACGCATAGAAAGCAGCAACAGAGGCGACAACCGACGGCTGGCGATAGAAGACCCACGATCGAAAGATCACCACGGCGAGAAACACGACAGGGAGAGCGGAGAAGAAGACAACAACCCTCCCTGTCAATGTCGGCGTGGCGCTCGGAGGCGCCATCCCCGTGAATTCAACGAACACGAACCACGCATACGCGGCCATGAATGCGAGCATCGGCGAGAGGAGACAGAAGGTGCGCCACCACCGCTTCCCTGTCCGGGCGATGAGAAACGGAGTGGCCAGCGTCGCAACCCGCACCTCGTCCAGGACGGCTTCGTCGTCCCAGCGATCGTCGTCGAGGGCGTACAGGGCGACGTTCCCACCGTGACTGTGCGCCACCACATCCACCTGTCGACCCTCGCCGGTCATCTCGACGAGAACTTGGCGGAGCCGCTGCGCAGCGTCAAGCCGCGACAAGTGAGCGTTCTTGCCAGACCAGCAGAACCGGCGAACTTCGAAACCGGCAGCTTCCAATTCGACAGGCAGGGGCCCGTCGGGCTGTACCCACCTCGCATGCTCACCCCACGTGCCGTTCACCAGCACGACCACATCACCCACCGGAGCATCCGCAGAACGCTCAGCGCTGCAGGCACAAGGTCGCCAGTCCGGCGGCCACAGCCTCACTCGTCGGATCACGCCGCCGACACCCACGCCTCACCCCTCCTGCACCGAGTTCCTTCTTCGAGACCGCCAATCACATCATGACATCCAAAGATGCAAGCACCCGACGCGACTTCTCTGCGCAGCGAAGTGCTCGACCTATTCCAACCGTGAGAGGGTCCGTTTGGTGGTCCAGTCGTTGTGCGGTGGGTCACGACCGAGGGCTCACCTCACGCCTGGAGAAGATCGATCGCGATTTGCTGCAGTTCCCGGTAGTGCTCCTGTTTGCCCACGTGGGGTTGCACCACGTTGAACTGCCAGAACCGCCACGACGCCATCCCGGCCGCGGCGTAGACGGTGGCCGCGTCGAGTGCGTCTTTCTCGGTGTCAGACAAGGTCACGACCGACCCATAGCCGCTGAGCAGTTCGCGTCGAGCAGCATCGTCCCTCACGCCGTCGGGATAGCAGGTGCCGACGAAGGCCATTCCGAGGTCCAGAACCCGGGCGTAGTTCGCCGCTTCCTCAAAGTCCATGATCACGGGCCCGTCCGCCGGTGTGAGGATCACGTTGTCGGCGAAGACATCGGCGTGAATCAGCGCCCGCGGAAGCTCGTCTGGTAGGTGTGCTTCGAGGAAGCGCTCGACTGTTTCCAACCAATCGAGAAAGGGATGGGCGCGGCCGAACCGTTCCCTCATGTGCGCAAAGGTCTGGCGTCCGAAGGACAACTGGTTTGGGACGAAGTCGGGTACTGGCACTTGATGCAGCCGGGCCATCGCTCGACCAACTGGGGCCATTGCCTCGAGCGGGAGCCGATCGACCACCTCGCCCTCCAGATATGACTTCAACAGCAACGGTCGACCGTTCAGATCCGCCTGCATCGCGCCGTCGACCGTGGGGATCACGCGAGTTGTCTCGAACCCGTGGGCCTCCAGGTGCCGCAGGGTTTCGGCCAGCGTCTGGGCCTCGGCCACCGTCTTCGTCTCGCACACGGTGAGCACGTAGTCGCGCTCGCCCGCCTGCAGGTGGTAGTTCGAGTTTTCCTGACCCTCGGCGAAGGCCTCCACCGAAGTGATGGGCGGCAGGCCGAACCGACGCTCAACCGTCGCAAGGTCGATGGGAGTCAAGCTCGTGTAGGCCACCATCAGCGATCTCGCTGCGTCTCGACGCTCGCTCTCATGACCTGGCGCATGACCTCGGGAATCGACTGCTGCATGTGAGCGGCGTCGCAGATGTACATGCGCTGGCACGCCGTTTGAGCCTCGACAAGCGACGGGTGTGCTCCGGCGAGCGGCAAGGCTCCGAGAGCGAGCCGGATCGTTTCGGGGAACTTCGCTGGGTGGGCGGTGGCGAGGCACACGATGGGGCCTTCGACGGATTTCCTGTGATGGCGGGCCGCCGCGACGGCAACTGCGCTGTGGGGATCGAGCAGGTAGTTCTCGTCGTGCCACGTCTCACGGGTGGTCTCGAGGATCGCATCATCGGTGACGGCATGGGTAAGGAAGCCGTCGGCAAACGCCGCCCGTTCTTGGACACTGAATTCGACAACACCGTCGGCGACGTAGGTCTGCCACGCGTCCCGCAGACGATCGGTGTCGCCTTTCAGGCTGAAATAGAGATGTCGCCAGAAGTTCATCGGCACCGAAATGTCGATCGCCGACGCCAGGGTGTTCTTGATGTCGGGGCGGGCGAAGGTTCCCGAACTCAGCGCCTCGCCCAGCACCGTGTTGGCGTTGTTGGCCACGATGAAGTGACCAATCGGCACACCCATGCGACGGGCGATCGCCCCGGCGCACACGTTGCCGAACGCACCGCTCGGCACCGCGAAATTCACTGGATCACCAACGTTCTTCGCGTGCTGGAGATATCCGTAGACGTAGTGGACTGTCTGGGTCATCACCCGTGCCCAGTTGACCGAGTTCACGCTGGACAACTGCATCTCTTCTACGAACTCCGTATCTGCGAAACACGAAGAGATCATCACGTCAAGATCGTCGGACCCGTTGTGGCAGTTGTCGACGGCCACGGCGTGAACGTTGGGCGACATCACTGTCGTCATTTGCCGCATCTGCTCATCAGTGATGAGGCCACGGGGAAAGAAGAGCCACGTGTCGATCGACTGCCGGCCAATGGATGCGTGAGCCGCCGCTGGGCCGGTGTCTCCCGAGGTCGCGACCATCAGCGTCCGACGTTCACCACGACGGGTGAGGAAGTAGTCGAACAGGTTCACCACAAAGCCCATCGCGACGTCCTTGAACGACAGGGTGGGTCCGTGAAAGAGCTCTTGAACCGAGCAATCATCCTCCAGCTGATGGTGCGGCAGGACCTTCGGGTGGCCGAACGTCGAGAAACTTGAATGGACGAGACTCCTCAGGTCCGCAGCTGGCATGACCTTGTCGTCGATGAACAACGACAGCACCTCGAAGGCCAACTCCGGGTAGCCGTGGTTCTGCCATTGCCGCAACTGGGAATCGGTGATCTGCGGAAGTGTCGCTGGAACATAGAGCCCACCGTCGGGAGCGAGTCCGGCAAGCACCGCTGTCTCGAAGTCGACGACGGGGGCAAGGCCCAGCGTGGATCGAAACACCGTGCTGTCGTAGTCGGCGCCTTGCTGACCGTTGCTCAAGCTTTCAGGCATTGGTGTTCCGCTCGGTCTCCTGGAGTTCGTCAGGACCATCTCGGAGACGAGCACCCTCATGGCCGAGCCTCGTGGTCACGGTGAGGCTACTTGAGCGAGCTGCTTCGTCGGGGAAGGCGTTGCGCCTCTGGGCCCGACTACGTTTCCGGCATGGGACACATCGGTGAGGGCGTCACCCTCCAGGACTCGACGTACATCCATGAATCGGCCTTGCTCTACGGCAAGATCACGATCGGTGCGGAGTCGTCCGTCTGGCCTCACGTGGTGATGCGGAGCGAGACCTTCGAAGTGGTGATCGGTGACCGGACGAACATCCAGGACTTCGTGATGGTTCACGTTGGGATCGCGACGCCTACGATCGTTGGCGACGACTGCTCGATCACCCACCACGCCACGATTCATGGCTGCACGATCGGCGATCGCTGTCTCGTCGGCATCAACGCCACGATCATGGACGGTGCCGTGATTGGTGAGAACTCGATCGTCGCCGGCCATTCGATCGTGACCGAGAACAGCGAGTTCCCTCCCAACAGCATCATTGCCGGGGTGCCGGCCAAGGTGGTGGGCACTCGTGACAACGGCCGAGCCAATCGAGCGAACGCCGAGTTCTACCGGCAGAACGCGATCAACTATGCGGCCGGGATCGAGCGGATGTCGGACGAGCAGTTCGCTGCGATGTTCGGCTCCTTTGGTGAGGCGAACGATGCGGACGAATCGTGATGCGCCGTCCTCGATCGACGGGGTGTGACGCCCGCACGTCGCAGCTGATCCCGCGATCACGGCGCTGATCTGCGAACCTCTGCGCCATGTCCGCAGTGCAGTTCACCGTCGTCCACGAATTCGATCAGTCACCGGAAGTGGTCTGGCAGTCGATGATCGACTGGCCGAGCCATGGCGAGTGGATTCCAGCGACGCGCGTGGAGATCGACGAGGGAGACCCGCAAGCGGTGGGTGGACGGTTCACCGGTTACACGGGCGTCGGGCCGCTCACGCTCGTGGATCGCATGGAGATCACCGATCTCGACTGGAACGTTGAGTCGCAGTCGGGGTCATGCGAGGTCGCAAAGCTCGGCCCCGTGTTGCACGGCAAAGCAGGCTTCTCGGTTGCTCCGAGCGGTGCCGGAGCACGACTCGTTTGGTTCGAGGACGTCACCGTGAAATACCTGCCGGCGATCCTTGCGCCCATCGTCAACAAACTCAGCGCGATCGGATTCTCCCAGGGCATGAAGAAGCTGGGCAACGTGCTTGCCAAGCGCCCGGCGGTTGCATAGTTCGCCTGCGCCCCCGTGCGCGTGGGCAGCTTCAGGAGATCTTGGGGGCGTCGGCGTCGACGAATCGATCCCGTAGCTCCCGTTTGAGCACCTTCCCTGTGGCGTTGCGGGGGAGCTCGTCGATGATGGCGATGTCGTTGGGCACCTTGAACTTGGCCAGGTTCTCGACGCAGTGTTCCACCACGGTCTTGCGGTCCAGCTCGGTGTCAGGTTTCAGGACCAGCACCGCCAGGCCAACCTCGCCCCACTTGTCGCTGGGCACGCCAATGATCGCCGCTTCGGCCACTTGCGGGAGCTGATAGAGCACGTTTTCGATCTCTGCCGGGTACACGTTTTCGCCGCCGGAGATGTACATGTCCTTCCAGCGATCAACGATGTAGATGAAGCCTTCATCGTCCATCCGAGCGGCATCGCCCGTCTTCAGCCAGCGCCCTTCGAACGAGCTAGCAGTGGCCTCGGGCTTGTTCCAATACCCAGGTGTGATGTTCGGTCCAGCCACCCACAGCTCGCCGATTTCCTCGGCGGCACAGTCGTCGCCTTCTTCGTTCACGATGCGAGCCTCGGTGTGGAGCAAGACCTTGCCGGTGGAACCGATCTTTCGCAGCGCGTCTGCCGGGTCAAGAAAGATGCTGGCCGGGCTGGTCTCGGTCATCCCAAAGCCCTGAAGCAGCTGTACCCCACGCTCGGCCCACGTCTCCATGATCGTGAGCGCACACGGGGCGCCGCCAACACCAGCCGTCACGAGGCGAGACAGGTCCGTGTCTTCGAAGTCCGGATGCTGCATCATGAATTGATACGGAGCAGGCACTCCGAAGAAGTGGGTGATTCCTTGCTCGACGTCACCGAGCAGACCGAGCGCTTGGCCTGGTTCGAACCCGGTGGTCACCACCACGGTGCCGCCCGCATGCAGGACCGGATTGCTGTAGCAATTCAAGCCTCCGGTGTGGAACAGCGGGAGGACGTTGAGGTGCACGGTGTCGACCGTGATGCCACCGGGGATGCCGAGGTTCACGCAGTTCCAGAAGTTCATCCCGTGGGTGATCATCGCCCCCTTGGGCAAACCCGTGGTGCCCGAGGTGTACATGATGGTGATGACGTCATCATGCGTGACGGCAGCTCGGCCGCCGTCTTCCCCAGCGTGCGTCGAGAGCGCTTGCTCGTAGGAGCTCTCCGCCTTGCCGCCGTCGATGGCCAGCAGGTTGCCGATCGAACACCGGCGCTGAAGCTCCTCGGCTGACTCGGTGAACGAGACATCGTGAATCAGCAGCATGGGCGAGCTGTCGCTGATGATGTACTCGAGCTCGGGCACCGTCAGCCGCCAGTTGAGCAGCACACAGATGGCACCGCGACGAGCGCAGGCGAACTGAAGATCGAAGTACTCGACGCCGTTCTGCGCAAGGAGTGCCACTCGATCGCCTCGCCCAATACCGAGGGACGAAAGGTGGGCGCTCAATGCGTCGGCTCTCCGGCTGAGGTCGCCGTAGGTGAACGAGTGGCCTCGGTCCACGTCGCGGATGGCTTCCTTCTGTGCTCGCTGGCGATCGTGGTAGTCGAGCCAGTCGTAGGACCGCACAGCTCCGTGACCGGCAGGACGTGAACTCGTCATCGAGGCCACCGCCTCAGCAGATGCGGTGAAGTCGGTTGAAACGTCGCTCGTTGCCATGGCGGCGAAGTTAGTGGGCAGGCGTAGCCGCGGCCATCTCACGCATGAACCCACGTGCGGGAAGAAATTCGCACGACAGGCCGAGCGTGCCGTTCTACGGTTCGGTCACCGAACACGTTTGGGTCCGATGGGGCCCCTGAGCCGAAAGGAGTTTCCGTTGATTATCCAGACTCGTCGAATCGCACAGCTTCCCGTCATTCCGAAGATCCGGAAACTCACGGCCGTCGTGATCGCTCCACGCCTCGGTTGATCGCTCGCGACTGAACGCTTCGACTCGTTCACCCATCAGACCCTGAGGTCTCCCGCCACCGCGCTTCGTGCCGTGTCGAACCGACCCTCAGGACACGTCATCAGCGTGCCGCGTCGCTCCCCTCGGGAGCCGGGTGCCGGCGCGAAACACACGACCTGAAAGAAGACAGCCATGCAACGCTTCACGTACGAAGACGTTCGATTCCAACAACAAGAGCGGCGCGATCGCGCCGCTCATCAACGCCTTGTTCGAGCGCAACGAAAGCGACACCGCCGGAGCCCGCGTCGACGATCTCGAGGGCCGGTCTGGCTTGTGCGACTCCGGCCCGCGCTCGGGTTTTGAGGACTTCAGCTGGCAGACCAGCCACCGTCGAAGCCGACGATCTGGCCGGTCTGGAAGCGGGAGGTCCCGTCGAGGAACGCACCGCAGAACGCGGCGAACTCCTCCATCGTGCCGAGCCTGCCCATCGGAACATTCGCTTCGATACGGGCTCGCACGGCGGGATCGTCTGCGCCGGTCGCGGCGCGGAACCCGTCGAAGTCCATGAAGTTCGTTCCGACGGCGTTGACCTGCACGCCGGATTTCGCGACTTCGGCCGCCACGTTCTTCACCAACATGTTCGCCCCGGCCCGGGTGGCCGAGTAGAGCGGTGCTCCGGGCGTCACCTTCAAACCTGAGGCGCTGGTGATGGCGAGGATCTGACCTGCGCCGGCAGTCACCATGGGCGGGGCGAACACGCGCAGTGCCCGGTAGACGGCCTCGAGGTTGCCGGCGACGACGGCGGCGAGATCTTCCGGCGATGATTCGAGGAAGCGGCCGGTGATGATCTGACCGGAGAAGAACACAGCGGAGTCGACACGTCCATAGGCGTCCATCGCCATGTCGACCAACCGTGGCGCCGCGGTGGGCTCAGCCATGTCCGCCACCCCGTCGACAACCCAGCTCTCTGCGCCGAGTTCACTGACTTCGTCAACCAGCCCTTCGGCTGGATCACCCAGAACGAGGTTGTACCCCCGAGCGGCCAGCATCCGAGCGAGATCCGGTCCCACGTAGAAGCTGGTGTTGGCGACAATGGCGACGGGGCGAGTCATTCTCCCACCATGGCACATCTATGTCCGCAGGAGTCACAGGTGGCAAGCTCGGGGGATGGCTGGCATCCGAATCGCCCAACTCTCCGACACCCACTTCCTCGAAGACGGGCAGGAGCCAGAGGGCGGCGCGGCCTACGACACCGATGCGGCGTTCGAAGCAGTGTTCGATGACATGGCGGGGCTGGCCGATCTCGATGCGGTGGTGGTGACGGGCGACGTCGCCGATCACGGGCGTGCCGCCCAGTACCGCAAAGCGGCGTCGGCCTTCGCTCGTTTCGATGTTCCGGTGAATGTGTGTCCCGGGAACCACGACTTCGTCACGCCCTTCACAGCCAACGTTGGACGGGCCAACGTGAACACGTCGCGCATGGTGGAGATGGGCTCGTGGGCCTTCGTTTTCGTGGATTCAAGTGCTGGCCTCATGGAGGCTGACGCCACCGGGCTGCTGGTGGATCCACCGGGAGAACAGCGCTTGCACAACAACGGAGTGCTGGGCGCAACCGAGGCGCAGTGGGTTCGTTCCGTGTGTGCCGAGACCAGTGCGGAGCACATCTTCATCTGGCTTCATCACCCGCCGGAACCGCCGCT
>CALKTH010000081.1 GCA_937997485.1 uncultured Acidimicrobiales bacterium | reverse complement strand
GCGATCCCGTGGCCATCATCGCCACCGACACCACCAGCAACGGTGGCTTCTACGTGTTCGAGAACCTCGTGCCCGGCGACTACATCGTGGCCATCCCCGACTCGGAACAGGCCACCGGCCAGGAGCTCGCGGGCCTCGGATCCACCACCGGCAACGGCACGGCGCCCGATGCAGACGTCAACGCAGGCGACCTCGACGACAACGGCGACCCCGCAACAGGCTTCGCCTCGATCTCGCTTCCCGTCACGCTCTCCGGAAGCGACGAGCCGATCACCGAGCTCGACGAAGCCAACGCTCCGTTCAACAACGGCGTGGCGAACAACAACTCCAACCTGACCGTGGACTTCGGCTTCGTCGAAGGTCTCCGCTTGGGCAACCTCGTCTGGGAAGACCTCGACCGAGACGGCACGGCTGATGACGGCGAGCCCGGCATCCAGGGCGTAATCGTGGAACTGTGGAGCGTCGATGGCGCCGGTGACCCGCTGGCCCAGCTCGCCACCGACACGACCGACATCAACGGCAAGTACGAGTTCGTGGGTCTCCAGCCCGGCGACTACATCGTCGCCATCTCGGCCACCGAGCAGGCGCTTGGTGAGCCGCTGAACACGCTGACCTCGACCGGAGCGGCGGCCAGCGCCACCGACCCGGACAACGGCACCGACAACGACGACAACGGCGACGCCGCGGCAGGCTTTGCCTCGACCTCCGCCCCCGTGACGCTCGTCAGCAACGGCGAACCGACGAACGAGACGCTGCGTTCGGATGTGGGCACCGACGACGAGTACGCCGGATACGACGACAATGATTCAAACCTGAGTGTTGATCTCGGCTTCGTCCGTGAGTACCGCCTGGGCAACCTCGTCTGGATCGACACGAACAACAACGGCGTCGCCGATGCTGGCGAGCAGCCCGTGATCGGGGTCACCGTGCAGCTGTGGAACGCGGATGCTGCTGGCAACCCCACCACCTTCCGCACCGACACGACCACCAACGGCTCCGGTGAGTACCTCTTCACAAGCCTCCCCGCCGGGGACTACGTCGTGGCCATTCCGGCGTCCGAGCAGAACACGGGTCAAGAACTTGCCGGTCTCACCTCCTCGACCGGCAACGGCACGGCGCCCGATCCCGACAACGGCACCGACAACGATGACAACGGCGATGCCGCGACCGGCTTTGCCAGCATCAGCGCTGCGGTCACCCTGAGCGGAGCCGCAACCACCGGTGAGACCGGTGGCCTCGACGGCACCGCCGACGAGAGTGCTGCGTTCCGCGACGATTCTTCCGAACTCACGGTGGACTTCGGCTTCATCGGCGAACTGCGCCTGGGCAACCGCGTGTGGCTCGACGAGAACGCCGACGGCGACCAGGACACGGGCGAGAACGGCATCGACAACGTCGTCGTCCAGCTCTGGACCGCCAACGCGGCCGGCGACCCCGTGGCGCAGATCGCCACCGACACCTCCTCGGGCGGCGGCTTCTATCTCTTCGAGAATCTCCTTCCCGGCGACTACATCGTTGCTATCGCTGATGGCGAGCAGGCGACGGGCGAACCACTGGTCGGCCTCTCCTCGACCACCGGCAACGGCACCGCTCCTGATGTGGACGTCAGCGCTGCTGACTTGGACGATAACGGCGACCCCGTCACCGGTTTCGCTTCCATCTCTGCCCCCGTCACCCTCGCCGGCGGCTCCGAGCCGACCGGTGAGGTCGATGAGTCCGGCCCCATTGCCGACAACGACTCGAACCTGACGGTGGACTTCGGCTTCGTCGAAGGCCTGCGTTTGGGCAACCTCGTGTGGGAAGACCGCAACGGTGATGGCGACGTGGATGCGGGCGAGCCCGGTATTGACGGCGTGACCGTGGAGCTCTACTCGGGCACCACCGCCACCGGCACACCGGTCGCTACCGATGTCACCGCGGGCGGCGGCTTCTACGAGTTCACCGGCCTCGCTGCTGGTGACTATGTCGTGGCGATCCCCGACGCCGAGCAGACCACGGGCGCCGAGCTCGAGTTCTTCGTCTCGACCCAGCCTGGTGTGAACGCACCGGACGTTGACGTTGACGCCACCGACTCCGACGACAACGGCGATCCCGCAACCGGCTTCGCTTCGGTGTCCGACCCCGTGACGCTGAGCAACGGTGGCGAGCCCACCGGCGAAGCCAACGAGACCCCTGTGGCCGACGACAACGACTCGAACCTCACGGTCGACTTCGGTTTCATCCGTCAATACCGCATCGGCAACCTCGTGTGGTTCGACGCCAACGGCAACGGCATCGCCGATGCCAACGAGCCCGCCCTCGACGGCGTGCGCGTCGAACTGCGTGCCGTGACCGCTGGCGGTGCCCCTGGCGCCCTCCTCGAGTTCACGACCACCGACTCCGATGGTGAGTACCTCTTCGACGACCTCGCCCCCGGCGACTACATCGTCGCCATCCCGGCGACCGAGCAGGCGACGGGCGAAACCCTGGCCGACATGGTCTCCACTGCCGGCAACGGTGTCGTGGCCCCTGATCCCGACGACAGCACGGACAACGACGACAACGGCGACATCACGGTCACCTACGCCGCCGTGAGCGATCCGGTCAGTCTCTTCCTCGATGCACCTACCGGTGAAACCGGTGGCCTCGACGGCGTCAGCGACGAAGCTGGCCCCGAGCGTGACACCGACTCCGACCTCACCGTCGACTTCGGTTTCGTTGGCGAGCTGCGCTTGGGCAACCGGGTGTTCCTCGACCAGGACGGCAACGGCGCTCAGAACGGCAGCGAGCCGGGTATCGCCGATGTCACGGTCCAGCTGTGGTCCGTCGATGCCGGAGGCGCCCCCGTCGCCATCCTCGAAACCGCCGTGACCGATCCCAACGGCTTCTACCTCTTCGAAGGCCTCTTGCCCGCCGACTATGTCGTGGCCATCCCTGACACCGAGCAGGCAAACGGCGAGGACCTCGACGGTCTTGCGTCGACCGAAGGCAACGGCGCCGATGCGCCGGACGCCGACGTGAATGCCGGAGACCTCGACGACAACGGCGACCCCATAGCGGGCTTCGCCTCGATCAGCGATCCGGTGACGCTCACCGACGGCGGTGAGCCCACGAGTGAAGTCGACGAGTCCGGTCCGATCAGTGACAACGACTCGAACCTCACGGTGGACTTCGGCTTCGTTTCTGCCGACCTCCGCCTGGGCAACCTGGTGTGGGATGACCGCAACGGTGACGGCGACGTCGATGCTGGCGAGCCCGGCATCGCCGACGTGACCGTGCAGTTGTGGTCCGTCGATGCGGCGGGTGACCCTGTGGCCATCGTCGCTACGGACACCACCGACGCCAGCGGCAACTACCTGTTCTCCAACCTGTTGCCCGGCGAGTACATCGTGGCGATCCCCGACGCCGAGCAGACCGCGGGCAACGAACTCGAGGACTTCATCTCGACCCTGCCGGCTGCGAATGCTCCGGATGCCGATACTGACCAGGACGACAACGACGACAACGGCGACCCCGTTGCCGGCTTTGCTTCCATCAGCGATCCGGTGACGCTCATCACGGGCAACGAGCCCACGGGCGAAGCCGACGAAGACGGCGCCGTGGCTGACAACGACTCGAACCTCACGGTCGATCTCGGCTTCGTTCGCCAGTACCGCATCGGCAACCTGGTGTGGTTCGACGCCAACAACAACGGCGTCGCCGACAGCGGCGAGACCGCCCTCGACGGCGTGCGAGTTGAACTCCGTGCTGCCGGTCCCGGTGGCGCTCCCGGAGCGCTCATTGAGTTCGACACCACCGACACCAACGGCCGCTACCTCTTCGAGGACCTGGCCCCCGGCGACTACGTCGTGGTCATCCCCGATTCCGAGCAAGCCACAGGCGAGGCCCTCGCTGGCTACGTGACCAGCACCGGGAACGATCCGGCGCCGGATCCCGACAACGGAACCGACAACGACGACAACGGCACCGCGGGTGCGGGCTACGCCGCCGTCTCAGCGCCGGTGAGCCTCAACGGTGACACTCCCACGAGCGAAACCGATGGCACCAGCGGAGTGAACGCCGAGATCGCCGGGTCGATCGACACCCACTCGGACCTCAGCGTGGACTTCGGCTTCATCGGTGAGCTGCGCCTCGGCAACCGGGTGTTCCTCGACGAGGATGGCAACGGTTCCCAGAACGGCAGCGAGCCCGGCATCGACGACGTCGATGTCCAGCTCTGGAGTGTTGATGCTGCCGGTGACCCGGTTGCCATCATCGCCACCGACACCACCAGCGGTGGCGGCTTCTATCTCTTCGAGAACCTCGTGCCCGGCGACTACATCGTGGCCATTCCGGACTCCGAGCAGACGGCGGGCAACGAGCTCGAAGGTCTCGGCTCAACGATCGGCAACGGCACCGCTCCCGACGCGGACGTCAACGCCGGAGACCTCGACGACAACGGCGACGCCGTCACTGGCTTCGCCTCGATCAGCGATCCGGTGACGCTCACCGACAACGGCGAGCCCACAAGCGAGGTCGACGAGGCCGGTCCGATTGCGGACGCTGACTCGAACCTGACCGTGGACTTCGGTTTCACCGAGGGTCTGCGCTTGGGCAACCTCGTCTGGGACGATCTCAACGGCAACGGCACCGCCGATGCTGGCGAGCCCGGTATCGCCGACGTCACCGTCCAGCTGTGGACGGCTGATGTTGCCGGTAACCCGGTGGCACAGATCGCCACCGACGACACCGATCCCGATGGCACGTACGAGTTCGTGGGTCTCGCTCCCGGCGACTACATCGTGGCCATCGCCGACGGTGAGCAGAGTGTCGGCCAAGAGCTCGACGGTCTGGTCTCCACCGGAACGACAACTGCGGCCGATCCGGACAGCAGTGCCGACAATGACGACAACGGCGACGCAGCACCCGGTTTCGCTTCGATCTCGGCTGCGGTGACGCTGGTGAGCAACAACGAGCCGACGACGGAAACGCTCCGAACCGACGACGCCACGCTCGACGAGTACGCCGGCTTCGCCGACAATGACTCGAACCTGACGGTCGATCTCGGCTTCGTCCGTGAGTACCGCATCGGCAACCTGGTGTGGTTCGACGCCAACAACAACGGCATCGCCGATGCTGGCGAACAGCCGATCGCTGGTGTCGACGTCCAGTTGTGGACCGCCGATGCTGCGGGCGCTCCCGTCGCTCAGATCGAGACGGCAACCACCGACGGCATGGGGCACTACGCCTTCGACGGGTTGGCGCCCGGTGACTACATCGTGGCCATCCCGGCATCGCAGATCGGTACCACCGGCCCGCTGGCCGGCATGACCACCAGCACCGGCAACGATGACATCACCAACTCGGCGCCGGATCCGGACAACGGAACGGACAACGACGACAACGGCACGGCGACGGCCGGCTTCGCTGCCATCAGCTCCGCCCTGACGCTCAACGGCGACACGCCGGGCGGTGAGACCGATGGTCTGACCGGTTCCACAGATGAGTTCCCGGGCACGCCCGACACACATTCGGATCTCACGGTCGACTTCGGCTTCTTCGGCACGTTGCGCTTGGGCAACCAGGTGTGGCTCGACGAGGACGGAAACGGTGAGCAGAACGGCAGCGAGCCGGGTATCGACAACGTCGAAGTCCAGCTCTGGTCGACTGATCTGGCCGGCAATCCTGTGGCGATCATTGCCACCGAGACCACCTCAGGCGGCGGCTTCTACGCTTTCGAGAACCTGCCGGCAGGCTCCTTCATCGTGGCCATCGCCGAAACCCAACAGGTGATCGGTGGAGCGCTCGAGGGGCTGGCGTCAACGGGGCAGCCGGGAACGGCCGCCCCTGCGGACAACGACATCGAACGGGATGACAACGGCGACGCCGCTCCTGGCTTCGCTTCCATCTCCTCACCTGTGGTGTTGGGCCCTGGCGGTGAGCCGACAGATGACCTCGATGAGGACGGTCTCGTTCCGGATGGTGATTCGAACATGACCGTCGACTTCGGGTTTGTGCCGGGCGTCGAGCTCGGCAATTTGGTGTGGTTCGATGCGAACAACAACGGCGTTGTCGATGCTGGTGAAACCGGTTCCGCCGGCGTGACGGTCGAGTTGATCAGCGGCGGCATCGTGGTGGACTCCACCGTGACCGACGCCAACGGCTACTACGTCTTCTCTGGTGTCACACCGGGGACCTACGTGGTCTCGATCCCGGCCTCGGAGTTCGCTCCCGGAGGTTCGCTGACTGGCTGGTTCGCCTCGTCCGGCAGTGGGGTCAGCACGAATGCCAACGACGATGTGGACAACAACAGCGACGGGTCCGTGACGAGCGGCAACGCTGTCGTGTCGTCGCCGATCACGGTGACGGGCTCGACCGAGCCGATTGATGAAGTGGACGAGTCACCGACCGGCACCGGCGACGCTGACTCCAACCTCACCGTTGACTTCGGCTTCTATCAGCTGTCCCTCGGCGATCAGGTGTGGTTCGACGACAACAACAACGGTGTCCTCGATGGCGCTGAGCTTCCCGTTCCTGGCGTGACCCTCGTGCTGCTTGATGGCGCTGGCAACCCGGTCCTCGGACCTGACGGCCAGCCTCGGACGGCGACGACGGACGCGAACGGCAACTACGCCTTCACCGGCCTGCCCGAGGGCACCTACATCGTCGAGATTCCCTCAACCAACACCGCCGTCGGTGGACCTCTGGATGATCGAGCGTCGTCGAGTGGCAACGACGTTGCTGGCACGGCACCCGATCCCGACGGTGACATCGAGAGTGACGACAACGGCGACTTCGTGCTCGGGGGCGCCACCCGCTCCAAGCCGATCGATTTGGCCGCAGGAACCGAGCCTGGTGGTAGCGAAAACGCCACGGTCGACTTCGGCTTTACGCCAGCTGCCGGTCTCGGCTCGTATGCCTGGGTCGATACGGATCGTGACGGCATTCGAGATGCCGGCGAGGATCCTCTGCCCGGCGTCACGGTGACGGTTCGAGACGCAGAGACGAACGCCATCGTCGGAGTCACGGTGACCGACGCCAACGGTCGTTGGGAAGTGCGTGGCTTGCCGCCAGGCACGTACTACGTCGAGTTCGTCGATCCCGAGGGTCGTCCGTTCACCAGCCAGAACACTGGCACCAACGACAGCGTGGACTCTGACGTCTCGGCCACGGGCGTGTCCGGCATCGTGGACCTTGGTATCGGTGAGTTCGATCCCACGGTGGGCGTCGGCGTGGTCTCATCGACCAACACAATCACCACGATCGTTCGGCAGCTCCCCACGACCGGTCCGGCCCTGCTTGGCTACATCCTGGCCCTCTCCGGCTTGTTGCTCGGTGGTGGCGTTCTGCTCCTCGGAGCGGGTCGACGCCGTCAGACCGTGCGTGTGGAAGATCGAATCAGTTGACACTTCGAGGAGTCCCAGCGGGACAGTAGTGTCGGAGGATGCCCACCGACGCACGAACGCTGGACCGCCTCACGCACGAATCCGTCGAGCTTCTTCAGGCGCTGATTCGCAATCAATGCGTCAACGATGGGCGAGCCGAATCCGGTCATGAAGACCGGTCGGCTCGCTTGTTGCGTGACGAACTCGAGGGCACGGGGGTAGACCTCCAAACCTACGAACCAACGGCGGGTCGAACCTCGCTGATCGCTCGTCACCAGGGAACCGATCCCAACGCACCGGCGCTCTGTCTCATGGGGCACACCGACGTCGTGCCCGTGTCTCCTGACGGCTGGCGCCGCGATCCGTTCGGCGGCGAGCTGGTCGGCGAAGGCGATGACGCGGAGATCTGGGGCCGCGGTGCGGTCGACATGCTGAACCTGACCTCCACCATGGCCGTTGCGTTCAAACACATCGTGGCCAACGACATTCGCTACCCCGGCGACGTCATCTACTTTGCTGTGGCCGATGAAGAGGCCGGTGGCAGGCATGGGGCCGAGGTGCTCGTCCGTGACGAGTGGGATGCGCTGCAGTGCGACTACGTGCTGACCGAGTTCGGCGGCTTCGCCTATCAAACGCCAACGCAGCAGACGCTCCTGGTCACCACGGCAGAAAAGGGGATTGGCTGGCGGCGGCTCAAGGTCAAAGGCCGCCCCGGGCACGGGTCAGCCCCGCTCGGGGCCGACAATGCGTTGATCAAGGCGGCCGAGGTGGTGCGAAGGATCTCGCAGTACCAGCCAAAGGCGAAGCTCGATGAGCTCTGGGCCGCCCGGCTCGCGGCGCTCGACATCCCCGACGATCTGCACCGGCGCCTGCTCGATCCGCAGGAGGTCATGGACGCCATCAACGAGATGCCGAAGGGCCTCCGAGCGAACTTGCACTCGTGCTCGCACATGTCATTCAGCCCGAACGTGATCCACGGAGGAGTGAAGACCAACGTGATTCCGGACGAGGTCATTCTCGAAGTCGATATTCGGACCTTGCCCGGCGAGACCTCGGCGGACGTCGAAGCGAACCTTCGTGAAGCCATCGGAGATCTCATCGAACACGTGGAGTTCGAAGTCATCCAGGAAGACCCGTCCTCTGCTTCGCCGAGCGGCGGACCGCTCTGGGACTCTCTCGTTGAGTCCATGAAGGTTGCGTACCCCGAGGCGGCGGTCATTCCCAGCATGGTCACTGGTGGGACCGACAGCCGGTTCTTCCGTGGCCGAGGTGCCACGGCCTACGGCGCCGGACTGCTCAGCTCATCGATCGACGCCAGCGAGTTCTTCAAACGTTTCCACGGCCACAACGAGCGCATCGATGTGGGCTCACTCCGGTTGACGACTCGGCTCTGGTTGGACGTCATGGAGCGTCTCTGGGCGCAGGGTTGACCGTCGATCGGCCTCGCGCCGATCACCGGATCGAGTGCTCGCCTTGCGAATCGAGGTGACCTCGAACGACGGGCCACGGCTCCCCGGCGCAGGCCAGCCGATCGAGATAATCATCCGTTCGTGGATGCCCGTGCCGGCCATATGGAGGTCGCCCTCCGGCGAAAGACGCAGCGTCGGGAATGCTCCGAGCGAGTCGGGGACGGTGATGCCGCCGGCTCGTGTGCCGCTGTGGAGGGCGTCGAGCGCAACGCCATCGCGGGCGAGTTGGAGAATCGCGCCAGGAGCCAGGACGAACGACCGAGGTTCGGCGGCATCCAGCGGCCCGGCGGCGCGGAGGAGCAGCGAGCCGAGCACGAGATCGAGCGATGGCCAGGTCACCGTGAAGTCGGCGAGCGCTTCCAGGTCGGCCAGACCAGCCGTGACCGTGCAGTCGTGGGTTCCAAAGAGCGGCTCAGTCCGCATGGGTGCAGCCGGAAACAGCCCCCGAAGGAGTTGCTGAAGTCCACGATGCTCGGCCCCGGTGCCGGTCAGAACGACCTGGCCGATTTGGGCCGACTGTGAGGGCCAATCTGTCGCCGTGTTGGATCCCGAAACGGAAGAGACGAATGCCCGGAGCGCAGCATCGAGCTGTGATGGATCTGGGGCTGAACCGCCGACTCCGGGCTCGACGAGCGAATGGATGCCAGCCACTCGACGTTGTTCTGGATGACAGGCGATGGCTGAGACCTCACCTCCGTCATTGTCGACAAGGAGGGTGAGCCCCTGCTCCGGTCGAGCGTCGAGGCGTCGGAGACGACCGAACCAGCCGGCAGCCGCAGCCACCGGTCGACTGACCACCCCCGAGTGAGGCAGATTGACACCGGCGGCAGCGAAGCCGTCGAGCACGACCTGGCGAGCCTCCCGCCCAAGTGACACCGGCACTGAGATCCGCCACGGCATGTGTTCGGTGAGACCGGTTCGGTGAACGGCGTTCATGAGTTCGTCGGCCAGCGAGGTGGCGATCGCCTGCGCCGCTGCGCGATCGATCGGTGCCAACTCGGCAATGACCTCGACCGTGCGCCTGGTCCGGCCTTCGTAGACGGTTCGAAGCAGCACCCCCGTTGCGTCCGGCGCGAGCTGGATGAGATCCGTTTGCCCGCCGGACGTGAGCGCGGCGAAGGCTCGGTGACGACCGAGATCCACCGACAGTCCATCGAGCGGCTCTGGCCCAGCGGCGCCGTTGTCTCGCGTTCCTCCTGCTTCCACGAGACTCACCAATCGTTCGGGCCGAAACGAGATCGTACTGCCACGAGTCGGAAGGTCGTCAAGGCGTCCCCCGCTCATCGAGAGCGACGATCTAGCGTCGCCGCCATGTCGGCGATGTACAAGGTCAGTTCTGCGCCCTGTCGGCGCAGTAACCGTCAACGAGGGACGTTCAGGCAATGGTCGATGGCGGCGGCGCTGGCAGTCGTCGGCGCGGCGTGCAGTGGCGGCACGGTCGAGGCCGTGCAGGAGATCACGACCGCTCCGCCCACGACGGCTGAACTGACCACCGTGGCACCCACCATTGCGGCGCCCACCACCGCGGCACCCACCACCGTGGCGCCGACAACGACCGTGCCCACCACGACAACGACCGTGCCGACGACACCGCCTCCCCGCCAGCCGGTGGTGCTCGGTTTCGGAGGCGACACCTCCTTCACGAACGGCCTCGAGCAGCGGGATCCGTTCGGGGAGGTCATCGAGCTGCTGTCGGCCCCAGACCTGATGGTCGTGAACTTGGAGACGGCGGTGGCCGATCAAGGGGTTGGCCGCCCACCGGTCGACAAGCGCTTCCTGTTCCGTTCACCGCCAGCAGCGTTGGATCTGCTGGTGGACGCCGGGGTCGATGTGGTGGCGTTGGCCAACAATCACACGCTCGATTTCGGGGTCCCAGCACTTGAACAGACGCTCGATGAGATCGACGCCCGTGCCCTTGAACGAGTGGGCGCTGGACTGGATCCTGCTGAGGCGTACGAGCCGCTGATCGTGAATGTGGGCGAGTGGACCGTCGGGCTCGTGTCGTTCTCTCGAGTTCCTTGCGATTGGTCGGCCTCCGGCGAGAACGTCCGCCCGCAGGTGGCCTGGGCCTGCCCACCGTTCCAGGACCTGGCAGAGGCCGCAGTGCAATCTGCGCTCGACGCCGCCGACGTGACCGTCGTGATGGTGCATGGCGGGGAAGAGGGTGTGCTGTGCCCGTCGCGCTTCATGGTCGACCTACGCCGCCGCTGGGCCGAGATGGGCGTGGACGCAGTCATCGACGGTCATCCGCATGTGTTGCAAGGCGTCACCCAGTTCGGCCAGACGCTCGTGGCCCACTCCCTCGGAAACTTCGCCTTCCCCTCGGCTCGGGGCATCACTGGCAACTCGGCGATCGTCCAACTCACGATCACCGAGGACGGGACGGAACTCTCCGTCGTTCCTGTTCGATCGAATGCCGGTGTCCTTGCGGTCCCATCCGAAGCGCAGCGGTCGGAGATCCTGGCTCAGATGAACCGGGTGTCGGATGGCTTGACCATCGGGGACGACGGCATCGTGCGTGCCGATGACACCGTGGTGTCGGACTGCAACCTCGGCGAGTAGCCGAACGAACCGACGTCAGTCGAAGCTGATGCCAGCGGGCACGCGGGAGCGGAGCTCGTAGAGCACGCCCCGAACCGCCAAGGCGACGCCGATCTTCTCCAGCAGCTCTTCCAAGCTGGTAATGGCAGCGAAGGCGTTGGACTCGACGCCTTCGTCGACGATCAGTCCACCCGTGGCTTCAGCGCCGACGGCCCCGGTCAGGAAAATGGCCACGGCGATCACGAGCCGCTTCTGGGTGACGGTCGGCAGCCGCCGGAACCATGGAAGAAGGAGGCATGCCACGACCACAACGAGGCCGAGATACGGAACGATCCAGGCGAAGGTGAGCAGTCCATCGGTCTCGAATCGCTCTCGGAGCGGCTCGATGAGTTCTTCGTGGATGACCAACGACTCATCGAGAAAGATGAACCCCACACAAGCAGTGACCGCTATCCAACCTCGAGCGGGGAGTCCAGCGGTCCGATCGGCCAGGGCCACCAGGCCGCAGACGACGGTGAGTAATGCCAATTGCAGGCTGGCCCACAGCGTGGGTACCGAGTTCTCGATGTCGACATCGAGCCGGCCCAGGCCCGTTCCGGCAAAGCGAGACAGGAGGCTGATGGCGACGAGCGTGACCGCAATCGCCACGAGCAGCATGGTGAATCGATCGATGGTGAGCGTGAGCGAGGTCGATGCAGGCGTCTGAGGCGGCTCGACGGCCTTCGGCTCGCGCTTTTCCTCAACGACTACGCCTGGAAGTCCCTCCACGTCCATCACTGCACACTAACTGCGGAAAGCTTCGGTGAACGAGCCGGGGACGATTCGTCCCCTTTCGCGCCGGGTTCCGGTCGCCGCCGACTCAGCGGCAACCGGTGCAGGGGAGCGGCCCCGCGTGAGTGACGTGGCTGGTCCAGGCTTCACCGTTGAAGTACCGGAGCCGATGCTCCTGGCGGGGATCCCCGAACCAGCCAGCGATGCCGTGCTCGACCGCAGCGGCGCTCGGGGCCTGCGTGGACTGAGAAGTGGTGTGGGCCGGTTCGAGATCGAAAGTGGTCATGGCGTGGTCCCCCCGGGGCGCCCTGAGCATCGTCGTTGATGCTCACGAGATGTTGACCTGATGGTGATCGGTCCACCGAAGGATGTCCTTGAGCAAACCTGTGGGTCTGCCCACCCCGCAGCTCACATCCTGAGTCGTCGGGACTAGGCGACGAGGGCGGCTGCCGGAGCGTGGGAGGGCAGCTTGCCTGCGGCCTGGCGTCGAACAAGTTCTCCCAGGCCCTCGGGGCACTGGTTCACGAACGGACACCAGCCGCACAGCACGCCGGGTTTGGCTTCGAACTCGTCGCTCTCGCAGGCGGAGGTGACGCCGGACCACGTGCCGGCCAGCTGTCCACGTGCTTCCTCGAGGCGACGATCGGTCACGATGACGTCGAGGATGCGCTGACCGAGATAGAGCAACCGAGCCCGCTCAGGTTGCTCGTCGCCCTGGGCATCGAGCGCAGCGGCGTACAACATCACCTGCTGGATCTTGTCGTCTCGGAATCGAACGCCAGGGAGCGTTCCGGACTTGTAGTCCGACACGACGAGCTTGCCCTCAATGCGATCCACTCGATCGATGATGCCCAGGAAGGGCACGTCGTCGAGCTGTGCTTTGACCTTCTGCTCAGTTTCCACCACCTCGACCGTTGCCGGGTCCTCGAGGTCCCACAGGCCAGCGATGGCCAGCCACGACTGCCATCGAAACGCCCGCGCTGCCTCGTCGTCGAGTTCGAGCGCCTGGTAGTCCTCGTCGGCTTCCATATCGGGCCACAGCTGACGAGCAAGCGCCTTGGCCTGATCCTGGGTGCGGAGGTGTGTTGGCAGCCCGCACAGATGCTCGAGCACCGTGTGGGCGAAGGTGCCGACCACGGCGGCCTGGCCGGAGGGTTCGGGCAAGCGATCCACGTACTTGAACTTCCAACGGCGTGGGCAGCCATCGAAGGCCGACGCCGAGGAAGGGGAGAGATGCTTGGGCAGTTCCGCCATGGGAGACATCATGCCAGAAGGGGTGTGACAATGACATCGATGTGATTTGTATGCGAACATACGTTCGATGCAAGCGATTCGACGCCTTCCCATCCACCGATCAATTCTTCATGCCGATCTCGACGCGTTCTACGCCTCGGTGGAGCAACGAGATGCTCCGTCGCTCCGGGGCCGGCCGATGATGGTGGGCGGCGGCATCGTGTTGGCCGCAAGCTACGAGGCCCGCGCTCACGGCGTGCGCACCGCCATGACCGGGCGAGAAGCTCGGCGGCTGTGTCCGGGCATCATCGAGGTTCCGCCTCGAATGCATGCGTACAGCGACGCCAGCAAGGCGGTCTTCGAGATCTTCCGAGACACCACCCCGGAAGTCGAAGGGCTGTCCATTGACGAGGCGTTTCTCGACGTCACGGGGCTCCTGCATCTTCGCGGGGACGCCTACAACGTCGCCACGAGGTTGCGGGAGCGAGTGCAACACGAGGTGGGTTTGGCGATCAGCGTTGGCGGTGGAACCACGAAGTTCTTGGCCAAGGTTGCCAGCGCCGTTTCCAAGCCGGACGGCCTCTTGCTCATACCACCCGGCAAGGAGTTGGAGTTTCTGCACCCGCTTCCCGTGCACCGTCTGTGGGGCGTGGGTCCGGTGACGACGGCCAAACTCACGACCCGTGGTCTCCACACTGTGGCCGACATCGCCAAACTCAACGAGGCCCAACTGACGGCGCTGCTCGGACGGGGATCCGGACACCACCTGTTCTCCCTCGCCCACAACCGCGATCCCCGCCGCGTCGAGACGGGCCGTCGCCGTCGATCCATCGGTTCTCAGCGCTCGTTCCCTCGGGGTGCACTTGATCGAGCGGCCGCTGACGCCGTTCTGCTCGACGTCGTCGATCGCGTGACCAACCGCTTGCGAGTGGGGAACCGAATCGCAAGAACCGTGGTCGTGCGCCTGCGTTTCGGTGACTTCACACACGGCACGCGTTCGCGAACCCTGGCGGAGCCCTCAGCTTCGACCGACGTGGTGTTGTCTGCCGCCCGATCCCTGCTGACCGGTGTCTGGCCCGAGGTGGAGCGGCGCGGCCTCACCAAGTTGGGCCTCTCGCTCAGCGGGCTTCAGGACGACGACGCCGTCCAGCTTGCGTTCGACTTCGATCAACGAGGAGCCGAACAACTGGACTCGGCCGTGGACACCATCCGCGACCGTTTCGGGAAGCAGGCGATCGGGCGAACGACACTCGTCGGTCAGCGAGCGCTCGAGATGCCGCAGCTCCCCGACTGAGGGGGGTGTCGCCTCAGCGACCCCGGAGGACGCCGCCTCCGAGTCCGCCACCGAAACCACCGCTGCTGCGGCCGCCGCGGCTGGAGGTTCGACGTTGCGTGCGGCGACTCCCGCCGCCCAGGGCCCCCAGCCCGCCCCCGAGCAGCATCCGGAGAAGCATCGTGCCCAGGCCCGCTTTCATGGCGCCACCAAGCATGCCACCCAGCCCTCCGCCGCCTCGACGAGAACGGCGCTGCTGTCGACGAGGCTGCTGCTGACGGGGCTGCTCGTAGCGCTGACCGCGCGGTCCGTTGCCGGAGAAGATCGATTCGTCCGACCCAAGGGCTGGGCCATCCCGACGTCCCCGTCCACCACCGAGCGGCGGTACCGGCTGACGGCCATCCGGACGACTGGGCCCATCGGCTCGTGATGACGGTGCCGAGGGCGGCGGCGGAATCTCACCATCGGGTTCTGGCCGCGGCGGAGGGGTGCGTCCGTCGAGCCGGGCCTCGATCACCTGGAACTGCCATTCCGCTTCGTCGATGCGATCGTCGAGCGCATCAATCGCCTCGACCGTCTCGGCGTCGTCGATGTTCTGGCTCACCTCGGTGTAGGAGCGGCTGGCCTTTTCGTAGAGCTGACGGAGCTCGTCGTCCGCATTGGCGATCCGGTCCCCGAGGTCGATAACGGCGTCGGCGTTGTTGCGGAGCTGCTCGCGAATCTCGGCCTTGTCCTCGGCGATGGCTGCCGCCAGCGCCTTCGATGCTCGCCGCTTACCGGCGAAGAAGCGGAAGCCAAAGAAGGCAACGGCGGCGAGGATGAAGATCAGGAACCACGGCACACCGCCGCTCGAAGCGGTGGCGGCCGTGTTGGTGTCGGCGGTTCCTGCGTCGGCCGCGGCCGTTGTTGTCGCCGTGGTCTGTCCGGAGAGCGAACCCGTGATCACACCGGTGACCGTGTCCAAACCACCAGCGACATCACGGCTGCCGAACTGCGAGAGGGCGGCGTCTGCCGCGTCGGCGGCGTTGCGTTGGTCCCCTTGCACCCAGACGCCGTCGTTCCCGAGCACAACGACCGTGCGGTACGAGGAACCCATCGCATTCAGCTGGGCCAGCAGATCGATAGCGATTTGCTCCGGATCCGTGCCGCCCTGATCGAGCCAGGCGAACGCAATAGAGGCGTCGTTGGCCCGCTGGATGGCTTGTTCGATGTCGGCATCGGTGGGCTGTTCGGTGTAGACGCCGTTCTGGTCGAGCTCAGTGGCGATCTCGGACAGCGTTTGGGCTCCCGCAGCCGCTGCGCCGAAGAGCAGGAACGCACAGAGCGCGGCCAGCAGGGCGGAGAGGACAGGACGGCGACGACCGGATGCAGCAGGAGGCGGAACGGCGTATGAACGGAGGGCGGACACCCGACAGACGTTACTTGATCAAGCGAGCAGCCCCAGCGGTTCTGGCTCTCCCGGCAAGACCGACGACGCTTCGATTCCCAACCAATCCTGAGCGAGCGTGGCCAAGTATCGGTCGAAGCCGGTGGTGGTGATCAGGTTGTCGTCCTCGTCCAGTTCGTTGAGGGGAGACGCTTCGCCGAGGCGGCGATTCGATACTGGTCCGGCGACCAGCATGGAGGAAGCACTGCCATGATCGAGTCCGGCGCCGTTCTGGGGGACCCGTCGACCGAACTCGCTGATGGTTGCCACCACCACCCGGTCGGCCACGCCGAGGTCGTCCATGCGGTCAAGAAAGCCGCCCACCGCGGCATCGAGCTGGCCCATGAGTTGGGGGTGTCGCCACTCATGATCATCGTGGGTATCGAAACCGTCGAGCCCAGCGTAGAAGACGCGAGTGCCAAGGTCGGCCTCGATGAGTTGCGACGCCACGCTGAGCTGCTGGCCGAGCCAACCGCCTTCGGTGATCATCTCGGACTCCCAGTCGAGGTCTTGCTCATCGTCGGGAAGGCGATCGGCCAGCTCCAACAGGTCGGCGTTCGCGGCCGCCAGGGCATCACCCCATGCACCGGACTCCTCGCCGGCGAAGGCTCCGAGGCCTGATCGGAACGGGGCAACCTCGTCCCACACGCCTGTCCGGAGGAACCAGAGTTCGTTCGGGTTGCTGATGGACAGCGTGGCGGCATCGTCGTTGACAAAGTGCGGTGTGGGCCCGTTTAGCGAAACGCCAACCAGGGGAGAGCCGTCGTCCAATGTGTCGGCCAGACGACCGAGGAACCCGGTGCGGAAGGGGTTCGTTCCATCAACGTCTCCCCGTTCCCAGCGCTCCGCCATGGCGAAATGTGAAAGATCACCATCGACGGGACCGACGCCCTCGACGGTAGTGACGCCTCGTGCATGCAATCGTGCGAGGTTCGGGTGCAGGCCAACTCGGTCGTCCAGCCCCAGCACGTCACCCTCGGGAAGGGCCAGCCGGGGGCGGAGATCCTGATAGCGAGGCGCACTGGCCGGTACCACCGTGCTCAGGCCGTCATTTCCGCCGAGCAGGTCGACGACCACCAGGATGCGGCCATCGACGGCTCCGGGAAGCACCCGACCCCGCTGCTCTGGCTCGGTTCGTGCTGCGGGCGGCACCGTGCCAGGTACGCGCCCGCTGTCAGGGCTGGCGGACCCCGGCGCGGAACAGGAGGCGAGCAGCGGGGCCGAGATCGCAGCGGCGGAGACGGCGCTCATCCGCTGGAGAAAGGCGCGCCGTGAGGTCGGAGCGGGTGTGCGTGTAGAGCGTGTCATTGCAGGTGAAACTCCGGTGCGTTGAGGGCGAGGCGCCAGCGGTTTCTGGCTCGGGCTTCAGAAGGGAGATCCGTGAATCGGTCGATGTGGCTGAAGGCGTCATTCGTCGACGGCGCAATCTCGGCAATGCCGCAGCGAAGGAGAATTCGTTCGGTCGAACCGGTGGACTGGAGCAGCGACTCGTCCCACTCGACGTTGTGCACGAAGCTCGCCCGAGCCAGGAGCGAACCGGGGCGAAGCCAGTGGCCGCCGGCCTTCCAGCCCGCAACGTTGGGCGGGGAGTACGGCATCTGCCCCAACTCCTCCATGCTCCAGAGATTGGTGGGTTCGAGGTCGGCTGCGGTGAGCGCAGCGATGTACCACTCGATGCCGGTGCGGGGGCGCAGCGTTTGGCCCACCGCAGCCTCGTCCCGAAGAACCCGCTCGACCAGGGGCAGGATCTCGAGATCCTGCCCCTGCCACCAAGCGCCGAGCTCGGCGGCCGCGTTTTCGTCGAGCTCGACTCCGGTGAGGTGGTGCCACAACCGGGCGCTGATTCGCTGTGCTGTCGATGGATGGGCGAGCAAGCGATCCACGATCTTCTGTGTGTCCCACTCGTCCATCTCGCCCATGAAGACGAGGGGAGCGATGAAGGCGCCGGTTCGGTCGAACCACACCTCCGGGTTCTCCCCCTCCTCTCGGGAGATCCGCCATCCGGCCAGTGCCCGGGCCGCCGCTCGCACATCGTCTTGGCTGTAGTGCCCTCGGCCGATGGTGAAGAGCTCCATCAGCTCCCGGGCCAGGTTCTCGTTCGGGTTCGATGCCTCGCTCCACTCAGCGTCGAGGTAGCGGATCAGTGCGCCGTCTCGAACGAAGGCGTGGAGAAGATCACCAAAGTTGCCGAGGCAGCTCGACCGCAAGGTTCGCAGCTGTTCCCGGACCAGGTAGGTGCTGTCCACCTTGTTGGCGGCTGTGGTGAGGTGCGAGTGCCAGAACCACGTCATGCGGTCGACCAGCCCAGCCTCAGGACTCTTCATCTCTTGGACCCACCACCGCAGGAGCGGCTGCCAGTCGTCTCCGCCCGGCATGCCGTTCTGCCAGGACTCCGTTCGGTCGATCTCGGACCGGGCGTCGTCCAACAGGTGGTCCACGATGGCGTCCTGGTCCGCTCCGGCGAACTGGTCGATCACGCCCTCGGTCGGCGCCAGCGTGGATCGACGGAGAAGGCGAGTGGCCAGCAGCCGGTCGGGTTTGCCGACGGGAATCCGACGGGCGTGGTTGGCCGGAACAGGCCGAGTGAGAAGGCGTCGTGATCGGTTCACGCTTCCGATCATGAGGGACGGTCCATGAATCGATCGTGAAGGCCGTCTTCATGCCGCCTTCATGTTCGCCGTGCGAGAATGGCGGGAATGCGCTTGCTGCTCGTAGAGGATGATCAAACCCTGGCTCGGGTGATCGCTCGCGGATTGGCAGAGGAAGGCCACGCGATCGATCATGCGGGATCCCTGGCAGCCGCTGACGAGCTCATTGCGGTCAACGACTACGACCTCCTTGTTCTCGATATCGGCCTGCCCGACGGCGATGGGCTTACGTTGTGCCGTCGAGTTCGAGCCGCTGATCACCCGGCCCCGATTCTCATGCTCACCGCCCGCGACGGTTTGTCGGACAAGGTGTCGGGTCTCGACGCTGGTGCTGACGACTATTTGACCAAGCCGTTCGCCTACCCCGAATTGGCTGCGCGAGTCCGAGCCCTGCTTCGCCGTCCGAAGAACACAGCCAAGCCCGTGCTCGAAACCATGGGAGTGAGACTCGACCCGGCTGCGCACACCGCCTGGCGAGGTGCCATCCTCGTGCCCTTGACCCCGAGAGAGTTCAGCCTGTTGGAGTTCATGCTGCGCCATTCAGGCGAGGTGTGCACCCGCGAAGACCTGCTCGAGCACGTGTGGGATGCCCACTACGACGGGCTCTCGAACGTGGTCGATGTGCACGTCGCCAACCTGAGGCGCAAGCTCGAACAACCCGGCCTCGACGATCCGATCGAGACCATTCGCGGGGTTGGCTATCGGCTCGGAGCGGCGGCATGAACGCGCTCCGAGATCTCACGCCATCGCAGCGAGAACGCATTCTGCCAACCCTCGCCGCCGCGGCCGTGGCGTTGCTGCTGCTTGGACCCCTCGCCTACGTGGGGCATCAGCGGTCTGCCGACGCCGCCCGCAACCAAACCAGGGCTGAAGCCAACGATCGCTTCCGCCACGCCTTCGCCGCGGCTCGAACCGATCAAATCGAGTGGCCGGTGAACGTATGGCAGGTCAATCCTGAAGAGGGCTGGTTCGATTCACTCGGCGAGGTCACCACTGATCCACCGGTCGTGAGCCTGGCGCAGATGGCATTCACCAGTGAGCCGGAGACCGAATACGACTTCGACGGTCCATGGTTCGCGGCCGCCGAAGCAGTCACCGATACCGACGTCATCGTCACCGTTGTCGATCGTTCAGCGCAGGACGCAGCGATCGCTGCCTCGTCTCGGAATTGGACGCTGGTGACATTGCTCTTCTCGCTGCTGGCTGGACTGTTGGCGTGGTTTGGTCTCGGCCGGATCAAGGCGCCAGTGCGGCGGGCTCATGCCGTCAATCGAGACTTCATTGCCGATGCCGCCCACGAACTGCGAACGCCGCTCTCCATTATTCAGGCGTCGGCGGGCCACGCGCTGGCTCGCGATCGGTCTCCCGAGGCCTATCGAGAGTCGTTGTCCGAGATTCTGGCTGCAACCGAGCGAGCCGGATCCAGTGTCGGCGAACTGCTCGAGTTCGCACGGCTCGAGGCGGGCCAGGCCACTCTGCGATTCGCCCCGCTGCGCCTGGATCTACTGGTCGAGGAGGTCGCCACCTCGATCAGGGTCGACGGTGTCACGGTGGAGGCCATTCCGGGCGAGGCCGTCGTGGTGGAAGCGGACTACAACCTGCTCCGTCAGGTCGTCGACAACATCACCCGCAATGCTGCGGCCCGAGCCAACAAGGTCACGCTGACCACGCACCTCGAGACCCGCCACGCCCGAGTCCAAATCGCCGACGACGGGCCCGGTTTCGATCCCGGAGTGATCGAGCACGTTTTCGAGCGGTTCCGCCGGGGCGATCGATCCGGCTCGGTCGGGCTCGGCATGGC
>CALKTH010000080.1 GCA_937997485.1 uncultured Acidimicrobiales bacterium | reverse complement strand
TCCCGTGGATCACCACCGATGAGATGCGAGAAGTCGATCGCGTGATGATCGAGGATCTTCGGATCGATCTGACTCGAATGATGGAGGGAGCGGGGCGCACGCTGGCCCGTACGGCCGAAGTGCTCTTCGAGCCGAAGCGAGTGGTCGTGCTGGCCGGGCCGGGAGGCAACGGTGGCGGTGCACTCGTTGCCGCTCGCCATCTCCACAATCACGGCGTGAAGGTGCAGGTCGTTCTCAGCCGTGATCCGGCAGAGATGACGCCGGTGCCCTTGGAGCAGTGGAGGATCTGCGAGCGATTGGGTATCGAAGCGGTGACGTCGATCTCGACGTCGACGGACACGATCATCGACGGCCTGATCGGGTACAGCCTCAAGGGCAACCCCAGGGGACGAACAGCGGAGCTCATCGAGGAGGCAAACGGCCACGATGCACCGGTCCTCTCGCTCGACACCCCCTCCGGCCTCGACACGACGTCCGGTGCTGTTGGCACATCCTGCGTCCGAGCGGCGGCAACCATGACGCTGGCCGCGCCGAAGCAAGGGCTCCGCAATCGGGGCCACGACACCCCGGTGGGGAGCCTGCTGCTTGCCGACATTTCGGTCCCGCCTTTGGCGTACGAGCCGTTCGGAAAGGGGTCGGGCCCGATCTTCGATCGAGGGCCGATCCTGAGCGTGAGCCGTGACCTCATCGAATAGGGTCGAGCCCAATGCGCATCTCCTCACCTGATGGTTCCGCGTCCGCCACGTTCTGCCTCACGAGAGGTGGGCGTCTCGCCTCGTTACTGATCGAGGGCCGAGAGTTTCTCGTGACCGCAGACGATGCGGCGTTCGGCTGGGGCGCCTATCCCATGGTTCCCTACGCCGGCCGTGTCCGCCGGGGATCCTTCTCGTTCGAAGACGCTGACTACACACTCCCCATCACCATGGGGGCCCATGCCATTCACGGCACAGCGTGGGATCAGGTCTGGACGCATGTGGATCCGCCCA
Organism: uncultured Acidimicrobiales bacterium; assembly: GCA_937997485.1. GTDB lineage: Bacteria > Actinomycetota > Acidimicrobiia > Acidimicrobiales > SZUA-35 > SZUA-35. Next base: position 79,515 of record CALKTH010000080.1, on the reverse strand, counting down.
CACCGTCGACACTGAGCATCGGTACCGAACTCGGTGAGCCGTGGCCGTTCGGTGGCCAAGCCGTGCAGCGAGCGACGATCGCAGACGGACAGCTGGACCTTGCCCTCGACATCACTGCCGCAGACCGCTCGATGCCGGTCCTCGCCGGCTGGCATCCCTGGTTCCGCCGCCGTATCGCCGGGGCCGAGGCTCAGCTGCACGTGCAGCCCACGGCCATGTTCGAACTCGACGACGAAGCCATTCCAACGGGCGAGCTCATCGCTCCCCCGGCGGGTCCGTGGGACAACTGCTTCCACCTTGCCGAACCTCCGTCTATCGAGTGGCCGGGAGTGACCACGCTTGATCTCTCATCGAGCCACGACGAATGGGTGATCTACAACGAGCCAGACCACGCGCTGTGTGTCGAGCCCCAGACAGACGCACCTGATTCGTTCAACCGCTCGCCGCTGGTGCTGAGCCCGGGCGAAACGCTGACCATCTCGTTCTCCATTGCCTGGGCCGTCGCAGAAGGAGCGCAAGCATGAAGGTTCTTGGTATCGACTCCTCGACGCAGTCGGTCAAGGTCGAGGTTCGTGACGCAGATTCTGGCGCCCTCCTCGAGCGGAGTACGGCGCGTCACCCATCGACGACACCGCCGGTGTCGGAGCAAGATCCCGAAGCTTGGTGGAGTGCTCTGCAGCAGGCGCTGGGACAGGTCAACCTCGACGGCGTCGGAGCCGCAGCCGTTGGTGGACAGCAGCACGGCCTTGTTCTGCTCGACGAAACGGGCGCCCCACTCCGCCCGGCGAAGCTGTGGAACGACACCGAGTCAGCGGACGAAGCTGCGGCCATGGTCGCCGAGCTCGGAGCCGACGGATGGGCCCGGGCGTGCGGGAGCGTTCCGGGGGCCGCCTTCACGGTGACCAAGCTCGCCTGGGTCGCCGCTCACGAACCGGAGCTTCTCGAGCGGGTGGCGAAGGTCATGCTCCCCCACGACTACCTCACGTGGCGGCTCACTGGGGCCCATGTCACCGACCGGGGCGATGCTTCAGGCACGGGCTGGTGGTCACCCCAGACAGGTTCGTACCTGACCGAGATGCAAGGCCAGCTCTCCGCAGACCGTTTCCCGAAGGTGCTGGGCCCCACAGAGGCGGCGGGTGAATGGAACGGCATCGTGATCGGCCCGGGTTCGGGCGACAACATGGCGGCGGCACTCGGGCTTGGCCTTCGACCCGGAGACCTCGCCGTTTCGCTCGGCACGTCGGGCACCGCCTATGCCGTCTCCGAAACGCCCACCATGGACGCAAGCGGAGCAGTCGCTGGCTTTGCCGATGCGACTGGCGCCTACCTTCCTCTTGTCTGCACGCTCAATGCCACCAAGGTGACCGACACGATCGCCCGGCTCATGGGTGTTGGCTATGCCGAGCTCGACTCGCTTGCCAGCGACGGCCGATCGAACGGTGTCACGCTCGTGCCCTACTTCGACGGCGAGCGCACGCCGAACCTTCCGAACAGCACGGGCTGGATCACCGGCCTGCGTAGCGACGCGACCCGGGAGCAGCTCGCCCGAGCCGCCTTCGAAGGCGTGGCGTGCGGGCTACTCGACGGCGTGGATGCCCTCGCCGACGCTGGCGTGAAGGCCACGGGGCGCTTCTTCCTCATCGGCGGCGGATCCCGAGCAGCGTCGTTCCGAGACGCTTTCGCCGGTCTCAGCGGGCGCGACCTCATCGTTCCCGACGCCGATGAGACCGTGGCAACTGGTGCGTGCGTGCAGGCAGCCGTCGTCGCCGGCCTCGGAACGTTCGCCGAGGTGGCGGATCGTTGGGGCCTCGGAGCTGGCGAACGGATCGAGCGCGAACCAATGGCCGAGGCAGGGGCAATCCGAGAGGCCTACCGAGTGGCAAGCGGCTTGCAGGCAGGCTGATCGATGGAGTTCGCTCATACGGGAGAACTGGCGAAGGGGCTGCTGGCTGGCTGGCTCACCGACCAGATCGGTCGAGGGCGAGACATCCCGCGCATCGTCAGTGCTTCGGTGATCGCGATCGGCGTCGTACTCATGCTCGGTGCTGGTGGCGGCGTTCGAGGACTCGGCATCGTGCTGATCATGCTCGGGCTCATCGCCTTCATGCTGGTGCTGTTGGTCCGTCGGGTCGCTCGCTTGCTCATTCGGCAGTTCGCCGAGCCCGCATCGCTGGCAGGCAAGCGCGAGCAGATCGACGCAGTGGCGGCCGCCTCATCGCTCCCGCGTCGCTCCCCCGCCATCGTTTGGCTGCTTCGCCAGCGACACGACGAGAACAGCGACCTCTACGGCGTCGCCCGCCGGATGGAGCTCGAGGTGATCGCCGGTGGAGAAGTCCGTGACGTACCGCCGGCGCTTCCCGCGCACGCGAACCCAGAGTTGTCAGGTGGGGACAACGACCTCAGTTCGTGACGCGAGGTTTCGCACTCGGCTCGGTGGTTCCCCCGCCGAGCGAGCGAACGTCGGTGCCATCAACGCCGTCGGGCGAGCGGAGATGCGTGAGCGGGTTCACGAGATCTCCGACGTACCCGAGCGCGTAGGCACCCATTGAGTAGCCCATGAGTTGCAGCAGATCGTCGTCCAGGTCGCGAGCGATCTCGGGCGGGGTCGCCAGGTATTGGTTCTCTTCCTGACGGAGGAAGCCGAGGTTGTAAGTGATGTTGATGCCTCGGCGCACCGCATCGGAGTTGTTGGCCCCACCGCCGTGATACACGCTTCCGGAGTACACCAAGACCGAGCCGCGGGTCATTTCGGCTGCGACGGTGTCGCCGTGCTCGAAGCGCAGCTTGTCCTCAGCCTGGTTGCTGCCCGGCACGACGCGCGTGGCTCCGTTCTCTTCGGTGAATTCTGTGAGGGCCCAAATCGTGTTGAGCTGCACGTCGTACCCCTTGGGGAACGGGAAGAAGTCGAACGCCCATTGGTCGCGGTGAACCGGCTGTCCCTCCTGTCCGGGCTCGATCGAAATGACTTGGGTGAGGTGAAGTTGGTGATTCGTCGCATGTTCCAGGAACGAGTTCGTGGCCTCTCGAATCAACGGATGCATGACGAGATCCCGACAGGTGGGCGAGCGTGAGATCAGCGATCCGGTTCGCTTGGTGCGGAACCCCCCGAACGCGTCACCGGAGTAGGGAGTGGCTTCGATGAAAGGTGCCAACTCCCGATCAACGGCGTCCATCGTCGCCGAATCGGCAACGTCATCGATGATCACGGCGCCGTCCGCCCGGAGCGCTTCCGCAATCTGGGCGCCGTTGCAACCGGCTGACAAGTGGCGAAGCATGGTCCGACCCTAGTACCACGTGCCCCCATGGCTGAAAGCAACAGAGCGGTCACCTCCCTCCAAGACATCGATGATGCGTGGCTGGCCGCGGCACTGGGCACCGAGGCAACGCCCACGGTTCAGCAGCGGTCGATCGGCACGGGCCAGGTCGGCGAGAACGTTCGCTTCGAGCTCGGTTGGCCGTCTGGATCAACGGGACACGGCGGGAGCACCCTGCCGACAAGCGTGGTCGGGAAGTTTCCGTCACTCGACGAAACGAGCCGAGCCACGGCCGCCGCAACCGGGTCTTATGTAAAGGAGGTTGGGTTCTATCGAGACCTCCAGACCGCCGTGAGCATTCGCACGCCTCACCTGCATCGGCTCGAAGAGGACCTGGCCGAGAACGCCTTCTTGCTCTTGATGGAGGACATTTCGCCAGCTGAACAGGGTGACCAGATTGCCGGCTGTTCGGTGGAGGAGGCTGCTCTGGCGGTGTCTGCGATTGCCGGCCTCCATGGCCCCGTGTGGGGTGTGCCTCCTGTCGGCCTCGACTGGTTGCCGCCCCGAACGGCCGAGCGGGGCAGCGAGCTCGGCGGGTTGTACGGAATGCTCGTGCCCGGATTCGTTGAGCGCTACGCCGATCGCCTCACTCCAGACGTCCGCGATCTGGCGGTTGGCTTCGCCGAGCGCCTGCCGCAGTGGTTCACGTCGTTCCGAACTCCGCACACGCTTGTGCACGGCGACTATCGGCTCGACAATCTGCTGTTTGGCACGTCTCCTGCTGCCCCGCCGATCACAGTGGTGGACTGGCAAACGGTGAGTGTCGGCCACGGCCCGGCCGACGTGGCCTACTTCGTTGGCGCAGGGCTGCTTCCTGACCTTCGTCGCGCCGTCGAACGGGATCTGTTCGGTCGCTACGTTGCGGAGCTCGATGCCCACGGCGTTGCCACCGCTCCGCTCCTCGGCGACCTCTGGCACGACTATCGATTGGGCTCGGCTTCCGGCCTCGTCATGGCGGTCATCGCCTCGATGATCGTGGGACAGACAGACCGAGGTGACGAGATGTTTTGCGTGATGGCGGAACGGCACGCTGATCAAATGGCGTCATTGGAGATGCTGTCGCTCATCGACCGTCCGTGACCGCGAGCTGACAGACTGCCAACAGATGGGCAAATTGCCTTCTCAGGGTGGGCCTCTCGGCAGCCGATGTTCAGAACATGCCGCCGACAACCATGCGACAGAGGATCCGCGCCATGCCGATCCGCGCCCGGTTGCTTGCGCTCGTGGCGATCCCGTTGCTCGGAGCCTCGCTCTTCGCGGTTCAGCTCGCCGATGCAGAACGTCAGGCTGCGGTGGAGTCTCGAAATGTTCGAGAACACGCTGAGTTCCTTGCGTTGCTCTCCGATACCAACGTTGCGGTGAGCCGACAGCTCGATGGCGTCGTGGGTGGACGCCCGGGCACCGACGACGAAGGCGGATCGATTGCCTCGATCCGTCGCCTCGAGACCGCGAGCGCCAACGCCGCCCGGTGGGCCGACCCTCAGGCCGTTTCGGAGATCATCGCAACCGCTGAGAGGTTGCAGAACCTCGACGTTCGCGGGGCGGCAGAACTCCAGGTCACGCTTCTCCCCCTCATCAATCAAGCAGCGAGTGCACAAGCGGCACATCTCTCGCAGAACGCAGCGGGCACCGACGTGGCGGACCTCGTGCGGGCGTCAGAGTCTTCGCTTGCCCTCCAGCAGGCCGCCCAAACCGAGGCCCAAGCGCTGAAAGAACTCCTTCTGCCCATCGTGAGCGCGACCCAGTCGAATCCGCTCACTGAGTTGATCGGCAGCGCCCGCCAGGTCGACACAGCGTTGACCGACTTCGCTCGCAATCTGCCCCCCGAGATGGTGCCTCAGCTGGACGCTGTTGCTCGCTCACCGGAGTGGATCCAGTACGAGACGTTCCGCAACAGCTTGCTCCAGTTCGAACCTTCCAGCGGCAACGGCTCGGAGGCTGAGCCCGCCGATACTGGTGGCACCGTGGCACCTCGAGAGGTCCCGATCGGGGCGTCAGGTGAGTCCGACTTCGTCAACGAGGTCTTCGCTTCGAGCGATGCTCGCAATGCAGCCTTGCGGGGTCTCGACCAAGAGATCAACAGTCGACTCGGCCTGAAGGCGCTGGACAGCGAGGCCTCCGCTCGTCGAGCCCTGCTGTCCAACCTGTTGGTGCTTGCGGTGTTGTTCAGCCTGTCGCTGTTTGCCGCCATCGTCATTCTTCGCTCCATTGCCCGCCCATTGGCCTCGCTCGAACAGCAGGCTTTGATGATCGGCCGTGGCGAGATTCCCGAGTTCGACGTGCGGGCCGGCGGTCCCCGAGATCTGGAGATCGTCGAAGGGGCGCTTTCGGAGCTGACCCAAGGCCTGGAGGTGGTCCGACGACAATCACTCGCTCTTGCCTCCGGAGACATGCAGGCCGAGGTTCTGGACTATGCCGCCCCGGGTGAGTTCGGCCAGTCACTGCAGAAGTCGGTGATGAAGATCCAGCACCTGACGAAGTCGCTGGACTTTCAGGCCACACACGATGCGCTCACGACGCTGCCGAACCGTGCCGCGATCCTCGACCTGCTCGACAAGACATCGACGGGAGCGCTCGAAGATCGTGAGCCGACCACCGCGATCATGCTGGATCTCGACGGGTTCAAGCAGACGAACGACATGCTCGGCCATCCCATCGGTGATGAACTGCTGCGTCACGCGGCAGCCCGACTCCGTGACCGCTCGGATGGCACCTTCGTCGGCCGTCTGGGTGGCGATGAATTCATGGTCCTGCTCACCGGTGAGAACTCGGGAGTGGAGCGAGCAGAAAAGCTGGCACGGCACCTCATCGCTGCGCTGAACGAACCGTTCTCCACCACGGCTGGCACGGTCTGGTTGTCGGCGGGCGCCGGTGTTGTCGAGTCCGTTGGACCCTGCTGGCTGAGTCCGCCCGAGATCCTCCAACGAGTTGACCTGGCGTTGCTTCAGGCGAAATCGATGGCGAACGGTGAGGTCGTCCTCTTCGACGAGCGCTTCAACGACTCCATCCTCGAGCGGAGCCGGATCCAGGGCGAGTTGCGGGTTGCCGTTGAGCGGAACGAGCTCACGCTCTTCTTCCAGCCGATCATCGACAATCGCACGGGCAAGGTCAGCGGCGTTGAGGCCCTGCTGCGCTGGTTCGGCCCTGACGGCAAGCCGATCCCCCCGAACACGTTCATTCCCGCCGCAGAACAGAGCGACCTCATTCTCCTGATCGATAACTGGGTGATGGCCGAAGGCTGTCGAACACTGGCCGCGTGGGCCCGTGACCCTGAACTGTGCGAGTTGGGCGTTTCGCTCAACATCTCCGGACGCCACGTCGCCTCGACCGAACTGGTCTCGACCGTGGCCGAGATCCTGGAGGAGACGGGCGCCGACCCGGCCTTGCTCACGATCGAAGTCACCGAGACCGAACTCGTGCCCAACCTCGAGAGCGCCGTGCAGGTCTTCAGCCAGCTCAAACAGCTCGGTGTGAATCTGGCCATTGATGACTTCGGCACCGGGTATGCCTCGGTCGCCCACCTGCGACGCGTGCAGTTCGATCGATTGAAGATCGACGGGTCGTTCGTGGCCAGACTGGATGAAGCGACGGACCGATCGATTGCCGACCTGCTCGTCTCCCTGGGCAAAACGTTGGAGCTGGAGGTTGTCGCCGAGAGCGTGGAGACGCTCGAACAGCTCCATTGGACGTGGGAATCAGGAGTGACCCACGTGCAGGGCTGGTTCTACGCCCGAGCCTTTGCCGCAGACGAACTGGCAGCAGAAGTGCGGGCCGTCAACGAGCGAATCCGGACCGAGATCATGACGCCCGAGCTGGGCGTCGGCTGACCAGTTCAGTTCGATCAGTTGAGCTGACCGGTAATCACGCCGCCGTGGCCTCCGGGGACGCCACCGTGGCGGGTCCCGCCGATCTCGAACACGAAAACGGCGATGATGCCGAGGACCAGCACGGTGGCGACAGCCATCCACTGAATGAGCGCATTCGTGTTCTGGCGATCGGCATCGCTCTTGCGGTTTGAGGTTTTGGTTTGCGTGCTAGCCATGGGGGCGAAACCCTCTCACTTGGTGATCTGTTCCCGGCGGAAACGATACATTCCAAACCCATGACTGCATCGGCAACAGACCCCAGCCGAGCGGAGGAACAACCCTCCCCACCAGAGCTGAGCCGAGCCGATCGTTTGATGTTGACCATCCTCCGACTTCCGGAGGAAGCCGGAGGTACCGACGACGAGGCCCGCTCGGCCTTCCAGAAGTCCATCTTCGTGTCTGCGGTCCGCTGCCTGATCACCTACATCTTTCTTCCCTTCATCGCTCCGTTCTGGGGGCTGGCGGCCAGCATCGGCGAGCCGTTGGGCATTGTTGTTGCCCTCGTCGCCATGGTCTCGATCGTGGTGAGCATGCGTCGCTTCTGGCGAACCCGTCACGGTCAGCGTTGGGCGTACACGATCCTCGGCGGCGTGATGATGTGCTTCCTGATCTTCTTGCTCGCCACCGACATCTCGAACCTCTAGATGCACGTCATCATCGTTGGTGCCGGCGAGGTCGGCTGGTACCTGGCACAACGACTCGGGGCAGAGAATCACGACGTCGTCGTTGTGGAGCAGGATGCGGGTCGGGCCATGTCCATCGGCGAACAGCTCGACGTCCAAGTGATTCAGGGCAGCGGCAGCAGTCCGTCCGTGCTGGAAGACGCGGGAATCGCTCGATGCGAGATGCTGGCGGCGGTGACCCAGAACGATGAAGTCAATCTGGTGGCCAGCATCCTGGGTCGAGAAGCCGGGGTCGACACCACCGTGGTTCGGCTGCAAAGCGAAGAGCTCCGGGGCCGGGCTGGTGAGGCACTGATCGAAGCCGTCAAGGCTGATCTGGTCATCGATCCCGATGCGGACACAGCGGACGAGATCCTCGAGCTCGTGCACACGACCGGCGCGGATGAGGTCTATCCCATGGCCGGCGGTGACCTCCTGGTCGTAGGCGCCACTGTGCCCGACGATGCATCGGTCGTCGACAAGAGCATGGCCGAGATCGGTCGGAGCTTCCGCGGAGAGCGGCAGTTCCTTTTCGGCGCGATCACCCGGGACGGGACCACCATCATTCCCCGCGGCGACCAGACAATCCGAGCGGGTGACCATGTACGCATGCTTGGCACGCGTCAGGCACGACAAGAGATGCTGGCCATCCTCGGACTTCCCGGTGGCAACGCTCGACGAGTCATGGTGCTCGGCGGCGGGGCGATCGGCTTCCGCGTCGCCGAACGACTTCAGAACGAAGGGGTAGAGGTCGTCATTGTCGAGCGCGATCCGGCACGAGCGGCTGACATCGCCGAACATCTCCACCGGGTCGTGGTCATTCAGGGAGAGGTCACCGATACCGACTTGTTGGCCGAGGAGTCCGTCGGACGAATGGACGCTGTCATCGCGGCAACGGGCGAGGATGCGTCGAACGTGCTGGCGTGCGCGTTTGCTGCTGCCGAGGGCGCCGGATTCACCGTGGCCGTGCTGCACTCGCTGTCACTGCTCCCCCTCGTGAAGCGGTTCGGCATCGATGCAGCCTTGAGCCCCCGTACTGCATCGGCCAATGCCGTCCTTCGTCACGTTCGCGGCGGAACGGCGGCGGTCGCCACCTTCCTCGAGAGCGACGCCGAAGTCGATGAGCTGGAGATCGAGGCCGGCAGCCCGGCGGATGGTGCCATTGTGTCCGAACTGTCACTCCCCCAAGAGATGTTGATCGGCGCTGTCAACCGGCCAGGACAGCCCGTTGAGATCGTTCGCGGAACCACGGTCCTCCAGTCCGGGGATCACGTCGTCGTGTTTGCCCGACCGGATGCGCTCGCCGAGGCCAAGCGGTTCTTCACCGCCTGAAGATCTCCATGGTCGACCGAACTCCCCCCAATCTGCGTGTGGCCCGCACCGGGCCGATGCGTGACGAGCGCTCGATCGGGACCGAAGACGGTCGCCGCCCGAGCCTGGTGCTCCACGTTCTCGGAATCACCCTCGGCGTTTCTGGCGTGGGAATCCTCCTCTCGGCGATCGTCGAGGCGGTCTCCGGCGGGCCTCACGTGCTCGTCATGCTCGTGTGCGGGGTGGTCACTGCCACGGTCGGCGGCACGCTGTGGAGGTCGACGATGGTGCCAACTCGCATCGAACTGCTCGACGTGTTCACCACTGTCACCCTGGCGTGGCTCGGGCTGGCCGTCGCCGGTGCGTTTCCCTACTTCTTGACCGGCACGATCGGCACCGTCGACGACGCAATCTTTGAGTCGTTGTCCGGGTTCACGACCACCGGTGCCACCGTCCTACGCCCGATCGAAGAGGCATCGAAGGGCATGCTGTTCTGGCGCTCGCTGACCCAATGGATCGGGGGCATGGGCGTGATCGTGCTCGTGGTCGCCGTCCTCCCTGCCGTCGGAAGCGGCGGCATGGACCTGCTGCAGGCCGAGGCGCCGGGTCCGACCGGCGAACGCCTCACGCCTCGTGTTCGCCACACCGCTCGCAACCTCTGGGTGGTCTACGCCGGCCTCACACTGGTCTTGGCGGTCGGGTACGCCGTCGCTGGCATGAGCGTCTACGACGCGGTGTCGCACTCACTGACCACGGCGTCCACCGGCGGTTTCTCCACGAAGAACGCATCACTGGGGCACTACGAGTCGGCGCTGATCGAATGGATCGCCATCTTTGGCATGTTCGTGGCTGGCGGCAGCTTCACGCTTTGGTATCGCCTGATCAGGGGGAAGGCGGGCCCGCTGCTTGCCTCTGCCGAGTTCCGGCTTTACCTCGCTGTGATCGCCTTCGCCACGGCCGCCGTCTTCGTCACGGCTGATGCCAATCTCGCCGGCCACGACGGAGTCCGCACCAGTCTCTTCACGGTGCTCACCGTGGTGAGCACCACGGGCTATGCCACAACAGATTTCGGACTCTGGAACGACGCCGCTCTCGCCGTGCTGCTGCTGCTGATGCCTCTCGGAGCGATGGCTGGATCAACCTCCGGTGGCGTCAAGATGATCCGGCTGCTCGCTGTGGCCAGCTACGCCCACCGAGCCACGCTTCGCCAGCTCCATCCCCGCATGGTCCGACCGATCCGGATCGGCAAGGCAATTCTCGACGACGACGTCACCAGCCGGGTTCTCGGCTTCCTGGTGCTCGCGCTGGCGACCTTCGGGAGTGGTGCCCTCCTCATCGCGTGGAGTGGCGTGGATCTGCTCACGGCGCTGTCGGCCTCAGCCACGGCCTTCGGCAACGTGGGGCCCGGCATCAATGAACTCGGACCGTCGAACGATTTCCTTGTGCTCCCTCGATTCGCTCGCTGGGTAGCGATCGCCGAGATGCTGCTCGGCCGACTCGAGATCTACCCGGTCCTCCTCGCCCTCTCAGCCCTCCCCCGGCCCGGCAGGCTGAGGCGCTCATAGCTTTGCCGCCAGCAACGTGATCGAGCGAGAGCGCGATGCTAGACACGTGCCGTGACCAGCTTGGATTCCGAGTCCGATCTCTCCGCCTTTCGGGCCCGAGTGCGCGGGGCAATGCAGCATCCGAAGGCGTGCCCGGACTTTGGCGCCATCTTGATTCCTGCTCTTCACGACCAGGCCAGGGCCTGGCAGGCCACCATCTTTGAACTTGGGTTGGCCGGACTCCATTGGCCCGTGGAGTACGGAGGCCAGGGTTTGAGCCATGCCCACAGCGCAGTGTGGTTCGAGGAGTGCGCTCGAGCAGGTGTTGCCCCCTACCTCAACTTGCAGGGCAACATCCTGACCGGCGAAGCGGTGCTGCGATCCGGCACGGATGAGCAGAAGCGCCGAATCTTGCCCTCGATCCTCGACGGATCTGCGCTTTGGTGTCAGCTGTTCAGCGAACCGAACGCCGGAAGCGACCTGGCTGGTCTCTCGACGAGTGCGGTGGCCGACGGCGATGGCTTCGTGGTGAACGGGCAAAAAGTTTGGTCCTCGAACGCTCAGTTCGCTGACTTCGGCATCCTCCTCGCCCGGACCGACCAGGACCAACCGAAGCACCGTGGCATTTCCTTCTTTTGCATCGACATGCGCTCGCCTGGCATCGAGATTCGCCCGCTCAAACAGATGACCGGAGACGAAGAGTTCTGTGAGGTGTTCATGACGGACGTCCTCCTGCCTGCCGACACCCTGCTCGGGCCCCTGAACGATGGATGGCGAGTGGCCATGGAGGTGCTGGGTGATGAGCGGGGTGCGTTTGGCACCGCGGGTGTGATCAGCCTGCGACGACGCATGGATGCACTGGCCGAAGCTGGGCGAGGCGCCGGGCCGGTATCTCGAGACGCCCTCGCCTCCCTCATGGGTCGAGGATCCGCTCTGGGGGCAATGCTCCAACGCGTTGAGATGGCCTCGGCTGCGAAGCTGCTCCGGACCGAACTCGAGACTGACGCTCTGGCGCTCGAGGGACGAGTAGCGGGGGCCCAGGCGATGCTTGCAGGCGAGTTGGCCGACCGAATGCTGTATGCGCCAGGCATGCGCATCGCCGGTGGATCAAGTGAGGTCCAGCGCAACATTCTCGGTGAGCGGGTGCTCGGGTTGCCGCGGGAACCGCGCCCCAGTTGAACTGTTCGGTCGCTGAGGCGTGAGTACTCGACGGACCTGAGAGAATGGTCCGATGTCTGATTCGACGGCCTCCCCCCAACGGCACACGCTCAGCTCCCTGCTCACCGAGCGCGGCGTCCTTCTCGTGGACGGCGCCATGGGCACAGAACTCTTTCGCCGTGGCCTCGGCTCTGGCGACCCACCCGAGTTGTGGAATGTCGAGGAGCCCGATCGAGTGAAGTCGGTGCATCAGGCCTACGCCGACGCTGGATCCGACATCGTGCTGACGAACTCCTTCGGCGGAACCCACTACCGGTTGGCGCTGCACAAGTTGCAGGACCGCGTGGTCGAGCTGAACAGGGCCGCGGCCGAGGTCGCCCGGGCCGTGATCGACGCTGCCTCGCGGCCAATGTTGGTTGCCGGCTCGATGGGCCCCACGGGCGAGCTGCTCGAGCCGATGGGTTCGATGTCGATGGCCGCCTGCCGTGCCGCTTTTGCCGAGCAAGCCGAAGGGCTCACCGCCGGCGGCGCTGACATTCTCTGGGTGGAGACCATGAGCCACTTGGACGAAGTGGCCTCGGCGGTGGAAGGCGCGCGCTCAGTCAGCGATCTTCCGATCACCGCAACGCTCAGCTTCGATACTGCAGGCCGCACCATGATGGGAGTCTCGGGCACGATGGCTGCCCAGACGCTGGCCGACGCCGGGGTCACTGCCATTGGCGCCAACTGCGGCAACAACTTGGCCGACACCGAGGCGGCGCTGGCCGAGATGCGGGCTGCTCGTCCTGACCTGGTGCTCATTTCCAAGGCGAACGCCGGGATGCCTGAATGGCGAGGCGCCGATCTTCACTACAGCGGCTCCCCCGAAGTGATGGCGGCCCACGCCCATCGACAGCGCGAGGCAGGTGTTCAGATCATCGGTGCGTGTTGCGGATCCGAGCCGGATCACCTGGCCATGATGCGAGCCGTCCTTGACGGTGAGATCGAACCGCCGGAGGTCGAATTCGAGGTGGCCGTTCAACGGCAGGTAGTTTCCAAGCGCACCGCTCGAGGCCGGCGACGTCCACGAGACTGACCGAACATCCCCTGCGACACGGTAGGAACCGAGGGCAGGCCAGACGCAAGGAATCACATGGGCTACGAGTGTTTCGAACTGGAAGTCACCGACCGGGTGGCGCATCTGCGGATGAATCGGCCAGACAAGGCCAACTCGATGATCCCGTCGTTTTGGCGGGACTTGCCGGCCATCGTCGACGAACTCTCCGCGAGCGGAACCGCACGAGCCATGGTGCTCTCCGGGGAGGGTCGTCACTTCTGCTCGGGCATGGATCTCGAGGTCTTCACCACAGACGACAACGTTGGGCCCAGCGCTTCGTCGGGACATCGAAGCCGGCGAAACGAGCGCTTCCGATCAACGGCACTCAAACTGCAGGACTCATTCACCGCTCTCGAGCGGGCTCGCATGCCCGTGCTGGCGGCAATCCAGGGAGCGTGTGTGGGCGGTGGCATCGACATGGTGTCGGCATGCGACATGCGATACGCCACTGCCGATGCGTTCTTCTCAATTGCTGAGGTCAACATCGGCATGACGGCAGACGTCGGGACGCTGCAACGAATGCCGAAGCTGGTGCCGGAAGGCATCGTACGCGAGCTGGCATACACGGGTCGCCGGTTCACTGCCGGCGAAGCCCAATCCATGGGTTTCGTCAACGCTGTCTTCGAGGATCACGACGCGCTTCTGGCCGGAGTGATGGACGTGGCAAAGGAGATTGCCTCGAAGAGCCCCATGGCGGTCTGGGGCACGAAACAGACGATGCACTACACCCGAGACCACAACGTGACGGACTCGCTGGAGTACATCGCGAACTGGAACGCCGCCATGTTCGACACCGATGACATGGCCGAGGCCTTCACGGCCCAGATGGAGAAGCGGCCGGCCGACTTCCCCGATCTCTACCCCATGAGCGACGGGCTCGGCTGAGTCGCTGCCCGCTCCTGCAGCGGCCGTGTTCAGTTCAAACGATCGTCGTCGGTTTCGAGCTCGCCCGCCATGGCCAGGGCGCTGCCGAGCATGGCGGCGCGCTGGTACACCGCTTGAAAGTAGTGCTCCGCCATGGCCTCTTGACCGGCAAGCGGGGGCCGACCGAGCGATTCGACCACTGAGGTCGGCTGCGTCGAGACTTTGATCACGGGTCGCTCGAAGCTGACCAGTTCTTCGTCACCGAAGAACTGTTTCGTCTGCTTGGCGTTGGACTTCGCTCCCGACTTGCGCCGACGTCCGCGTCCTCGGCGTGAACCGTTGGTGCTCATGCTGGTACCTCCACCGGCGCGCCGGCTGAAGGCGCACCGCCTCCCTGATCGTTGGTGACGCGTTCAGATCCCGCATGGTTCGCGGCGTCCGCCACGCTGTCGGTCACGTCGTCCATGCTGAGCATTTGCTCTGGATCGATGCCGAGCGCAGCCTGCAGTTGGTTCGCGTCGAGGTCTTCAATCGAACTCGACTTTGGAAGCACCATGTCGGCGATCTTGCGTTTTCCAGCCACCACTTCTTCGACACGTTCATCAACCGTGCCGGGACACACCAGGCGGTGACACACCACGGTGTTCTTCTGGCCAATACGCCACACTCGGTCTCGAGCCTGATCCTCAACTGCCGGGTTCCACCAGCGGTCGTAGAGCACGACGTGGTTGGCGGCGGTGAGGTTGAGGCCGGTGCCGCCGGCCTTCAGCGAAAGCACCAGCGCTCCGGCTCCCTCTCGCTCCTGGAAGTTGTCGACCATGCGGTCTCGGGCACCGCGGGCCAAACCGCCGTGGTAGCAGCTGATGGGCTTGCCGAACCGTTTTGACAGGTGCTTGGCCAAAACCTCACCCCAGCTGGCGAAGTGGGTGAAGATGAGAATCTTCTCGCCGGCGGCGAACACGGTGTCCATGATCTCGATGAGGCGGGCGAGCTTGCCGGACCGATCGTCGAGCCCCAGGTCCTCGCCTTCGGCATCGTCCCGGTAGTTCACGGGGTGGTTGCAAATCTGCTTGAGGGCCGTGATGGCAGCCAGCACGGCTCCCTTCTTGCGAGGTGCCCCGGCATCCACTTCGGCCTGCTGCGCAACGAGGCTGTCGAGGACGGCCTGGTAGAGGCCGATTTGCTCCGGTGTCATCGCGCAGTAGTCGAGTTCGTCAATGCGATCCGGCAGCTCGGCAGCGATCGAGGGCTCTGCCTTCGTCCGGCGGAAGACCATGATGCCGTTGAGTGCTCGGAGCGCACCCTCGGCCTCGTTTCCGGCGTTGGTTGCCGAGAGTTGGGCAACGAACTGGTTGCGACCGCCAACGAGACCCGGGTTGGCCCAGTCGAGAATGGCCCAGAGATCGCCGAGACCGTTCTCGATCGGAGTGCCCGTAAGGGCAACGCGGGAGTTGGCCTCGAGCTTGCGAAGCTGCTGGGCGGTGTCACTCGTCGGATTCTTGATCGCCTGCGCCTCATCGAGCACAACGTGATTCCACGAGATCTTCTGGAGAGCGGCCATATCTCGCACGGCGGTGCCGTATGTCGTGATCACGATGTCGGCGCGCTTGGCCAGATCCGGGATGCCGGTGAAGGTTGCTCGGTTCGCACCGTGATGCACGCGCACTCGGGAGCCAGGGATGAACTTCTTGGCCTCTGCAGCCCAGTTGCCCACGACGGCGGGAGGCGCGATGACCAGCGATGGTCCGTCTCCCTTGGTGAGGTTGAGGTGGGCCAACATCGTCGGTGTCTTGCCAAGGCCCATGTCGAGAGCCAAACATCCGCCGAGTCCGGCACCGGAGATGAAGCCGAGCCAGGCGAGAGCATCCGCTTGGTACGAGCGGAGCTCGCCTCGGAATCCTTCTGGCTGCGTCGGAAGATCGGTCGGAAGGCCCTTGGCACTGCGCAGCAGGTCGGCGGCCCAACCGGATCCGGAGATCGAGATGCCGCCAGCGAGGGGCGAACCTTCCAGACCCAACGCATGCCGCAGCATGTCTGCACCGGAGAGCGTGGTTGCTTTCTCGCGTTCTGCGAGAGCTTCGGCGGCCTTGGCGAGATCGGCCTGATCGAGTTCAACCCACTGTCCGTGGCTTTGCACCAGCGGGCGGGCTTGCAGCGCGAGTCGCTGGATCTCCTCAGCTGTGAGCTCGAGGTCGTCGAAGAGCACCGACCAGCGCACGTTTGCCAGCTGCTGGGCGCCGACGACCGACTCTGAGGCTTCGGAGGTGAGTCGCAACGACGGTGTCGGCTTGCGACGGGAAAGTGCAGGCACACGAACCTCGAAGCCCGCTCCCTCGAGCACGCGCCCCTGCACGGTCATCAGCTGCCATGCCTCGTCCTGGCTGAGGATGACCTCGCCCCGGCGCTTTGCCCCTGGCCGCAGGAGCGGTGGGAACAGCCGCTCGAGTCGGGCGAGCTGGTCTCGCGCTTCCTTCCGTCTCGTGTTCGACGCGTTGACCATCGCTGACTCGACGGGCTCGAGCGAGCCGTCGTTGTTTGCGGCCGTTACTGCGAGGTACCAAGCGTTGGAATCGTCCGGGGCCTCGAGCGTCACGACGAGCTGAGTCTTCAACGTGGTGGTGACGGGTTTGCCCCACTGATCGAGACGGCGAATCAGCTCGGCACCGAGTCGAGCAGGCGCCTCGAAATGCCCCCCGCCGAGATGGGCCAGCATCGCTTCAGCGAGCTCGCCCTTGCTGTTCGGGTGAGGCGGCGCGGCGGGCACGTCCATGCGCTCAGCGGCCGTCATGCAGATCGAGTGGAGAAGATCGCCGACGACGGCATGGCTGGTGACTCGAGCGTCCTGCTTCTGACCGAACAGGCTGACAGCGGGAGGAAGCCCGGTCGCGAGCTTCTGCAGCGTCTCGTTCTCGAGCAGCGCCGGGACCCAGTGGACGACGAACGTTGCCGCGTCTTTGGCCATTGGCTCGGTGAAGTGCTTGGGACGCCGCGTCTTTCGCACCTGCGGAATCATTCGTCCCTGCGAGACGAGGGAAACGGCGACCGCTGCAGCGTGCCCGATCCATCGAGCGCTTGGCCCCAACTCGGCGTCGGCTGCGACATCGGGCGAGCCGAGAGAGACGAGCCAGCCGATCACGTCGGCGATAGGCACCGAGAGCGACTCAGCCTTTCCACCGGTGGGCAATCGGGCCGACTGGTGAGCTTCCCAGCTGTCTGAGGACACACCGGCCTCGGCCAGGGCCTCTCGGACTTCGTCGATTGAGCCGGGCTGACAATCCGGACCACCCAGCCAGGCGATGATCCGCCCGGGAATCCACGACAGTTGGAGCTCGGGGTCAGCTGGCTCCGCTTCTTCCTCGCTAGCGGGGCCGGTCGCCGCCGGCTTGCCCTTCGGTGTACCGATGAGCGAGGTGAGCACATCGTCGATACGCGTTGCTTCCCGCTCGAAGTCAGCGACGACCATGGAACGTTCCGGCCCACGGAGACGGTGCTGGGCCCCGTCGATGCGGAGATCGGCGTCGTCCAGCATGCGAAGGAGCAGCCGGACCCATGAGTCGCGGTTCGCTTCGAGCACCGCAAGAGTTTCCGGCGTGCTGATCTCGTCGAGATGGTCCTGAACGAGATCTTGGAAGCCCTCGGGCGCATCGGCGCCAAGGATGGAGATGAGACGGGAAATCGGAACGGTCCAATCGCGAGGTAGTGGTGCACCGCGGGCCGCGGTCACGCACATCACTCCGGGCCAGACCCGGACAGTGAGGGGGCGGGTTCACCGCTCGTGGTGATCCCTCCGATACGCCAGGCAGGGGTGGTCGCATCAGCCCTGACCGCACGTACATCTCTACTCTATCTGGCGATTGGGCCGCTCAGTCACTTGCCCTGTGAGCGGACCGCCGCCTCCTCACTTGGGAGCGAAGAACTCCTTCAGGAGCGGCTCATAGTGCTCGAGCGGGTTGCTCTTGTAGTCGCTGTCGAAGGCCGTCTGGTCGTACTTCGCGCAGAACTCGCGGGTGTAGTCGTAGTAGGGGCTCTCGACGAACTTGAGATGCGTGTCTCGATCCATACCGAGGTGGTGCCAGAAGTACTCACCCTGGAAGATGCCGTGATGCTGGACCATCCAGTGGTTGGCCTCCGAAACATGAGTCTTGAGCATGGCGGCAGCGATGTCGGGATGGTTGTACGGCGCAAAGTTGTCGCCGATGTCGTGCAGCAGGGCGCAGACGATGTACTCGTCGTCTCGGCCGTCTCGCTCGGCCCGGGTTGCGGTCTGGAGGCTGTGCTCGAGACGGTCGACCGGGAACCCTCCATGATCCTGCTCGAGGTACCGGAGCTGTTCGATGACTTTGTCTGCGACGAGAGACTGGGTGTGTGCGAGCTGTGGCGCGATCTTGTCCCAGTCCTCCTTCGTGCTCTCCTCGAAACTCTTGAAACTGGTCAGCCGCTCGGTGCTCATGGGACCCGACGCTAATCCAGACCGGGCAGGCAATGGAAGTCATCGCCTGGGCACCGATCACGAGGGGCCTCGTGAGAATGCTGAACGTGCGGCAGGGCTGTGTGAGAATCGACGGATGCAGCTCGACCCTGGCACACGAACCGCTCACCGCACCTGTCCCCTCTGCGAGGCCGGGTGCGGTTTGGAACTGTCCATCAAGGACGAGAAGGTCGTGCGTATCCGAGGCGACAAAGACGACGTGTTCTCGAGAGGCTTCGTCTGTCCGAAGGGCACGACACTTGGCCACCTCCACGACGATCCTGACTGGCTACGCCAACCCCACGTGAAGCGTGATGGCACGTTCGTCCCTGTCGACTGGGACGAGGCGTTTGCCGTCATCGAGGCCGGTCTGATGCCCGTGCTGGAAGAGCACGGCCGAGATGCCGCGGCCATCTATCTGGGCAACCCCGGGGCTCATTCGATTGCGCCCATGATCTATAACCGGGGTCTCATCAAGGCACTTGGCACCCGCAACCGCTTCTCGGCGTCCACGGTTGATCAACGGCCAAAGGAGATCTCGTCGGCCCTCATGTTCGGTTCGGTGACCGTGCCGGTACCCGACCTCGACCGAACCGATCACCTGCTGATGCTCGGCGCCAATCCGTACGCCTCAAACGGCTCGTTGTGTACCGCGCCGGACTTCCCAGGCCGACTGGAAGCGATTCAGGCTCGTGGCGGAAAGGTTGTATGCGTCGATCCTCGGGTGAGTGAGACCGCGGCGAAGGCCGATCAGCACGTGGCCATCCGGCCCGGCACTGATGCTCACCTTCTGGCCGCCATCGCACATGTTCTGCTCGAGGAAGGTCTGGCCGATCCCTCCAACGTGGCCGAGCACTGCGCAGGTCTCGACGACCTTCCGGAAACCTTCGCTTCCTACTCCCCCGACGCCGTTGCCCCGATCTGTGGCATTCCGGCGGATGACATTCGGGAGTTGGCGCGCGAACTTGCCGCTGCGCCGACCGCCGCCGTGTACGGGCGTATCGGCACCTGCACGCAAGAATTCGGCACGCTGGCCTCCTGGCTGGTCGACATCGTGAACCTGCTGTCAGGAAATCTCGACCGGATTGGCGGTGCCATGTTCGCCAAGGGCGCAACGGGCCAGCCCTCGACGAAGGGAACGCCGGGAAGTGGGCGCGGCTTTGCTATGGGCCGAGCGGTGTCTCGGGTGAGCGGCAGTCCTGAATCTCTCGGGGAGTTCTCCGTCTCGGTGATGGCTGAGGAGATGGAGACCACGGGCGAAGGACAGGTTCGCGCCTTGGTCACCGTGGCTGGCAATCCCGTTTCGTCGACACCCAACTCAGCCCGACTCGACGCAGCGATTGCTGACCTCGAGTTCGTCGTTTGCATCGATCCCTACATCAACGAGACCACGCGGCACGCCGACGTGATCCTGCCTCCGCCCACCCCGTTGCAGAAGAGCCACTACGACCTGGCGTTGTTGAATTTTGCCGTGCGGAACGTGGCCAACTACTCCGAGCCGGTGTTCCCGCTCGACGAGGGACAACTGAGCGAGGGTGAGATCATGCTTCGCCTCACCGCGCTGCTGTCTGGCGAATCGTTCGACCATGTCGACACCGCCGCCCTCGATGAGCTTGGAACCCATGCCATGTTGGCTTCAGCGGCGAAGGATCCGAACAGCAACGTGGCCGGGCGCGATATCGATGAACTCACGGCACAGATGAGCGATCACGAGGGGCCCGACCGGCTGCTCGACGTCATGCTTCGGACCGGCCCGTATGGCGATGGGTTCGGCGCCAATCCTGATGGGCTCACGCTCGACAAACTGATTGCGAATCCTCACGGGATCGACCTTGGCGCCTTGGAAGAGGGTCGCGTTCCTGCAAACCTGCGAACCCCGTCAGGAAAGATCGAAGTGCTCCCCGACCCCATTCGGGCCGATCTTCCCCGGCTCGCTGCGTCTCTCGAGCGCGCGTGGGACGACGATTTCGTTCTGGTCGGTCGACGCCATGTGCGCTCCAACAACTCGTGGATGCACAACATCCGCGTCCTGACCAAGGGCCGCAACCGTTGCACGCTGCAGATCCACCCCGACGACGCAAAGCGCATCGGTCTGGTCGAGGGCGGAGCCGCCGAAGTCACGTCAAGAGTCGGCACGGTGAGGGTAGATGCGGAGATCACTGACGGTATTCGTCCCGGTGTGGTCAGCATTCCGCACGGATTCGGGCAAGACATGCCGGGTGTGCAGCTGAGCGTGGCCACGGCGTACAAAGGCGTCAACACCAACGTGTTGACCGACGAGACCTTCGTTGACGCATTGAGCGGCAACATCGCGCTGAACGGCGTACCCGTGTCGGTGACGCCTGCCCCTTCAGAAGTCGCCGTCTGAGGCCGATTGGAGAGGGTGAGCTTCTCCGTTCCCAACGACTTCGATCCTCGCTGGCACCGAGAGCTTCCTGAATTGGCCTGCGCCGCATCGGCGGTGTCGCTGATCATGCCGTACGCCGAGCCCTACGTCGCCAAGTCGGTGCGGGCCGCTGTTCCTCACTTGGAGGAGCATCCCGAGCTGCACGAACAGGCGAAGCAGTTCGTTCGAGAAGAGCTCGCCCATCACGTTTCGCATCGAGCATTCAATGATGTGCTGTGTGAGCATCACCCAGGCCTGCGTCCGATCGAGCGCATCATGCGTCGGACCTACGGATGGCTCGAAGGCCGCTCAGCACGCTTCAATCTTGCGTTCGCCGCGGGCTTCGAGACCGTGGCCTACAACGCCGCCCGCTGGGTGGACAAGAAAATGGGCACGTTGTTCCCCCGCCGAGGAAACTACGACCAGCACGCAGCCGACCTCTTTCTCTGGCACTTGGCTGAAGAGGTGGAGCACAAGACAGTGGCGTTCGACGCCTACCGGACACTGCATGAGGGCGAGCGAGGCTCGCGCCGAACCTACGCCGCTGCCATGATGCTCAGCGCGATGCTCTTGGCGCTGTTCACGATTCTCGGCACGCTCCGATTGTTCTGGGACCATGGCCGTCTGTTCCGTCCCGTTGCCCATTGGCGGATGCTGACCTGGACCCTTGGGTTCACCTTCGATCTGTTTCCCGCCATGGCGGTGAGTTGTACGAAGAGCCATCACCCGTCGAAGCTCGTCGATCCAAGTTTCTACGAGCTCTGGCTGCGCGACCACCGGGCGGAACCGCCCCTCGCGGCCTGAGCGAGGTCAGGCAGTTGTCACGAGGTCGACGACCTCGGCGACGAAAGCCGCGCATGCTCGGACGGTGTCTGCGGTGTCCGGAATGCCGTGTGCTTCTCGGCGGACCGTGAGTGCGTGCTCGATGAGCTCTTGATGCTGGGGCAGCTCCTGGGCGATCCACCTCCCAGCTCCGGACTTGGACGCGATGTTGCCCGTCCGCGCCGTGTAGAGCATCCGGGCGACGCCGAGCACACTCCAGGCAGTCATTGCCGAGGCGAACTCGGTTCGGTCGGGATCCGCGGCGGCTTCTTCCTCCGCGTGTGCGATTGATCGCCAATACGAGTTGGTGTTTTCCTTCACAAAGGACCGCAGCCGGTCATCGTCACTTGCGACGTCCAGGCTCTTCACGGCTGGCCCGCGGACCGGAACGCCGTACCGGGCGAGCGTGGTCCACATCACAGGATTCAACTCGAAGCACTCATTGTTGTGTTCGAACTCGCCTTGCAGGCTCCAGGGCCGGCGGAGCGCCTCGGGCGGGTGGGTGACGTCGGTCCAGGCAAGGCGTGGGCCATCGATGTCGATACCGGATAGCGCTTCTCCAACGGCGAGGTGAGCAGCTCGAAGCAACGCACCGTCTTCGTTCGTCGGTACCGCGTCGCTGAAGGCGATGATGTCGATGTCGCTCGTTGGCTGCCAGTCGTTGAGCACGGCTGAGCCCACGACATACAGGCCGGTGATCAGGCCCGGTGCGAGGGCGTCATGATGACGGAGCCAAACCTCGAGTCGATCGGTGACGGGTGCCGGGAGCAATTGAGCGGCCATGCCTTGATCCTCGCACGGCGGATCCCGCCGTCTCCGTCGGGCCGTGCGGCGATGTGGGCGGCGCCTGAGAACGACTCGACGCTGTTCAGAACGACGTGGTGCCGCCTAGAAGGACTCGATGTACTCGGGACTCTCCGAGAAGTTGAGCATCATTTGGCCTCGGGTCATGCCGGCGTAGATCTGCGCAACCCAGAACTCGAGTCCCGCCTGCTCGGGCGCTCGGCCCAGCACGTTTTCGTAGACCCGCTCGACGAACTGCTGGTTCGAGAGGGCACCGTACGTGCCGGTGAATTCGTCGGAGGCAGCGAA
The DNA here is from genome assembly GCA_937997485.1 of uncultured Acidimicrobiales bacterium. GTDB lineage: Bacteria > Actinomycetota > Acidimicrobiia > Acidimicrobiales > SZUA-35 > SZUA-35. The sequence continues at coordinate 56,932 of CALKTH010000080.1, read as the reverse complement.
TGCGTCGGAGATGCCGGACAGCGGCATGTCCTGATCCAGCCAGAAGGCCAAACCACCAGCATCGGCGTCTCGGCGGAAGTAGGCCCGGTACAGCCGAGCCACGGGCCCCTTGGAGTCCATCTCGTAAAGGGCGGCTCGCGTACTGGCGACGTACTCGTCAGATTCGGAGAAGCCGATCATCATCGCGCCGCGGCTCATGCCATTGGCGAGCTCGCCTGCCCAGTAGTTGCGACCGTCGCTGTCCGGAGCACGCCCGAGCACGTTGCGATAGATGACGTCCACAAACTCTGCGTCGCTTCGTTCTCCCTCTAGCTCTCGGAACTCCGGAGACTCGGCGAAGGCCTGGGCGATCTGGGACAACTCGAGTCCGGCTCTCCGGGCTCCCAGCCAGTGCTCGAGCCCGCCCGTGTCGGGCAGGCGGCCGAAGAAGGCCAGATAGAGGCGGGCGACTTGTGCCCGCTTGTTGGCAACAGTCGGCGGAGCAGTGCTTCCGCCGCCACCCCCGCCAGCTCCCGGTGTGCGGAGGAAGCCGAGATCGCTGTAGTCCTGACCGAGAACCTGACCGGCGTCAGCGCCGAGCCAGCGATCGAGCACGTTGCCGTAGATCTGTCGGAAGTCGATGACGGGCTCGGGGCTCTCCCACGGCGGGACCGAGCTCAAGTCCGGTTGCTGGCCGAAGATGCCGCCAACGACGCCAGGACCGATGGCCAGAAGGGTCGAGGCGCGGCCGTGGTCCGTTCCCCCGCCGTTGTTGGCCGTCAGCCGGCGACCGAACTCGGATGTCGTGAGGAGGAGCGTGCGGTCAGCAAATTGACTGGCGAGCGTTTCATAGAAGACGCGCAATCCCCGATCGAGTTCTGCCATGCGGTCGCCGTGCATACCGAGATGGTTGGCGTGGCTGTCGAAGTCTCCGTAGGAAACGTTGATGATGCGGATGCCGAGGTTGGCGTTGATGAGGCGAGCGGCCATGAAGAGCTGAGACTCGATGTCGCCCTCCGGGGTCTCGGCGCTGTACACCGGCGCAAGCTGCGAAGCGATGGAGAGCGCCTCGCGGCCGCTCTCGGCAACGAGATCGGCCCACGGGCCCTTGCCGGTGGATCCGCTGGCAAGAGCGTCGATCGCGGCGTACTGCCGACCCTGCCAGTCCGGTGCTCCGCCGACATCGAACATGTTGCCGGCTCGGGCCGGCACCGCAGTCGCGACGCGATCGTTGCCTCGTGCGAGGAGCGGGAGACTGTTGGCCACGACGACGCCGTGGAAGGCATCGCGTCCGCCAGAGAGGCCATCGATGTAGCGACCCATCCAACCGGAGGTCTCGATGCCGTTCCAGGTCTTGGCTGCCATCCACCGAGCGGTGGACGCGAAGTGGCTGAGGTTGCCGCCAGGATCGCCCGCGCCTTCAATGGCGGCCACCTGTCCCGATTGCCAGAGAGTCTCGAGGTATCCGAGATTCGGGTGGAGTCCCCGGTTTGCGGTGACCATGCGGACCTGGCTCTGCTCGAGTGCTGTGCCACCTCGGCGGTCGTAGTAGTTGCCGTTGTCGACGGGAACGAGAGTGTTCAGCCCGTCGTTGCCGCCCTTCATCGTGATGAGCACGAGGACGCCGTCCGTGGCCCCGAGAGGCACGGCGGCTTCTGCCTGCTCGGCGAGAGCGACCGGCAGCATCGCCGCGCCGCCAGCAGCGGCGGCTGCGGCGAGGAAGTAGCGGCGGCTCAGCTGATGCTGACCGAACACGGGCTCGGAAAGCGCATGATGGATTTCAGCGGTGGTGGGATCGGAGAGGGACATCACGCAGACACCTGGAAGTCGGGGGTGAGCAGGGGCAACATCAAGAGCCCGGGGCGTTCGGCCCAGCGGCTTGTGGCTCGCTCAGAGCGGACGAATGCTTCGAGCGCCTGCACCGTGGAAGGAGCGGGCTCGTAGATCCCGAATACTTCGAGCGCAGCGGCGACGGACTCCTCCGGTGTTCGTTCGTGGATGTTCGTGAGGAGTGTGGAGTTCTCGTTCAGGTACCAGCGCATGCCACTCGCGAAGCCCGCTTTGGCCCAGACGGCAGAGGGCGAAACCCAGTAGGCATTCTGCTTCCAGCCGGAAACGTCCGGGGGCCAGAAGGGCTGCTGGCCCATGTCGCCGAGCGACCACTGCGGGTTCGTCTGTTCTGCCGTCATGCCCGTGTGGCGCATGGCGGAGACGATCCATTCGATGGGACTCTTGATCAGACCCTGTCGAGTCGCTTCGGAGCGGAACTCGGGGTGGAGGAAGATTGCTCGGAGAGCGCTCTTGATGTCGAAGGCGGCGCCGAACGCAGCGGCGATGTCGGTCACGATGGCCGGCGAGGGATCCGGATGAGCAAAGAAGGACCAGAGTTTCTCGGCCATGAAGCGGGCAACGATGTCGCCCTTCTGGCTGAAGATGAGGTCGATGATGTCTTGGGCCGACTGCGCCGGGCGATTGAAGAACGTCTTTGGATTCGGGTCGTGGTCGTCGGGATTGAAGACGTGCTGGGGGACGAAGTCGTCGACGTCGTTCACGTTTCTGGTGATGGCGTGTCCGGTCCAGGCCCGGGCTGATTCCCGGACGTCCTCCTCGGTGTAGTTACCCACGCCCAGTGTGAAGAGCTCCATGAGCTCTCGCGCGAGGTTCTCATTCGGCTCGCCGACCACGTTGTCCTGGTTGTCGAGGTACTCGATCATCGCGGCGTGAAAGCAGACTTCCCGCACGATGGTCGGGAAGTTTCCGAGCGCATGACCACGAAAGATCTGGTTCTGTTCGTACATGCTCACGCGGCCGACCTTCGCCAGCGAACATGCGAAGTGGTCGTGCCAGAACAGCACCATCTTCTCGACGATCGGAGCTCGGCTGTCCCGCGCTCGGTCCAGCCAAAACCAGACCATGCGAATGAACCCCTGATAGCCATTGTGGGCGGCGAAGTCGGGGGCACTCTCGTAGGGGTCGGGAGCGGTCGAGGTGTCCAACACCGATTCCACGGCGTCGGCCCACGGCATGGCCGCGAGAGCCTCGATCTCGGACCGGAGTCCGCCGAATCCGGCTCGACTCAACAGCAATTGGGCGTCACGAAACTCCTGGGAAACCGGCGGCATGCCTTTGCTGTCGGCACGTTCCCCGGGAGAACTTGAGCTATTCCGTCACACAAATGCAACAAACGGGAGATTCGGTTCGATCGACCTATCCCGGAGACCGTTCAGACGCTCCAGATGGGATCACACGATGACTTCGGCCCCGGGTTCCTCCGGTTCGTCGTCGGTCATCTCGGCCGGGAAACCCGGAGCCAACACCTCGAGTCCTGTCGCGTCTTCGAGCCGCCGGATCACGTTCGGTGACCACTCGCGCATTCCGTATCGCTCCGCCGCGTCCTCGAACACCGAACGGAGCACCGGGGCGACCTCGAGCGGCACTCCCGCTCGCTCAGCGACGTCCTGGAAGAGGCCCATGTCCTTCAGAACAAGATCCATCGTGAAGTTGATGTCTCGGCTGCCATTGAGGATCACCTGGCTCTCGGTCTCGTGGACGAACGAGTTGCCCGACGAGATCCGGATCGCCTCGTAGGTCGTGCGAAGGTCCATGCCTGCTGCGGCCGAGGTTGTGAGCGCTTCGGTCAGAGAGATCAGATTTGCCGACGCCAGATAGTTGGTGACCACCTTGAGCACCGACGCTGAGCCAATGGGCCCGGTGTGCAGAATCTGACGCCCCATCGAGGTCAGCACGGGCAGCATCTGATCGAAGACGTGTCGCTCACAGCCGGCGAAGATCGCGATGTTGCCGGTGGCGGCCCGATGACAACCGCCGCTGACCGGACAGTCGACCGCTCCTGCCCCGACCGCTTCCGCCAGTGGAGCGAGTCGCTTGATCTCCGCCTCGTCGGTGGTGCTCATCTCGGACCAGATCCGGGATCCGGCAGGAACTCCGGCATCCAACGCATCCTGGAACCCGGCGAAGATGCCCTCGTCGCCCTCGACCACTGCCCGGCTGGCGGCAGGGCTCGGTAGACAGGTGATGACGATGTCGCACGATGCTCCCATGGCTCGGGGTGTCGTTCCGGCGTGCGCTCCCCTGTCGACAAAGGGCTGCATCGCCCCGGCGTCGAGGTCCAACACCGTCAACTCATGGTTGTTCCGAAGAAGACTTCCGGCGAGCTTGCCGCCAACGTTGCCGAGACCAATGAATCCGATATGCATCGCCGATTTGTAGCGCAGCGACTGAGCTGGCGGAAGCATCTCGGATGGTCCTCTCGCACAGCGAGCGCGTCAGCTCGGGACAGACTCCCGAGCCTCGCCGACGAGCTTCTGCTTCAAGTCCCAGAGCGACGGCGTGAGGGAGACGTGGTACCGGTGAGGGTTGACGAGGCGCATGACGCCCGGATCGAGCCGTTCGAGGTCTGCCTGCCGGCGAGCTCGCATCTCCTCGAGATCGGCAGCTTGAGTGAGCCGCTTACCCGCTCGCAGTGTGGGCACGAGCAACGGTTCGATGTGTGAGATCTCGTCTTCGCTCAGGGAGCGGATTGAGTGTGCTTCGACCGGATGGCGCAGCGTCAGTCCGTCATCGGCAACACCCTCCCCCGCTGGGGCCATGACGTCTGCGGTGGAACGGCCACGCTGGTCGTAGACCCGGAACACGTCCTTGTCTCCGGGATTTGCCGTCTTCGCCGGGGTCTCTGAGACCTTGATCGCGGGTTGCAGCACGCCATCCTTCTCGAGCGCCACCAGCTTGTAGACGCCATCCAAGTAGGCCTGCCCCTGGGATGCGCTGAGCTTGGAGCCGGCGCCCATCACGAGGCGGGCGATCAACTGATCTGGATCGATGCCGTAGCGGGGGGCCTCTTGGTCGATCTGGGCGAGAATTTGGAACACGGCGAGTTCGTCCAGACCGCTGGAGAGCACGATGCGTGTGTTGCCGAACCCCGCCGCGTCGAGCTGCTGGGCGGACTGGATGGCGAGGTACGCGAGGTCGCCACTGTCGAGACGAATACCCACCGGCTCGTGTCCAGCTGCCCGCAGCTCGTCGAAGACAGTGATGGCGTTGGGAACGCCACTCTCGAGTGTGTCGACCGTGTCGACGAGCAGCAGGCAGTCATCCGGGTATGCCTCGGCGTAGGCGCGAAAGGCACCGAGCTCGCCCTCGCCCAGGGCCATGAAGGCCTGAACGAGCGCATGGGCGTGCGTGCCCCTCGGCTGGATGCCCATCTCATGACTCAACCCGACGTTTGACGTGAACTGTGCTCCCCCAATCAGGGCGGCCCGTGCCGCCGCATTGGCACCGAAGTGAGCTGATCGCCGCAGTCCGAACTCCAACACTTGTTGGCCTCGGGATGCCTCGACGAGGCGGGAGGCCTTCGTAGCGATCAGCGTTTGGAAGTTGAGGTGGTTCAGCAGCGAGGTCTCCAGAATTTGGGCCATCACGAGCGGTCCTTCGATCATGGCGACCGACGCATTCGCGTGGACCACCCGACCTTCCGGCACCGCACGCAGCGAGATGCCCTCGAACGTGCCGTTGACACGCAGCCACGAAAGAAAGTCCTCCCCGAAGAGCGGGCGACCGGCGCCGTCTCGGTGAGACCGCAGGACCTCGATCTCGGTGTCGCCGAAGTGCGCACTCTCCATCCAGTCGAGCAACCATTCCAGACCCGCCGCGACGCAGTACCCGGCTTGATGGCTCCCGTAGTTCGGGTACCGGCGGAAGAAGTGCTCGAACAGCGCCGTCCGTTCATGAATGCCCTGGCGGAAATACGCCTGAGCCATCGTGAGCTGATATTGGTCGGTGAAGAGGATGCCCTCAGTCACGCTTCTGGAGGTCGGCACGACTGTCATTGAACACGATCCGCACCGCGGGCGGTCGCACATTTGATTTGGGCACGACAGACTCCACGGATGGCCGAAACCATGGACACCCCTGTTCGAGCACTCATCGTGGTGGATGTGCAGAACGACTTCGCCGACCCAAAGGGATCGCTGTACGTCACGGGTGGCGAGGACACGGTTCCAGTGATCAATACGTTGATCGAGCAAGCGGACGGGCCGGTGATCTACACCCAGGACTGGCACCCGCCGGTCACGCCGCACTTCGCGACATCGGGTGGCGTGTGGCCGGAGCACTGTGTTCGTGACACGTGGGGCGCCGCACTCCATCCCGACCTCATCGTGGATGGACCCGTGGTTCGGAAGGGAACCCGCGGGGAAGATGGCTACAGCGGATTCACGATGCGGGACCCAGAGTCGGGCGAGACCTCGATGACCGAACTCGTTGATCTTCTCCAGGCGAGCGAGGTCACGGAGGTCACGGTTGTGGGGCTGGCGCTTGACGTGTGCGTCAAGGCAACGGCCCTCGATGCCATCGCGAACGAGTTCGACACCCGAGTGCTTCTCGAAGCCTGCCGGTCTGTTGATCTGAACGAGGGCGATGGCGTTCGAGCGGTCGACGAAATGTTGGCGCACGGCGTCGATGTCGTCGGAGGCTGATGTCGATCGTCTTTCCGCCTGAGCTGCCGATCAGCGAACGCGCCGAGGAACTCATCGAGGCGATTCAGCAGCATCAGGTGCTCATCGTTGCGGGCGAGACCGGCTCAGGAAAGAGCACCCAGCTTCCGAAGCTCTGTTTGGCCGCAGGCTTCACGAAGATCGGCCACACGCAACCCCGCCGTATCGCAGCCCGTGCGGTGGCGGAACGAGTGGCAGACGAGCTCGACACCTCCGTCGGCGATCGCGTGGGCTTCGCTGTTCGCTTCAACGATCGCGTGGGGCCCAACACACAGATCAAGCTGATGACCGATGGCATTCTGCTGGCGGAGATTCAACGGGATCGACAGCTCAGCAAGTACGAGGTGCTGATCGTCGACGAGGCACACGAACGCAGCCTCAACATCGACTTCCTGCTGGGCTACCTCAAGCAGCTGGTGCGAAAGCGTCCGGACCTGAAGGTCATCGTGACCTCGGCCACGATTGACACAGATCGATTCAGTCAACACTTCGACGGCGCACCTGTCATCGAAGTGTCCGGCCGGACCTATCCGGTCGAGGTTCGCTATCGCCCCATCGAGGAGGGAGACCTCACCGACGGTGTCTGCGACGCCGTGCAGGAACTGTGGCGAGAGACCTCGGGAGACACGCTCGTGTTCTGCAGTGGCGAGCGGGACATTCGTGAAGCAGCCGAGGCACTCACCGCCCTCAAGCTTCCCAACACGGAGATCTTTCCCCTGTATGCGCGGCTGTCCTCGGCTGAGCAGCACCGAGTGTTCAGCGGTCACACGGGTCGGCGCATCGTGCTCGCCACGAACATTGCGGAAACATCGATCACGGTTCCTGGAATCACGTCGGTTGTCGATCCCGGGCTTGCTCGCATCTCTCGGTTCTCGGCCCGTACCAAAGTGCAGCGACTGCCGATCGAGCCGATTGCGCAAGCGTCGGCAAACCAACGAGCGGGCCGTTGCGGCCGTATCAGTCCCGGCGTGTGCGTCCGGCTTTACGACGAAGCCGACTTCGATGGTCGGCCGGAGTTCACAGAGCCAGAAATCCAACGCACCAACCTGGCCTCGGTCATCCTCCAGATGGCCACGTTGCGGCTCGGTCGGCCCGAAGATTTTCCCTTCGTTGATCGTCCCGACGGCCGGGCCATCAACGATGGCATCGCCCTTCTGGAAGAACTGGACGCTGTCGACCCGGAGCGAGAGGGCACGAAGCGTTGGGTCACTCCGATCGGCAGAACACTGTCGCGGCTTCCGATCGACCCTCGTCTCGGTCGTATGGTGGTGGAGGCGGGAGAGCGGGGAGTCCTACGCGAGGTCTCGATCATCGCCGCTGCGCTCTCGGTGATGGACCCCAGGGAGCGACCGAAGGAGAAGCGTGAGGCGGCCGCCGAGGCGCACCGTCGATTCGTTGACCCGTCCTCGGACTTTCTCAGCTTCCTCAACCTTTGGGAGTACGTCGCGGAGCGCCGTTCCGAGCTTTCCTCGGGACAGTTCCGGCGCCTGTGTCGTCGCGAGTTCCTGAACTGGAATCGGCTGCGCGAGTGGCAAGACGTCGAGCAACAGATTCGGCGTGTGACCCGTGACGCAGGCATGAAGTCCAGTCGCAATGAGGCGAAACCCGAGCAGGTTCACCGAGCACTGCTGGCCGGCCTCCTGTCGCAAATCGGCCGACAAGACGAGAGAACCGGCGAGTACGTCGGCCCTCGCGGCACGCGCTTCGTGATCGCCCCGGGAACTCCGCTGGCCAAACGTCCGCCGTCATGGATCATGGCGGCTGAGCTTGTGGAGACACATCGGCTGCAGGCCCGAATGGTGACCCGGATCGATCCCCAGTGGGTTGAGGAGTTGGCCGACCACCTCGTCACCCGGACATACACCAACGCGCACTGGGTCCGGGAGCGAGGCAGCGCCGTCGCGAACGAGCGCGTGCTGCTCCACGGACTTCCCCTTGTTGTGGACCGTCGTGTCCAGCTCGGCCGAGTGAATCCGGACCTGGCTCGCGAGCTGTTTATCCATCACGCCCTGATCGAAGGGGAATGGGACGACGACTACGCCTTTCGAGAACGCAACGCTGAGGCCATCGCTCAGGTCGAAGAAATGGAGGCCCGATCTCGGCGACGCGATCTTCTCGTCGAGGCCGAGCGGCGCCATTCTTTCTTCGATGAGCGCTTGGGGCCGGACGTTGTCTCCGCTCGACACTTCAGAAGTTGGTTCAAGAAGGCGCCCGATGACGTTCTGGACCTCACACCAGCTGATCTCCTTGCCTCTGATGAGATTCTCGACGAGAACCTGCATCCCACGACCTGGACCGTCGGCGGGCACGAATTCTCACTTCGCTACGAGTTCGACCCCGCCTCCCCGGTGGATGGGGTGACCGTCGAGGTCCCGGTGCACCTCTTGCATTCGCTCGACCCCGAACCATTCACCTGGAACGTCCCCGGACTCCGGCCAGCTCTGGTGGAAGCAACCATTCGCCAGTTGCCCAAGCCGATTCGACGAGAGCTTGTCCCGGTGCCAGCAACGGTTGAGGCGGTGATCCCTCACATGCGCGATGCGTCGGGTTCGTTCGTCGAAGCGCTGCGCAAGCATGTGGGCAACCGGGCCGGTCGGGTCATTCCGAGTGATGCCTTCGACCTCGAAGCGCTCCCCCGGCACCTGCGACCCACCTTCATGGTGCTCGACGAGAATGGAGATCTGCTGGCTGCCGGCAAAGACCTGGAACGGGTGCGGCATCGCATCGACGCCCGAGCTCGGAGGGTGTTGCAGGCGGGCGGGCACCCGCTCGAGGCGTCGGGTCTCAGCAGTTTCCCCGCCGACGGTCTGCCACAAACGGTGCAAACCGTTGAGGACGGATTCACGGTCACGGCCTTCCCCTCGTTCGTTGATGCCGGCGAGACTGTCGACGTCCAGCTCCTACACGACGAGCTCGAGCAGGCCGAACACATGTGGGCCGGTTCACGACGGCTTCTTCGTCTCACCACCGCCCTCCCTCTCCGCACGCTCACGTCACGCATTGTGAACACCACGGCCCTCGCACTCGCCACGAGTGTGTACCCGACCGCCGATTCGTGGATTGATGACTGCGTCGATGCGGCACTCGACCACCTCCTGGAGGCGGCGGGCGGTCCGGCGTGGGAGGCAGCGCGTTTCCGGGCGCTCCAGGCATGGGTGAAGGCCAAGATCAGCGAGGTTCTGGTAGAGATCGCCGACGTCGCCGAGGAGGCGCTGCTCGCCAGTCAGCGCATTCGCTCGGGCGACCCCGCACCTGACATCACCCGCCACCTCGACCGGCTGGTCACCACTCGGACCATCTCGGAGGCGGGCTACAACAACCTCGATCTTCTGTCCCGATCAATGCGAGCGCTTGAACTCCGTGCGGACCGGGCGGCCTCGAGTCCCCAGCGCGACCGAATGCTTGCCGAGCGCGCCGCTCCCCTGGATGCAGAGATCGAAGCAGCCCTGCGCCGGGCTCCCCATCATCCCGCAGCTCACGAGCTGTTCTGGATGCGAGAGGCGTGGCTCATCTCCGTCTTTGCCCAAGAACTGGGCACACGAGGTGGTGCGAGTGAAAAGAAGATCAGGACGCTGCTGCGCTCCATGATCGCAAGCTGAAAGACTGCAACAATGCCGAACGCCCGCATTCTGCTCGTGATGGCCATGGAACGAGAGGCGGCGGCCGTCCGCACCAAGCTCGGCATCTCGCACCAGTCTGTGCCGCTGCATCGAGCGCTTCCGCCCCGCTTCTTCTCTCGCCCGCCAACGACGACGACGCCAGCACTGGGGTTGGTGATCAACGGCATCGATGAGCGCTCGGGCCTCGATGCGATTGCGACCCAGCCCGCAGTGATCTCGACGCTCCTCGCCACGGAGGTTTTCCGGCCGACCCTCGTCGTTTCAGCCGGAACGGCTGGCGGATTCGCCGAACGGGGCGGTGCAGTGGGCGACGTGTTCATCAGCGCAGATGTGGTCTCGTATCACGACCGGCGCATTGGTATTCCTGGCTGGGATGCCTACGGGATCGGTTCGTATCCAGTGGCCGAGGTTGACGTGAATCCCTCCGACGTGGGGGCTCGTTGGGGACGCGTAACGACCGGTAACTCACTCGATGCGCCGCCAGTCGATCTGGCGACGATGGCCGAACTCGGCACGGATGCCAAAGAGATGGAAGCGGCGGCGGTTGCCGGTGTGGCCGCACAACTCGGCGTTCCATTCTTGGCGGTGAAGGGAATCACCGACTTGGTGGATGCCCCGGAGGGAACCGCAGCGCAGTTCGAGCGAAATCTCGCCCATACCGCCGACCGCGTCGCTGACGTTGTGGCAAAGCTGCTGCCGACGCTCAGCCAGAGTTCGTAGGCGCTGCCAGCCTCGGCTCGATGACCCGGGAACGGGCGAGGGCTGCCAGAAAACGAAGAAGCGGCCGACGGTCCCTCCAGAACGTCGACCACATCTCCAGGTGTCGCTCTCCCCCGCCACCCGAGTTGTGCTTCGAGCAGGGAGAGCTTCTGGACCTGACCTTACGGGAGGGGCGTAAACGATGTGTTAACGCATCAGTTACGCACCTGGCAGGTTGTGGCATGGTGACCAGCAATGGACACACCGGTTGACACGACACCGAGCACCAACCCATCGGGTGTGGTGGATCGACTGCAGACGGGTATCGGCAGCCTTGTTGACACGATTCGGGGGCGGGCTCTTCCGCGGCGAGCGACGACGTGGCACCCGGACCTGGGCTCTGGACCCGATGAGGAACGCCAACGAGTCACCGTGGAGCGGGCAGAGTCGATTGCGTTCACCCCGATGGCGCCGCCGCTGCGGAACGAGCTCATCACGCTTGCGTACGGTGATCTTGCGGAAGAAATGGCCGAGGTTCTGGGTCACGAGAATGGCACCTGGTGCTCCTTCGGCCAATGGGCGTCGAGCTCGATCGGCGAGTTTCTGCGTTTCCCGATCCCCGGACTCGGCCGGTTGATTTCTCGCGCGTTCGGCGACGGGAATCGAGACGTTTTTGCCGATGTCGGTCGAGCACACGTCCACTTCCTGGAAACCGTGGGCGCGGCCGCTCGGTCGGGCGGAGATCTCGACGACGCATGGAAGGCGTGCTGCACCCGCCTCGAACAGTCCCTGGCCCCGCCACCAAGTCAGCCGATCGCCCCGTCCGACGAAACGCACACCCTGGCCGAGTTACTGATGGACGGCGTAGAGAATCCATTGGTCCGGCCGCGCCGTGATCTGCTCATTCGAGGTTTCCAGGCGTACCGAGAAGCGATTGAAGAAGACGATCCGGAGACGAAGGCCCAGCTCATCTTGCTGGGCAACGCATTGATTGGGCTCCACGAACAGATCACGCTCGGCCCGGCGATCTCGGCTGGCTTTCGAAGCTGGATTCGGCACCTCACGACGTTCTGGAGGATCGGCACCACCTCGTACCGCTGGCGGAACACGGATCCCGGCCCTCGGCGTCTGGCGCTCGAGAACTGGTGGATCCGAACCGCGACGCATCGTTTCGTTCGCGTCGAGCTCCCCGGTCGGCGGATTCACTGTGGCGCAGCGATGACGCCGTCGGCCCACCGCATCGATGTGGAGCCGTTGCCGCCGACCATGCCACCCACCGCATCCATCCATGAGATGCCAAGCACGTTCGTGCTCGCCCTGCTCTGTCAAACGCTGCGTGTCGATGGGCGAGCGGCCGTTTGTTGGGCGGATCTGAATGACCGCATGGCGTTCATCGTCGCGTTGTTCGCAAATGAGCAGCGAAGTCCGACGCTCCTCGACTCGAGCGGTGAGTGGATTCGACCCCAGCCCCGTCGGCGGATCTGGCGCCGTATCGAACGGGTCGAACGGCGAGTCGGCGTCTCGATGCCGCCGTACCCGCCGACGATCGGTACGTTCCTCACGGATCAGGACCTCGACGAGTTCCGCCGCCTTCCGATCAGCAACATTGCGATGGAAGACCTGGCCTGTCGCCATCAGCACGCCCATGAGCTTTCCTGTCTCGAGGATGATTTCGAGCACCGCGTGGCAACGGCCTGCGGCCCCGATGGCCTGCTCGACGCTGAGACCGTGCGGAAGGCGAGGACGCTCTTCCACGAGTGGTCGATTCTGTTCTTCATGGGCTTGCTCTTCCGATCGCTCCCAGACGGCTACGCGGCCCGGAAGGGGGTGCGGGTGCTCGGCCTGGTGTCGGATCTGGCGACAAACCCCGTTCGTCGCGTGGGCGAGACAGCGCAATTCCTGAATGACATTTTCGTCCAGACCACGAGTTGGTCGAGCGAGGGCTTGGCTGCGGATGGGCCAGCGTTTGCTTCGCTGCGCGGGGTTCGGGTGATTCATGCACTCGTGAGCGACCAGTTGATGACCTCGGATCAATGGGACGAAGACGACCTCGGAATCCCCATCAACGTCGAGGACGTTCTCGGCACGATGCTGAGCTTCTTTGTTCCTCCGTTTGAACTCATGGATGAGTTGGGAGCACACATCTCCGAAGAGGACCGAAACGTGTACACCCGGTTCTGGTGCGGTATCGGATACGTGATGGGCCTTCCCCTCCGTGCCGTCACGCTGCCCGTGCCGGCTGGTGGTCGTCGCCCGCTCAACAGTGATGACGCCGAGCGCCTCTCGGCCCAGATCCGGGCGAGGCAACACGAGCGTTCGCTCGACGGTGTGCGGCTCGCCGAAGCCCTCGTCGAAGGTGTGAGCGACGGATTTCCTCGCGCCACGAGTTGGCTCTCCGCTGGCTTCTTCCACGTGCTCGGCGATGGCCATGTGAACCGGCTCCTGCTCATCTCGGAGCGCCGCGGCTGGCGGCGAGCGCGGATTCTCGGGACGGGCCTTCGGCTTCTCCTTCGTTTCCCGGCGACGCGCGGCCTTACTCGTCGTCTCACGCAACTGGCCGGACGGCTCTGGCTTCGACCGTTCCTCGATGAGGGCATGGAGGTGCCATTCCGCCGCCTCCCCCGTATCTCTGAGACGCCCGCGCCCCCGCCGCCACTCGCCACCCACCATGAGTATTGGCCTCGCGGATGCGGATGAGCATCAACGCAGGTCGTTGGCTCCCTCGCTGACCACGCGTTCCAGAAGCTCGAGCACACGCCCGACCCTGTCCTCTGGAGTTGTCGGTATCGGCGAGGCGCCGTCTGATGACGCCATGGTGGTTTCGGCGACACTCAGCCCGTCGAATGCCTGGGCGTCAGACGGTGGGAGCGGATGGTGGGAACCTAGCGACCGGGCGAGGGTCGCCACCTCTTGGGCGAGATGAGGCTGATCTGCCTCGGCACACACAAGAGCGGCCTCGCGGCACGATGCGGCCACGCTCGGATCCTGGGCCCCGAGTTGCCAATGGGGAATGAGATCCCGAAGCAGCGCGGCGGCGCTGACCGTGTCTCCCAGCCGCCGGTGAGCAGTGACCATGCCGTCAATTGCGAGGCCTTGCACCCAGCGGCTTCGCACCGTCGACGCCAGCCGAGCACTCTCCCGCAGTGTGGAAAGAGAACGACGGGGATCGTCCTGGATCGTGCAGAGGCCGATCGCGTATTGGGCATACGCCCGAGCCGACGGGCTACCGGTGTTCTCAGCTTTCTCGACGGATCGTGTTGCAACGGATCGGGCCTCGGCATGCTGACCGAGATGGGCCAGGGCGAGCACCACTGAAACCAGCGCCGCACTGTGGTCCCACTCGAGTTCCGGCCGGCGGACGGAGTCGAGAATGGAGGTGAGCGCCTCCTCTGCGACCTGGTTTCGCTGGTTGTAGCCCGCTTCATTGAAACGGGCTTGGAGCGCTCGGAGCGGGGGTGGCAACCCGAGTTGGCTGGCTGCATCGAAGGCCTTCGACGCGTACGCCGCGCTCCGATTGAGATCGCCCTGCGTCCATGCCGCCATGGCCATCGTCCCCAGTACGTCCGGTGCGTTGGGCAAGTCGTCGACCACTGTCGACTGGGCGAGGAGGAGTGGGAGCGACCGTTGGGATCGTTCCATGCGAAGAAACGCATGGTCCCAGATCCCCACGGCCAGGGCTGACGCGGTGGCGAGGTCCTCCGATTGCATCGACCAGTCGAATGCGGCGCGAAGCTGGCCGCCAGCCGAGCCGACGCGAGTGACGGCGGTGAGCTCGCGATCGTCGCGCCAGCGCGGAATCGCCCATTCGACAAGACCGAGGTACGCCTTCGCATGCCGGCGGGCCATGTCCTGGAGTGCACCGGAGGTCTGCAGACGCTGTCGAGCGTGCTGGCGAACCGTTTGTAACGCCCGAAACTCGACGCCGCTGCCGTCGTGGCGGCGAGCGAGGAGCGAATGGTCGACCAGCGTGCTGATCTGACGGTGGGCTTCTTCGTCGGAGACGCCCAACATGGCAGCAAACTCGGTGCTGCGAAAGGGTCCGTTGGTGACGCCGAGCCCGTCGAGGGCCCGTTGGGTATCGGTATCAAGGAGTTCGGCCGACCACGCAATCGCCGAATTGAGATTCGAGTGGCGAGTGTCGGACCGTTGCTCGGCAACATGGTCGTTGAGGAGGTCGTCGAGATGCTCGGTGACGGCGTGAAGACCCTGATGTCTCACGACGCCAGCAACGAGCTCGAGGGCCAGTGGGAGGTGATCGAGTCGTTCCGCGACGTGCGAAACAGATGAGTGATCCAGCGTGGGTCGCTCGCCGGTACCGAACGCTCGCTCGAGAAGCAGACGACGACCATCCGCAGCCGCAAGGGGACGGACATCGAAGAGCTGCTCAGAGTCGTTTGCGAGCACGACCCGGCTCGTTGCCAGGATTGCCAACGTCGGGCACGAGCGGACCAGTGCCTCAGCGATTCGACCGGCCGTATCGGCATCACGTTCGCAGTTGTCGAGCACCAAGAGGCTCGGCGCCGAACGAAGGGCAACGGCGACGGCGCTCGCCAGCCCTTCCGGTGGCGCCATGATGCTGAGCTGATCGGCGAGCTCCTCGACGACACTGTCGACCTGTTGGACGAGGTCGACCCACAGGACTCGACGGTCTCGAGTTCCTCGGGCGATGTGCGCCGCGAGCCGAGTTTTCCCGACGCCTGGCGGACCGATGAGGGTGACCATCGACTGATCACGAAGAAGGCTGTCGAGTTGTTCGAGTTCGTCGTCGCGCCCGAAGAACGATGTCGTCGGTGCTTCGACGGTTGGCGTTTCGCTGCGGAGCGTCTGGATCAGATCGTCGAGCGATGCAGTCCGAGCGGCCGATGATGTCAGTGGCGTCGAGTGCTCGCTGGACTCCGCAGGCTCGTTGCCGAGCAGGGTCGGATCCTGGCTCAGCACCCGTCGTTCCATCTCGATCAGCGCCGGCCCTGGAGTCAAGCCGAGCTCTTCCCCGAGCAAACGGGCGGCATCTTGAAACGCTCGTAGGGCATCGGCCTGTCGGCCGGCGCGGTACAGCGCCGACATGAGCAGAGCCCACCGGTTCTCCCGCAAGCCGTCGGCTTTCGTGAGTTTCGTCGCCCGGGCGACAGCCTCGTCGACGTGCCCGAGATCGAGCAGTGCCCGGACGAGCAACTCCTCTGCGCCTTCTCGCTGCTCCTCGAGGCGCCGGATCGTCGGGTCGAGATGACCACCGCCATCGAACGGGGCGAAAGGTTCGCCCTGCCACAACGTCAGTGCGTCGCGAAGTTCGTGGACGGCGTGAGCGAGTCGCACCCCCTCAGTGGTTTCGGCGTCGACCCGCGCTCGCTGAATCTTCGTGTCAAAGAGGTAGACATCGAGCGTTTCCGACGGAAGGGCGAGTCGGTAGCCGCGACCTTCCGAAGGAACGGGGTCGTCGACGATGTTCGTGCCGAGCTTCTCCCGGAGGCGAGTGATGGCGACTCGGAGCCCTGTCGCCGCGGTCCTGGGAGCGTCTTCGCCCCAGAGTGCGTCGATGAGCGCGTCACGAGGAACCGGATTCGGATGGGCACAGACGAGCATGCTCAGTAACTCTCCCTGCTGACCGCGCACCATGCGCACGGATCCGTCGGGGTCTTGGAGAGAAACGGGTCCGAGCACCCGAATGATCGGCGCTGGCGGTTTTGGTTGCGGTTCGCTCATTCAGCGCTCACCGCTCGATCGCCGCCAATGCGGGCAGCGCAACCCAGTCCAGCGCTCGCTCGGTCACGGCGTCCGGGAGAGCGACGCGCCATTCTCCTCCTGTGCCCAGGTCAATCAGCACGAGCTCGGACGCCTCGGTGAAGTAGGCGCGTCGGCCGTCGTTCGAGAAGCTCAGGAACTCGGCGTTTGGCCGGACGATGGATTGACCTGCGGGAAGAAAGCCGTCGTCGGAGCGAGCGTGGAGCGCAACGCCTTGGACATCGGTCACGATCCAACGTCCGTCGTTGGAGATCGTCACGTTGGGGCGCTGGGTTGATGGCACGGCCACCACTCGCTCCCAGTTCCCGCCGTCCCGGCGATGTTCGATCCAACAGGAGAGCTCGGCGTCGCAGGTTCGTCCCACGACGCTGTCTTCGCTCGTGGCCAGCGGTTCGTGCGGCCCGAGGTATTCGGTATCGCCGAGCTCGACATCAACCAGCGCCGTCGCCACTCCCCCCATTCGGTACAACCCGCCGCCGGGCTCGAACACATAGCGAGGATCGGTGCTCGGCACCGAGGTCCGTGGTCGAGTGTCGTAGTAGATCCCGTACTGATCAGTCTCGAGCAGCAGGTCGGGCACTGCGGGCACGCCGATCCACACTCTTCCCGGGCGCGCGGAGATGGCGAAATAGTCGACGCGATTGGCGAGAAGGCCGTGTCGGGATTCACCGGCCACGATGTACACCGCTTCATCGAGATCGTTGCGGCCATAGAACGTGTTCGAGTCGAGGCCGACACCGAGGTCGGACAACTGCATCGAAAGGGGAATCTCCGTCACTTCACCTTGGAGAGGATCGACGATCACGTACGCGCGCTCCGTCGCAGCGACGAGATAGTCGCTGACCACGACCTCGTCTGGCCAGGTCGAAATTGGCCAAACCCGCGCCATCGGCTCCAGCAGAGGGAGACCATCGGCGGCCTCTTCCGAAACGGAGTCCTCGTTGCTCCCCGTCGGCGCCGCGTCGGCAGTGGTCGAGCTCGATGCCGTAGGGGTTGAGGTGGTTGTTTCGCCACCGATCGCGGTGGTTGGTGCCGCAACCAGCGGGTCAGGCGGCGGTGGTGCCGTTGTTGACAGCGCGAGAAATCCAAGGACGGCGACGGCGGCGATTCCCAGGAGTGGCAGCCATCGCGGCGACCGCAAAAGTGTGGCTGTTTCAGCCGCTTTTTGCCCATCGTCCTGGTCTGGAGCCACGCCGGAAACCTAGCCCCTCGAGCGGCGTTCCGTCATCAGCGGAACGGGGCGCGAGCAGGGATCTTGTTAGAGGGTCTTGCATCCGATGGCGAAACAAGTGTTACTCTCGTCACACGCGAGTCGGGGGCAGATGGCTTCCAGGGGAGAGAGTAATGGTCGCCGAGGGCGAGAATCTGATCGAGCTGAAGCACGTCTACAAACTGTTCGGACCCCAGCCGAGAGGACGTGCTTTCGATCTCTGTAGGGCCGGACTCGGCAAAAACGAGGTCCAGCGGTTGTCTGGCCACGTGGTCGGTCTGAACGACGTGAACTTCTCCATCCGCAAGGGTGAGATCTTCGTGGTGATGGGTCTTTCCGGCTCCGGAAAGTCCACGGCGATCCGCACGGTGAACAAGCTGCACGACACGACGCACGGCGAAGTCATCGTCGACGGGGTCGATGTGCAGAAGCTGAGCGGACCTGCCCTCCAGGAGTTCCGTCGCCAGAAGATGGGCATGGTGTTCCAGCACTTCGCGCTCTTCCCTCACCGAAATGTGATCGACAACACCGGATACGGGCTCAAGGTCCAGGGTGTACCGAAGGCCGATCGTGACAAAGCGTCGATGCAGGCACTCAGCCTCGTTGGTCTGGAGTCCTACGCACTGAACGCCACGAGCGAGCTGTCCGGCGGTATGCAGCAGCGAGTCGGTCTGGCCCGAGCCTTGGCATCCGACCCCGAAATCCTCCTCATGGACGAGGCGTTCAGCGCCCTCGATCCGTTGATCCGTCGTCAGATGCAGGACGAGATGATGGAGATTCAGAACGAGCTCCACAAAACGATCCTGTTCATCACCCACGACCTGAACGAGGCACTGCGCATCGGCGACCGTGTCTGCATCATGAAGGACGGCGTGGTCGTGCAGATCGGCACGCCGGAAGAGATTCTCACCCAACCGGCAACCGGCTACGTGGCCGAGTTCGTGCAAGACGTCGATCAGGGTCGAGTCATCGCCACCTCCGACGTCATGGTCGAAACCCAGGCGCTGCGAGACACGATGAGCCTCGCTGAAGCGATGGAGCTGATCGATGATTCGACAGGGGGCTTCGTTGTGGATGATGTCGGTCGGCCGACCGGCTTGCTGACATCGGAAGATGCGGCTCGCGCCTCGGCGATGGGCACCACGGATCTCGCCAGTGCGTTGCGGATCGACTTCGAGTCGACCCGCCCAACAGTGACGCTGAACGAGAACTACGCAGCGGCTGGCCGAGGGTTGCCAATCGCAGTGGTGGACGACGGCGGAGTGTTGGTCGGCTTGCTCGACCCCAAGGGAATGATGGAAGAACTCGGTCGGGTCGAGCAACTGATCGACGGTTTCGAACGAGAGGTGTTCATGTGATGACTATTCTTGCGCAGGAAGAAAACGTCGGACTTTTCGACAACAAGATTCTCGACCAGTTCGAGATTCCCATCGGCGGCTGGGTTGACCAGATGGTCGACTGGATCGACCTCAACATGGGTTGGCTCCTCGACATCATTCGGTGGCCGTTTGCCTTCCTTCTGGACAACGTCGTCGACAACTTCATCGCCTCGATCTCCTGGGTCTGGGTGTGCCTCGCCTTCTTCGTGATCGGTTCCCTGGTCCGCAACGTCAAGATCGGCGCCTTTGCCGCCGTGGCGCTCGCGATGTGCGGACTCCTCGGCACGAACTACTGGGAAGAAACCGCTCGAACCATCGGCATGATCTTGGTGGCGGTGATGCTCTGTGCCCTTGTGGGAATCCCGCTGGGAGTCCTGTGCGGCCGCTTCGATGGTGTGTGGCAAGTCGTGCGTCCCACGCTCGACGCCATGCAGGTGGTGCACGCCTTCGTGTACATGCTGCCCATCATCTTCTTCTTCAGCTTCGGCGTGGTGCCGGGAACCATGGTCACCATGATCTTCGCCCTCCCACCACTGATCCGGCTGACAAATCTGGGCATCAGACAGGTGCCAGAAGACGTGGTCGAAGCCAGTCGCGCCTATGGCGCTCCGGAACTACGCGTGCTGATGGATGTGCAGTTGCCCCTGGCTCGACCGGCGATCATGACCGGCCTCAACCAGACGCTGCTTCTCGCCATCTCGATGATCGGCATCGCCGCCATCATGGGCGCCGGTGGACTCGGACTCCTGGTCTTCCGCGCTGTGTCCAACCTGGACATCGCTCTCGCCGCCTCTGCTGGCCTGGCGCTGTTCCTCGTGGCGGTCGTCCTCGACCGCATCTCACAGCCTGAAGCCGATGACGGTCTCAACATGTTCACCCGCATCAAGATGGCGTGGGCTCACCGTAAGGATCCCGAGGTCCTGCTCGCGACTGCGGAGGCCAACAAGGCCGCGGCCGACGCCGAGGAAGAGAAGAAGAAGGAATCCGGCGCCTACGCTTCGGTTCGCCCGCAGGAGCAGCAGATCATGTTCGCTGCCGCCGGTGCCGCCGTGATCGCTGCGCTCTCCACCTTCCTCACCTGGGGCTCCAATGCGGGTCACGCCAGCTCCTATGCCCGTCGTGACGACGAAGTCTTGGACACCCTCCAAGGCGTGGGCTCCGATGGCCTTGCTGCCTCCGGCGGCTCGTGGTTCGGTGTCTTCGTGCTCGTCGGCGCACTCATGGTGCTCGCGTCGGTTGGTTACAGCATGTACAAGCCCGGCGAGGGCCCTCGTTGGTTCTCGCCTGATGGAGCGATGATGTCTGCCGGGCTGGCGTTCGGTGGTGCCATCGGTTTCCACTGGATGCAGGTCAAGCCCACCGTCGCAGCCGCCGCCGAGGCCTCCAATGGGGAGCTCAGCGGGTTCTCCACCGGCATCGGCGCCTACCTCGGCCTCATTGCGGCCTTGGGCATGCTCGTCGCCTGCGCTCTGTGGGTTCGCATCGCTCCGTTCTCGCCGCTTCGTCCGATGAAGCCGGTGAT
Organism: uncultured Acidimicrobiales bacterium; assembly: GCA_937997485.1. Taxonomy (GTDB): domain Bacteria; phylum Actinomycetota; class Acidimicrobiia; order Acidimicrobiales; family SZUA-35; genus SZUA-35. The sequence goes on along the minus strand of CALKTH010000080.1, from coordinate 36,272 downwards.
TGGCTACGGCCGACTCTTCGGTGGCGTTGTCGCCTTCCTGTTGGTGGTGATTGCCCTCTTCTCCGGATGGAGCTTCGATCGTCGCGCTGACACGGTGCTGACGCCCGAATTGCAAGCCGAACTCGACGAAGTCCGCCGCCAGGTGGACGAGGGCGAACTCGCTGCAGCGATCGGTGCCCAAAACATCCAGAACATCCAGAACCGTGCTCAGGCCAGCGAGCTGATCATCATCGATGGCATCAGCGAGGATGGCTCCCGTCTCGGTTGGCTGTCCCTCGCCCTGTCTGCTGTTGGTCTCGGATTGCTCTTGCCTGCTGCAGGTGTGATGGGCATCAACGATCGCAAACAGTGGGGCTGGAGTACGTTCAGCGCCGCTGCGGGCTGGGCCGCGATGGCCGTCGCAGGCGGCTGGGTGATCTCCATCCTGCGAGTTGCTGATGCCAAGTTCGTCAGCGGCGCCGGGTCGTTCCTGGTGCTGGTTGCCGGCTTCTTCCTGTTCGCCAGCAACCGAGGCGTACTGAACGAGTTCCGGCGTAAGAAGGTCTACGCAGACGACCCAGGAGACGACATCTTGATCGATGCCACCGACGCGGCGCTCGCCGCCAGTGGCAACGAAAATCCGGCCACATTGGGCGACGAAATGGTGGTGACTCAATAACGAGTCACGCTTCGTCTACGGTGTTTCCGGTTTCACGCGTGGGTGGGAATCTCCGCCTGGTGAAACAATCCAAACAATTGGGGAGAAATATGAAGCAAAAAAGCAAACTGCTCTTCGCACTGATGATGGCCTTCTCGCTGATCGCCGCAGCCTGCGGCAGCGGCGACGACGACGGTGACAGCGGCGCAGCCGCGACCACCGAGGCTCCAGCAGCAGCTGAAGAAGACGCCATGGAAGAAGACGCCATGGAGGACGACGCCATGGAGGACGAGGATCACTCTGCTGATGCTCTTCCCGGTGCTGGCGTTCAGGTCACCGCTGCTCGGGCCAACTGGTCCACCGGCTACTTCCAGGGTGCGCTCTACGCGGCCATGCTGACGGAGCTCGGCTACGAGGTCTCTGACCCCGCAGACAACGAGTTCCCGCCGTCCAATGGCTACACCGCCATGGCGGAAGGCGTGATCGACTTCTGGGCAAACAGCTGGTACTCCGGCCACCTCAGCTGGCACGAGAATGAGCTCACCGACGGATCCACCGTTGGCGACAAGGTCGTGATCCTCGGCGAGGAACTCCCCGCCGCTGGTCTCGAGGGCATCATGATCACCAAGAGCGTTGCCGACGAATACGGCATCGAGACCATGGGTCAAATCAACGATGATCCCGAGCTCACCGCTCTGTTCGATCAGGACGGCGATGGCATTGCAGATCTCTTCGGTTGCCCCGAAGACTGGACCTGCGACGACATCATGAACGACATCCTCGCCTTCAACGGCTGGGACAACATTCAGCAGACCAAGGCTGGCTATGACGCCATGATCGCTGAGTCGGTCAACCGCGTGAACGCCGGAACGCCTACCCTGCAGTACACCTGGAGCCCCTCCGGCTACCTCACCCAGCTCATTCCGGGTGACAACGTCCTGTGGCTCTCGATGGGTGACGCTTCCAACGTGCTCGATGGCAGCACCGAAGGTGGCTGGAACTTCAGCGAAGCACCGCCCGCCGCACTCGGCGACGCCTGCACCGCTGACCCCTGCTACCTCGGCTGGGAGTCCGCTGACATCCAGATCACGGCCAACAAGGAGTTCGCTGACAACAACCCAGCAGCTCGTGCCTTGTTCGAGGTCGTGCAGCTCAACGTGATCGACGTTGCTCTTCAGAACGTGAAGTACAACAACGGCGAGAACTCTGAGGACGACGTCAAGCGTCACGCTGCTGAGTGGATTGCGGAGAACCGCGATCTGGTCGACAGCTGGCTCGAGGTCGCTCGGGCCGCAGCCTGATCATCTCTTGATCAACTGAAACGTTGAAATGAAGGAGCCGGGGCCATTGGCCCCGGCTCTTTCGCGTTCTTGCCGGTCTTCGAGCCGGCACCGAGGCGCCGCGCTCCTCGTGCGTCGATGTGGAAGAGCAGTTGTCAGGTCATGCGGCGATCGGCAACCGAGAACTCGTCGACGTAGTCTGCCATTGATGCCGAAATCACGTCTCGAGCGTGCTGGGCTCCGTAGGTGCCGATCACCTCGATCCCGTTGGCCTGCTCCCCCGTCATCTGCAGCTTGTAGGTGGCGAAGTAGTGCGTGAGACGGTTGATCACGGCCTCTGGGAGCTGCTTGAGGTCTTTGGCATAGTGAAAGACCGTGTCGGAGGCGAGTACGGCCACGATCTTGTCATCGGCCTCGCCATCATCGAGAAGCTGTATGCCGCCGACGACCCGGGCGGAGACGACCACATCCGCGCGATCGATTCGCTGCTGACTCAGGACACAGATGTCGAGCGGGTCCTGGTCACCGATGTCAGCGCTCGGGGTGAGTGCGGCAACGCGATCCCCGCAATACGTCTGCGGAATGAAGCCGTAGAGAGACGGTGGGAGGGCCGAACTGCCCTGGGGTCGGTCGACCCGGAGGTAGCCGGTCTGCTTGTCGATCTCGTACTTGACGGCATCGAAGGGCGTGATCTCGATGTAGGCCTCCACTTCTTCTGGTGCCTTGGGCCCGTGTGGAAGGCCGTGCCAGGGGTGTGCTCGGAAGCGATCGAAACTCTTGACCATGGCAGAACCGTACCGGCCCTCATGGTTGGTGACCGCCCTGATGTCAAGCGCACGGTCTCTATCGGTGGTGAAACGGGCCGTATTCGCGCTCGGTACTTGACGCTGCCTGTTCATGGGCTACAACTGTGACGATTGTCATTGCTGGGGACGCAAGACGATTGGGGAGAAACTTGTGACGTCGAGCGCATCTGCTCTCGAAAAAGAAGCAGAGTCGGCGATGGACACACCGCCGACCAACGGTTTTCGAGGCGTGCATCCCATTGGTTGGACCCTCGGACTCCTCCTGCTGCTGTCCGTCGGGTTGACTGTTACCGGCTCTCGCTTCTTGCTGGGCAATCTCTCGTGGTGGCACTGGGCGCTGATGGTGGCCGGGATTGCGGTCGCAACCCAACCTCCAATCCTCCACGGCATTCGCGTGGCGATTGAGGCCATCACGAAGTTCACCGGTTCGGTGGCGTGGAAACTGGCCTGGCTGGTGTTTTTCGTCCAGCTGTTCAACGTGGTGACCCGGTACACGAACAACTGGTTCGAGCGAGACATTCTGTTTGGTCAGACCACCTCGCTGGCCTGGATGAGCTTCGGGATGCTGTTCCTCTTGGGGGTCAACTATGGCGTCCAAGCAGGCGTGAACCCCCGGATCGACTTCTGGTGGGCGGAGTTCAGCGACAAGAAGAAGGCGTGGATCGACTACGTGTTCCACGTCGTGCTGCTCCTCCCCTTCATTCTGATGGGTATTCGTCTGCTGATCGGCTATGCGGGCATCTCTCTCGGCCGCAAGCGAGACGGATCGTGGCCCGAGGGCTGGGCGGTGTGGAACACGTGGGAGCAGTCCGGCGACGCCGATCAGTTGCCAGTCGGCCCGATCAAGGCGTTCATCTTGGTGGGATTCTGCCTTTGGGGATTGCAGATCATTGCCGAGGTCATCAAGACCGGCTTCGTGATGATGGGACGGAACGATCTCGGAGAGATCGAAGTCGCCGACGCTCCCCTGCGGGTCGAGTAGCCACCATGGATCTTGGTGTCTTCCTCTCCCTTGTGATGTTCGTGGTCTTCATGGCCATGATCCTCACCGGCTACAACGTGGCCTTCTCGTTCTCGTCGACGGCGCTGCTCTTCGCCTTCGTCGGCGACCTGACTGGCGACTTCAACGTCAGCACGCTCGGTGTGTTGCCCAGCCGCTGGGCTGGCGCCCTGGAGAGCCCCGATCTGCTTGCGGTGCCGCTCTTCGTGCTCATGGGCGCCATTCTCGAGCGATCGGGACTCGCCGAACGGTTACTGAACGCCTTCGGGCTTTTGATGGGGCCGCTCCGAGGCGGTGTCGCCGCCGCGGTGATCGTGGTCGGCACCCTGCTCGCTGCTGCGACTGGTGTGGTGGCAGCAACAGTGATCGTGATGGGCTTGCTCTCACTTCCCGCGATGATCCGGTTGGGGTACGACCACAAGCTGGCAACTGGGGCGATCACGGCGTCGGGAACACTGGCTCAAATGCTGCCACCGAGCATCGTGCTCATTCTCTTGGCCTCCGAGCTTGGCGTGGGCATTCTCGGCCTTTTCGCCGGAGCGCTCATCCCGGGCTTGCTGCTCTCCGGTCTGTACATCGCGTATGCCCTCGGCGTGTCGTTCCTGAAGCCAGATCTCGGCCCCGTCATGCCACTGGAGGAGCGCCAACTCCACGGCAATCCAGGCACCCGAGCGGCCGTTGTCATCGGCATCGCGCTGTCGATCATCGTTGGCCTTGTCATGCTCATCATTTCGGTGAGCATCGTCCCGATCGCGATGGCGATCACCTTCGTCTTCTCTTTCCTGGTTGTGTACTTCGGAAAGATGCTGGCGACCGAGGTGCTCGTCTCGATCGTGCCCGTCGTCGTCCTCATCATGGGGGTCCTCATCTCCATCTTCCAGGGCGTGGCAACACCGTCGGAGTCCGGCGCCGTCGGTGTGTTCGGAGCGCTGATCCTGTCTGGCCTGAATCATCTCTTCGACAAGGTGTTGCTTCACGAGGGCGCGCAGCACATCCAACCGAAGTGGTCACTCACACCGAGCGCACTCCGAGAAGCTGGCATCTCCACCGCGAACATCACGATCCTGGTGATGACGCTGCTCTTCAGCTCGACGTTCTTCAGCGTGATGTTCTTCCAACTCGGTGGTTCCGACCAGACCGCAGAGTGGCTGCAGGGCATCGGCGGCGGGAAGACCGGCTTCGTGTTGATCGCGATGATTGCGGTGTTCATTCTCGGCATCAACCTCGAGTTCCTCGAGATCACCTTCATCGTGGTCCCGATCTTCGTCCCGGCGATGGAACTGCTTGAGTTCTCCACCGTCGACAAGGTCTGGTTCGCCGTCTTGATGGCGGTGAACCTCAACATGGCCTTCATTTCGCCACCCGTGGGCTTCTCGCTCTTCTACCTGCAAAGCGTGGCGCCGCCCGAAGTGAAGACCGCGGACATCCACAAGGGCGCCATTCCGTTCATGGTGCTCCAGGGCGTGGCGCTGGTGATTCTCGGGGTCTTCCCCGGCATCACAGAGTTCTCCTTCGAGCTCTTCAGCCCGAACTGATCGTCGACCATCCACTACCACCACAACAGCAAGTACCAAAGCACAGAACACCGATGAAGGGGAAGAACGTATGACGACCGAAAGCCATCAGGGCAACGACCGTGAAACAACCGGTCTCGATACCGCTGACGCGGCAGAAGAGAGCGGGGTGAGTCGGCGCAACTTCCTTGGCAAAGCTGGTCTCGGCGTCGCTGGCTTCGCGGCCTCAGCCTCGATTCTCGCCGCCTGTAGTAGCGACGGCGACAGCGAGGAGGGCGATGGCGGCGCTGACGGTGGCGGTGGCGACACCGGCGACACCGACAGCGAATCGGTCACCGTTTCGCAGGACTCGCCCGAGATCGAGTGGGACATGGCGACGTCATGGCCGACGGCCCTGGTGACCATCTTCGGTGGGGCCCAGACCTTCGCCGACCAGGTCTCCGCCCTCACGAATGGCCAGTTCAAGATCAACGCACGGCCGGCTGGTGAGATCGTTGGTGGCCTCGAGGTCCTGCCCGCCGTGCGAGACGGCGGTGCCCAGATGGGCCACACCGCGTCGTACTACTACACCGGCCTCAGCCCGGTGCAGCAATTCGGTACCGCTGTGCCCTTCGGCCTCACCCAGCGGCAACAGAACGCCTGGCTGTACGAGGGCGGCGGAATCGACCTCCTCAACGAGTTCTACGCCGAGGAGTACGGCATCATCGCCTTCCCTGCCGGTGGCACCGGCTGCCAGATGGGCGGGTGGTTCACGAAGGAAATCAACACGGTCGATGATCTTCAGGGACTGAAAATGCGTATCCCCGGAATCGCCGGGCAGGTGCTGGCCAACCTCGGCGGCGAACAGGTCTCGGTTGCCGGTGGTGAGATTCTGACCTCCATCGAGACTGGTGCCATCGATGCGGCCGAGTTCGTGGGTCCCACGGACGACCTCATCCTCGGTCTCGACCAGCTCGGTTCGGACCTCTTCTACTACCACCCTGGATGGTGGGAGCCGGGAACGGCGCTCGAGGTGCAGATCCCTCTCGACCTGTGGGACACGCTTCCCGCCCAGTACCAAGCGGCGGTGCAGAATGCGGCCGCCCACGCGAATATGCGCATGATGGCGTTGTACGACGTCCTCAACCAGCGTGATCTTCAGGTGGTGAAGGGCTTCGCCGAGATTCGTGAGTTCTCGCCGGAGCTCATGGCAGCGTTCAAGGCTGAGACGGAGAACGTGCTCGACACGATCGCCGGCGAGGATCCTCGCTTCGCCGCCATTCTTGGTCCGTGGCGTGAGTTCCGCGACGGCATTTCGGAGTGGCACGGTCTTGCCGAGCGCTCCTATCTCACGCAGCAGACCGCCGTCTGACGCTGGTTGTTGCTGCCTGAGCGACACCCCGCTTCACCGGCGATTCGCCGGGCGGAGTGGGGTGTTCTCGCGTAGAGATCGTCGTGCACACGAGATCAGAGCCGACCAGCGATGGACTGCATGTCGGCTTCGCTGCTCTTGGCAACCGTGTAGCGAGTGCCGTTGACTCGCCAATCGTTCGCTAGCAGGGTCGTGCCCGCCCGCTCGATCGCAGGTTCGCCCGAAAAGCGCTCCATGGTCTCGACGGCTGCCACACGAATGCGGCTGGATCTCAACAGCACAACGCCACGATTTGTGCGAGCGAGGATTCGATACTCGGTAGTGGCGGTGGCGGCCAGCGCAGAGGCAGCGGTGCCGAGCCCGATTCGGGCGAACCATGTATCAAAGCCGGCGACGGTTGCAACGACGACGAGCGTCACGAACGCAGCGACGCTGTAAGCGATCATCCACCGGTGCCTTTGCCACATGTACGCCGCATGGAGAACATGCTCATCATCCCGAAGGAGCTTCGAGACAGAATGCAGGAGGACACGGCGGCGCACCGACTGAGCGTAGATCGCTCGCGTCCTGGCGTGGTGATGACCCTCGCCGCCCACGCTGGGCTCCTGCTCGGCGCGGTGCTTCTCGCTGGGTGCGCCGGTGGTCCCGACGTCGCGAAAGGCGAGCTCGAGGAAGCGCACCTTCGTGCGGTTGTGGTGACCACGACGGCCTGCGGGGATGCCGGAGCAACCACGGGGTCGGGCATCATCGTCGACTCGCGTCACGTTCTCGTGTCGGCCCACGTGATCGCGGGCTCGACATCAGTTTCTCTGGCCGAGGGTGTGGTGCTCGAGGTCGTTCGCCACGACACGTTGCGCGACTTGAGCTTGCTCCGCTCCCCCGAAGACCTGCTCGAGATTGACGAGCCATCCCTTGCCGCGTTGGAAGTTGGCGAGGACGTGGTGATGGTTGGCGGCGCAACCTCCGGGGATGTGGAGGTGAGGGTCGAGCAGCGAGCAATGATTGACATCGATGAGGTGCGGGGCCAGCGGCGGTCCAGACGGGATGGCTATCGATTGGCGGGACTCACCGCTCGCGGCGACAGCGGCGCCGGTGTTTACACGCGGGACGGCGACCTCGGGGGCGTGATCTTCGCTACCTCCACCGACGATGCCAGTCGCACCTGGGCCACCGCGAGCTCGGAGATCCGGACGTTTCTGGACAACTCTGCGGTGGAGGGCACCTTTGTGTGCGACCCCGATCAGTCCGAGCGACTCCGGGTCGGCGAACCATGACCGGGGTGGGTGGGGATGCCTCGCTCCGGTTCACCTAGTCTCAGCCACATGAACCTGCAGCAGAAGGTGCGTTCTCGGCTCGCCGCCCGATCTGCGCCAGCATCAACTGGTGATGAGGCGATGGACGCGCTGTTGGCCGATCTGCGCTCGGCCTTGAGCGACGATCGCGTACGTTACGACGCTGCTCAACGATCCCTGATCGCTCACGACGCCTCCGTGTTCGACGGAGGTGTCTCCGGGCCAGTCTGCTATCCGGTCGACACGTCGGAGGTACAGGCCATCATGCGCATCGCCTTGACGCACGGTCGCGCCGTCGTTCCTCGTGGCGCCGGGACTGGGCTGGCCGGAGGCGCCATCCCGCTTGGGGCGCCTGTGGTCATCGCGATGACGAAGATGAATGCGATTCTGGACGTCGACCTCGACAATCGGGTGGCGTGGGTCGAGCCAGGCGTGATCAACCTCGACTTGTCACGCCATCTCCGACCGATGGGGTTTCATTTTGCTCCCGACCCCTCCAGTCAGCAGGTCTGCACCATCGGCGGCAATGTGGCAAACAACTCGGGTGGGCCCCACTGTCTTGCGTATGGCGTGACGGATGCGCACGTGGTCTCCTTGGAGATCGTGCTGCCATCGGGCGAGGTTGGGACGCTGGGAACCCTCGGGCCTGACGATCACGGTCTCGATCTGCGGGGTGCGTTCGTTGGCAGCGAGGGCACGCTGGGGATCGCCACGAAGGTTGCGGTGCGGCTCACAAAGAATCCTCCTGCCGTCCGGACGCTTCTGCTGTCGTTTGCCTCGGTGCGAGACGCGGCCAACACGGTCAGCGACGTGATTGCGAACGGCATCGTGCCGGCAGCAATGGAAGTGATGGATCAGAAGATCACGATCGCCGTGGAGAACTTCGTGGGGGCTGGTTATCCACTCGATGCCGCCGCTGTGCTCCTCGCCGAGGTTGAGGGTCTCGAGGGTGGCGCCGACATCGATGCGGAGCGCATCTCCGATCTCGGTCGAGCCAACGGTGCCACCAACGTGCGGCAGGCCGAGAGCGATGAAGAACGGGCGCTCCTCTGGAAGGGCCGCAAGACCGCCTTCGGAGCGATCGCGCAGATCAAGCCCGACTATTACCTGCACGACACGGTGGTGCCGCGATCAGCCCTCGCTGATGTGCTCGAGACGATCTACGACATCGCCAAACGTCATGATTTGATTGTCATGAACGTCTTCCATGCGGGCGACGGGAATCTCCATCCGTTGCTGCTGTTCGATGCACGGATCGAGGGTGAGCTCGAGCGGGTGCACGCCGCTGGTGCCGACATTCTCCGAGCCTGCCTTGCCGTCGGCGGCGTTCTGTCTGGCGAACATGGGATTGGCGTTGAGAAGCAGGGATACATGGAGGAGCTGTTCAGCGCAGATGACCTCGACCACCAGAACCGCCTGCGCAAGGCCTTCGATCCGGCGTGCCGGGCCAACCCGGGCAAGGTCCTCCCGATGGGTCACAGTTGCGCAGACATTCAGGCGCTTCGAGCCGTGCCCACGGGAGTGTGGGGATGATGGGTGCCAGCGTCCTGGCTATCGACGACCCGGTCCTGCATGAGTTTGCGGAGCTGGTTGGTGCCGAGGGGGCCGTGTCCGTGGCGGGAGGCCGAACTCGGTGGGAGGCCGGTGGAACGCTGTCTCCCGAAGCGCAGGTGGTTGAGGCGCCAACCGGCATCGTGAGCTACAGGCCAGAAGAGATGACGATGCAGGTTCGGGCCGGCACCACCGTTGCCGAGCTCGACGCCGCACTGGCCGAAAAGGGCCAGCGCTCTGCGTTGGCGGATCGCGGCGGGACTGTCGGCGGCGCTGTTGCGGTTGGGGAAAGCAGCGTCGATCAGCTGGGGCGAGGTGCCGTGAGGGACTCCGTGCTCCAGGTTCGCTACGTCTCCGCAGAAGGAAAGTTGGTAACTGGCGGGGGTCCCGTGGTGAAGAACGTCAGCGGCTTCAATCTTCCGAAGCTGCTCACGGGCTCTCTTGGAACGCTCGGCCTTCTCGCCGAAATCATCATCCGCACGAACCCGATGCCGCCAGCGTCGGTCTGGCTGCGCTGCGAGGGCCTCTCCCCCGCACGGGCCCGAGATGCTGTCCTCACTCCGAGCGCAGTGTTGTGGGATGGCGGCGCGACGTGGGTGCATCTCGAAGGACACGCCGTGGATGTGCGGGCTGAACAGAAGCAGCTGATGACGTTGGGCTCCTGTCAGGAGGTCGGCGGTCCTCCCCCGATCCCGGCGCACCGGTGGACACTCTCGCCAGCTCAGGCGGCAGCGTTCAGTGCTTCCGAGCCCTTCCTTGCCTCCATCGGGGTTGGCCGTGTGTGGGCCTCGGCGCCACAACCTGCGCTCCCGGTCGATCCCGTCGCAGAGCTGATCGGCCAGCGCACGAAGCAACTCTTTGACCCAGCCTCCCGTCTGAATCCAGGAAGGACGCCATGATCCCTGGATGGCTGCGCCGCCAACGAGGTCCTGACGCCGTTGGGAAGACGGGTGTTGCGGGCGCTGGAGTACCTGCCGGCGTGGATCTCAAGTTGGACGCGGACGATCTCAACATGTGCGTGCAGTGCGGTCTCTGCCTCCCGCATTGCCCAACGTTTCGGGTAACAGGCGACGAGAGCATGTCTCCCCGCGGCCGGATCAAGTTGATGCGTGAGGTGCAGGACGAGGGCGCTCCGGTCACGCAGGATGTGCTTCGCTCATTCGAGAGCTGCGTGCAATGTCGAGGATGTGAGCCAGCGTGCCCCAGTGGAGTGCCGTATGGGCATCTGATGGAGCAAGCCCGCGAATCCTTGGCCGAGGAGCATCTGATCACACCCCGTTGGCAGCGCCTGGCGTTCAAGCCGCTTTCGCAACCCAAGGTGCTGCAGCTGGGCTCGTCGGCGCTGGCGCTCGCCAACAAGACGGGCCTGGTGCCAAGGCGCCTCGGACTCCCCGATGACCTGCCCGTCCGCCAGGAGCCGCTACGTGCCTCTGGCGACGACGTGTATCTGTTCACCGGCTGTGTGATGGATGCCTGGCAACGAGAGGTGCATGCCGCCGGAAAACGAGTGATCGAGGCTGCCGGATTCGGCGTGACGCCAACGAACGAGCTGGCGCCGTGCTGTGGCGCCCTCCAAGCTCACGCCGGATTGGCGGGCGAAACGCGGGCGTTGGCGGAGAGGATGATGCGCACGCTGTCCGACGATGATCGGCCGATTTTGGTCGATTCGGCCGGATGTGGGGCGGCGATGAAGGACTACGGACATCTTCTCGGGACTGCCGGGGCCGCAGCATTCTCAGCGAGGGTGTTCGACATCCAGGAGTGGCTGGCTGAGCACGTGGATCGGTTGCCGTCGGTTGCTGCTCCGCTGGATCTCCGGGTCGCGATTCAGGATCCTTGCCACCTTCGGCATGTGCAGCGAGCGCATGCCGGGACCCGAGTCGTACTCCGGCCATTCGTCCGAGAGATCGTCGAGCTCGATGATGACGGATTGTGTTGTGGCGCAGGTGGTGCGTACTCGGTGCTCGAACCGGAGCTTGCCGGGGCGATTCGGGAGCGGAAGGTCGGCGTCATCGATCAGGTGGAGCCCGATGTGGTCGCCAGTGCGAATCCCGGCTGTTCCATGCATCTTGCCGGTGCCGGGGTGGCCACGGTCCATCCCATGCAATTGATCGACCAGGCCCTCTCCCAGCCCCAGCCCCAGCCTGTGGGTGCCTGACCCCCACCATCACCGTGCCCCTGTGGGTGCCTGACCCCCACCATCACCACGAACGTAGTTAGACGTAAATAACAGCATTTGATATCATGCGAGGATGGCTCGACCTCTACGATTCGACTATCCCGGTGCGAAGCATCACGTGTACAACCGTGCGCCGAACAAGCAGCCGATCTTCTTGGATCGCTTTGACGAGCAGACGCTTCTCGATCTTGCGTCCGAACTCGAGGAACGCTTCGGTGTGGTCGTGCTCGGGTTCTGCTTGATGCGAACGCACTTCCACTTCATCGTCGTGTCGACTGAGGGGCGGTTGAGCCAGGCGATGCACTGGCTGACGAATGCCTACGTGAAGAGGTTTAATCGACGCCACGGGCGCCGCGGCTCCCTGTTCGAGGGGCGATACGGCAACGTTGTCGTTCAGGACGGCGTCTACTCGCTCGAGCTCTTTCGTTATGTGCACAACAATCCGGTGGAGGCTGGCATGGTCGTTCGGGCCGAAGACCACCTCTTGTCCTCGTACCGGTCCTACCTCGGTCTCGCGCCGACGCCAGAGTGGCTGGACACCTCCTACTACCTCGGTCAGTTCGACTCGCTCGACGCCATTCGAGACTTCACCAGAGCGCGCACGAAGCATCCGAAAATCGTTGCTGCCATCGAGCGAGGTGGTGAGATCCTCGGCACGAAGGAGTTCCAGGAGGACGTGGTCCGGCGAGCCAAGCACGCGGCGTTGACGTCGAGTCGCCTTGCCGAACGCCACGACGATCCGCCATCGATCGAGGATGTGGTCGCTGGAACCATGGCATGCATGCCGGGAAGCCGGGAGGAGATTCTGCAACGAGGGTTCGGAGCGACCGCTCCCTGCCGTGCTGTCGCCATCTACCTCTCCCGGACGTTGTGTCGAACCACACTGGCGGAGATTGCCTCGGTCTTCGGCATCTCGCCGACTGGAGTGAGCATGGCCGTGCGAAGGACCGCCGAGCGGATGGAAGGCGATGCTTCGTTGACAGCCTCGGTGGCCGAGGTCCGCGGCATCGTCGCGAGCAGACCTGATCGGCCAGCGATGTGATGGTGAGGGTCAGGGCCGTGTCCTCGGCTGGGGCCTCGGTCACTCACCGAGTTGCTCGCTGCGCTCCCACCTCCCGGAACGGACCCGCACTGCAGTGATGGTGGGGGTCAGGCACCCACAGGGCGGTGAAGGCGCGGAGGTGGATCGGAGTGGACACAAAGGGGTGGGGCGGGAAGGATCTGGCGATGGATCTTGAGACCATCGACTACAGCGTCAGCGGGCGCATCGCCCACATCCGATTCAGCGAGCCCGATCGGGCCAACGCTGTTTCTCCCCAGTTTGCAAAGGACCTCCGAGCGGCCACGCTGGCTGCGCACTACGACGACGACGTTCGAGTCGTACTGATCACGGCAGAGGGCAAGGTGTTCTGCGCTGGCGGTGATCTCAAGATCTTCGCTGAGGCAGGTGACACGCTGCCCCATCTCGCAGCTGACATGCTCGTTGACTTTCACGCAGCGATCTACCAAATGCACCGCATGTCGAAGCCAGTCGTAGCCGCCGTCGGTGGGGCAGCCGGGGGCGCTGGCATGTCCATCATGTGCGCGTTCGACATGGTCGTCGCGGCCGAGAACGCAAAGTTCACCATGGGGTACACGCGAGTCGGTATGACCCCCGATGGCACGTCCACGTACTTCCTGGCCCGCCACGTCGGCCTTCGCCGAGCGCTGGACCTCACACTGACGAACCGGTTGCTCACCGCTGGCGAAGCAGAGCAATGGGGCCTCGTCAACCGCGTGGTGCCGAAGGGCGAAGCGGACGCGGCGGCGACGGAGCTGGCCGAGATGCTCGCTGCCGGTTCAAACTTCGCCAACGGGAATGCGAAGCGCATGATCTACGAAGGATTCGATTCAAGCCTCGAGGAGTCGGGCGAGCGCGAGTCCCACATGATCACCGCGGCCATGGGCATGGCCGATGGTCAAGAGGGCATCAAGGCGTTCGCCGAGAAGCGGACCCCCGACTTCCAGTGACCCGCCCATACGCCGCGCTGGTCGATCGGATCGCCGGCAAAGGCGCGGCCGGATGGGCCGTCCATTTTGCCGCTCGCCAAGCAGAGGCTCGTGGGGAAGACGTTGTCATTCTCAGCGTCGGTGATCCGGACCATGACACACCCACAGGCATCATCGATGCGGCGGCCGCTGCCATGCGGGCTGGTGACACACACTACGCCCCGATTGCTGGCAAGTACGGCCTGCGAGACTCGATCGTCGAGCATCTGAATCGCAGGGCAGGCGTCGACTATGCCCCCGACGAGGTCATCGCTGCGGTGGGTACCCAGGGAGCCCTGTTTTCGGCCTGTCTTTGCCTGCTTGATCCGGGTGACGAGGTCATCGTCTTCGACCCGGCCTACCTCACCTACGAAGCCAGCATTCAGGCCCCCGGTGGTGTCGTGGTCGCTGTTCCTCCGCTCGCTGGCTTTCGAGCCAACACCGAAGGTCTCGCTGCGGCGATCACTCCAAAGACCAAGGCGATCCTGTTCAACTCGCCGGCGAATCCGTCCGGTGTTGTCGCCACCGAGCAAGAAACGCGAGCCGTTGCCGCCGTGGCGATTGAGCACGATCTTTGGGTCCTCTCCGACGAGGTGTACGCCGATCTGGTGTTCAGCGGATTGCACACACCAATGGCCTCAGTCGAGGGCATGAAGGAGCGGACCGTCACCCTCGGCTCAGTGTCCAAATCACACGCCATGACCGGGTGGAGATCCGGATGGGCGGCGGGCCCCCGCGAGTTCATCGAGCACATGGACCGGCTGAGTCTTGCTGCCACCTACGGCTTGCCTGGATTCATCCAGCAAGCCACGGCCGTGGCCCTACGGGAACACCAGGAAGATGTGGAACGAATGCGTCAGGACTACATCCGAAGGAGGGACTTGGCCACGTCGCTCCTCGCAGACACCCCCATCGAGGTTCTTGCTCCCCAGGCGGGCATGTTCGTGTTGGCCGACGTCCGAGCAGTGAACTCGTCGAGCCACGACTTCGCCTGGGACCTGTTTCGGTCCACCGGGGTCTCGGTGCTCGACGCCGCCGCATTCGGTCCATCGGCGGACGGTTGGGTGCGCATCTCCTTCACACTGAGCGATGCGGACCTCGCCGAGGGCTGTCGACGCATCGCCTCGTTCTGTGCGACTCAGGCGCCCACAATGGAGTGATGGTGGGGGTCAGGCACCCACAGCAGGAGGGAAGCGGAGTGATGGTGGGGGTCAGGCACCCACAGCGGTGGTGAGGGGTAAGGTCCGGGGATGTCGCTGCAACTGGATGCTGTCCGTTCCCAGATCGCCGAGACCTGGAAGGATGAGCTGATTCCTCAGCTCGTGGAGTACGTGGCGATTCCGGCCCTCTCCCCCGCCTTCGATCCGAACTGGGAGGCCACCGGCGAGATCGAGCGTGCGGTACAGCAGATCGAAGGTTGGATTGCCAGCCGAAACGTCGCCGGCATGCAGGTGGAGGTACAACGTCTGCCCGGTCTCACACCGCTGATCGTGGTCGAAGTTGATGCGTTCAACATGCCCGACGGCGCATCGGACAAGACGGTCGTGCTGTACGGGCATCTCGACAAGCAACCCGAGATGGAAGGTTGGCGAGAAGATCTCGGTCCCTGGAAGCCGGTCCTCGAAGACGGCAAGCTCTACGGTCGAGGCGGGGCCGACGACGGCTATGCAGCGTTCGCCAGCCTCACGGCGATCGAAGCTGTGCAGCGCAATGGCGGCCGGCACGCTCGCTGTGTGTTGCTCGTCGAGGCCAGCGAAGAATCTGGTTCTCCCGACCTGCCTGCCCACATCGACGCGCTCGCCGATCGCCTTGGCGACGTCGAGCTCGTGATGTGTCTCGACTCGGGCTGCATGACCTACGAAACCCTCTGGCTCACCACGTCGCTTCGGGGCATGGTCATGGCCGACGTGCAGGTCGACATCGTCACCGAAGGCTTGCACTCCGGCGCGGTCGGGGGCGTCGTGCCATCGAGCTTCCGCATCATGCGCCAGCTGCTGGACCGCATCGAGGACAGCTCGACTGGGCGGTTCTTGCTCGACTCGGCGATCGTTGACATCCCCGAAGGCCGAGTACAAGAGGCAGCCGAGGTCGCTGGCGATCTCGGCTGGGCCGCATTGGAGAATCCGCCCATGGTGGAGGGCGCTCGCCTCGCCGAGGACGATGTGACCGAGGCGCTCATCGCAAAGACGTGGCGTCCGTCGCTCTCCGTCGTTGGGGCCGACGGCATGCCACCCACCGCCAAGGCTGGCAACGTGCTACGGCCATTCACTCGTCTCAAGCTTTCGATCCGGGTGCCTCCGACAGCGTCGGCAGCGGTCGTGCTGGAGGAACTGCAGCGCACACTGGAGACCAGTGTTCCCTACGGCGCACGCGTCAGCATTGAACACGCAGACTCGGCAGATGGGTGGGAAGCTCCTCCCCTGGTGCCGTGGCTTTCCGATGCGCTGAACGCGGCAAGTCAGGTGGCGTTCGACAAGCCGATGCGGTTGTACGGCGAGGGCGGCACGATTCCGTTCATGGGCATGCTCGGCGAGAAGTTCCCCGCCGCCCAGTTCGTGATCACGGGCGTGCTCGGTCCGGCGTCCAACGCGCACGGACCGAATGAGTTCCTTCACCTGGACTATGCCGAACGCCTGACCAACTGCTTGGCGTCGGTCCTCGACGCCCATACCCGCCGCGAGGGCTAACTCCAAGCGTCCCGCCGCCTCCCACCTACTGGTACAGCTCCGCATCGGGGAAGAACGCCGTCCAGGCAAACCAGAAGTCGTTCCGGTGCAGTACCGGCTCGAGTCGAGTTCCGGCCAGTGGGCCCTCGACAGCCGTGCCAAGGACCGACCAGCGGGTGCCGGTTTGGCGATCGGTGAAGAACTCCTCGACGGGCGGCTCTTGCTGCGCGCCAAGCTTGGGTTCGAACCGATCGAAGGTCAGCACTTGATCGCCCACCTGGGACGAGAACGCAACACCGGTGCCGAGCGCTCTCCCCGCGGCCACGCTTTCAGCGTCGAGACCATCTGCGGTGGCTCCTCCCACCCACACCACGATCGGTCGGCCAGCAAGATCGGTGTTCACCGCACCGGCGAGCCGGACCGTCGAGAAGGGGAAGGCGATCGCTTGGGTCCCGTTGCTCTCTCCGGCAATGGTGGTGGTCTCATTGTCCTCAGTAGCGGATGGGAACCCGGTCACTCCGATCACTCGCTCGAGGGCGGGCACCCGTTCGTCGATGTCGCCGTCGTAGAAGCGGGCAATGGGGGCGTCGTTGCTCGAATAGAAGCGGTAGGGATTGGCACCGTATTTGATGGCGTGGCCGGTCTTGGGCGCCAGCGAGCGTCCGTTCGGGTGATCCGCCGCGAACTGCTGGTACGAGACGATGGAGGTCGGAACGAGCGAGAGCTCGGTCCCAGCCAGCTCCCCAACCAAGGCCTCGCCGGTGATCTGCTGCCACAGCGTTTCGGAATGGTCGTCCCACATGACGAGGTCGCTGTTTCGGAGCAGGCCACTGACGCCGAGACGGAGCACCTCGCCGTCGACTCGGCGATCGAAGGCGAGCGCCGTGTTGCACAGCGGGCAGTAGGTGACGGCAACCGGGATGTCGCCGAATCGGTCATTGACGATCTCGTGGCGGGTCAGAATGGCGAGCGGGTAGAAGCGGGCATCGCCGTCGATTTCGACGAGCGCTCCTGGTTCGTCGGGCAGAAGCCAGTAACCACCCTGGACGACGGTCTCGAATTTGGGCTCATCAACGGGGGGAATCAGATCGCGGGGATCGTCCGCCTCCAGGCCGACCCTGAGTGATGAGAGGTCGGCGCTCCGTCGGGTCCAGTCGGTGGCGAACGCGCCGATCACGCGCTGCACGGACTCAGGCAGATCCGTGCCACCCGCGGCCCCGGTCGTGATCGGAGCCGTCGCAGACTCCGCGCCCCCAGCGGTCGAGAAGGGTCCGGCACCTTCGAAGGGATCCCACAGCGGGGTGCGATCGAGTGAGGAGAGGAAGTCTGAACCACCGTCGGTCTGCGTGGTGGCCTCTGCGTCGGCATCGTTCGCCGCCGCTCCGGCGCTGCCTTCGATGGATGAAGCATCCAAACCGACGGGTGCTTCAAGGGGGCCGTCGATCGAGGATGTCTCGTCCGTCGCCGAACAAGCCGATCCGAGTACGACGAGCATGGTCAGGAGCGTGAGGAATCGGCGAGATGACATCTCCTCTTCTCAACCCGCTGGGAGCTCTTCGTATTCACTCTGGTTCGCTAACCTCAACAGGTCGATCCAGTAACGGAGAACCATGAGCAACTCGAAGATCATCTACACCCACACCGACGAAGCCCCGGCCCTGGCCACGCGTTCGTTGCTTCCCATCGTTGAGGCGTTCGCTGGCGCCTGCGGTGTTGGTGTCGAGACCCGAGACATTTCGCTCGCCGGACGCATCCTCGCCAACTTCAGCGATCTTCTCCCCGCTGACCAGCAGACCGCCGATGCGCTTGCTGAGTTGGGCGAGCTGGCCAAGACCCCGGAAGCAAACATCATCAAGCTTCCCAACATCAGTGCCTCAGTTCCGCAGCTGAAGGCGGCGGTAGCTGAGCTCCAGGCGCAGGGCTATGCGCTACCGGAGTACCCGGACGACCCCTCCACTCCCGAGGAAGAAGACGCCCGCACCCGCTACGGCAAGGCCATGGGAAGCGCAGTGAACCCGGTGCTGCGTGAGGGCAACTCCGATCGCCGAGCTCCGAAAGCTGTGAAGGCCTACGCCCAGAAGAACCCGCATTCGATGGGCGCTTGGAGCGCAGACTCAACGACCCACGTGGCAACGATGTCCGCTGGCGACTTCCGATCGAACGAACTGAGCACCACCATTGCCGCCGACGGCGCGCTGAAGATCGAGCACGTCGCCGCCGACGGCAGTGTCACCGTGCTGAAAGACAGCGTGCCGGTTCTGGCTGGCGAGGTCGTTGATGCGACCTTCATGTCGAGGAACGCGCTGACTACCTTTCTGGCCGAGCAGGTCGCTGACGCCAAGGCCAACGACGTGCTCTTCAGCCTGCACATGAAGGCCACGATGATGAAGGTCTCGGACCCCATCATCTTCGGTCATGGCGTGCGAGCATTCTTCGCCGACGTCTTCGCCAAGCACGGCGATGCGCTCGAAGCTGCCGGCGTCAATGTCAACAACGGGTTCGGCAATCTCTTGAGCTCGATCGAGGATCTGCCAGCCGATCAGAAGGCGGCCATTGAGGCCGACATCGCAGAGGCGTACGAGAGCGGCCCCGATCTGGCGATGGTCGACTCCGACAACGGCATCACAAACTTGCATGTGCCGAGTGACGTCATCATCGACGCCTCCATGCCGGCCATGATCCGGACCTCCGGTCAGATGTGGAACGCCGATGGCGAGCAGCAAGACACCAAGGCGGTCATTCCCGACTCCAGCTATGCGCCGCTCTACCAGGCGACGATCGACTTCTGTCGGGCCAACGGCGCCTTTGACCCCACCACGATGGGCACGGTGCCCAATGTTGGTCTGATGGCTCAGAAGGCAGAGGAATACGGCTCGCACGACAAGACGTTCGAGATGTCCGCCGCCGGAACGGTCCGGGTGACCGACGACGCCGGAGCCGAGGTCTTCAGCCACGCTGTGGAGGAAGGCGATATCTGGCGCATGTGCCAGGCGAAGGACGCCCCGATCCAAGACTGGGTCAAGCTCGCAGTGACACGAGCCCGAGCCATGGGTGCTCCGGCAGTCTTCTGGCTCGATGAGAGTCGGGCGCATGACGCTCAGCTCATCGCCAAGGTGCAGCAGTACCTCGGCGATCACGACACCGACGGCTTGCAGATCGAGATCATGTCGCCTCTCGATGCCACGAGCTTCTCGCTCGAGCGGATCGCCAAGGGCGAGGACACGATCTCAGTCACCGGCAACGTGCTGCGCGATTACCTGACGGATCTCTTCCCTATTCTGGAACTCGGCACGAGCGCCAAGATGCTCTCGATCGTCCCGCTCATGAACGGTGGCGGCCTCTTCGAGACTGGCGCTGGTGGCTCGGCCCCCAAGCACGTCCAGCAATTCGAGAAGGAAAATCACCTCCGGTGGGACTCGCTCGGTGAGTTCTTGGCCCTGGCGGTGTCGCTCGAGCACCTCTCAGAGGTGACAGGCAACGGGCAAGCCAAGATCATGGGCGACGCTCTCGATCTCGCTACCGAGCGGTTGCTGGACACGGGGAAGTCACCTTCTCGCCGGGTCAACGAACTCGACAACCGCGGCAGCCACTTCTACCTCGCCCTGTACTGGGCCGAGGCTCTGGCAGCCCAGTCTGAGGACGGGGACCTGGCGGCGAAGTTCGCACCGTTGGCCGATGCCCTGTCGAGCAATGAAGAGGCCATCGTGGGCGAGCTGAACGGCGTGCAGGGGCCGGCCATGGACATCGGCGGCTATTACGCGCCGATTGAAGAGCTTGCCCGGGCCGCAATGCGTCCGAGCCAAACCTTGAACGCCATCATCGACGGCTTCGCGTAGGTCACGAATCTCGCCGACGCATTCACGCTGGCGCCGCTCCTTCCCTCCCGGTTGGAGCGGCGCCAGCGTCATGCGCCTCGCTTGCTAGACGAAGAGATCGTTGGCCGCCGCCCGGCCCGTGGCAATTGCCCGAATCGAGGTGGCGACCTGCGGGAACTCGCTCTTGAAGGTCGAGAACTCCTGGCGGGTCATGAGCGCAACCCACATGTCGGATGTGGCGGTCACCGTGGCGGTGCGCTGGTTGTCGGTGTGCCCGACCTGGGCAAAGAGCGCCATCTCGCCGTAGAGATCGCCAGGCCCAAGCGAAGCAACTTGTTCGCCGTCGATCGAGACGGATGCGGAGCCCTCGATGATGACGCCGAATTCCTTGCCGGTCTCTCCCTGTCGAGCCAACGTGACGCCGGTTCGGATCTCGATCACCGAGCTGAGCTCCTCCAAACGGGCTCGCTGCTTCTTGTTACAGCTCTCGAAGCACGTGGCGCTGGCGATGGAGTGACTGGTCTTGGGGTTCTTCATTCCCTCAGTATCCGCTGTCTGGCGACGGCGTGCAGCGGTGCGGTACCCAAGACGGTGAGTACGTGTACTCACCACCTGGTCCATACTGCACGAATGTCCTCGACGCCCGGCACCTTCCTCGACCGGCTCGGTGAGCCCGAGCGAGCGGAGTTGATGGCGCTCGGGACCCGCCGGCGCTACCCGGGAGGTGCCTCGTTGTTCGTCGTGGGAGACGAAGCCCACGAAGCGATGGTGCTCCTCGAGGGCCACGTCAAGGCCTTGGTGCCAGCCAAAGACGGTCGCGAGATCATCCTGAATGTCCTCCCGCCGGGAGCGATGTTGGGTGAGATGGCCGCGGTGGACGGAGGCGAGCGATCCGCCACCGTGCGCGCAATCGAGGATGTCGAAGTGCTCTGCATTGCGACGGCGACCTTCGAACAGTTTCTCCTCGACCACCCGACGGTCCTGCGCGACCTTGCCGTGGTGATGGCGACACGTCTGCGAGACAGCGACCGACGGCAGTTGGAGTTCGGTACTGGTGACTCGCTGGCTCGCCTCTGCCGTCGCATGATCGAGCTTGCTGATCGTCACGGGCAGGCTGGACCCGGAGGCTCTCTCTCGTTCGCATCACCGGTGAATCAGTCGGAGCTCGGTTCCTGGTCGGGACTCTCGCGGGAGGCGATCGTGAAATCGATGCGGGCGATGCGAACGCTCGGCTGGCTGGAAAACGATGGCCGGCAGATCACACTTCTTCGCCCGGACGCCGTCCGCGAGCGGGCCCAGAGCTGACGACCGGCCTCGGAAAACGAACGAACCTCGGAGCCGAAGCTCCGAGGTCCGATCACTACTTCAGACGAGTAGAAGTGAGACGAGAGTCTCAGCGCTTCTTCTTGCCACCGATCAACCACTCCTTCATCGGAGCGGAAGTCGAGAGTTTGATGGAGCGGCTCTTCTTGATCTTGATGGACTCGCCGGTCTGCGGGTTGCGACCGGTGCGAGCGCCACGCTCGCCCATGGAGAACGTGCCGAAGCCCGGCCATGCGACCTTTTCTCCAGCCTTGACCTGCTCGGCTGCGTGATCGAAGAACGCACCCAGAACTGCTTCGGTCGTCTTCTTGTCTGCCTCAGCGCGGTCTGCGACTGCCGAGATCATTTCTGCCTTGGTTGCCATGGTGACAACTCCTCCCGATGAACTTGCTTGGTTGATGTGAAGGCGCAAATACAGCAGGTTTCGCGCACGAGGGCGCGGATACCCCAGCAAACAAAGGGGTGAACGGTGTCACACCGGCTGAAAGCGGCGTGCCGCCTGGCGATGCGCATGCAGGTTGGTCTCGAGAGACGAGTGCAGCAGCGTTCCATTGGCAACGACGGCTTCGCCCCGAACGATGGTGTGCCACGCACTGGTGGGGCCGCATCGCAGCCATCCCTCGATGGGGTCATCAAGGACACCGGCGAAGACGGGACCATCGAGCTTCCAGACAGCGACGTCTCCGACCGCTCCGACGGTGAGCTCACCGAGTTCACCGACCCGGCCCAAGCAGCCGGCACCACCTCGTGTCGCGATCTCCAGGCTGTCCCGAGCGGTCATCGCCCCCGCTCCGGAGATGAGCTTGCCCTGGAGCATGGAGAGGCGGGCCTCCTGCCACAGCGACGCACTATCAGCCGATGAGGAACCATCACACCCCAAGCCAACATGACAGCCTGCGGCCCGGAGATCGACGACAGGCGCGATGCCGGACGAGAGGATCATGTTCGAACTCGGGCAATGAGCGATTCCGACACCGGCTGCGCCAAGGCGGACCACTTCATCTGGGTCGGGCCGGACAACGTGGGCCCCCCACGTTCGTTCGCTCATCCAACCGACCGATTCGTAGAGATCAACGGGACGCATACCGAACGTGGCAACGGCGAACTCATCGTCCTCTGCGTTCTCTGCCAGATGAGTGTGCAGCCGGACGTCCAGCCGCTCAGCGAGCTCCGCTGACTGGCGCATGAGATCCGGTGTCACGGTGAAGGGTGAGCATGGGGCGAGCGCGATCTGCACCATGGATCCATGGGCCGGATCATGCCAGCGCGCTACATGCCGTTCGGACTCGGCCAAGATGTCTTCTTCGTCCCGCACGGCAGCGTCAGGGGGAAGCCCTCCGTCCTTCTCCGACAGAGACATGGATCCGTAGGTTGGATGGAACCGCATCCCAAGGTCCTGAGCAGCTCGGATCTCCGCTCCTAGGAGATCCCCCGCACGCAACGGATGCAGGTAGTGGTGGTCAGTCGATGTGGTGCATCCGGAGAGGGCGAGCTCGGCCAGGCCAATCCACGCCGCAAGGTACTGCGACTCCTCGTCGATATTCGCCACCCAGAGTGGGTAGAGGGTCTGCAGCCAACCGAACAACGGTGCGCTGGTCATCGGCGTGTACGCCCGGGTCAGATTCTGGAAGAGGTGGTGGTGCGTGTTGACGAGCCCCGGCGTGACCAGGCAATCGGTGGCATCAATGACTCGTTCGGCGGTTGGTGGCGGGTCAAGGGAGGAACCAACGCCGCTGACAAGACCGTCGGTGATGGCAACCCATCCGCCGGCGAGCTCTCGGCGCTCAGCGTCGACGGTGGCAACCAGCCGAGCGTTGTGAATGAGGAGATCCGCCATCAAACGGAGTCGAGACCGAGGTCGGCGTAGGTCGCCAGCGGGAAGTAGGGAACGCCACGGGTTTCCATCTCTGCCCTGGCGTACTCACCCCGATCGATGAGCGTGGAGGCGGCAACGACGTTGGCTCCTGCCGCCTGAATGATGTCGATGGCCTTGAAGAGGGAGCCGCCGGTGCTGACAACATCTTCCACCACGAAGACATCGACGCCTTCGATGCTGGCCCCCTCGACCTGTTGTCCGGTTCCCCGGTTCTTTGGCTCCTTGCGAACGATGAACCACTGCCGGTCACTGACCATGGCCACGCCCACGGCAAGATGATCGGCGCCCAGGGTCAGTCCGCCGGCGGCTGCGAAGGTGATGCCGGCAGCGGTGACTTGCTCCACCATGGCCTGACAGGCGATCCGAAGGTCTCCAGCCTCGGCCAAGCCCGCCTTGCCATCGATGAAGGTGGTTGACATCTTTCCTGACGCCAGTTGGATCGGCTCTTCGAAACGACGAACGGCCTTGTCGTTGAGGATCTTCCTGGCGGCCAACAACAACTCAGAACTCATGCCTGGCAGTGTCTCACGCAGGGGCGTACCGATCGAGGACGTTGGCGGTGATCTGCGCCACGTCGGGATCGGCGCCCCGGTGGGCGACGTCGAGGCCGAAGGTCCAATCCGTCGTCCCGATCGTCACAACCTCACCGCCGCTGGTACCGAACGGCCGGACCACAGCCATGATGGCGTTGCCATGGCGGACTCGAGCGAGCGAGTCTTCGTTGACCTCGCCGAACAGCCGGCTGGCCACGAACTCGAGATCCCCCTGGTCGGACAGAGCGGAGATCGAAGCCGGGTACTCGCCCACGCCGAGGTTGGACGAGGGTGTGAAAGCCACGATCTCCATGTCCTCCGGCGTGCCGTCACCGCCCGCAGAGATCGGCAGCTGGTACTCGTCGAACTGCAATCGACAGCCCAACGTTTCGTAGCCGACGACGCCGTAGTCGGAACCGAAGACGTCCCCGTAGCGAAGGCCCGTTCCCTCGAAGAGCCAATGCGTGTTGCGGTACACGGTGAAGCCACCGGCGCCTCGAGGCGTCGCCTGTCCAAACCGGTGGTACAAGCCCCACGCCGAGCCGCCGCCGAGCAGCGCTGTTTCCGGTTGGCCGACGACGGGATCGGCCCACATGCCGGACATCTCTCGCTCTCGAGCGGTTGACATGACGGGATCCGTCTCGTGTGCGGAGTACTTGTGACAGACCATGACGTCGTTGCCCGGCCGTCCGTCGCCATCTTCCAAACGAACCTGCCAGAACATCGTGTTCCCCGAGAAGCTGGCCAGATGTCCGCCGCTTTCAACGTACGTCTCCACCGCTCGCCGCTGTGGGGCCGACCAGTACTCGTCATGGCCGACTGACAGGACGAGTTTGTAGGCGGAAAGGTCCACGTTCCCGTCCTCGAGGTCGGCGGAGACAGCGAAATCGAAGGATCGACCCTCGCGCTCAGCCCACTCGACGAAGCGCCGTTCGAAGGTGTACCAGCCGCTCGAGCCGACGAATCCGGCGTATCCGTGCACGTTGCGGTAGCCCTGGTAGATGGCGCCGCTGGGATCCGCTTCCTCACCCCAACGGGTCGGCCGTGCCTTGCGGTCGTCCCGTTCGGTTGGCACGCGGCTGAGAAATCCTCGACCGAAGGGGCGCCGGAACGAGACCTGTTTGCCGCCGGTGTAGAGGCTCGCTCCGCCCCACGTGTTGTACGCGTTCCAGGTATTCGTACTGAGAACCAGCAAGGTCGATGCTGTCGGAGTGGCGGATCGCACGGCAAAGCCAGCGTGAGCGACGTTGCGCCCCTCGGGAGCGCCGATAGCCGTGAGCGTCACCAGGTAGAAGCCTGAGCGCCACTCCTCCGGCACCGCCAGCGAGAGCGTGGCTGGCCAACGACAACCCTGGCTGTCGGCGTTGTCCGGAGCGGGGTGAAACTGGCCGGGGATGCTGTCTGCTTCCCAAACAACCTGGCGATCGCCGCCCCATCGCTCGATTCGGACATCAAAGGCATCGCTTCGACACGACACGTGGAGGTCGACCATGTCACCTGGCGCATAGCTCAGGAAGCCGGGGTACGCCTCAATCTCGTCGTAGAAGGTGATGTCGTCAGCCATCGGCGGAGCGTACTTCTGTTGACTCCCGTCAACCGTCACGACCGTCACGACCGTCCCAGCCGTGTCGAGCGACTCGCTGATGCTTCGACCGGAACTGACAGGCTTGGCGTCGTCGCATAGCGTTTGCGGATGGCTGCAACTCAGAAACCGTCGTATCTCGGACTGCTCAATGCCCTGGCGATTGCTGAAACCGCAGCGGAACCCATCTTCGATGCCTGGGCCGATCAAACGAAGGATGCTGAGTTGGCCGCTGCGCTGCGCTTCGTCGGGATGCGAGAGGGCGAGCACGGCAAGGCGTTTGCCAAGCGGATGCTCGAACTCGGCTACGAGGTGCGAGGCGCGGACATGGCGGCCAAACGCAACGCCTCGGCGGTCAAGGTGGCAGGGTCGAAGAAGCTGAGCGACCTGGAGAAGTTCGCCGCACTCGGTTTCGGCAAGGGCCCACAGAAGGTTGATGTCTTCGACGGAATGTTCCAGGACAAGACCATTGACCCGGTGACCGGCGGGTTGTTGGGTCGCTATATCGCAGAGGAACGTGATTCCACTCGCCTGCTTGCCGCTCAGCATCGACGCATCAAGAAGGCGGCGAAGTTGGCGGCCAAGCAGAAGTCGGGCAAGAAGGGCGCGAAGCAGAAGAAGGCAGCATGAGCTCATCGGAGGGCCGCACGATCGTGACGGTCCTCGAGCCGGAGGACGAGTACACCCACGAACCCGACGCTGCTTCCAACTACAACGAGAGCATGTACCTGAATGCCTTCGATCTCGAGCAGCAGATCGGTGGCTGGTTCCGGCTTGGCAACCGAGTGCACGAGGGTTACGCCGAAATGTCGGTATGCCTCTATCTACCGGGCGGACGCGTGGCGTTCATGTTCGGGCGGCCACACATTGCTGACAATTCTGAGATGCGGGCCGGCGGACTCCACATCGAGGTGGTGAAGCCGTTCGAGCATCTCCGGGTGACCTACCAAGGTGACGTCGTCGTCCTCGCGGAGCCGGAACAGATGGAGAACCCACGGAAGGCGTTCAAGGAGAATCCGCACGAGACCTGTGTTGTCGAGCTGGACTTCCATGGGGTGTCGCCCATGTATGGCGGCCGACCCGTGTACGAAGATGGCACGGAGATCGAACAGAAGGCTGAGCAGTCCTTCGCCAAGGCCCACTACGAACAGCACACGCGCGTGGCTGGCTCGATGCGGATCGGCGACGAAGAGTTCGCGATCGACGGACTCGGCCTGCGAGACAAGTCCTGGGGTCCGCGCTTCTGGCAAGCGATCAATTGGTACCGCTGGCTGCCCATGGTGTTCAGCGATCAGTTCGCGCTCATGCTCTCCGTCATCGGCGAGCGCAAGGGCGGGATGGTGCTGGAGGGCGACGAGTATCACAAGATCGTGGACTGTCGGATCGAGTCCGACATCGACGACCGTTTTCACCAGACCGGTATGCGATGTTGGGCGAAGTCGGAGACCGGCAAGGAGTACACCATCACCGGCAACGTGCTCTCCCTCATTCCGCTTCGCAATCGACGGACAACCCCGGAAGGTGAGGAGCTCTTCACCCGCATCGCCGAGGGAATGACCGAGTACACGCACCATGCCGAAGATGGCAGCACGCAGGTGGGCATGGGGATGTCGGAGTATCTGGACCAGATGATCGACGGGCGCCCAAGCGGCCCGTGAGCGCTGAGCGCGCTAGACGAGCGCCTCGACCTCAGCGCGTGTCGGCAGGCTGTTAAAGACGCCGAGGGTCCGGACGGCGCAGGCGCCGACTCGGACGGCGAACGCCGCAGCGTTCTCGACCGAGGCGCCTTCGGCCAAGGCGACTGCGAGGCCGGCATTGAACGCGTCGCCCGCTCCGGTGGTGTCGACAACCTCGACGGGCACGGAGGCAATGTCCACGTTGCCTGCTTCGGTCACGACGGTGACGCCGGCACCGCCCTTTGTCACCACGATCGCCGTCAGTCCTTGCTCGAACATGGCCTGGCGGTTGTTGGCGTCGGCGGCGAGGCTGCGCTCGAGTTGGCTGAGCTCGTGTTCGTTCGGTGTGATGACATCGATGAGACTCCACACCTCGTCGGGCAGCGGGGCAAACGGTGCGGGGTTGAGCAGCACGAGCGTCCCGGCGTCACGAGCGATCTGAGCTGCAGCGATGAAAGAGGCAACGGGTGTCTCCAATTGGCACAGCAGAACGTCGGCCTCGGCGATGATGCGCTCAGCGCGTTGGACTTGTGCCACCGACACCGTGCCGTTTGCGCCGGGAGCCACGGCGATCTGGTTCTCTCCTGCCGCGTCCACGATGATCAGCGCGGTGCCTGTCGGCAGGGTCGATTTGGCGAGATACGTGGTGTCGATGCCTTCATCGGCCTGCGTCTGCCGAGCTTCCTGGCCGAAACCATCTGCACCGACGGCACCAATGAAGTTGACGTGTGCACCCAGTCGGGCCGCGGCGATGGCCTGGTTCGATCCTTTGCCACCAGGACTTTGGATGCGGTCGGTGCCGAGCACTGTCTCCCCTGCCTTGGGCAACGTAGGAGCGACGACCGTGATGTCCATGTTGAACGATCCAAGCACGACGATCTTGGCCGGAGGTCTGGTCATGGACGCAGGTTTAGCGTGGTTCGCGAGGAAGGCCGAGGACTCGCTCACCGAGGATGTTTCGCATCACGTCGGACGTGCCACCCATGATCGTGTAGCCGGGGGCGTAGGCCAGGCCCTTGCCCACCTCATCGAACAGCATGGCGTCTGGCCCCAGCGTCTTGGCTACGAAGTTCGCGACCTCGATCTCGTGTTCGGTGCAGAAGCATTTCGTGGCGGCGGAGAATCCGGCCGGTGCCTGGCGGAGCACCTCGCGATACACGAGCAAGCGACCGAGTCGATAGCCCGTCTCCAGCCTCGCAATGTCTTGACGAACAACCGGGTCGCTTGTGTCTGCTCGTTCGACGGCGAGGTCGTACAAGGCTCGATTGGAGACGAGCCGGTCGATGCCACCTCGCCCGTGTTCGAGCTGCTTCATCGTCTGTTTGAACGCCGCACCCTCGACTCCGACGAGATTCTCGACCGGCACCCGCACATCCGTGAAGTAGACCTCGCAGAAGTGCTTGTTTGTGGTCATGTCGGTGATAGGTCGGACTTCGATGCCTGGGGTGTCCATCGGAACCACGACCTCAGAGATGCCGCGATGGGGAGGGCCCGAGGAGTCGGTTCGACAAATGAGGTAGCAGTAGTCGGCGACGGCGCCGAAGCTCGTCCAGATCTTCTGGCCGTTGATGACGAACGTGTCGCCGTCTCTCACGGCACTGGTCTTGAGCGAAGCCAGGTCGCTACCGGCATCCGGTTCACTCATCCCGATGCACCAGGTGCTCTCACCGCTGAGCATCTTGGGGAGGTATTCGGCCTGCTGGTCGGCCGTGCCGTACTGGATGATGGTTGGTCCCATCTGGCGGTCGGCGAACCACATTGCGGCGATGGGAGCGCCCTTGCCGATCATCTCTTCGGCGACGATGACCCGTTCGATCGGCGGGCGCTCCTGCCCGCCGAACTCCTTGGGCCAGCCCATGCCAATCCAGCCCTCTTCGGCCATGACCTGGGCAAACTCCTTGGAGAAGCCATTGATCCAGCTGTCGTTGTGACGCCCGAACCGGGCAACGCCGTCCTCGGCAACGGCGCGAGCCCGCTTGCGAAGGGTCTCGAGTTCGGCGTCTAGGCGAAAGTCCAACATGCGGACATGATCGGTGTTTTCGCTTCCTGTTGCCAACTCCCATCGGCGCCGGCGCCGGTGGCGCTGCGTTGGCCCGAAAACGAACGTTCGGTACATTCCGGCCCATGCCTGCGCGCACCATCGATGATGACAGCCTTGCCGACGCCATTGCTGACGTGTTCAGCCGATACGGCTACGCCGGCGCGAGCATCAATCTCTTGTCCGAAGCGACGGGTCTCGGGCGCGCCAGTCTGTATCACCGATTTCCAGGGGGCAAGGACGAAATGGTGGAAGCCATCGTGGAGCGGGCCCGGGCACGCTACGAGGTGGCACTTGCCCCGGCCTTCGCCGAGGGTCCGCCTTACGAGCGAGCACAAGAGGTCGCCCGACATCTCGACGACTACTACGAGGGCGGAACCAGCTCCTGTCTGATGGTGGCCTTGAGTGTTTCGGAGGAAGACGATCGAGCGACGGCAGGTACCTGCCTCGAGGCATGGGCGGAGGCGTTGACCCACATCTCGCTTGATGCAGGGTTGACGAAGGCCCAAGCCGAGATTGCGGCCATGGATGCGGTAGCTGCGATCGAGGGCGGCATGGTCATCGCGGTCACCAGTGGAAAGACCGATGCGTATGACCGTGCGATTGCCTCGCTGCCTGACCGGTTGACTCAGCCGAACTGAGCCAACCGGCTGTCTGGTGCGAGGCGGGTGCCTGCGTCGAACCATGTCACGCTGGACGGTCTCCGAAGACGAGCCCGCCGGTGCGAGTGCGCTTCAGCTCGAAGAAGCTGTCCACCTCCATCATGGCGACGAGGCCATCCCACATGGCCAGGCCCTTGTCCTTCGGCGGCACCTTGTTGATGACCGGCCCGAAGTACGCGGCCTTCGTTCCGTCAGAGCGGTCGACGGCCAGAATGGGCGTCCCGACGTCGTTTCCGACGAGTGCAAGGCCCTCGTCCATGCCATCTCGGACGGCAGCATCCAGCGCTTCATCATCGAAGGCTGCGGCGTGGGAGGCGTCCAGCCCGACGGCCTCGAGAAGTTCGGCTGCAGTGAAGTCGAGGTTCTCGTCGTGGTGGATCCACGTTCCCGCTTGCCAATAGAGCTTGAAGAAGGCCTCGTTGCCCTGTTCCGGGGTGTCGGCGGCCGCTCGCACTGACTCCATCACTCGGAGAAGGCGATGGGTGAAGAACATGCGCGTGAAGTACTCGCTGTCTTCGTCTGGTTCGTTCTTCAGGAACAGGCTGATGGGCTTCCACGTCACGTCGAGGTCGCGTTCGGGAGCGACGTCGTCAACGATCCAGCGGGCGGTGATCCAACAGAAGGGGCAGATCGGGTCGGCCCAGAATTCCAGATTCATTGTGTTCTCTTTCGTTTGGTCCGGCGTCCAGCGACCGGATTCGTCAGTTGGTCGCCATCTCGCGGGCGGAAAGCTTGTGGATGCGCTTGGCCACCGTGTCGTATCCCTGGAGGGCCAGGCCGTTCTTGTCAGTCTTGATCTTCTTCTTCATGTTCCTTCTTCTTTCGTTTTGGATGCCGGTAGTGGGTGGACGCGCTTGTCGCGAGGGGTCTACTTGACGACACCCATGGCCTCCTGCGCCTCGGCCGGCAAGGTGTCGGCGAAGGCAGCGAAGGCGGCGTATTGCTCCGGATAGTTGGCGGCCAGAAACGCGGGATCGAGACGGCCCCCGCTCTGCACGGGAACTTCCTCGCCGGCGTGCGCTGCTTGGATCGCAGCCCAAACGTCGTCAGGAAGAGGTCGATCGCTGGCACCAAAGACGTTCACGACCGAGGGGTTCACTGCCCAGGTGTAGAGGACCTCGCCCTCGCGATTGAGGACGATGACCCCTGTCTGGGACATGCCATTCGGATACTCAGTGGGATGCTCAGCCAGCGGGGACTCGTTCTTGGGCGTGATGTCGATCCCAAACGACTGAGCGAGCTCGGTGCTGGGGTCGGAGATGACGTCGTAGTCGAGTCCCCAGCCCGTGCGGGCGCTTTCGGCCGCCTCGGCCGACTGGCTCGTGATGGCGATCAGCTGGCCGCCAGCTCCGAGCACCTGCTCACGGAAGCTTCCGTTGAGCTCTCGAGAGTAGGACTGGCAGAAGGGGCACCACTCGCCTCGGAAGAAGTTGAGAACGGTGAATTCGTACTGGTCGACGGAGAGGTCGCTGAGGGTGAGGGCTTGCTCTGACATGTTGTTTCCTTGGTTTGTAGAGGCGAGACGGAGTTGTCCCGCCAGTGAGATGTGGGCGCGTTGAACCGACACGGCCTCGTTCGGCCGCGAGGATTCGTCACAGGTCTGGTGATGGCTGATCCGGGTGGTCTACGGAGTCAACGAACTCACGGGTGTCCGGCCAGCGATGGCGATGAGCTGAGCCATGGCATTGGTGTCGACGGAGGTCTTGGGGGCGGCGAACTCCCAGGCGTCCCGGTGCGTCGGCGACATTGCCTCGATCTGGTGGAGGGCAGTTGTGGCCGTCGACTCGTCGATTCCGTGCTGTTCACCTGTCGCGTCTGCGAGGTCCCAAGCGTGGACAATCGGGTCGAGCCAGACCTCGCCGATGAACTCATCGACGGTCTGCTCTCCCCACGGAGTCGGCAGAGTGACGGCCAAGCTCCCGGGTCTATCCAGTTGCTCGAGCGTGGTTGCCACGATGGCACGCATGCCTTCGGCCGGGTTCGGCCCGAGCACGAGCTCTTCCGCCTGGCCGTCGATCGAGCCGTGGCCGGCAGCGATACTGCCGAGATTCTTGACGAGCCATGCTGCGTGTCCGCCGACCTGGCGGGCCGTCCAACCGTCACAACTGGAAGGATTGTCCCAAGCTGACATGGGGATGCGTTGCGCCACGGCGTCGATAGCAAACAGGGACTGGGTGTAGAGGCGCAGATTCTTGGACATGGGTCATGCATCCTTCGGGTTTGTGAGTCGGTCGGGCAGGGTTGCCAGCGCCCGCTCGTAGGCGGCGGTCTTTCCGCTGGTCGACGAGATGACGAGCCCGCCTTCGATGGCAGCGATGGCGTCCATGGCCGCGGCTTCGGCGGCCACTGGAGAGAATCCAGCATCCGCGGCGATCCGGGTGAAAGCGGTCGCCCAGGCCTCAATGCAGGAGCCAGCGAGCGATCGGTCGCCGTCGTCGGAGACCGTCAGCGCAATCAAGAGGCAGGGACGAAGGCCGTTTCGGTAGTAGTCGTCGAGTCCCTTGGCGACTTGGGCAGCGCGCTCTCGCGGAGGGCCGTCGGAAAAGGCGGGGGCGAGAACGACCTCGTAGCGTTCTGCTGCTCGATCGACGACCGCTTCCACGATCTCTTCCTTCCCGCCGGGGAACCGGTGATACAGACTCGAACGCTTGAGACCGGCGGCCTCCGACAGTCGGGCGATGCTGGAGCCTTCGTTGCCGTAGCGCCGAAATACGTCGCCAAGAGCGTCAACGAGGTCTTCGTGCTTGGAGGCGTCGGGCTTCATGTGAGTGTACCGACCGTTCGGTACAACACAAGGATTGATGTCATGACAAGCGGCACACCCTGCAAAACAACGCTGTCCCGCCGTCGATGAGGTCTCGACAGCGGGACAGCAGGCGGATCGAGCGAGTCGACCCCTTCAGCGGAGGTTGTTCACCCGTTGACGACGGGAACCGTCTCCATTGCAGCGGCCAGCGTGGCGTCGCTGAGGTCGTAGTTGACCATCGAGCCGCCGAAGTAGGACTCGTACGCCGCCATGTCGAAGTGTCCATGGCCGCAGAGCGCGGTGAGGATCACGGTTTCCTCGCCCGTTTCCTTGGCATGGAGAGCCTCTCGAATAGCAGCGGCGATGGCATGTGTGGGCTCGGGGGCCGGGACGATGCCCTCGGTCCGAGCGAACTTGATGGCGGACTCGAAGCACTCGATCTGCGGAATCGAGATGGCCTCGACGAGGCCGAGCTCGTAGATGTGGGAAACGAGAGGCGCCATGCCGTGATAGCGGAGACCGCCAGCGTGGATCTCGTCCGGCACGAAGTCGTGGCCGAGCGTGTGCATCTTCATGAGCGGCGTCATGCCGGCGGTATCGCCGAAGTCGTAGCGGTACTCGCCCTTCGTCAATGAGGGGCACGCCGCCGGCTCGACGCAACGAATCGTCGGATTCATGTTGCCTGCCATCTTCTCCCGGAGGAAGGGGAACGACAGGCCGCCGAAGTTCGAGCCGCCGCCAGTGCAGCCAACGAGGACGTCAGGGGTTTCCCCGACCTTGGCCAGCTGTATCAACGCTTCTTCACCAATGATGGTTTGGTGCATCAGCACGTGGTTGAGAACACTGCCCAATGCATAGCGAACGCTCGGATCAGCGACGGCCTCGGCGACCGCTTCGGAGATGGCGATACCGAGTGATCCGGGGTGATCAGGATTGTCGGCCAGCAGCGAGCGTCCGAACTCGGTGACCTCGGAGGGGCTGGGGTGCACCGTGGCTCCCCAGGTCTCCATCATGGTCTTGCGGTGCGGCTTGGCCCGGTAGCTCGCCGCGACTTGCCACACCTCACATTCCATTCCGAACTGGGCCGTGGCGAAGGCGAGGCTGCTGCCCCACTGGCCGGCACCGGTCTCAGTGGTCAGTTTCGTGATGCCTTCCATGTGGTTGTAGTACGCCTGTGGCACCGCAGTGTTCGGCTTGTGTGAACCCGCAGGGCTCACCCCCTCGTACTTGTAGAAGATCTTTGCCGGCGTATCGAGCAGCTTCTCGAGGCGTCGAGCTCGGAAGAGCGGTGAGGGCCTCCACAGCCGGAAGACGTCGAGAACCTCGCCGGGAATATCGATGTAGCGGTCCTGGCTGACCTCTTGCATGATCAGAGCCATGGGGAACAACGGGGCGAAGTCTTCCGGTCCAGCGGGCTCGTGGGTGCCTGGATGCAACGCCGGAGGAGGCGGCTCGGGCAGATCGGGCACGATGTTGTACCACTGCGTCGGCATCTCCGATTCGTCCAGCAGCACCTTCGTGTAGTTGTCGTCGGACATGCAATCCCTTTCCACAGGTTCGTTGATCGTGGGACCTTAGTCGCGGCGCTCGTGAGGCATCATGTCCGGATGGCTGCTGCAAGAATTGAGCATTCGACCGAGATCGCCGCCCCAATCGAACTGGTGTGGAAGCTCACCGAGAACGTTGAATCGTGGCCCGAATTCGTCCCAACCATGCACCGTGTCAAACGGCTCGACAGCGGTCCGCTGACCCTCAAGAGCGCGGCCACGATCTCCCAACCGCGCCAACCGGAGACGACGTGGATTGTGACAGCGCTTGACGCTCCGACGATGTTCGCGTGGGAGTCCAAGCGGATGGGTCTCCGGTTGCGAGCCAGTCACGAGCTGGAAACGGTGGGCTACGCCACACGGAACACGCTCGCCGTTGAGCTGAGTGGCTGGGCAGCTGGCCTCATGACCAAGCTCGTCGGCGGCAAGATCGCTGAAGCCATCGCAGCGGAGAACCGGGGTTTCAAGGCGCGTGCCGAGGAGCTGGCTCGGGGCGTGGCTGGGTCGGAGGAGAGATCAGCTGAGGGGTGACGGCTGTGCGCCTCGGATGAGCGTTCCTCGGAGAGCACCAGTTGGTTTCCCGTCCTCGAAGGCCACCGCTCCGCTGACGATCGTGCAGAGGTAGCCGCTCGCCTCCTGGACGAGCCGGCGGCCGCCCGCCGGTAGGTCGTTGACAACGTGAGGCTCGTGGACAGCCAGCTCGTCGAAATCGATGACGTTCACGTCCGCTTTGTAGCCGGGTGCGATCACGCCTCGATCATGGAGGCCGACGAGCTCAGCGGTCTCTCGCGTTTGCATCGAGACCAGTCGTTCGACCGGGAGGGTGCCGCGCTCTCGATCGCGGCCCCAATGCTGGAGGAGAGTCGTGGGGAAGCTTGCGTCGCAGATCACTCCGCAATGTGCGCCGGCATCGCCGAGCCCCATGACCGTGTGCGGATGTTCGAGCATCTCGGCGACGTAGTCGAGGTTGCCCGGCAAATAGTTGAAGAGCGGGTGGTAGATGAGCGCCCGTCCGTCCTTCTCCAAGAGCGCCTCCAACGCAACCTGCTGCGGGGAACACCCGCGTTCCGTCGCGAGACTGGCGAACGACCGATCTGGCGTCGGCTCATAATTTGCCGGATCGCCAAGCCGGAACAGCTTGTGGAATCCGGTCACGATCTCACGACCGAGTCCCTCCGGAATGGCGGTCTGTTCGGCGAGAAGGGCTGCCTGCACCTCTGGCTTGCGCAGCTCCGCCAGCTTCTCGTCGAGAGGGAGGTGATGAAGCCTTCGATAGGACGGGTGGAAGCTGAAGGGGTGCATCGAGGCGGTGAGGCCCAGCAGCACGCCGGTGGCTCGAGGAGGAACCTGTCCCCGCATGTCGAGGCCGTCTTCCTGAGCACTCGTGATGCCGTCCAAGAGTTGACGCCACCAGTCGGGCCGAGCGTCTTGCTGCTCCACGGTGATCGAGGTTGGCCGGCCCGAGGCTTCCGCCATGGCTCGGAATACCGAGAACTCCTGCTCGAAGTCGTAGAAGTCCGAAATGCCCTGCAGCACGCCGGTGCCCGTTTCTCGAACCGCCTCAGCGATGCCGACGAGCTCAGCAACATCCGCCGTGATCGTCGGAGTCAGCACGCCCTTGGAGTCCTTGTGCTTTTCGGTTCTCGATGTGGAGAAGCCGAGCGCGCCCGCCTCGATTGCCTGCCGAACCACCTGGGCCATCTCTTGGATCTCGCGTGATGTTGCGGGTTCATGAGCAGGGCCGCGCTCCCCCATCACGTAGGCCCGAACGGCGCCGTGAGGTACCTGGGTACCGACATCGATGGCCAGCTCACAGCCGTCCAAGGCATCCAGATACTCGGGAAAGCTCTCCCAGTTCCACCGAATGCCTTCGTGCAGAGCGGTGCCGGGAATGTCCTCGACACCTTCCATCAACCCGATCAGCCAGTCACGCTGTTCAGGCCGGCACGGCGCGAAACCCACGCCGCAGTTTCCCGTCACGATTGTTGTCACGCCGTGGTGCGTTGAGGGTGCGAGGTAGGGATCCCACGTGACCTGCCCATCGAAGTGCGTATGGATATCCACGAAGCCGGGGGTCACGAGCTTGCCCGCAGCATCGATCACGCGAGTCTCCGGTGCGATCGCCGTCTCATCGATCTCACCCACCGCAACGATGAGGTGACCTTGGATC
>CALKTH010000079.1 GCA_937997485.1 uncultured Acidimicrobiales bacterium | reverse complement strand
CAGCACCACGTTCAACGTCGTCGAGCTCAGCTCGCCGCCGAGTGAGTTCGCAAGCGCAACCGCCGAGTCAGCGAAGAATCCGGCGTACTTGAAGAAGCCGAGCATTCCCAGGTTGGAGGCGAGGCTGAGGAGCATCCAACGGCGGCGCAGGCTCGGCACATCCGAGGCCTGGATGCGGAGCGCTGCGGTGTAGTCGATCAGCGTCGAAACGATGATCAGCGAGAGGAACCGCCAGTCCCACCAGCCGTAGAAGAGATAGCTGGCTGCCAGCAGCATCCACTTTCGGGATCGGTTGGATCTCAGCAGCTGCCACTGGAGCACCAGCACGATGGCGAAGAACGCGAAGAAGACGGGCTGAGTGAAGAGCATCAGGAAGCGCCTTGAGTGGCCCGGATGACAGGGCACAACTCAGCGCCGAGTGCGTGGCTGACGCGCTCCGAACCCATCTGACTGACGTGTCGATCGTCGCTCCAGAACGCCGGCTCGGTGAAGTCGCCGACAAGAGCCTCGTCTACCAGGTTGAGAAGCAACGCCTCGCGATCCGATGATCGCCACGCCTCGGTCACTTGGGCGGCGGCCAGGCCATCCAGCTCAGACGGGATGAGGGCGTGGACGGCCGTCGC
Organism: uncultured Acidimicrobiales bacterium; assembly: GCA_937997485.1. Taxonomy (GTDB): domain Bacteria; phylum Actinomycetota; class Acidimicrobiia; order Acidimicrobiales; family SZUA-35; genus SZUA-35. The sequence goes on along the minus strand of CALKTH010000079.1, from coordinate 44,839 downwards.
TCCATCTGGGGCCGAGGCCACGTTGGCATCGATCGTGGCCAACCAGCGTTCGATCCCGTTCTCGCTCAGACCATCTTCATTCCAGCGCCGTTCCCACTCGCCCGACGCAACAGCTCGCTCCACGCGGGCGAACAGGCGGGCCACGGCCTCCGGGCCGCGGTCAGCGTTGATCACTGGCCACGTCTTGAACCCCTGCCGCTCGTTGACGATCGCCCACTCGTCTTGCTTGGCTTCCTGTGCGAACAGTTGTTGGTGCACCGCTCCGACCGGAATCTGTTGCAATGCGAAGGCAGCAATGAGATCAGCAGCCTTTGCATCTCCTTTGAACCCTTCAGCGGTCGGCAGCGAGCGGATGTAGTCGACAGCACTGCTCCAGGTTCCGGCACGCATGTGCACCCGGTGCCGAAGGGCGTTGTCTCGGAGCAAACCGATCTCGAACAGCGCGTGGTCCATGCTCACGACGAACTCAGGCGTGCCGCCCGGAGTGGTCTCGAGCGCAGCCATCATCCGGTCGAACTCGAACTTGGTCTGCGCCACCGAGCCCAAGTTGTAGGTGCGGAGCCCGGGGCAGCCAGCCTCGGCGAGGCTCGCCTCGACGATGACCGGATCGATTCCCAGGTACACCGTGCTGTTGCCTACGAACACGACGTCGTACGACTCCGTCGCTTCTCTCAGGTGCTCGATCTTGGCCGTGTAGGTGGCATGCCAAACGAAGTCTGGGTTCGGCGGAACGAGCTGGCGGAGCACGACGCTCGCCAGAAGGAACGCCGAAAGGAAGATCAAGACCGAGCGCGACCCGCCACCCGACCTTCGTTGCTCGCTACCTCGCCGCCCCACGATGCCTCCGGTGTCACCGCGGGATCGACTCCCGCGCCTACAGAACGCGCTGTCACGCCCGCGACCGCACCAGCTCCATGTCGGTCAATCGACAAGAAACCTTGAGGCAATTCCGCCCGAGTCCACGACGGGAGCGAGACCTCTCAGCGTCGAGTCAGGGCGTGAGGGTCCAGGCGGCCTCGGGGGTATCGGACTCGTACACCTCGGCGTCGGTGTCGAACACCAAGAAGCGATCGAAGGAGCGGAGGAACCAGCGATCGTGGCTCACGCTGATGACGGTGCCCTCGAAGGTTGCCAGTGCCGCCTCCAGCGCCTCGGCCGAGGCCACGTCGAGGTTGTCCGTCGGCTCATCGAGAAGAAGAAGGGTGGAGCCGCTGAGCTCCAGCAGCAGAATCTGAAACCGAGCTTGCTGCCCGCCGGACAACGTCTCCCACGTCTGGTCGTGCTGGCTACTCAACTCGTAACGGCGAAGCAGGCCCATCGCCCGAGTGCGAGCGACGCTGTGCTGATCGAACAACACGTCGAGCAGCTGCTTGCCAACGAGCTCGGGATGTTCGTGTGTCTGGGAGAACAATCCGGGCACGACACGGGCACCAAGCTTCCACACGCCGTCGTGCTTCACCTCTCCCCCATCGAGCAGTCGGAGAAAGTGACTCTTGCCGGTGCCGTTCATCCCGACCACGGCGACACGCTCGCCGAACCAGATCTCCGTGCTGAACGGGAAGGTGAGATCGGTGAGCTCGAGATCTTCTGCCGTCAGGACGATCTTGCCGGTGCGCCCGCCGCCGAGCTTCATGCTGATGTTCTGTTCCACTGCGCGCTCGGGCGGCGGTCCGGACTCATCAAAGTGGCGCAACCGCGTTTCGGCCGCACGTCCGCGGCTGGCGTTGGCGTCGCTCTGCGCGGCGCGAATCTTGGCCGTCTTCATGAGGTTGAACAGCCGTTTGCGTTCCTCAGCCCAGCGACGGTGCTCATCATCGAGCCGCTCCACCCGAGCGGCCCGAGCTTCGGACCACGTGGCGAAGGACTCGCCATGCGTCCACGCCCCGTGCGCCTCGAGGGTCACCACCTTGTTGGAGGCCTGGGCGAGAAGCTCACGATCATGGGAGATGAAGAAGATGGTCTTCTTCGATCCGTTGATTTGCTCGGTCAGCCATTCCTTACCGGGCACGTCGAGGAAGTTGTCGGGCTCATCAAGTAGGAGAACATCGAACTCGGAGCGGAAGAGCAGCTCGAGCGCCAGCCGCTTCTGCTCACCGCCGGAGAACGTGGTCGTCGCCCGGTCCGCAAGCTCGGACCAATCGAGCCCCACGGCACGGTCGGCGCACTCCGCCCACAACACCTCGAGGTCGTAGCCGCCGATGTCGCCCCACCGACCGAGGGCGTTGGCGTAAGCAACACCAGCGGCGGCCGCCTCATCGGCGTCTGTCTCCTCCGCAAGCCGGGCTTCGGATCGAGCGAGAAGTGCTGCCGCCTCCCGAAACGGCTCCGGGGACAGTTCGAGGTACAGATCGCGAACTGTCTGACCCTCCCGCATCCCGATCATTTGGTTCATGAACACGAGCGAGCCGTGAATGCTGATGGCTCCACTCTCGGGCTGGGAACCGCTGGCAATCTGGCGGAACAACGTGGTCTTGCCAACGCCGTTGGCTCCAACGAGCGCGGCGTGATCACCGTCGTTGATCTTGAACGACACGCCGTCGAGCAACGTCTGGCCTGTCGGCAACTTGTGAACAACTGCGTTCACATCGATGGATCCCACGGCGAACACCGTAGGCCGCTCCAGCACTGGCCGGAGCCCAATTCAAGACGTGACGGCGGGCACGTTCAGAGGTCTGAACAAGAACGAAACGAACGCGTTCTGCGGCATCCGGACGCCGAGTTCTCATGTTGAGTGGCGTCGAACCCCGGTGGTGGAGCCGGGCTAACCAGGAGGCAATGCAATATGAAGAAGACCCGGATGGCCGCACTCGCTGCGGTCGCACTCATGGCGCCGACGCTCGTCGCCACCTCAGCGGGGGCGCAGGATTCCGCGCCGGTCGCTGATCCGAACGCCCCGACGTACGAGATCACGATCCGCAACATCAACGAAGGCCAGTGGCTCACACCGCCGAACGTCGCCATTCACGACACCAGCGTGAACGTCTGGCGCCGTGGCCACGCCGCAACCCCCGGCGTGCAGGCTGTGGCCGAGAACGGTGCCGTGCCGGTGCTCGCCGCCGAGCTCTCCGCGGCACTCGATCAGACGGGCCTGGGCAACAGCGTTGTCGGATCCGGTGGCGTCGAGGGTCCCATCCCTCCCGGTGAGTCCCGCACCTTCACCCTCACCTCCTCCGAAGAGCGCCTCAGCGCCGTCGCGATGCTGGTGTGCACCAACGATGGCTTCGCCGGTCTCGACTCCGTGCGCCTGCCAAGCCGTGACGGTCAGACCCGCACCTACCGGGCCCGGGCCTACGACGCTGGCACCGAGATCAACACCGAGCTGCATGCCGACCTCGTTCCCGCCCCGTTCTGCGGCGGCGAAGGTGCAGGCACCGGCGAGAGCAACCCCGAGCTGGCCGAGAACGGCGTGATCGCCCGCCACCGCACCATCCGCGGCGTCGGCGACCTTGACGGGATCTTCGACTGGAGTGGCCCCGTGGCCGAGATCTCCGTGACCCGGATGAACCCGACCCCGAGCTACACCATCACCTTCGAGAACGTCACCGAAGGTCAGTACTTCACCCCGCCGAACGTGGCCATCCACGATCGCAACGTTCGGGTGTTCCAGCGTGGTTCCCACGCCAGCAATGGCGTGCAGCAAGTCGCCGAGAACGGTGGCGTGCCCGTGCTGGCCGCTGAGCTTCAGGCTGCCGTGGACGACGCCGGCTTTGGTGCCTCGACCGTGGGCAACACGGATGAGGCGTCCGGCCCCATCGGCCCTGGCCAGAGCCGCTCCTTCCAGCTGACCGCTGATGGCAACCAGTTCAGCCTCGTCTCGATGCTGATCTGCACCAACGACGGTTTCGGCGGCATCGACGGCAACTGGTTCAGCCTTCGCAACCCAGGCGACAGCCGCACCTGGAATGTCCGTGCGTACGACGCCGGCACCGAGATCAACACTGAGCTCCACGCCGATCTCGTTCCTGCCCCCTTCTGCGGCGGCGAGGGTGCCGGTACCGGTGAGAGCAACCCCGAGCTGGCCGAAAACGGCACCATCTCCCGCCACCGCACCATCCGCGGCGTGGGCGATCTCGGCCCCGAGTTCGACTGGAAGAGTGCGGTCGCCCGAGTGACCATCACCCGCAACTAACCCCACTCCCCTCGCCAAACCCCTGGCAGCCCGGCCGAAATTTCGTGTCCAGCCCACCAAAACGGTGGGCTGGCACGACAAGAAGGGCCGAGAGGTTGTCTGGCGCTGCGAGAACAACTCACCCCTGACTCGGCGGAGCCATCACGGCTCCGCCGTTTCGCGTTCAGGCGAAGCGCATTGCCAGATCCGGACGATCGGAGATGAAACCATCCACGCCAATGTCGATGGCCGTTTGCATGGCGGCGAGATCGTTGATCGTCCACGGCAGTACCTGCAATCCATGCGAGTGGGCTTCGGCCACGTTCTCCGCTGTGCAGAGCAGGTAGTACGGCGACCAGATGAACGAACCACCAGCAACAAGGTCAGCGAAGTCGGGCACGAACTCCGACAGGGCGGAGAGCCGTAGCTCGGGCCGCTCCTTCGAGATGGACCGCAGCGAACGAAAGTCAAAGCTCTGGATCGTGGAGCGAGACGCCATCCCGGCCCGGTCGATCGTCTCGAGCAACACGCGTTCGAACGTGCCCATGTTCTCGCCGTCGAAGTCGTCGCCGATGTACTCGGGGTGAGCCTCCACGCGCTTGGTCTCGATGTTGAATTCAACGACCCGCGCCGCCGCTCGCTGCTCGTCCGTCTTGTGTGGAGAGGCCACGTAGGCGTTCACGAAGTCGAACAGCTCGCCCAGCGTCACGACTCGAAACGCATCGCCGGCAAGCGAGGTGGGTTCGGTCGTCTGTGCGTCGAAGCGTTCAGGCTCGGGGTTCTGGTCGCAGATCACGTGTGAGAGGTCGGCCACCGTGAGCGACCGCATCGGAGCGGGAAACTGCAGGTGGGCGGGCGCACCATCGGCCAGGCGACACTTCGAATCCCACAGCGCTTCGTCGTGCCAGATCACGACCTGGTCATCAGCGGTGAGGTGGAGATCGAGTTCAAGCGTGCTCACCATCAGATCGAGCGCGACCTCAAATGCGGGCAGCGTGCTCTCCGGGCGCAGACCTCGCGCCCCTCGATGACCTTGAATATTCCGCTTCGGCATGAAGCGACACTAGCTGTGCAAAACCGAACAGCCCGAAAGACGGCCACCACACCGTTGTCCGGCAACGGCGGCCGTCTTCCGCTGCATCAGATCTCGAGGTCGCCGAGCGTGTCGCCGATCCCTCGATGGAACGTGGGGTAGGCGTGGATCATCGAGCGGAGCGTCGCAACCGGGACCTTGGCGTGCACTGCCAACGAGAGCTGACCGAGGACTTCGCCGCCGTGCGGCCCAACCGATGTGGCGCCGACCAGAATGCCCCGCTCCTTGTCAGCCACCAGCTTGATGAACCCCTCGTTGCCAACGCTGTGCAGCCAACCGCGAGCGGTGTGGCCGACGAGCTTGAACGCCACGGCCACATCGAGCCCCTGGTCTCGAGCTTCCGCTTCGGTGAGACCAACCGCTCCCACCTCGGGGTCAGTGAAGGTAACGGCGCTGAGGGCATCCAGGTTGATCGGCTCGGAGGGCGTGCCGAGGATGTCAGCCGCTGCCACGTCGGCTTGCATGATGCCGAGGTGGGTGAAGAGGCCATCGCCGGCGATGTCACCCACCGCCCACACATTCGGCACACCCTTCACTCGCTGCGCACCGTCGACATCGAGGTAGGGAACACTCGTGTCGATGCCTGCGTTCGCCGCGCCCAACTCGTTGAGGAACGTCTTGCGACCAACGGCGACGAGGAGCTTCTCGCCCGTGACCTCCGTGCCGTCGGCCAGAGTGACGGTGAAGGACTCGTCGCCGTAGTCGACCTTGTTGGCGAACTGACCTGTGTGCACCGTGATGCCTTCGGCTTCGAAGACCTCGCGCAGCACGTCGCCAGCCTCGGGCTCGTTTCGAGGAATCAGCCGCTCGGCGCCTTCGATCACGGTGACCTCGACCCCGAAGCGACGCATCACCTGGGCCAGCTCGGCTCCGATCGCTCCGCCGCCCATGACAATGAGGCTCTTCGGCAGTTCCTTGGTTTCGATGATGTGGTGGTTCGTCCAGAACGGGGTGTCAGCCAGACCGGGAATCGGCGGAACCGCAGCCAGCGTGCCAGTGGCGATGACAATGCCCTTGCTGGCCACGTAGGTGTCACCGTTGACGGCCACCGTGTTGGGGCCGGTGATCTCGGCGTAGCCACGAACGAAGGTGCCGCCCTTGCCAACGAATCGGTCGACGGCGACCGTGTCGTCCCAGTTGTCGGTTGCCTGATCCCGGATGCGCTGGGCCACTGGTGCCCAGTCGGGCTCGACAGTGGCCGAGCCGGCGAGTTCGTTCACCCGCCGGGCTTCAGCGATGAGGTTGGAGGCCCGGATCATCATCTTGGAGGGAACACAGCCCCAGTAGGGGCACTCGCCGCCGACGAGGGAACCTTCAATTCCCACGACCGTGAGGCCCGCCTCAGCCAGCTGGCCGCCGACGGATTCGCCGGCAGGGCCGAGTCCGATAACGATGACATCAGCCGGGATGGGAGTGGAGGTTGCGTCAGCCATGAGAGGCTCCGTTTCTGGGAATACATGAGAATGAGAACGGGCAAGGAAACGCGCCACACCCACACCGCATTCCCGAACCCGGCACACCTCGCGACAATCTGCGATCAACCTTCGCTATTCAAGGCACGCCCGAGACGCGCCGATATTTTCCAATGTGCAGGTGGTGGAGTCCGTGATGGGTCTTGCCGTGAGCTCAGAGCAAGCGATGCTCGGAGCCTCGGCAACGTCAACACTTGGCTTCCTCGCGCTGGCCGTGATCGTGGTCCCCGTGGCTGGCTTCGCCTACTGGGACTGGCGACGCTCAGAGATTCCGTGTGAGTGCGACAACGAGATCCACCACCACGGTGATGACCTCGAAGACCTGGCTGCCTAAACCTCAAAATCCCGCAGAATTGCCGCGCCTATGTACCTGAGAGGTACATAGGCGCGGTAATTGAGTGAGAAGCTGAGCGAGACATCGCCCTTCAACTCAGGCGACGCGCTACTCCCACTCGATCGTGCCGGGCGGCTTCGAGGTGATGTCGTACGCCACTCGGTTCACGCCATCCACTTCATTGATGATGCGGTTGCTCATGCGCTCGAGCAGGTCGTACGGAAGGCGAGCCCAGTCGGCGGTCATCGCATCATCGGAGTTGACGGCGCGGATGATGATTGGGTGGGCATAGGTGCGCTCGTCGCCCATGACGCCCACGGTCCGGATGTCGGCCAGCACGGCGAATGATTGCCACAGCTCCCGTTCGAGCCCAGCCGCTGCAATCTCTTCTCGCACGATGGCATCGGCATGCTGCAGGATTGCCACCTTCTCAGCCGTGACCTCGCCGATTATGCGAACACCGAGACCGGGTCCGGGGAAGGGCTGGCGTTGGACGATCTCGTCAGGCAGCCCGAGTTCGGAACCGACCTTGCGCACCTCGTCTTTGAAGAGGTTGCGCAGCGGCTCAACGAGATCGAACTTCAGATCGTCGGGGAGCCCGCCCACGTTGTGGTGGCTCTTGATCTTGGCCGCATCCTTGGTGCCGCTCTCGATCACGTCGGGGTAGAGCGTGCCTTGCACGAGGAATTGCGCATCATCGAGGTTGCGAGCGAAGTCTTCGAAGATGCGAATGAACAGCTCGCCGATGATCTTTCGCTTGGCTTCGGGTTCCGAAACGCCCGCCAGCTTCTCGAAGTAGCGCTCGCCCGCATCAACGTGGATCAGCTCGATGCCCTGGTGCTTCTGGAACGTCTCGACAACCTGATCGCTCTCGTTCAAGCGCATGAGGCCGGTGTCAACGTAAATGCACGTGAGCTGATCGCCCACGGCCTTGTGGACCATGGCGGCAGCGACGGCAGAATCGACACCACCACTGAGGGCGCAGATGACTTTGTCGGTGCCGACCTGGGCCCGGATGGCGTCGACCGAGGCGTCGATGACCGAACCCATGGTCCAGTCCGCCGTGCAGCCGACCTCGCGGTGAAGGAACTGCTCGAGCACGGCCATGCCGTGTGGTGAGTGCACGACTTCGGGGTGGTACTGCACGCCGTACATCTTGCGCTCGACGTTTTCGAACGCCGCCACCGGGGCATCGGGCGTGGAGGCCGTGGCCGTGAAGCCCTCGGGGACGGCCGTGACCGCATCGAAGTGGCTCATCCAGACGACCTGCTCGGATGGGATGCCGTCGTGTAGGAGGCAGGAGTCCACACCGTCGAGGCGGTTGAGCACGGCCTTGCCGTATTCGCCGCGTTCGTTGCGGCCGACGGTTCCGCCGAGCTGATGGGCCACGAGCTGGTGCCCGTAACAGATACCGAGCATCGGGATGCCCAGCTCGTAGATCTCGGGATCGAGACGAGGCGCACCATCGACGTGCACGCTGGCCGGGCCGCCACTGAGGATGATGGCCGTTGGCCGCCGAGCAGCCATCTCGGCCGCAGTGATGTCGTGCGGCACGATCTCGGAATACACCCGGAGCTCGCGCACACGGCGGGCAATCAGCTGGGCGTATTGGGCGCCGAAATCGACGACCAACACGACCTGATCGGGAGCGGCAACTGCCTTGCCCCCAGCCGCTCCATCGCTCACACCGCCGGCACTCGACTGGTCCGAGGTGGTCATCGACCGAGCCCACCCATCGAGATCATCAGTTCAGCCTTTTGCAGTTCCTTGAGCCGTTCGTAGCCCAGCGTGGCCATCGACTGACGGAGCGCCCCCACGATGTTTCGGGTGCCGTCGGCATCGATCGCGGGGCCGTTCAAGACCTCTTCGAGCGTTCCTGTTTGGTCGAGACCGACAACGGCGCCTTGCGGGAGATCGGGATGTACAACCGAGCGTCCCCAATGCCAGCCAGCGCCCGGGGCGTCGGTGGCTCGAGCCAAGGCGGAGCCGAGCATCACTGCGTCGGCACCGAGGGCCACGGCCTTGGCGATGTCTCCACCGCTACGGATGCCGCCGTCGGCGATCACGTGGACGTAGACGCCCGTCTCGTCGAGGTGCCGCATGCGAGCGGCTCGAACGTCGGCGATGGCCGTGGCCATGCGGGACCCGATCCCAGTCACGCCTCCCACTGCGCTGGTCCGGCCGCCGTCGGCACCAACAAGAACGCCAGCAGCTCCGGTCCGCATCAGGTGCAGCGCTGCCTGGTAGCTCACGCAGCCGCCAACGATGACCGGTGTTTCGAGCTGGCGCACGAACTCTTTGAGGTTCAACGGCGCAGCGTCGGTGGACACGTGCTCGGCGGAGATCACGGTGCCCTGGATGAGGAGCAAATCGAGCTCAGCCCGCTGCAGCGTTTCGGCCATGGCCGCGGCTCGGCGAGGTGAGACCGCCCCAGCGGCGTATGCGCCGGAGGCGTGCATTTCCTTGATTCGCTGGGTGACAAGATCGTGGTCGACTGGGCTGGCGTACAGCTCACGAAGCCGCGCCACGACGGCGTCGGCTTCCATGTCTGCCAGCTCCGCCATCATCGGCGCGGGATCGTCGTGGCGGGTCCACAGACCCTCGAGATCGAGCACACCGAGTCCGCCGAGCGTGTCGAGCTGGGCGGCGGTTGCCGGGCTGGTGACGCTGTCCATCGCCGAGCTGAGAATAGGTACGCCAAAGGAGTAGGCGTCGATCTGCCAGGAGAGATCGACGAGGTCGGCCTCCCGGGTTCGGCGGCTCGGGAGCAGAGAGATCTGGTCCAATCCGTACGCAGGTCGGGCGGTCTTGCCGAGCCCGATCTCGATCTCTGCCACTGTGCTCTCCCCGGTTGTCCACAGAATGGAGATTCCGAGGCTAGTGCCAGTTCAGGCCTTCGCCATCAGTCCTTCACGACGGCTTTCAAGAGTCCCTTGGCAATCGCGGTATTCATCTGAAACACCGCCTTCGAGCCCTCGGCAGCAACCTTGCGGACGACAGATCCACCCGTCGCAGTCTCGACGGCGTCGAGGGCCCCGAGTGCGGCATCACGAGTCTGATCGGTGGCCTTGTAACCCATGGTGGTCAACGCCTTGACGAGCTCTGATTCGCCGATGCTGCCGGGGGCGGACTGGGCGACAACCCGAAGCGCGTCCTTTGAGAGCTCCGCCGACTGGTTGACGACGTCGGCCACGCCCATCGAGCCGGCCATGTCGCCGTCGACCGACGCCAACCAGCGGCGCACCTTCTGCACGATTTCGTCGTGGGTCTCACCTGTGAACGACAGCTCAGCCATAACGGCGAGCGTAGACCCTCCGGGACATCCGCTCAGGGAAGTTGACCGGCGGCCTGCATCTCAGCGAGATGGGGCAGGACGAGGTCGAGGTGGGCCAGGGTCGGTTCATCGTCCCAGCCGATCACGACGATGTTGTCGATCACGACGTAGTACTCGAAGCCGCTCTTGTAGACCGCGGATCCGGCCGGGGCAGCAGCGAGTTCGGCAACCTCATAGAAGCCGGACGCCTCCATCGCTGAGATGATCTCGTCCCGAGTCCCGCGCTCATAGCGAAGGATGTCGACCCAGTTGCCCACGCCGTCGTCGCCAGTGCTCGCCGCGGCCACAGGGATCTCGCCCCAGGTCGGGTCCTTCCAGTCGGCTCCGGAACCGACGACGAGGGCAGCCTCGGCCGGGAAGAGCGCCAGGTCCTCGGCGCTGACGGGAACCTCGGACTGCTCCATGAAGGAGTCCTCTTCAAAGAAGGGATCCTCCTCCAGGAAGGGGTCGACCTCGACAAACGGGGTCGGCTCGATGGCGCCGCCAAGCCCGAGATCGAACGGGTTGACGTCCATGGCGCCGTCGAGCAGGTTCTCGAAGTCACCGATCAGAGCATCGAACTCTTCCGGTTCAAGCGCAGCGAACACATCGACGTAGGTGTAGATGGCCGTCGGCACACCGGACACGAACCACATGCCGTCACGCTCGACGACCGTGACGCCACCACCTTCGAGATCAGCGAACACGTCGAAGGAGGGGAAGAACTCTTCGAGCTCGGCCAGCTCGTCACCGTCGGGGCAGAACGTTTCGGTTTCGCCGCCAACGGTCAGCGACGGGCATTCACCCGTCGCATCGAAAGCGAAGGTCTGGCCATCGAACGAACCCGACGCGGCGATCCCGTCGACCGTCACGATCGTGCGGCCGTTTCGTTCTTGAGACGACGTCGTCAGGGCATCGAGCTGCCAGGTGATGTCGTTGGCTTCGAACTCAGCAGTGAACTCGTCGATGGCGGACTGCGCGTCGGGGAGGAAGAGCGGTGAGTAGTCGTACAGCGCGGCGAACTCTTCGGGATCGAGTTGGGTCATGACTCCCTCGAGGTCTAGTGCAATGGCCTCGCGAACCATGGCTTCCACACTGCCGCCCGGCGTTGGTGCACCCACGGGAGCCGGGCCCGAGCCGAAGGCGGGAAGCGGAGCGTCGGTCTCGGCCCGCGCCGCCTCGGCGATCGTGTAGGTCAGCGACACGTACCACGAGCCGTCTCGTTCAATCGTGACGAGCTCCATGGGGTCTTCGGAGAAGTCGACGGTGTCGGATTCGTTCTCGACTTCGTTGAGCTCATCGCCGACGCGGTCGGTGATCACGTTGCCCAGCGGCAGGGATGCGATGTCCGAGGAGGTGGTGATCGTGCCGCCGACCACCGAGACGAGTGCAATGCCGGGTGCGAGTTCTTCCGTCGTGGTTTCCAGTCCCACGACATCGATGTCAAGACCCTGAACCGCGGCCATGTCCATCTCGGGATCCAGAACCTCGAGGCGCTGCAACTCGCCGGTGAGCGCAAACATTGGCTCGATGAAGGCCTCGCGTTCTGCTGGCGACATGACTTCACCGATACCGATCAGATCGCCGTCATCGAGCGCCGTCATCATCGCCGTGACCGCTTCGTCGGGCGTGCCGGGCCCAGCGGGGTCCTGGAGTGCTTTGCCAACAGCAAAGACACCAGCTCCAGCCACACCGAGGGCAGCCACGACCATGGCGCCCCGAAGGAACAGCGACGGCTTCTTCTGGACCGAGGTGGTTTGAACGCTCGTGGAACTGTCGAAGCTCACACCCTCGGCCGGGACGTACTGAGGAGGCCCGCTCAGCGAGTTGCCGGGAGCACCACCGAGCGTCGGCGGAGCCGCCGGAGGTGAGATCGGCGAAGCTGTCGGCTCGATTGGGTCATGCGGCAACATGCCGTTGTCAACGGACGGTTTCGACCTCGTCTTGAGCTCTCAACAGCGCGCCGCCCAGCGGCAGCGCCAAGACAGCGGCTCCGCAGGCGATCATCGGGCCGGCGCCGATCTCAACGTCAGACGCCAGAACGACGGCGCCCACCCCGCCCACAACCAGGGCCACGAGGATGAGCAGAAGAGCCGCCGGACGCGGCCGGCCGAAGATGATGAGCGCGAGCGAGGCCAGCGCCAGCACGGGCATGACGAACCACACGACACGAACGGGCGTGAGCTGGTCGAGGCCCAATCGCTGCGCCGACCGGAGCATCTCGAAGCTGTTGCGGGTTCGGTCTCCGGACACCACCCATCCTGGGAATCCGGCGAGCCCGAGCACCACAGCCGCGAGGCCCGACAATGGCCTGACCCATCGCGACATCAGCCGACAGCGGATCGAAGGGCGCTGGAGAGATCACCTCGGGGTCGAACATCAACGGCATCCAGACCAAGAAAGGCAGCCATTTCGTGCAAGCTTTCGGCCATGGCCGAGGCGACACGTTCGGCATCCGCTCCCGGTTCAGCGAAGCTGGCCTGCACGAGGAGTCGGCTGGCCTTGCGGTCGGCCTTCAGATCGGCCCGCCCCACCAACTCATCGCCGAGTAGGAACGGCAACACGTAATAGCCGTGCACCCGCTTGGCCTCGGGCACGTAGATCTCGATCCGATAGTGAAAGTCGAAGAGGCGTTCTGCTCGAGGCCGGAACCACACGACGGGGTCGAACGGGCTGAGGAACGTGTGGGCGTTGACCGAACGAGGTCGCACCGCTTCCGGGTGGAGATACGCCGGATCCTTCCAACCCTCGACCTCAACCTCGATCAGTTCGCCCTCGGCCACCAACTCGGCAATGAGCGGCCTGGCAACTGGCATCTTCAGCCGGAAGTAGTCGGCGATATCGGTGGCGGTTCCAACGCCGTGGCTCCTTGCTCCGAGAAGCAACATCTGCTTGTTCGCCTCGTCGGCGGCCATCGGCGGTGCAGCCAAGACGTCGTCTCGGAGGACGCGCTCCGGCGTGTCGTAGACGGTGAGGAACGTCTTCGTCCGCTCGTGAATGGACAGTCGGCCGGTGGTGTAGAGGATCTCGAGACCGGTCTTACCTTTCGAATGGCCCCACCACGGACCGGAACGGTTCCCACCGTCGGTCAGATCACTGACCGACAGTGGACCTCGCTCGGTGACCTCGTCGAGCACCGCCTGCACATACTCAGGATGCTCCGACTCGAACTGCACGTACCCCTTCCAGCTCCTGCGGCGATGAACAAGCAACGGGACCAGATCCATCGATGTCACCGAAGCTTCATGACTCAAGAATTCGACGTTCTCACCAGACCGCCAAATCCATTGATCGAGCTTGTCCCGGTCGTAGGGACCGAGGCGAGCGAGCATCGGGAGAAAGTGACTCCGGCAAAGGACGTTCACCGAATCCAGCTGCAGAATCGTCATACGAGCGAGCGCCCGGCGAAAGTGCCGCGCGTCGACTCTTCCAGCGGGTTTTCGATCGTTGAAACCCTGGGAAGCAAGCGCAATTCGACGTGCCTGAGCGAGAGAGAGAACATCCATGACGCAACCAGTCAAGCCGATCTCGGACCCGTCCGGACCCGAAACACTCGTTCCGCTGAGAGAGCCCTGAGTATTTCGTTGCACAATCGAAACAATCGATCGAATGGCCCGATGCCGCCTTCTCACACGGCAAAAGGTCCGTCATAGTGGGACGCATGACGAGCGGCACGTCAGTCAAGAAAACCGAGTTGCTTCCTGCAGGTGGGCGGAGGGAAGCACTTCTGGAACGTCTTCCGGCTTCGGCGCGGGCGGCGGTTCAAGGCAGAACGCACCTGGCCTTGATCCTCATCACGCGCGGCGGCTGTCCGTTCACGATGCTGGTCGACGGTGAGTGGATCATCATGGCTCAGGAGGCACAGCAGATCGATCCCTCGCTGGTTCGCGACGTGAGCATGCCGACCTCGGCTCTCCTCGCAGTGGTTTCGAACTGGCCTGATCAGTGGCTCGAGATGGACTGGGCGTCCCACATCACTCACCGTGCCGACGGCGTTCTCCGCCTCGAAGCGGTCTGATCCGCGCTCCCGCACCACACTCGGCACCTCGTCTGGACGAGGTCAGAGCGAGCGGCTGGCGAAGACCTCGAAGAGGCTGCGCAACATGCGCGCCGTCGCTCCCCACAACGTGTCGCCTTCCAATTCGAAGAACGTGATCTCCATCTCGACCCCGTCCCGAGACCAGATCTCCTCTCGGTAGATCGACGGATCGAGCAGATCGGCGAGCGGCACATCGAGAATGGCGTCGACCTCATCTGGTGAGGGGACCAAGGCTGGTCGTTCGTTGAGGAAGCCCACGTAGGGCACGATCAGCGATGGAGACGAAACGGTGGTGAGCCTGGGGAGTTCGCCGACGATCTGCACCGACGCGGCGTCGAGGCCGATCTCTTCGTGGCTCTCTCGAAGCGCCGTGGCTCGAAGGTCAATGTCCTCGGGGTCCTTGCGCCCGCCGGGAAAGCTGACCTCGCCGGTGTGGCTGCGGAGCGTCCAGGCCCGTCGGGTCAGGATGACTGTCGGGCCCGCTGCCCCGTCATAGATCGGAGCCAGGACAGCCGAGGGCGGACGTCCATCGACGGTGACTGCGTGCGGCGCATCGTCTGGGACGTGCCGCACGATCTCGAGAATGTCGTTCGCCGTGGGCCGACGCTCGCTCGCGCTGAGGTGCGCCCAGGGGGCGGGCTGGCCCAGACGGGCGTCTGGCGGGCGCGGTATGTACTGCGGTCCGCCTCGTCCCGGAGGCGGCGCGAAGCTCAGGACTCGGTCCCGACGTTGGCCGCGACCGCAGCCTCGATGAGTTCGCGCAAGCCACCATTCTTCAAGTTCTTCAGCACAGTGCCGGGCGTCGTGTCCCCACGCTCCCACTCCATCCAGAATTCGAGGATCTTGGCGGGGTCCGTCGGCGGTCGTTCCATGACCGGGATGCTAACGCGGCCACCGCCCGAGTCGTTCTCTCGATCACGCCGATCGCCCGTGCTCACGCGGGAGGCGTGCCCGTCCGGCGAACGTTCTCGATCGACTCAGAGAACGCGATCAGCACCGAGGCTTCGGACCGAGCATCGAGCTGTTCGAGCCAGTAGGCAAAGCCCTGGGCGTCGGGGGCACGATCGAAGACGTTCTGGTACAACGACCGCACGAGCTCGCGATTGTCCGGCTCCGCTCCGAAGCGGCGCTGCCACTCGGTTGAGTCCACGAACTGAGCGGCGATCGAGTCCAGCGTTCGGCCACTCTCGAGGGAACGCACCCAGAACGAGAACGCGGCCGGCTTGGGATTGCGACCGAAGGCGGCTCGGTACAAGCGCAGAATCTGCGCTTCCTGGATTCGCAGGGGCTGAGACGTGCCGGTTCCTTCGATGTTCTCCGGCGACTCGCTCACCGAGAGGAGGACCTGAACCCGAGAGAGACGGCCACTGTCGAGCGCATCCAACCAGAAGCGGACACCATCCTCGTCACCGGCCCGACCGAGCACGTTCTGGTAGATGGCATCGATGTACTCGGTGTTCGAGAGTGCTGCCGGATAGCGCTCATTCCACTCGGGCGAGAGAATGAACGTTCCAGCAATCGAGCCGAGCGCTTCACCTTCGGCGTAACGCTCCGTCCAAAACGCGAATCCCTGGGCGTCTGGCGCTCGGCCGAACACTGCTCGGTACAGGCGCAAGATCTGATCGTCGGCCGGCCGTGCAGTTCGCGCCGGAGGAACGATGACGGGATCTGGTTCTGGCGGCTCAGCTGCAGCGGAGAGACGAATGAGACCGCTGACGGGCCGGCTCGTCGACCGAACCTTCGTGAACTGGCCGCCCATCCAGAGCCGCCCGTTCGAGTCTTCGAGAATGGCGCTCGCCCCAGCCTGACCGGCGACGTCGAAGGTCAGGGGAACGAGGCGGTTCGTCTGGGCATCCACGCCGTAACCGGCATTAACGGGCTGCTGTCCGAATGGGTTCGTGGTTGCGAAGTCGCGAGCCCATTCGTCGTACTCGGCGACGACCATGACGCCGTCCTCACCGCGGATGTAGCTACCGATTTGAAAGGAACCCACAGAACCCCAGCAGTGGCAACCGGACCACACCGTCGATTCGCCGACATGGATGACCTGCGTGTCGCCCCCGGCCGTCGTCTGGCCGACGCCAGTGTTGGTGTAGAAGGTGTTCAGGAGACCGAGATCACTGGCCCGCATGGTCATCGTCTGGTGTCCGTTGCCTCCGACATAGACCCGGTCCGCGGAGAACTGCACGTCCTCCATCCACATCGAGTAGCCGTCTCGATGGCTGGGAATGCCCTTGGGGAGACCCTGCCGCAGGTTGGGAAGCAAGCCCCCGCCCTCGGGATCCAGCACAGCGAAATAGGACGCCCGGTCGTCGCCGTTGATACCGCCGAACTTGCCCGCCACATAGACACGATCTCGAGGCTCGTCGATCGCCAGGGCAAAGACCAACGACTCGGCGAACAACGGCGTTCCAGTGTCGAGATCTGCCGTCGGCAGCCACTCACGATCGAGGCTGCCTGTTTCGCCATCCACGCGAGCGAGGTTCGAAAGTGACTCGCCCTGTGCCTCGGTGAAATCGCCACCGAGATACACATCGTCTCCAACTGCTTCGATGTCGAACACCGCAGGAGGACCCCAGCTGTTGATCAAACCGGGATCGAACTGCTCGTCCTGCTGTCCCGTCCGGGCATCGAACAACATTGCGCCGCCCGGCATCTCACCGCCAACGTAGAGTCGACCGTCATCGGTGATGTTGATGGCATAGACAATGCCTCCCACGGTGGGCCGGAAGCTTGGGTCCCAGGCGCCGGTGTCGACATCGAACCGGGCCAGGTAAGGCTGGGATTGGGTCCCACCATCAGGGGCGATGACGTCCCGGAACTTGCCAGCCACATAGACGTAGCCGTTGAACTCTTCGATGTCGCGAACGATCGCTCGAACTTGGCGGGTGTGACGCGAATTCGGATCCGGGTTTCCGACATCCCAGATTGTGTCCGGTGTTTCTCCAAGGCCGCCGTCTGCTTGCGCTGCCGCCGGCGCAGCAAGCGTGGGAGTGACGAGGGCCGCCAACGTCGTCACAGCGACCAGAAGCGAGCCAAATCTCATCCAAACGACGCTAATTGCCGACCGTTGACCCGGATCTGGGCTGATCAACCCCCGCTCTGGATGCGCTTGCCGACGGCCCGCCTGCGCTTGGCGTCGCCCGTCGCCCGAACCCGTCGTCAACGACGATGGGTACGCAGGATCTGCAGGCGCCCGTAGATCGCGACGAGCGCCGCGATCACCGACAGGCTTCCCACCAGCGACGCCGCGCCGTGGCCCACTCGACTCCAGCCATCCACCCGGAGGAACAGCAAGACGAACAGAGTGGTGGTCAGCGCGGTGAACGGCAGCTGCACGAGTGTGCTCACCCACCGGAAGGTGTGACGGCGGCGGTTGTGCGTGAACCAGCCGATCGTGGCGAAAAGCCATGCGGGCGGGATGAGCACCCCGAGCCCTTCCCAACCGCTGCTGTCGGAGCGACCCAGCTCGGTCAGCGCAAAGATCTCGGTGGCGATGAGGCCTCCGAGGGCAGCAATCGCCGCCCATCGGTGGGGAGCCTCCAAGGCGGCAGAGGTGGTGCCGATCACAGCGGCCAGGAGTGCAGCCGACAGCAGGTACATGCCCTGTCCGAACCGGACGGTGCTCTCCGTCGTCAGAGCGAGGGCGAGGAAGCAGAGCAGCAGCGCTGCAAGCAGGGCGTGCAGGGTCGGACTTTGTCGTCGAGAGATCGTGGTCGGGACGGGCGAGGCCGAGGCGGAAGGCACCACGGTCCCAGTGTGGCCCCGTCCGACCGCAGCCCCTCCTACATCGCCAGCATCAACCGACCAAAGCTTCCCCAACAAGGGTGTTGACGTGGCACGATGGGCGGATGCCGTTTCGAGATTTCCTTGCGTTGTTCGCGCCGAGGGACACCAGCGTTACCACCTCCCGTTTCTCAGCCCGACGATCGCAATCAAGTCGCACGAACGGTCAGCCGACCTCGGCCAACGGAGCGTCGTCGTTTCACCTGTTCTGGGACGTTCCCCGAGCACCGCTGTCGGAGGTGGCGGTGACCTTCGAAGTCATCGAGCCGCCCGTAGATCCTGCGCTCATGTTCTGGGCACTGCAGGTGAGCTTCGTCAAGGGTTCGGAGACCGTGGGCGCCGGGCACATGGGTTTGCAGCATCACACCGGGTACCCGGGCAATGGAGCCGTGAACTGGGGTGGCTATCTCGATCGTGGCGTTGGGGGCGGCGAGATCCCCGGTTCGGTTTCGGCCCTCGGTTCGTCGATGGGGAACGCGAACACGTTCGACTTCGCATGGCAGGCTGGGCGTCGCTACCGCTACTGGATTCACCGATCGCCGGTCGAGGGTTGGCGGGCAACGTTGTTCGACGTCGATGCCAAGCGTGAAGTCACGGTTCGGGATCTCCACGTGGACGCCGACGCGATCTCCCACCCAATGGTGTGGACGGAGGCGTTCGCCGACTGCAGCGCCCCCTCGTGTGCAGTGCGCTGGTCGGACTTCGCCGGCAAAGCCATTGACGGTTCGGTCGTCCGCCCGGCATCAGTCCGCGTGAACTACCAACGAATCGACGACGGCGGCTGCACAAACACCAACACCATCCTCGATGGCCCCGGCATCACCCAACGCACCAACACCGAACGCACCACCCCCCAGAGCACCACCCTCCCGGTCACCTGACCCGCACCATCTGGTAGGTGATGGGTGTCAGACACCACGTTCCACCAGAGTCAGGCGACATCTGGTAGGTGATGGGTGTCAGACACCAGATTCCACCCAGGGCCGTTCGTGGTCCGCTGGTGGCCAGCGGGATCCAGGGCGCAGCCCGGCGGGAGAGCAACGAGAGGGCGGAGCCCTCTGGTCCTCGGGTGACTCGACGAAGTCGTGAACCCGAAAACAGAAACGCCCCCGGGCGAAGCCCGGGGACGTCCAGAGAAACTCGGTTGAGGCGGCGAAGCCGCCAAGACCGAAGCGGATTACATCATGCCGCCCATGCCACCCATGCCGCCCATGTCGGGCATGCCGCCGCCAGCGCCGGCTTCTTCCGGAGCGTCGGCGACGAGGGATTCGGTGGTCAGCACGAGGGCCGCAATGGAGGCCGCGTTCTGCAGTGCAGCGCGGGTGACCTTTGCGGGGTCGGTGACGCCGGCGGCGACGAGATCGACGATCTCACCGGTGGCGGCGTTGAGGCCGTGGTTGCCCTCGGCTTCAAGGACCTTGGTGACCCAGATGGCGCCTTCGAGACCAGCGTTGTCGGCGATGAGCCGGGCCGGTGCTTCGAGGGCACGGGAGACCGAGCGAGCGCCGGTGGCCTCATCGCCGGTGAGCGATGCGATCGCAGCGTCGACTGCGGAGCGAGCACGGAGAAGTGCGGTTCCACCACCAGCAACAACACCCTCTTCGAGTGCAGCGCGGGTTGCGGAGAGCGCATCTTCGATGCGGTGCTTCTTTTCCTTGAGCTCGACCTCGGTGGCTGCGCCGACCTTGACGACGGCAACGCCGCCGGCCAGCTTGGCAAGACGCTCCTGGAGCTTCTCGCGATCCCAGTCGGAGTCGGTGTTTTCGATCTCAGCCTTGATCTGGTTGACACGACCTTCGACGTCGGACTTTTCGCCCGCACCTTCGATGATGGTCGTGGCGTCCTTGGTGATCGTGACCTTGCGGGCGGTGCCCAGCATGTCGAGGGTGACACCGTCGAGCTTGAGCCCGACCTCTTCAGCGATGACCTGGCCACCGGTGAGGATGGCCATGTCCTGCAACATTGCCTTGCGACGCTCGCCGAAGCCGGGGGCCTTGACGGATGCGGAGGCGAAGGTGCCACGGATCTTGTTGACCACGAGGGTGGCGAGGGCTTCGCCCTCGATGTCCTCGGCGATGATCACGAGGGGCTTGCCGCCCTGCATGACCTTCTCGAGCACGGGCAGGAGGTCCTGTACCGCAGTGATCTTGCCCTGGACGAACAGGATGTACGGGTTCTCGAGAACCGCTTCCTGGCGCTCGGGGTCGGTCACGAAGTAGGGGCTGATGTAGCCCTTGTCGAACTGCATGCCCTCGGTGAACTCGAGGTCGATGCCGAAGGTGTTCGACTCTTCGATGGTGACGACGCCGTCCTTGCCCACCTTGTCGATGGCATCAGCGAGAACGTTGCCGACGTTGGTGTCGGCGGCGGAGATGGACGCGACCTGAGCGATCTGCTCTTTGTCTTCGATCTCGATGGACTGGGCAGCGATGGCCTCGACGCCAGCGGCGACGGCGGCTTCGATGCCACGCTTGAGGCTCATGGGGTTGGCGCCAGCAGCAACGTTGCGGAGGCCTTCCTTGATGAGGGCCTGAGCGAGGACCGTGGCGGTCGTGGTTCCGTCACCGGCGACGTCGTTCGTCTTGGTGGCGACTTCCTTGACGAGCTGGGCACCCATGTTCTCGAAGGGGTCTTCGAGTTCGATCTCGCGGGCGATGGACACACCATCGTTGGTGATCGTGGGGGCACCGAACTTCTTGTCGAGGACGACGTTGCGCCCCTTCGGGCCGAGGGTGACCTTGACGGCGTTGGCCAGCTGGTTGACGCCGGACTCGAGGGCGCGGCGAGCGTCCTCGTCGAACTTGATGATCTTTGCCATGTTGTTCGTTCCTACTTCACGATCGCGAGCACGTCGCGAGCGTTGAGAATGAGAAGGTCTTCACCGTCAGAGGCGATTTCGGTGCCTCCGTACTTGGAGTAGACGACGACGTCGCCAACGGACACATCCATGGGGATGAGATCGCCGTTGTCGCCGCGGCGACCGGCACCAACAGCAAGGACTTCACCCTGCTGGGGCTTCTCTTTCGCGGTGTCGGGGATGACGAGACCGGAAGCCGTGGTGGCTTCGGCATCTTTGGGTCGGATGACAATCCGATCCTCAAGTGGTTGCAGGTTCATGCAGGTGCCCTCCGGGCGTTAGCACTCTCAATGGACGACTGCTAAGACTAAACCCGACATTGGCGGTCGCCAACCACCTATGGGCGCGAAAGGTGGGGCGAACGACGACCGAGGGCGACTTCAGTCGTCGTCCACCCCAGGGGGACTCAGTGCGTCGCCGCCTCGACGCACGAGTGCGCAGCAGGTCGGTAGACCCGATGCACAACCGTTGGCTCGTCGACAACCCGCTGCATGAGTGCGGGATGGACGGCACGTTTGCAGGCCTGGCCGACCACCATGTCAGCCGGGCCGGCAAAGGGGGACCCGACGAGCGCGGCGTCTTCGAGGGTGGCCACGCAGGCGTCATCGCCTTGATGAAACAGCACTGGTTCGCTGATGCGTCGGCCCGACGCGATCAGTTCGAGAGCCACGATCTGGGCAAGACGGGGTTCGTTCGATGCCATCTCATCAACGTAGAACCCGGGCGCAACGTCAGCGTTGCCGCTGTGTTACCAGAACGTGAAACGCCCCGCTGGAGCTCACGCACGTCCCCGTTACCGGTCCCCGAATTGCCGCGACCGTGTACCCCAGAGGTACATGAGATCAGCAATTCTGGCGGCTCGAGCGGTCAGTGATCGTGCTGGTCGGCCAGTTCTTGGCCCGTGATGCCGAGCTGGCGAGCCTTGCGCTCGCTGAAGACCACTGCCGCGACCAGGAAGGCGATGATGATCGCCAGGCTGATGTAGGTGTTCAGGTGGTACCAGTGGCTGACGGCCATCTTGATGCCAACGAAGATCAGGATCGCGCCGAGCCCGTGGCTCAAGTAGTGGAACCGCTCACGGGCATTGGCCAGCAGGAAGTACATGGCTCGTAGGCCGAGGATGGCGAAGGCATTCGAGGCGAACACGATGAAGGGTTCGTTTGAAACGGCAAGCACGGCGGGCACCGAGTCGAGGGCGAAGATCACATCGGTGAACTCGACCACGACGAGGGCGGCGAACAGGGGCGTGGCGGCCCGCTTGCCGTTCTGCACGGTGAAGAACTTGTGCCCGTCGAGCTCGTCGGAGACGGGCATCACCTTCTTCAAGAGGCCCAGCCCCTTTGTCGAGGTGTTCTCGCCCTCGTCCTCTCGGTGCCGAATGATCTTGAGCCCGGTGTAGACGAGGAACAGGCCAAAGACGATCAGGAGCCAGAAGAACCGAGCGATCAGGGCGCTGCCGACCAGGATGAAGATGAGGCGAAGAACGAGGGCCCCGAAGATGCCCCAGAACAGCACGCGGTGCTGGTAGCGAAGCGGGATCTTCATCGTCGAGAACAGAATTGCCCAGACGAAGACGTTGTCGATGCTGAGTGACTTCTCGATCAGGTAGCCCGAGATGTACTCGCCGAACGCAGCTCCTCCGTCGTCGCCGAAGCCGAAGAACATGACGATCGAGAACGCCAAACCAATGCTGATCCACGTGATGGTCTCGATGGTTGCTTCACGAGGGTTGGGCTCGTGATTGTCACGATGGCGATACAGGTCGACTGCAAGCATCAGTGAGATCGCCACGCCGAGGAAGATCCACCATCCAACGGAAACGTCGAGGTCGACGAAGTTGTCTCGGCCGGTGGATTCGGCGCCGAAGAGGCCGAGGGAAGTGGCGAATTGCATCTCCTCAGTCTGCCCCATGCCGCTACGGTCCGCGCTCATGGATGAACGCACCTCGGCTGGCCACACACCGTTCTTTGACCCCACCACGGTGGAAGCGGCGGTGTTCGATATCGGGGGCGTGTTCCTCTATCCCCACTACGACACCGTGGTGCCGGTGATGGAACGCATCGGCGCACCCGTCCCGGCCGACACCTCAGCGTTCGTCCAAGCCCATCACGCAGGGGTAGAGCAACTCACCGCGCTCGTTCTGGCCGGCACATCGCCGGATGAGACCCGCCGCGACTTCTGGGCCACCTACGACCACGCCTACGCAGCGTCATTGGGGATTCCGGAAGCCAATTGGTCTGAGTTCCGCGACGGCGTGATTCGCGTGTCGTGGGGATGGGCGCACGAGGCGAACATCGCGGCATTCCATGAGCTGGCTGCGACGGGCCTCCCGCTCGCCATCGTGTCGAACAACGATGGCACTGCGGCTGAGCAAATGAAGAACTACGGCGTGTGCTGGGTGAACGAGGCTCACGAGCTGCCTCGAGTCGCAGCGATCATCGACAGCGGTTTGGTCGGCGTGGCCAAGCCCGACCCGATGATCATGGCGCCGGCGCTGCATGCTCTTGGCGGACCTCCACCGGAGAGCGTGGTGTACGTCGGCGACACGGTGCATGCTGACATCGTCGGAGCGACGCAAGCGGGAATGCAGTCCGTACAACTCGACCCCTTCGATCACCACGCAAGCTACGACCACGCCCGCCTCCCCGACCTCGCCGCCCTGGTGACAGCCCTCGCTTGAGCTGGCGAACGGCGCTGCTGGCCTGAACGACTTGTGAACAGACTGCTGAGCGTCGGAATGTCAGCCCTGCCCGCCGGTTCCCTCTCCCCATGGAACGCCCCTCCCCCGCAGCCAAGACCTGGATCCAACGAGCCTTCGTCGTCACGCTCTGGATCGGCGCTTTCGTCGCATTCCGCAGCTACCGGAGCGCAAACGACCTGAGCACGCTTGGCGCCGGCCAGGAGTTCATCGACGCCGTCGAGATGGCCTGGTGGGGTGTCCTCGCATTCGGCCTCGCCTACCTGATTCGCCCCATTGTTCTGTTCCCCGCCTCGGTGATCACCGTAATGGGCGGGCTGCTCTTCGGGCCGGTGGCTGGTGTGGCCGTGGTTGTGCTGTTCTCCAACCTCTCCGCGCTGCTTGCCTACAGCATTGGCCGGACGCTCGGTGGCGCCCCGGGCGCCGAAGACGGCAACAACGAGGCCGCAACGCTGGCCAAGCGGTGGACGAATCGGCTTCGCACGAACAGCTTCGAGTCGGTGTTCATCATGCGGCTGCTGTTCCTTCCCTACGACCTCGTGAACTACCTCTCGGGAGCGTTGCGCATCAAGTGGCTGCCCTTCATCGCCGCCACTGCGCTCGGCTCACTGCCAGGCACGATCTCCTTCGTACTCCTCGGTGCGTCGCTCGAACGGATCGACGAGGGCTTCGGCGGCATCAACCCATGGTCGCTGGTGGCCAGCGTGGCGATCTTCATGGTCAGCCTCGGAATTGCCCGAGTCGTCCGGAGCCGCCAGGGCATGGACGACGCCGAGACGGCGCACGCACAGACTCTCGATGAGCTCGTACCCGTCGAGGCCGCGGTCCGCAACTGAACGCTGACGATCAGCCAGGCGCTGGGTTCGAACGTCGGACGGCGAGGATCATGAACCCGGCACCGGCGGCGAGAAGTGCAGCGCCGAGCGCCACGAGCCCGGACGAGTTCGAGCCGGTGCGGGGCAGCGGGCCATCGTCACCTGCACCGTTCGGCGCCACGTTGATGTTCGCTTGAGCGTCATCGTCAACCGGGTTCGGATCCGTCTCAGCGGAGGACACGCTCACGGTGTTCTCGATCGTGGCGCCCGCCGCGCCGTCGGCAACGGTGGTACCGATCACCAGCGTGGTGCTCTCGCCGACGCCGAGGTCGGCAAGCTCGCAGGTGACTTGCTGCCCGTTTGCCGCACATCCTGTCGGGAGCGTGCCGACGATGAGCGTGTCGGGCAGGTTGTCGAACAGCTGCACCTCGGTGGCGGTCGACGGTCCTGCGTTGGTAACGACAATCTGCCAGTCGAGGGCACCACCAGCAGCGATCGTTCCTTCGGTCGTCGCCGCCTTCGTGACGCCAAGGTCGGCGACCCGCTCGATCGGAACCTCGACGGTGTCGACGTTGTTGGTGGCGTCAGGATCGTCGGTGTCGGACTGCACCATCGCCTGGTTGATGAGCGAGCCGCTCGCACCGGGGTCGAGCGCTCCGGTCACCGTGACGGCGATCGAGTCGCCGACGGCCAACGTTGCCACGGCACAGACCAAGCGTCCGTCAGTCACCCTGCAGTCGCTCGGCGGGGTATCGACGGTCAGACCGCCCGGCAGGCGGTCGCTCAGCTCGATGCCAAGGGCGTTGGAGGGGCCGTCGTTACGCAGTGTGATCTCGTACGTGACGTCCTCGCCGGCAACGACCGCGTCACTCACGAGTTGCTTGGTAACAACGAGGTCGGCACCGGTGCTGACGTCGACAGTTGAGGTCGCCGTCGGGTCGGTGTTGAGGTTTGGTTCCGGTGAGCTGACCGTCGCCACGTTGGTCAGCTGTGTGCCCAGCGGGAGTGAGGCATCGACCGTGGCGGCGATGGTCACCTCGGCGGTGCCTGCTGCCGGCACGGTGCCCACGGCACAGGTGACGAGGTTGGCGGCATCGGCAGCACAAGCAGCACTCGAGCCGTCGACGGAGAAGGTGACGCCGGCCGGCAGAGGATCGGTGATCACCACGTCAGCGGCGAACGATGGCCCGGCGTTGGACACCGTCAGCGTCCAGTTCACCAAGCCACCAGCGACGACAGTGGGCGAAGTGGCGACCTTCGTCAGGGAAAGATCGACGGAGCGATCGATGACTTGCTCGTCAAGCGTGGCGTTGTTGGTGAGGTCCGGGTCGGTTTCGTCGGCGGAGACCACGGCTCGGTTGTCGAACGGCACACCAGCGGAGAGGAAGGCCTCGGGGACGAGTTCGATCTCAATGACTTCGCCCGCACCGGCGGCAAAGGTCGGCCATGCGCAGGTGACCTGACCGACGGTCTCAACGCACGTTCCGGTCGGGGCGGACACCCGGATCACCTGGGCCGATCCCGGAAGCACGTCGGTCATCACTAGGTTCGTGGCATCGGACGGGCCGTCGTTGGTGACGGTGAGCTCGTAAACGACGGGGACCCCGGCCGTGACGGTCGGAGTCGTGGTTTGCTTCTGCACGGAGATGTCGGCGAGGCGTGCGATCGTGGTCTCCTCCTGCGTCATCGCACCAGCACCAGTTGCGCCCGATGCCGAGGCACTGTTGGTGATCTGCGCCCCGTCAGCGAGGTCTGAGTCGACCGTCAGGACAACGTCGAAGGTGGCACGTGCACCGTCGATGAGCTGGCCTGCGTCACACGTGACTTCGAACGCACCCGAGGCCGTACAGCCGGGAGGAATGCTCTGGACCGAGGTGCCTGGGGGCAAGGCGTCGACAATCACGACATCGTCGACCGTCGATGGACCTCGATTGATGACCTCGAGCCGATAGGTCACGTCGTTGCCGGCAAGCACCGGGTCGGTGAGGTCGGTCTTGATCAGCTCGAGTGCCGAGTCTCGGCGCACCTGAATGCCGTTCGTCGATTCGTTGTTGGTCGCGAGCGGGTCCGGTTCGTTGGCGAGCACGGTGGCGGTGTTGGAGATCATGGCCCCCTCGGCCAGACCACCGTCAAGCAAGACGCCGATCAGGACCGGCGTGGTCGCAGCCCCGACGGCGACATCGCCCACCGCACAGGTGACGGCCGGCCCGATGGCGGAGCAGCGAGCGTCCGAGGAACCAGCGTCGAAAGTCACGCCGGCGGGAAGGACATCGGTGATGACGAGGCCCGTGGCATCGGAAGGCCCCGCGTTGCCGTAGCTCAGTGTGAAGCTGGTCGACGTGCCGGCCACGACTGGATCCGGCGAGCCCTGCTTGCGCACGAACACGTCGGCCCGACGCACCACCGGTACGTCGACGGTCGAGCTGTCATCGGTGGAGTCGGTGTCCGGTTCGTTCGAAGAGACAGAAGCGGTGTTGATGATGGAGCCACCGTCCGCCGTCGACTGGTCGACGATGAAGGAGATCACGAAGGCAGTGGATTGGCCGGCGGGGAGATCGCCAACCAGGCAGGACACTACGCCACCGGCTTCGGCGCAGTTCGCGGCCGATCCGGCGGCGTAGAAGGTGGAGCCAACGGGGAGTGGATCAGTGATGGTGACGCCCGTGGCATTGCTGAGCCCGGTGTTCTCGACGACGATCTCGAACGCTTGCGGTTCTCCGGCGACGGCGATGGGCTGAGCGCTGGCCGACTTGGCCACGCTGAGATTGACGATGCGGTTCACACTGACCGGAGCGGTGGCGGTGTTGTTGCTCGTGTCCGGATCGGGTTCGGCAGCGGTCACCGTGGCGGAGTTGACCAGGCTGGCTGCGTCTGGAACGTCGGGTGCGCTCTTGGCCACGACCACGATCTCGAAGCTGGCGCCAACAGCCAGCGTGGTCGCGGTGCACGTGACAGAGGTGGGGGTAGTGGTGCAGCTGCCGCCTGCGCCGGGAGTCGCAGACACGAGGGTCATACCTGCAGGGAGCGTGTCCTGGACAACGACGGTCGTGGCGTCGGAGGGTCCGTTGTTGGTGGCGGTGAGGGTGAATGTTGCGTCCGATCCCGCAGTGATTGTGACCTCGGCGGCCACCTTCGTGAGCGAGATGTCAGCGGAGCGTTCGATATCGACCGTGGCGCTGCCAGTATTGTTCGACTCGTCTGGATCATCGGTGTCCGCATCGACGACGGCGGAGTTGGAGAGGCGAGCGCCAGCGGCAACCGAGGTATCGACCTGGGCGACCAGTGTGAAGGTAAGCGACGAGCCCGGAGCGATCGGGCCCGCATCGCTGCACTCGATCGCGCCGCCGCCCGTGTCGGCACAGCGCGCATCGGAGAGCGTGGCGTCGAAGGCAAGCGTGGGCGGTAGGAGGTCGGTGACCACGATGCCAGTCGCATCGGAGGGGCCAGCGTTGCTGACGACGAGTTCGAACGTTGCGTTTGTTCCCGCCACGACGGTGGGCACGACCGCAGACTTGGCCAACGAGAGATCGGCGCGGGTCAGAAGAGCGGAGGTGTCGGTCGACGTGTTGTCTCCCGGCGTGGGGTCTGGCGTCGATGAGTCCACGACAGCGGTGTTGGCGATCGAGCCGGTCGCGCCGGGATCAACGGCGACCGTGATCGAGAACGAGGTGGCGGCACCGAGGCCGACGGCGCCGAGCTGGCACTCGACTTCGGTGGCGACACCAGAGGTGCACGATGCGCCAAGCGAGCTGCTGACGAACGTTGTGCCTGCGGGGAGCGTGTCGGTCACGGAGACGTCGGCAGCAATCGATGGGCCGGCGTTCGAGACCTGCACGGTGTATGTGTAGTTCGTTCCCGGGACGGGCGGCGTGGCCGGACTCGTCTTCACGATGGCCAGATCCGCTCGGGTTTCGATCGCCGTGACGGCGTCGTCGGTGTCGTTGTCGGCGACGGGATCGTTCTCGGTGGCGTTGACGCCGGCGGCGTTCGTGATGCTCGGCCCGGTGAAACCAGCATCCACGATGACAGCGATCGAGATCGTCGTTGGCCCCGCCTGCGGATCGATGGTTCCAAGGGCACAGGTGACCGTGCCGCCAGCCTCCGAGCACACGCCCGACGATGCGCCGGGGTCGAACGTCGTGTTGACCGGGAGCACATCGGTGACCTCGACGTTGGTGGCGTCGGACGGTCCGAGGTTGTCGACCACGATCTCGTAGACGATGCCTTCACCAGCTGCAGAGCTGCCAACGGGATCCGACTTCACGATCGACAGGTCTGCTTCGCGAGCGATCGTGGTGGTGGCCTCGGCCGTGTTCGAGCTCGGGTCCGGATCGGGCTGATCAGCGTCTGCCACCGCACGGTTGATCGCCATGTCGCCGACAGCCAGGGATGAGTCGGCGGTGGCGTCGATCTCGACGACCACGCTGGCGCCCGCAGCAAGCGCGCCCACGGTGCACTCGACATTGCCGCCAGCGGGCGCACACGTTGCGGCTCCGGCAGTCACGCGGAATGCGTCATAGGCAAAGCCGGCGGGGAGCAGATCATCGATCGTGACTCCCGTGGCATCGGACGGGCCCGCGTTCAGGAGTGTGAGCTCGAAGGTGCCGACCTCACCGGCGAACAGAGACGTCGGGCCAATCTTCTGCAATTGGAGATCCGCGCTCGTGAGCACGGACGTCTCTTCCGAGGCCGACACGGCCGGGGAGGCATCGCCGCTGGCCGTTGCCGTGTTGAGAATGACGGCGCCATCGGCCAGTGCCGAGCTGGTGGTGGCCGTGACCGTGACGAGGATCGATGCGTTCACGGCGAGGGTTGCCTGCGAGCAATTCACCTCGCCAGCAGTAACGGAGCAGCCGGGTCCGGTCGCCCCCGTAACGGTGACCGGCAGGCCCGAAAGATCATCGGTGATCGCCACGCCGGTGGCGATGGACGGGCCCCGGTTGATCACTTCGATCTCCCAGGAGATCGGATCGCCAGCAATGACCGGGTCGGGTGAACCGGCGGTTTCTCGTTTGAAGATGTCGAGCGCCGCCACACGGTTCACCTGAGTGCCCACCGAGGTCTCGTTGTTGTCGGGTTGGGGATCAGGCTCGTTGGCGTCGACACGTGCACTGTTGGTCAGCACCGAACCATCCGCCGCTCCGGCGTCGACGGTGCCGTTCACCGTGAAGGTGACATCGTCACCGGCAGCGAGGGGACCGGCCGCCGTGCACGTCACGATGCCGCCGGCCTCCGTGCAGCCCGGGGAGGCGGCGAAGTCAACACTCGGCGGCAGCGTGTCGGTCACCGTGACACCGGTGGCTTCGGAAGGTCCTCGGTTCGTGACCGTGATCGTCCAGGCGACAGGGCCGCCAGCGGCGACCGGTTCGGCCACGTGGTTCTTCGCAATCGACAGATCAGCGGAGCGAGTGATGGCAACGGTAGCCACATCGGTGTTGTCCGCTGTGGTCGCCGGGTTCTCCGGTTCGGTTGCGCTCGCTGCCGCCTGGTTGGTGAGCGGTGCGCCAGCAACGGCATCCGATGGCACCTCGACGGCAACGGTGAAGTTGACGGTCGAACCAGCGGGGAGCGAGGCCGTCGAACACGTCACTTGCGTGGCGCTATCTGGCAGGCACGATCCCGACGACTGGCCGGCAACGAAGGTCGTTCCCGCAGGAAGGGTGTCAACCACCTGCACGTTGGTGGCGTCGGATGGCCCGGCGTTGGTGATCTCGATATCGAAGGTTGCGACCTCACCGGCAACGGCCGGACTCGCCGAGGTCTTGGTGACCTGAAGATCGATCTGTCGAGCGATGTCGACGCGAGCCGTTGCCGTTTGCGGTGCACCGGCGGGGTCTTCCGGTTCATCTGCGGAAGCGCTGGCCTGGTTCGTCACCGTGTCCGTCGCGCCCAACGAGGAGGCGACATCCACCACCACGGTGACCGTGACGGTCGCACCTGTGGCTATGGAGGGCCAGGTGCAAGCGATCGACCCGCTTGCACTCGAACACGTGCCGGCACCCGACGGGGCCGTCGAGGCAACCGTGGTGCCAACAGGCAGCGCATCGGTGATCGTGGCATTCGTGGCCGACGATGGGCCATTGTTGGTGAGGGTGAGCACGTAGGAGATCTGACCGCCGGCCAGCGCCTCTCCCGCAACGTCGGGGGCGGGCGTCGCCACCTTGGTGAGGGCAAGGTCGACGAGCCGCTCGATCGTGGTGGTCTCGGTGGCGGTGTTGTCAGTGGGATCAGTATCCGTAGTGGTCGACGACACCGTGGCGCTGTTGTTCAGCGTGCCGACCGTGGCGTCCTCATCAACGGTGACGACGATCGTGGCGGAGGCGGTGCCGACGGGCACCGAGCCAAGGGTGCAGGTCACGACGCCGCCGGACTCGGTACACGTGCCGGTCGAGCCCGTGGGGTTGAAGGTGACCCCCGCCGGCAGCGTGTCGGTGATGCTGACGTTCTCGGCGGTCGAAGGACCGTCGTTTCGAATCGTGAGGGTGTAAGCAACGTCGCCGCCGGCGACGATCGGGTCGGCCGAATCGGTCTTGGACTCGAAGGAGAGGTCACTCAACGCCACCACGGGCACGGTGACCGTGGGGGTCTGGGACGTGTACGGCAGGCCGAGCGTTTCGGCGGTGTAGGAACTCGCTGCGACGTTGTCGACATCGAAGCCATCCGGCGTGGTGTCGTCGACCGTCACCCGGAAGCGGACCCGATAGCGCTGGCCCGTCTGGGAGAAGGGAGCCACGCGGCCTCCATCGATGGCTGTTGCGCCGGTGCCGATGTTGAACGTGACCATTCCGCCTGCGAACGATGCTTGGTCATCGCCACCGGCATCGGACTTCGCTCCGGGGTTGTCGCCGTCCAGCACCACCAGGCTGCCGGGCGAATAGGTGGTGCCCGCCGGGATGTCATCGGTGATCACCGTGTCCAGCGCCGCGTCGCCACCTTGGTTCGAGAACTCGACGACGTACTCGAGCTCGTCGCCCGGATGCACCTGACCCCCGTTCAGGTCGGTGACGGTCTTGTCGAAGTCCGACGAGAGATTCGGCACGAAGACGTCGATGGCCGAGGTGATGACGCCGGGGTAGTACCAATCGCCCGCCGATCGCAGGGAGATGTTGGCGGAGGTCGCGCTTGGCGCAACCAAGCCTGAGGTCGCGATGATCTTGGCGTCGTAGCCAAGTTGATCGACGTAGTCCGGGTCACGCCCGGGCACGGAGACGCCAGCATCGGTGATCGCTGAGTTGAAGAAGTTGCCCGGCGGGTTCAGTCCATCACCGAAGGGCGTGCCCTCGAATTCGGCGAAGTCGCCGCTGTACCGAGCGTCACCCTCGTAGGCGATCATCCCGATGCGGGCGTTCACGGGACCGGTCGGAGGAGCGATGAATCCGCTCACCGTGACATCGACCGGGTTGCTCGGGTTCACGAGCTCGAAGCCGTCAAACACGGTGAGGTTGCGCCAAGGTGCCGAGGGGCTTTCGTAGGCCACGACGAGTGACCAACCGGCGTGGCGGTTCCGGCCGGTGCGAGTGCGAACGTTCGCCACCGTGTACTCACCGTTGCCCGTCGCCTGCACGGCAGCGGTGACATCAGCAAAGCCCTGATAGGTCGCGCCGCGATCGTCGAGCTGATCAGCGGTGACGGTGGTGTAGCCCGTGCCGGTACCGGTCTCGAACTGCACGGTGCCGCGGTCGCCACTGGTCGAGACCGCACCCCAGTAGAGGCCAGCAAAGAGGACCGTGGCGTCGGCCGGAATGTCGAGCGTTGCCGTGGAAGAGTTGAACGTCGAGGCATCGCTGTCGGTGTCGACCTGGATCATGGCGAACTCGTTGTTCGCGGACGCGCGCGTGCCTGCTTGGGCCGCCGCGCAGTTTCCTGCGGTCGCCGGACAGGTCAGCAGCGTGTTCGCGGCGTAGACAATGTCGCCCGGTGCATTCACGGAGAACCGTGGTGCGCCGAAGGCTCGGACGGCGGCGGATGTGGGAACGGGAACGATCAAGCTGACGGCCAGGACGACACACGTCGCAGCAATCGTCAGGGTTCGCCCGCGTCCTCTCGGGGAAAGGGACACAGTGGGAGACGGTAGTTCTCGCCGCTTCGTCGCGATGTGATGCAAGATTTCTCGAACGGCAGCTGATTCAGCCGTGGTCCTGTGCGAACGAGGTCAAACAAGCTTCAAATTGGGAATGGCACCGTCGTCGAGAGGCATGGGTCCGTCGTTCTGAAGCCGCCAGTGAGCAGCGCTCGCGATCATCGCCGCGTTGTCCGTGCAGAAGGCCCGATCAGGCACCAGGCAGGTGAGGTTCCGCTTGGCCGCCTCTTCGGCGAATCGCTCCCGCAGACGCGAGTTGGCGGCCACTCCCCCACCGAGGCACACACCGTTGGCTCCCACCTGCTCGGCGGCCCGCATGGTCTTGGTGACCAGCACATCGACGACGGCCTCCTGAAAGCCAGCACACAGGTCAGCGTTTTCGGCGTCTCGGTTCTTGCGGACGTAGTTGATCACGGCGGTCTTCATGCCGCTAAAACTGAAATCGAGCCCCTCGTCCATCAACCCTCGAGGAAAGCGGATGGCATCCCTGTCGCCGTCGCGAGCGAGCTTGTCGACCAGCGGACCACCGGGGTAGCCGAGCCCGAGATAGCGGGCGACCTTGTCGAATGCCTCGCCGGCAGCGTCATCGATCGTTGAGCCGAGGATCTTGTAGTCACCGAACGCCTTGAGGTGCACGATCATCGTGTGGCCACCGCTCACGAGCAGTACGACCAGGGGTGGTTCGAGGTCGGGAGCCTCGAGGAACGGGGCAAACAGGTGGCCCTCCATGTGATTGACGCCGACGTACGGCACACCCCATGCAAGAGCGAGCGCCTTCGCTGCACTCACTCCAATGAGCAGCGCGCCAATCAGACCCGGGCCGTGAGTGGCGGCGACGGCGTCAATGTCATCGGGCGTGACGTTGGCTTCGGCGAGTGCCTGAGCGAGTACCGGCTCGAGCATCTCGAGGTGCGCTCGGCTGGCCACTTCCGGCACCACGCCGCCGAACTCGGCGTGCAGCTCGATCTGGCTGGAGACGACGTTCGAGAGCACCTCGGTCGGCCGTGAACCAGTGCCGTTGCGCACGATGGCGATCGAGGTTTCGTCGCAGCTGGTTTCGATCGCGAGCAACAACGTCATGAGTGGGCTCCTTCGAGTGCGGCGCGCAGCGTGGGGAGACGGGCTTCCCACGAGGGGCCACCCACTTCGAATCGAAGCGTGCGATCGTCGTCTTCTCCGACGGCGGCGTCGTCGTCAGCACCATCGCCTTCAGAACCGTCGCCGTGCAGGATCCGGACGATCAGGTGGTCAGCCGGAAGCGCCGCATCGATCTGCTCACCCCACTCGATCACCGTGACGCCGGACTCGAGCAGTTCGGGTAGGTCGAGATCGAGCGTCTCACCAATGTCGTCGAGGCGGTACACGTCGAGATGGTTGAGCTCGAGTGGCGACCCGTCGCCGCCCGTGCCCTGATAGCGGTTCGCCAGCGTGAACGTGGGGCTCGTCACCCGATCATCGATCCCGAGCCCACGAGCCAAGCCCTGCGTGAAACACGTCTTGCCCGCACCAAGATCGCCGGCCAAGACCAGAAGATCGCCGAGGCGCAGCGTGGACGCGAGCGCGGCAGCCAATGCTTGGGTCGCCGACGGCTGGTCGGTGGCGAACTCGAGGGATGCAGGCACGGCCGACAATCCTACGGGCGCCGGCCGATTGCAATGCCAGACTCCAGGGGTGACAGGTAGCGCACCCAACCTCATGTCGATCCCCACCCTCGAGTCCGAGCGGCTCCTACTGCGACCGTTTCGGAGCGAAGACTTCGAACCCATGGCCGAGTTCTACGCCGATCCGATGTCTTCGTTCTACGGCGGGCCGTGCGATCGGGAGGATGCCTGGCGCAAGTTCGCCATGTATCCAGGCCACTGGGCGCTGCGGGGCTACGGGCCGTGGGCGCTGGAGGAGAAGGCCAGCGGTCACTACGTCGGCCTCGCCGGTCTCTACTACCCCGACGGTTGGATCGCCCCCGAACTCACCTGGGCGCTCGTGCCCGGCCATCACGGCAAGGGCTTCGCGACCGAGGCCGCCAATCGGTCATTGCAGGCGGCCTACGAAGACTTCGGGTGGGAAACCGCCGTGAGTGTGATCGCCGTCGACAACGCCGCTTCTGCCGCCGTCGCCACCCGCATGGGAGCGAAGTTCGAGCGTGAGGTCGCGTTCCGCTACGGCCAAGCCCACCTGTACCGCCATCGCCCGCCATCGGACATGTAGCCCCTGCCACAAGGGCCAAAACGGCTACATCGACAACTAACTACACATAACTCCATCCATATTGTTGCCGCGACATTTCGCCGTGGACTCGCACGCCGCGAACAGACCAAGATGGCGGCACATGGGGAGAGAGGGAAGAGCTGACACGGCCAAGGGGCCCGAACTCGGGGTGCTTCTGGTGCACGGCATCGGAGACCAAGAACAAGGCTCGACCCTGACCCAATGGAGCGATGCGATCGCCGGCTGGCTGCGTTCGTGGGAGTGGACGCATGAGGACAACAACGTAGGGCCGGAGCGGGCCACGATCACTCAGGCCGAGCTTCAGCCCCAAGGGGCACCGGCGAATCTGACCATGGAGCTGTCGTTCTCCGGCGGTGATCAGGCGCCTCAGCAGTGGCTCTTCGCCGAGGGCTGGTGGGCCAACTCGTTCAAGCCACCAAGCTTTGGGGAGTTGTGGAGTTGGAGCTTCACGTCGGTCCCGAGCACGTCAGCCATGCACGCCAACGCGATCGTCGATACCGCCATCCGGCGCTATCGCACGGCCTCCGGTTCGGCCAAGGTGGCCGAAGGGTTTCGCATTGGGCTCATGGTGGCGGCGCTGGTTGTGCTCGTGATGCTCTCGCCGCTGATCCTGACGGTTCTGACCGCGCTCCTCATTGCCGGCCTCGTCGCGTCCGCCTTGCCGTTCGATGCACTGACCAATCTCGTCAAGAAGGCTCAGCTCATTGCCATTGGGACCATCGGAGACACGAAGCGTCTCGTCGAAAGCCCGACCCAGGGGGCCGCGATCAAGACCCCGGTCATTCAAGGAATCGAGTGGCTGCGTGCGAACGATTGCCAGCGCATCGTGATCATCGCCCATAGCCAGGGAGCGGCAGTGACGTACAAGGCGCTCGAGGATCTGTCCGAGGGCACGGACGACTTCGAGCGCATCGACTCGTTCGTTTCCGTCGGTTCGGGTCTCCCCAAGGTGCACGCGTTGGAGTACGTCAGCAGCGATCGAGGCCAGGGGCGTCTGAGAATTGCGTCGGTGGTCGTGCCGATCGCAGCGGCCACGATCGCCGTCTGCGCTCGATATCTGGTTGCGGAACGCTCGTTTGCTGGGCTGGCCGGCATCGCCATCATCAGTGCGCTGACCGGAGTACTCGTTCTCAACGGCGTTCATCGATCCAAGCGGGCGATGGACCGCACCGACGTCGACGAGGATGAGATGCTCGTCACGGGCGAGGAGGCCGAGCCCGGCGGCCTGCGGCTCGCTCCCCTACGGATCGGTCGGGTGAACATTCCGGTCGGTCCGCTCATCACCGCTGTGTTCGCCGCCCTCATCCTCTCCCTCGCGGTCGAGCACGGATTGGTCGTCCTCGTTTTGACCGCAGCAGTCGCCAGCGCAGTGTTCGGCATCGCCATCATCGCCGTTGATGAGATCCCGCCGATACCCAACGATCTCAGGAAGGCGACCCGACGGTGGCTCGATTTGTACGCCACCAAGGACCCGGTTCCTGCCGGACCCACTCGCACTCGTACCGAACAGCGGCCCGAGTCATGGCCGGTGTCGAACCTCGGTTCTGCGGCCAAGGACCACACGTACTACGCACTCAACCAGGACGAGTGTTTGACGTTCGTCGGCGTCGAGCTGCTGGAAACGGCGGGGGTCCCCATCGAGGGTGCAGCCATTCGAGAAGAGACCTCGAACTACGGCTTCGAGCGTCGTTGGCGGGTGGGGTGGCGAAGCTTCGGCACCTGGCTCACTCTGGGGCTCACCGCGGTCTTCTGGGCTCGCACGTGGGACCAGTCCGCTCGCAACGTCGCCGACTGGTACGAACGAGCCTTCGCCGAGGACGCGTTCATCGATCTCTGGTACCCCGGTGGGGGGCTGCCGGAGAGCGTGCCACTGGACATCAGTGCAACAACGGCTCGCATCGTCTCGGTGATCGCCTACGTCGTTCTTGCCGCTGGCCTCACCCTGGTGACTCAGCGCCTCTGGGCCGGTTGGGATCGATCGATCGGACGACAGCGGCTCCACGCTGAAGAAATCGCTGACGCAGAGATACCCATGACGTTCCGCGCCATGGTCGGCTTCCTCGTGGTGCTGACGGTGACCGCCCTCGCACCGCAGTGGGTAACAGAAACAGCGACTCGGCTTGACCTGAGTGCGAGTTCGCTCTTCCTCATCGTTGCCCTCCTGCTCATCCCACTCACGCTCGGCGCAGTGCTCCCCCGGCTCCTCATCTCCCTTGGTGTGAAGCAATGGGTGGTGAAACGCAACGGTCGAAAGAGCGACGGACTCGTCGGTCTTGGCTATTACCAGCTGTCTCGAGGAGAGCTCGACGAGGCCATCGCCACGTTCCGACGCGCAATGCAGTCGGCCACAGCCCTCGGGAATCCCTCAACACGAGCAGCGGGCGGTCTCGCCACTGCGCTCGACCGACAGGCATCGCGCCTCGAAACCGTCGAGCCCGCCCGCCTCGCCGAAATCACCGACCTCTTCGAGGTCGCAATCGAGCGGGGGGATCAGACGTCTCCCGACGTGCTCGTGGCGTACGCCAACTTTCTGGCCGCCACCGGCCCCGACGTCTCGACTGGCCGCATCACCCTGTTGCGAGCCATGCGAGCCGCACGGCGGCAACACCTCGACGTCAATAGCGGGCGTCTCATCACCGCCCGGTTGGCCCACCTGTTCGAGGCCGATGACTCGCGACTGACCACAACCCTCGATGCGCAGCCACC
This sequence comes from uncultured Acidimicrobiales bacterium, assembly GCA_937997485.1. Taxonomy (GTDB): domain Bacteria; phylum Actinomycetota; class Acidimicrobiia; order Acidimicrobiales; family SZUA-35; genus SZUA-35. The sequence goes on along the minus strand of CALKTH010000079.1, from coordinate 7,312 downwards.
GAGGTTGGTCCGTCTGGCCCGAGAGATCGAAGACCAACTGCTCCCACCGCAGCGGATGGTCACGCTCTTCACCCTCGTCGTCGCTCAGGGGCCTGGAGCTGCCTCGACAGCTGACCGCAAGCGGATCGAGCAGCTCCTGGCTCAGGGCACCACCGCCCACGATGCCGACTTGCGGGTTTCCCTTCGCCGACTCCCCGGTGGCTGGGAACCCGAAGAGGCAGAAGAGTTGCGAGCCTTGGCCCGCCGGATCATGCTCGGCCACAGCGCTCCGACGCAGAACGGGCACGGCTCGCCGCAGTCGAATGCTCCCCTCCACCAAGCGGCCCTTGCGGAGACCTCATGAGCATCACGCTGCCATCCGGGATGCTCACCATCTTCTTCAGCGACATCGAGGGAAGCACACCTCGATGGGAAAACGCTCCGTCGGAGATGAGACGAGCGATGGCGCACCACGACGCCGTACTCGACGAGGTCATTTGCGCCCGGGGCGGGGTCATCTTCAAACACACGGGCGACGGGGTGGGCGCGGTTTTCACCTCGCCGGAGCGGGCGGCGGAGGCCGCCTTGGAGTGCCAGCGCCAGATGCAGTCCGACGGTTGGGATGGCGTCGAACGACTGAAGATTCGGATCGGCCTGCACATGGGCGACTGTGAACCGGTACGCAACGACTACTTCGGCCCTCCGGTGAATCGAGCAGCTCGCGTCATGGACATCGCCAACGGCGACCAGATCGCTATCTCAGGAATCGTCGCCGGCTTCCTTCGAAACTTCGACGTGCACGACATGGGGGAGCATCAGCTCAAGGGGATCGGCACCGAGCACATCTCGCTCTTGCAGGGTGACGGGTTACTCGCCGACGATCGGCCGCTTCGCAGCCGGGTTCGCTCCACATCCAAGCCCCTGCCTCATCAGCCTCACCGACTGATCGGCCGAGACCGTGAGTTGGAAGAGATTGCGGCGCTGCTCGAAGCGCACCGCTCGGTCACGATGGTCGGTCCCGGCGGGGTGGGGAAGACACGACTGTCAATCGACGTCGGCACGCGGGTCTCGGACCAATTCCCCGATGGTGTCGCGTTCTGTGACCTCGTGCCCATCGCCGATGGTGCGGCCGTCGTCGACGCCGTGGCCGAGGCCGTCGGAGCCCGGAGCCAGCCGGGCATGACGCTCGCCGAGAGCATCGTGAACTTTCTCGAGGATCGAAAGATGCTCCTGATCTTCGACAACTGCGAGCACGTGGCGTCAGACGTGCAAGCGCTCGGCCATCACATTCTGCAGACGGACGGATGCCGGATTCTGGCCACGTCCCGAGAGCCGATTGGGTTGCCTGCGGAACAGCTCTACGGGGTCTCACCACTCGACACCGCGGGGGCGGCCGTCGACTTGTTCGTGGAACGGGCGGCAGAGCGCGACCACGCTTTCTCTCCGTCGGCGGCCGACCTCACCGTCATCGCCGAAATCTGCCAGCGACTGGACGGCGTGCCCCTGGGCATTGAACTTGCTGCCGCATGGGTCCGGATGCTGTCGCCTGCAGAGCTGCTCGAACGACTCGACGATCGCTTCCAAGTCCTACGGGGCGGTCGCTCGGGAGGCCGCCATCAGACCTTGCGAGACACCGTCCTTTGGTCATACGAGCAACTGGACGAGGTGCAAGCTCGCCTCTTCGACCGGCTCTCGGTTTTTGCCGGGGGCTTCTCGCTCGACGCTGTGGAAGCGGTGTGCGCCGACGACGACCTCGTGCATCCATCTGACGTCCTCGATGTCTTGATGGCGCTTGTCGACAAGTCGATGGTGGTCAGCCAGCGCGGTGTTGGTCACATCCGCTTCGGCATGCTCGGCACCCTTCGCCAGTTCGGTCAGGAACAGCTGGACGCTGGTTCCGAGAGCGCGCTGTTCCGAAAGCGGCACGGTCACTACTTCCGCGAGTTCGCCATCGTGCAGTCCGCCCTCCTCATCTCCGACAAGGAGGCCGAGGTCTGGGAGCTGTTGGATCGAGAGTGGGCCAATCTTCGAGCGGCGTTCGACTCCATGCTCGTCGTGGGTGAGTTCGAAGCCGCGGCCGAAATGCTGCTCCCGCTCGGCTGGTTTGCCTCGATGTCGATGCGCTTCGAAGCGTTCGTCTGGGTCGATGACCTGGCCACGGCAACCGACATCATGGCGCTCCCGGACGCCGGGTCTCTGTGGGGCATGCGAGCCCTCGGCGCCTACTTCACTGTGCATCCGGAGGCTCTCACGCTGGCGGAGCAGGGCTTGGCCGTCGATGCCTCAGATCGCTTCGGCTACTGCCGGTTGGCAATCTCTGCGATCTCGCTGAACAACCTGCACTCGGCAGAGGTCAGCGACGCTCTCACCTCAGCATGGCTCGAGCACCTCACCGACGACTCGCCGCTGGCCAGCCGCATGTGGGCCGAAGGCATGCGGGCGTTCCATCTCTGCAGTTTCGGACAGATGGCCGACGCTGCACTACCCGCTCAGCGCCTCGCCGCGTTGGCGGCACGGACGGACTCGGCCACTGCACACGGCGTCGCTCATTGGGCTGGCGGACTGGTGTCCGCCGCCGACGACATCGGAGCGAGCTCGCAGCAGTGGAAGAAGGGCATCGACAGCGCGCGATCGCTCCACGCCGTCCACCTCGTTTACCACCTCATCGTCGGGCTGATCCTCCACTTCTCCGCTGGGCGCGGCGAGGTGAAAGAGGTGGTCGCCGGCTGCCTCGACGCACTCGAACAGGCCAACGATCAGCACTACCTGGCAGGAACAAGTCATCTCTTTGGCGTTACGGCGATTGCGCTGTGCCGAACCGGACGTGAAGGCGCCGGCGCTCAGCTCCTCGGGGCGATGGAAGCGAACGGACACTTCCCTCGACCCAACGCGATTCGGGCCGTCGACCGGGCGTTGGGCGAAGCCGCCGTCGCCGCAAAGCGGCCGGGGCGAGAGCTCTCGATCAACGAAGCGGCCCAGATGGCGATGAACGAGCTCAGAGCAGCGGCGGAGGATGTCGCGTGAACGAGCCCGATGGATTCCCGAGCTGGTCGGCGGCCGACAAGGAAGCCTGGATTCAGCATCTCGTGACGACCACTGCGTACGAGCCCGTGGCCCGGCCGGAGCTCTCGATGGCGAAGCCCTGGTCGATGCTCTCCGTCGCGGGTCTTCCGCACATCCTGGCCCGCACGCTCAATCGCGAGGCGGACATGATGGACGCCAAACGGCCGAAGATCATCCACACCGAAGGCGCGGTGTCCTTCGTCGAGTTCGAGACCTTCGCGGAGAGCACGTTCTCTGGTGTGCTGGCTCCGCCTCCCAACGGAGGGGCTTGCGGCCTGGTGCGGATCTCGCTCGCCGTCCCGCCGAAGGGAAAGGCCGCCGTGACGCCTGGCCTGGGGCTCAAGCTCTTCGTCGACGGCGCCCCCTCGCTCGACCTCCTCGCCATGAACCACACCGTCGGTCAGGGGCGCGACTTCAACCTGTTCTCGAACACGTTCACGCATGACTTGCAGGAGGAGCATTCCGAGCTTCGGCCGCCTCAACGACTGCTTCAAGTGTTCTTTCGGAAGGTCGCTGTGGAGCCGCGGTGGTTGAGTATCGACCACTTTGCCGAGGTCGACCGACAGGGACGCGCCATACCGGTCGAGGATCGGCGAGTGCCGAATCGACTCGTGTTCCGTCCGCATCCGGACGTGAGACACGTCTTTCGTGGCCGCCAGGGTGAGGACTACCGAGAGACGCTGGAACGCATCGAGCCGGCGTCCGTGCTCTACACCGTGGAGGCAGTGGGCGCGGGAGCCGATGGCAACGATGTGCCCATCGGGCAGCTGCGAACAACGACCACGTTCTCTTCATCAGCAGGCGGGGACCGGCTGTTCTTCCGTCATCACATGGCCGAGTCCAACCAGATTCCGGCCGGCCCGATCGGGCGTCTTCTCGACGCGAAAGGCTGACAAATCAGAAGCTGATGGATGCTTCCCACGCCGAGGGTTGCATCGTCTCGAACGGAATGTCGCGCTCCCCGTTTCGACGCGTGATCTCCGCATCGAGTGTCAGGAGCTCGTCCTGCAGCTCTTCGACCGCCTGGCGGAGCCGGGGATCATCGATGTAACGGGCGGCCTTCACCTTGATGAGGTTGTTGCCAGCAACGTTGAACCGGCTCACGAAGGACGTCTGGTCCATCAAGAAGACATCCGCGGCCAACGGCTGCTCGGTCACGCGGTCGGGATCGACCAGCGATCGGAGGTGGTCGAAGTTGATGCCGACCTTGTCCGCAGGATCCGCCGAGTCCAAGAGCGGGGCGAGATTGCCGCACACCTCGTGGATGACGTTGTTGTAGATGAGTGCCGTGAGCAGCTCTTCGAGATCCTGGCGATTGTTGAGTGACGGAACGGTCTCGGTATCGGGAAGAACGGCTCGCACCGCGTCGTGCCAACGACGCAGATCGGGATCATTGGCCACGGTGTGATCGTCAATGTCCAGATCGTTGAGGTGCCGCTCGACCACCCGTTCGATTGCCGGCCAGACCAGCAGCGCATCGGCCACATACGGGTGACCAGGGATCTCGGCGATTCCCCGCCGGGCGAGATCCTTGGGGACGATCCAATCGGTGAAGTCGAAGTCGTCCATAGCGTTCTGGATGATCAGGCGAGCATCGGCGGCGGAGACCAGGTTGGACCGGATGAAGTAACTGTCAGGCGTGAGCAGCGCGGTGAAGGCCATGTCGTTCACGTGCATCGTGCCGTAGGTGAAGAAATCCATGAACGGGCGCAACGGATGCCAGACCGGCAGGCTGAACGCAGCGATGGCGTAGGCCTGGCCAACCATCAGGTGAGTGTTGAGAAGGTGGCGGAGGAACGCTGAGGTGCGGACGTCGAGTGCGTTCACAACTCTCTTCGCGTCGTCCCAGCCGTCTTCGCCCGGCCGGTGCACTCGGCTGGCGATCGAGATCCAGACCGGGTGCATGCCGAGGTCGGACTGATCGGTCTCGAAACGGGCGATCGTTGGGGCAAAGACGCCCTCGAAGAGTCGGGAGAAGTCGAGATCGAAGAACGTGCCGTCGGCGCTGTCCCCTTGCTCTTGATCCGGACTCGCTTTCCTGAGCATGAATGGGTTCGGGCCCTGAAGGCGAAGCTGAGTGAAGGTGCGGTCGGCGGTGGGAGCACCCCAATCCGGCGAGGACTTGGGGAACAGATCGTTCCAGTCCGACTGAGGATCCCACCGGAGGTGGGGATCGATTGGATTCCTGCCGTAGAGCCACCAACCCGCCTTGCCGACGGCGTAGTACGGCAGCACATAGCGAATGGGCAGCTGGGCTTCCCTCGGTACGACCTCTGGCGCCATGAGCGCGGCCGGAAGCCAGCCCATGCCCTTGTATTTGCGGGCGGCTGAGACCAATCGGGGCGCAGGCGCCGTAGCGACCTTTCGCTTGCGGAACGTCTTCTCACTCGACCTTTCGAGCGTCTTCTTGTGCCCCTCGCGCATGCGCACGATCGCCTGGGCCTTCCGACGTTCCGAAGCGCCGGACGAGCGCTCTTGCTGAAGAACCATGTCGCTGATTGTCGCAGAGTTCTCCGCGCCGCGAGGATTCAGGAACCGGGCGATGTGTTGGGACTCGTCGCTGGAGCGAGTGCGGAGCCCAGGTCATGCAACCACAGGATCAGGGCGTCTTCCCGAGTGCCATCCGCATTGCGGTAGTAGTCGCGCCTCGAGCTGACGGGCACGAAGCCAAAGCGGCGGTAGAGCTCCCGGGCTCCCACGTTCGAGATTCGGACTTCGAGCGTGAGGCTGGCCATGCCCCGCTCGGCGGCATCAGCGAACAGAGCGGCACACAGGGCGGCAGCAATCCCCCGCCGTCGATGGTCCGGATGCGTGGCCACGTTCATGAGGTGGCCCTCGTCGGCGACGAACATCATTCCGCCGAAGCCGACAATCATCAGTCCCTGCTCGACATCGGGGCTGGTCTCCTCGGCAACGAGCCAATGGCGCCGAGCCGAAGCAACAGTGAACTCATCAGCGAAGAGTCGCTCGCTCCAAGGCTCGGGGCTCACGAGTGCCTCGATCGCCGCCACCGCGGGAACGTCGGCAGGCATGAACGGCCGAAGCGAGATGCTGCTCGGCACCTCGAACCGCAGATCGCCGGGCATCAGGTGTTGTGGCGGGTCTTGATGTTGATCTGCACGTCGGCGTCGCGCAGATACAGCGGCTCCACCTGCGGGCCAGGTTGGCCCTGGCGGTCGAGCGCTCGCAGCGCCAGGGTGGTGGCCTGCGGTTCCTGGCCCTCGAGCATCGTGCCTGCGCCGTAGAACTCCGCATACCGATCAGCGCCGTCGCCCACGATGAGGTCCCCGGGCTGCGCCAGCGCCGCGAGGTCAGCGGCGAGTCCGACCGCCGGCTCGTCGAGGGCGGCACCATGATGGAAACGCTGCTGGAACACCTCATTGCGGCGAGCGTCGACGACAGCACACATTGGACCGTCGTGAGTCTCGTGCTCGGCGGCGAGGATCTCGAGGCTGGTCATCGGCACGATGAGCTTGTCGGCCGCGAACGCCAGCGTGCGGACCGTGGCGAGGCCCACGCGCAAACCGGTGAAGCGACCCGGACCGATGTCGACGGCGAACCCACCAAGCTCGTGAACGCTGAGTCCGGCTTCGTTGAGGACCTCGGCCACCATCGGCGTCAGCTCCTCGGCATGACGCCGATCGGTAGAGATCTGTCGACTCGCCAGCACCTCAGGACCCTCCGCTGTCGCCGCGGCAATGGCCACGCCGACCGCGGCAGTCGATGACGTGATGGCAAGAACGGTCACCGCTCGAAGGCTACCGGCCCGACCGGGACCGAACTGTGCGCGAAAAACGCGCCCGGCGCCCCAAACACGCGCACAGAACGGAATCGCTGCGGCGGGCTGCCCTCGGTTCGGGGACCACGTAGCCTCGACGCCGATGACTGCGACGACCGAGATCGAGATTCCGCTCCCCGACGATTGGCATGTGCACTTGCGTGACGACGAGATGCTCGAGGCTGTCGTCGGCTACACCGCTCGCCGCTTCCGCTACTCGATGGTGATGCCCAACCTCGCCAGCCCACTGGTTTCAGTGGCGAGCGCCGAGGAGTACCTGGGTCGGATCATGGCCGCCGCGCCCGACGATGCGCCCGACTTTCGACCGCTCCTCACCCTCTACTGCTCACCGAAGCTCGACCTTGCTGATCTCCGGCAGGGCCTCGAGCGAGGCGTGATCAAGGCCATCAAGTACTACCCGGCAGGGGCGACGACGAACTCAGCCGCCGGCGGCACGTCGATGGCGGCCTTCATGGATGTCTACGAACTGCT
>CALKTH010000078.1 GCA_937997485.1 uncultured Acidimicrobiales bacterium | reverse complement strand
ATCCGTCGCCGTGTTACCCGACACGCGATCCGACAACACCTTCGTGATCGCCGCCGTCAACGTGGTCTTCCCATGGTCGATATGACCCATGGTTCCCACATTCACATGCGGCTTATTGCGCTCGAACTTTTCCTTAGCCATGACCGACTCCTCGGGAGCTTTACCTGCGACCGACAGCCTGTGCTGCCGGCCACGTGCTTGACGTGGATTGCTTTTCCAACGGAGCGTGTGCTCCTGAACAGTCGCCACAGGGGTGACAACTGGTACCCACGACAACCGCACCCTGCCGGAGCGGGGTGCGGATCTCGCGGTTGTAGCGACGGTCGGGCTCGAACCGACGACCTCTCGATTATGAGTCGAACGCTCTCACCAACTGAGCTACGTCGCCATGTCGCAGGAGCGCCGGGCGGGACGAGAGACCGGCGGGGTGCACTCCCCGATCTCTCACTCAGCGCCGCCTACAGACGTGGAGCCTCCTAACAGAATCGAACTGTTGACCTTTTCCTTACCATGGAAACGCTCTACCGACTGAGCTAAGGAGGCGCGGCCCGCGAACGGGTGCCGGGAGAGTCTGCCACGCACGATGGGACGCCCCAACCAAATTCACCCAGAATCCTCGCAGCCGATCGACGGCCGAGTGCTGTTCGTTACCGTTTGTTGAAGCTTGTCGCCGTAACATACTTCCCCGAAAGGCTCAAGCTCTTTGGGTAAAAGTGCCGTAGACGCCAACGTGCGGATCGATCGAGTTGAGCTGGCCACCCCCGAAGACACTGTGGAATTGTCGTTCCACCCCAACGTCACGCTGGTGACCGGGCTCGCTCGATTGGAACGTGAGGCACTCACGAGCGAGATCCTGGGCGCAGTTGGTCCGGGCCGGCCCGGTTTGAGCGTCGACGTCGTGGCCGACAACGGCCGCCTCCTCGAAGTGAAACGCCCGCTGAAAGGCGCTCCGACGGTACGAGACGTCCGCACCGCTCTCGACTTCACCGACGACTTTCTCGATGGAGCCAGCGTCGATGTCCTCCACACCCTCGGCTTCACCCGCGCCACGACTCGTCGCCACCTTCACCTCACGCCAAACACCCTGGCACCGTCAGACAATGTCGATGAGCGCATCGCTCGCCTCGCGGCCATTGATCAGCAGGTGCTGTGGGCCGCAGGCATCACACTGGCCGAAGTCGAAGTCGAGATCGCCGCGGCCTCCGAAGAGCCCGTTGACGAAGCGGATGCGATGCGTCCCGATATCGAAGCGGCGCACGCCGCAACCGACGTTGCCGCTGATCGCCTCGACGCAGCGAGCAACCAGACCCTGCCCATCGGGCTGACCCTCGGCGTCGTTGCCCTTCTCCTCGGCGTCTTCATCGCTCCCGTGATGGCCGTGCCGTTCGCCGCAGCAACGGCATGGCTTTTCGGACGGATTGCCGTTCGCACGAAGGCGCATCGCGAAGCGGTGGCAGCTGAGGAGGTACTGCTCGCCCAGGCCGGTCTCACCAACTACCTCGAATTGCAGATGAAGAAGGTCGACGAGCTGACCGCGACGCCGGACAGTCGGAGCCGAGCGCTCGAACTCGCCGAACTCCACCGCTATGCGAAGGAGAGCTGGGAGGCCATCGTGGGCGAAGGAGTGACCCTCGAGTGGGCCGCTTCTCGGCGGGCCGAGATCACCGAAGCTGCCGCTCGCTACGTGACGGTCGATCAGGATGATGAAGATCGAGCCGTCTCTGACCGCATCTCGCTGGCTCTCACCGAAGCCCGCTCGATTGCCCGAGAGGCCGTCCCCGTGATTCTCGATGACCCGTTCAGTGATCTCTCCGACACCGCGCTTCTTCACCTGCTCCCCACGCTTGAGTTCCACGCCCCTCACATCCAGCTGCTGGTGATGACCGACGACGCCCGCGTCGCGCAGTGGGCCCAGCAGCTCGCAACCGGCCAGCAGGCGGCGGTCATCCAGCTCGGCACTCCGACTGGGTCAGTGGCGACGGCGCCAACTCCAGCCAAAATGCAGACGCCGGCCCGCTCGATCGTTCGTGCCCGCCGCGGCGTCTCGGTTTCCTAACCGTCCGCTCGGGAAGGAAGCGGTCTCGGGTACTCCGAGGCAGCAGTAGTCTCCGACCGTGATTTTGCGTCGAGCGGCCCTCAGTGATGCTGAGGCCATCATGTCGATCTACAACAGCGAGGTTCTGGAGACCACTCATACCCTTGACCTGGTACCCCGCACCCTCGACGAGCAGTTGGAGTACATCCGGACTCGGTCCGGCGGCCTTGCGATTCTGGTGGCCGAGACCGACGACCCCGAGGGCCCAGATGTCATCGCCGGCTTCGGCAGCCTGAGCTTCTACCGAGATCGGCCCGGCTACCGCACGTCCGTGGAGAACTCGGTCTACGTCCACAAGGACTTCCGGAACCAGGGCGTCGGGTCATTCGTCATGGAGGGTCTCATCGCCCAGGCCCGCCAGCATGGGTTCCACTCGATGCTCGCTCGAATTCCGGGCGCCCAGGAGGCGAGCGTTCGCCTCCACACGAAGTTGGGCTTCGAGCTGATCGGCGTCGAGCGCGAGGTGGGACGCAAGTTCAACAAGTTCCTCGACGTTGCCGTCCTCCAACTCCTGCTCTGAGGCTGAGGGAGGGCACCGGGAGCGAAAAAGCGGAACGCCGCCCCGTGGGGAGCGGCGTTCTCATTCCATGTGGGCCGAGGAGGATTTGAACCTCCGTAGGCGAAGCCGGCGGATTTACAGTCCGCTCCCATTGACCACTCGGGCACCGACCCAGGGAGCGGTTGAGGTTAGCGGGAGGCTACGTTTTCTCCATGCCTTCTTTCGACGTGGTCTCCGAAATCGATATGCAAGAAGTCAAGAACGCGGTCGATCAAGCTCATCGCGAGATCAGCAACCGGTTCGACTTCAAGAACACCAACTCCACCATCGAGCTCGATGAAAAGGGCATGGGCATCACGATGGAGTCGGCCAGCCAGGACCGCATGTTCGCTTTGCGGCAAGTGCTGGAGGAGAAGATGGTCAAGCGTGGCGTGTCGATGAAAGCGCTGGACTTCGGCGACATCGAGGATGCCGCCGGCGGCCGAGCCCGCCTGAAGGTGGATCTCAAAGCGGGCATCCCGTCCGACATGGCGAAGAAGATCAACGTCTTCATCAAAGAACTCAAGATGAAGGGCGTGCAGAGTTCGACGCAGGGCGACCAGCTCCGAGTCAACGGCAAGAAGCGCGATCATCTCCAAGAGGTCATCGCCGAACTCAAGGCCGGTGAGTTCGACCTCCCGTTGCAGTTCCAGAACTTCCGGGACTGAGAGGATTCTGTCCCCGGTGTTGCTTCCTGCAGCGACACGGTCAGACAACAAGGCGATTCCCGCGCGGTACGATTGGGCGTCCCTCCACCTCTGCGACAGGCCGTCGCACACATCTGCGCAGGAACTCGGCACAAGCCACATGCCCTCTGCTACCGCTGATCCGACCTCGAACCGAATCCCGGTTTCGACGCGCTCCGGCTCAGCCGGCGCGGCGGTGATCCGGTGAGCTACGCACTGGGCGTTGACCTCGGCACGACATTCACCGCAGCGGCAATCTGCGAGCCAGGTCGACGCCCGGAGATGGTCTCGCTCGGCTCGAGCGCCTACGCCGTTCCGTCGGTTCTGTTCCTCCGTGACGATGGCTCGTTCCTCGCTGGTGAGGCCGCCTCGATTCGGGCGAGCAGCGAACCCACCCGGGTGGCCCGCCACTTCAAGCGGCGCATCGGCGACACCGTGCCGCTTCAGCTCGCAGGCCAGGCCTACCCAGCCGAGGCAATGGTGACCGAACTGCTTCGCTGGGTGACCGACACGGTCACGGCGCGTCAAGGCGAAGCGCCCACGAACCTCGTGCTCACCCACCCCGCGAACTGGGGCGACTATCGGAACGAGCGGTTCGAGCAGGCGGCGGCCGCCGCGGGCGCCGAGATCGTCACCCGCCAAACCGAGCCGGAAGCGGCAGCCATCGAGTACACGCGCTCTGAGCGAGTCGATCCGGGCGAGCTGATCGGCGTGTACGACCTCGGTGGCGGCACGTTCGATGCCGTCATCATGCGCCGCACGATCGACGGCTTCGAAGTCGTTGGTCAACCGCACGGCGTGGAACGGCTCGGCGGCCTGGACTTCGACGAGGCCATCTGGCGGTTCGTGCTCGACACGGCCGAGATCGACACGTCACGCTCCGACGCTGCCACCCTCGCCGCTGCCCACCAGCTCCGCGATCGATGCATCGAGGCGAAGCGCCTTCTCTCGTTCGACACCTCAGCCAACGTCCACGTGGTCTTCCCCGATGCGGTGCAGACGGTGCGCATCACGCGATCAGAGTTCGAAGACCGTATTCAGCCCCGGCTGAACGAAACGGTGAGCGCCTTCCAGTCGGCGCTGGACAGCGGCGGTGTCGCGGCCACAGATCTGAGTCGGATCCTCCTCGTTGGCGGCTCGAGCCGCATCCCGATCATTTCGCAAATGCTCACCCAGGAGTTCGGTCGTCCTCTCGCAGTGGACAGCGACCCGAAGAACACAGTGGCGCTGGGCGCCGCTCGGACGGCTGCGCTGCTCACCCCGGTTGCTCCAAGAAAGGGTCCGCCTCCCGCTCTGGCCCCGCAGGCGTTGGCCGATGCGGCGGAGCGCCGTCGACTCGCCGAGGCTGGCCATGTTGCCGACGAGGCCGGGACCGAGGCGCTGCCCGACGGTCTTTCGGTGAACCAGATCAAGCAGGTGGCCACCGCTCGTACCAACGCTCCGGCGCCCGCCACGCTCGCCGCAACCAGTTCGCTCTCTCCCGCGGCTCCGGCTGAGGCCGAGATCCGACCACCTGATGCCACACCAGACTCGAACGGCCAATCCCAAACGCCGTCCTCGGGCACAGAGCTGCAGGCCGATGCAGACGCCGGCCAGGCTGCGTCGACGGCGGCACCGACCACGCGATCCACGGCCCCTCGAGTCTCCCCTCGCTCCGCGGGAGGCATGACGCCAACGGCGGAGGAAGACGGGCATCGCGCACGACGAGGCAACGGCTCGGGCGACGACGAGCAGGCGATCGACTATTCGCTCGATGCCGTCAGCCCCGAATCCCGGCACCGGGTGCGCTTTACTCCAGCGATGGCGGAGACCAATCCGTTCGAAGACGACACACCCGACGAACCCGTCGAGGTGGAGCCGGCACCCCGAGCGGTCCATCCTTTGGTGCTTGTCGGGATAGCCGCATTCTTGCTGCTGCTGTTCGTAGGATGGCAGACGCTGTTGTAGCCGGTCGGGGAAGAGGTTCGGGTTGAGCAATGCTGATCCGGAGAACATCGAAGCGTTCAAGGAACGATTCGATGCGATCCATGCGAACGTGTCTCAGGCGATCAAAGGCAAGGCAGGCGAGATCCGGTTGGCGCTCACCTGCATGTTGTCTGAAGGTCACCTGCTGATCGACGACGTGCCTGGCACGGGCAAGACCACGCTGGCCAAGGCCATTGCTTCCTCCATCGAGGGCAAGTGGCACCGCATCCAGTTCACGCCTGACCTACTGCCCACCGACGTGACCGGTTCCATGGTGTTCAACGCCAAGACCGGCGACTTCGTCTTTCACCCCGGCGGCGTTTTCGCCAACGTGGTGCTCGCCGACGAGATCAACCGTGCCTCGCCAAAGACGCAGTCTGCGCTGCTCGAGGTGATGGAAGAGCGCCAGGTCACGATCGACAGCGTGCAGCGTGACGTGCCCCGCCCCTTCGTCGTGATCGCTACCCAAAACCCGGTCGAGTTCGACGGCACCTATCACCTGCCGGAGGCGCAAATCGACCGATTCATGATGCGGATGGCCATGGGCTACCCGAATCACGAAGCTGAGGTGCAAGTGATCCACGATCGCCTCCGCGGCGATCGGCCCGAGGACCTCGACCCGGTGATCAGCCAGGCCGAGTTCGAGTGGATGATCGAGACTGCGGCCAACGTGTACGTGGCGGAATCGCTCCAGGAGTACGCGGTGACCGTGGCGAACGCGACCCGGTTGATGGACGAGCTCCGACTCGGCGTCAGCCCCCGCGGCACGCTTTCGTGGGTTCGTGCGGCCCAGGCCTGGGCCGCAGGCAAGGGTCGAAACTTCGTGTCGGCCGACGACCTGAAAGAACTCGCCCCGTTCGTTCTCGGCCACCGCATGTTGTTGGCTCCCGAGGCCGAGCTCCAGGGTGTCAGCAGCACCGATCTCGTGCGCCGCACGATGGAAGTCGTCCCGATCCCCGCCGATCGATCGTGATCTGAACGTGAGCGGGTGGGTGTAGTGGCGGTCGAGCACATGCGGGCGGAGCTGGAGTGACGCTCACGACGAGCGGCCGATGGGCCTTGCTGGTCGGACTGACCGCGATCGGAGCCGGGCAGATCTTCGCGTACCGCTTCCTCACGATCACGGGCCTGACACTCCTCCTCGCGCTGGTGAGCGGCCTCCTGTGGGTTCTCCGTCGGCCAACGCTCAGCGCGTATCAGCGCCTCGTGCCATCGGTGGTTGAGCAGGGCGAGGAAGCCAACGCCGTGGTCACCACCACGAATATCGGCACTCGTCGGAGCCCTCGGCTGATGGCCAGCGACATCATCGGCGAGCGTCGCCGGACGGTTCCGATCCCTGAGCTTGGTTCGTTCGAGAGCTCGCGAACGGTGATCCAACTTCCCACGGATCGCCGCGGGCACTTTTCCGTTGGTCCGCTCAACATCGAGCGAACCGACCCACTCGGGCTGTTCCGGATGACAACGCACAGTGGCGCCGAGGTGAAGCTCGTCGTGCATCCGTTGATTCACAAGATGAGCACGCTGCCCACCGGCCATCGCCGGGAGCTTGAAGGCTCGGCATCCGAACGCCCCCAGGAAGGAGGCATCTCCTTCCACAGTCTTCGCGACTACGTCGCCGGCGATGATCTCCGACTCATTCACTGGCGCTCGGTGGCCAAGACCGGCAACTTGATGGTGCGAAAGAACATCATCACCAGCGAGCCGCGGCTCATGGTGCTGCTCGATACGTGGGCTGGCTCCTACGTCGACGACAGCTTCGAAGATGCGGTGCGGATCGCGGCGTCGCTGGTCGACGCTGGTTGCGCCAGTCGCTATCCCGTCACCTTCTACACCACCAGCGGCTTCGGGGCGGAGGCAAAGCCCTCGGGTGAAGGCCGCTTGGCCATCATGCGCATCCTCGCTGGGGTGCAAACCTCGAAGGACGATCCCGGCCTGAATGGAGTGGTGCGTGTGGCCGAACGGGTGGAGGGCGTGTCGCTGGGCGCGGTGACCGGCCAGCCCCCTCCGGAGCGCACCATCGGTATCACCCGCGTGCAGCCCCGCTTCGACATGGTCACCGTGGTGCAGGTGGGCGCAAGCTTTGAGCGTCCACCGATGCGCATTCCCGGCGCCTTCGTGGTCAACGGTTCGGACAGCCTTGACGTGGCGACCCGGTGGAGGTCCACGTTCGGATGATCACCCGGCTGCTCACACGGGAAACGCTCGCCGTCTTCTTCACGGCCGTGCTCAGTGCGATTGCACTGCTCCTCACGATCCCGCAGTGGTCCTCGGTCTTCGCCGATCCCGGACCCGCCACCGCCATCACCCTGACGGCCTTGGGCGGAGCGGCGCTGGCGGCCATCGTCACAGCGGCCACGTCATGGATTCGGGCCACCCTGTTCAGCGGGATCTTCTTCATCACAACGTTGGGCTTTTGGTACAACGTCAATGCCGAGGCGGTCCCTGGCGATCTCATCAACTCCTGGAAGGCGCTGGCCTCGACCGGGCTGCTGATTCCGTCGACGAACAACTTTCTGATCGTCCCCGTGGTGATCACGTGGGTCGCGGTGTGGCTCACCATGCTGCTGTTCGACAACGAGGCGCCGGGTGCCCTCCTCGTGGCCCCCACTGTCGTGGCTCATGCCGTGTCGTTGGCTTACACGATCAGCCAGCAGACACCTGGCGGCTTCACGCTCTTCGCCACATTGTTCTCCATCTTGGCGATGATGGCGGTTGCCGCCGCCCGCCGACCCCTCATCGACAACGCAGACGAGCCGCTCACCGCAGCAGATGCAGCGGCGTCGCTGGACGGCGACGCTCGCGCTTCCAGCGACGCGGAAGAAGACGACGAGAAGGCCAACGACGGCGGCTCAGCAGAGGAGACCGAACCTGCGGAGATCGTCGCCACACCCGTCGGGCCCGACCCGTGGCGCCTCAGCCGAGATCGGCTTCGACTGCGGCAGCTCGCTCAAGCCGTACCCATCATTCTCCTCATCGGGATCTTGGGAGCGGTTGCCCAGCAGGTTCTGCCCGAGCGGCGAGACGAGGCCTACGACCTTCGCGAGCGCATCAACCGACCCTTGGCCATCCTCGAATCGACCACGCCGCTGGCGCAGGTGAAGCCCGCGCTGCTCGAACCCGAGCCCCGCACCGTCTTCACCTTGGAAGTGCTGGGACTCGGGCCCGACGATCGAATCAACCGGGTGCCCGTCGCCGAGCTCGACGTGTACGACGGATCCGTGTGGAGCTCGTCGGCCAAGTTCGAAGCGGT
Source organism: uncultured Acidimicrobiales bacterium (assembly GCA_937997485.1). Taxonomy (GTDB): domain Bacteria; phylum Actinomycetota; class Acidimicrobiia; order Acidimicrobiales; family SZUA-35; genus SZUA-35. Next base: position 6,661 of record CALKTH010000078.1, on the reverse strand, counting down.
GGGCGCCGTTCTCCCATCACCCGAGCAACTCGGCGCTCTTGGAACGCCGGGAGTGCAACAGCGGGTGGAGCTGACCGAGGCGTATCCCTTCCGCTTTCTTCCCCGCGTCGGCATGATCACCGGCGCTCAGCAGCAGGCGGTGGGCTGGGACCCACGCTCGGGAGCGATTGCCCGTCTCGGCATGGGAACGAGCGATCGCTTCTTCGTGAACGACGTGACGCTGCGAGACCTCGCACTCCCGGCCGACGCCGATATCCAGCAGGCACCCGCATCGGTGACCTACGCCGAAGAGATTCCGCCGATCACGACGGACCAGCTCCCCGCCTTCCAGGCGTTTGTGGACGAGGCAACGTCCGGCGCCACCTCGGAGCTTGACCGGTTGCGCAGGGTCGAGGCCACGCTCAGCTCCGAAGCGTTCGGCTACAACATCGAAGCGCCGGGCGGGCACAGCATGGCGGCGCTGGCGTCCTACCTCTCCCCCACCACGGCGGCAGATGCCTCCTCGGATCTCGCCGTCGCCGAGGTGGGCCGGATTGGTTTCTCTGAACAGTCCGCCTCAGCCTTTGCCGTGGTCAGCCGCCAGCTCGGCGTGCCTTCCCGAGTCGTCGTTGGTTACATCCTCGATGTCGATGCCGAACTCACCCAAGAGAACACGCGGGCGGAGGTGACCGAGGCGATGATTCACGCCTGGCCCGAGGTATGGGTGAACGGTGTGGGCTGGTTCCCCTTCGAGCCGACCAACGAGAGCAACGACACGGCCGAACCAGTCGCCCGCACTCGGGCCTTCGCCGATGAGACGGAGAACGCCGAGATCGTGCGCCGCCCCGGCCTGCAGGAACCCATTCTGATTCCCGAGCAGCCGGAGGCCGCTGGCGAGCTGAGTCGGACGGCACGCATCATCCTCTTCTTGGCTGCCATTCCGATCGCCTATCTTCTGATCGTGATCGGTGCCCGCCGGATCCGACGTTGGCGGCGACGAAGCGGCTCCACCGCTGATCAGGTGAGCGGCGCCTGGCGAGAGGCCAGAGATCGACTGTGGGAGCTTGGCGTCCCGACCCCCATGTCGGCATCTGTGCTCGATGTCGCCGAGACCTTCGATGAGACGGATCGGCCAACAATCGCCGATCCTCTCTACGACCTGGCGCCACTCGTGGACGCCGCCTTGTTCAGCCCCATCGAGCCCCATCAATCCGAGGCCACCGCCGCCTGGTCTGCCGCCGACGATGCCGCTCGGGCCGCCGCCAGCGAAGCCGGACCATCCGCTCGGATGAAGGCGGTCGTCAATCCACGAACCGTGCTCCGTCGATAGGAACGTCCGTCGATCAGAACGTCCGTCGCTAGGGGCTTCCGACGCCGAAGCGGCGCGTCGCTGAGCGAAAACGACGAAACCCCACCACTCTGAGGTGGTGGGGTGTCGATGACCGATTCACTTCACATCGAGTCCGAGGCCCTCCAGCGACATTCTCGATGGCGTTCGTTCGCACGAACACCGACTGATCGAACCCATAAACGAGCAGTCAAGCGGCACGGTTGGAGCTCAATCAACTGCCGCCGCGCCCCGGTTTCGTGCCAGAATCCCGTCCCTCAGACGAGGGGTGCCAGTTGATTGAGCTCCAGGTTTTGCGAGTTCACCGCTCCGCTGCGGGTTCCTCGCTGTCCCTCATGAAGATCAGTGTGCTGCAGCTTGTTGAAGCAACCATCGGGGAATCCCCCAGAGCCCCCATGAAGGTCTAGGGGCTCAGTTCGCACCCGATTCCGCTGGATTCGTGTCATCTGCAGTCGTCGGATCCGGCGTTCGGCCGGTTTCTGCGGTCTGGGAGGCCGTCTGTGACGCAGTAGGACTCGTTGGCGCAGCCTCGTCCGGATCGTCGCCGCCCCCGGTCGAGGTGGTTGAGGAGGCTGACGTGGTTGAGGAGGCTGACGTGGTTGGTGCCTCCGTGGTTGGAGGCTCGGTGGTCGGGGGCTCCGTCGTCGGAGGCTCCGTGGTCGGGGGCTCCGTGGTTGGAGGTTCAGTGGTTGGAGGCGCCGTGGTCGGGGGTTCGGTCGTTGGAGGCGCCGTTGTTGGTGGTGCAGTGGTGGGCGCTGCGCTTGTCGTCCCGCTCACCGTGGCCACGACGGTGGAGCCGTCAGGCCCCTTGGCCGTCAGCCGAATTGTGTAGGTCGTGCCCGGCTCGAGCGGTGTGAAGCCCCAGCGAGTGAGACCGATCACGGCGTTGTGGGTGGTCTGGCAAAGACCAGTCGTCACGTTCGGCCAGCCACCGAAACCACGAACATCGCCGTTCGAGAGGTTCTCAACCAGCAACGACGAGCACACGTTGGTGCCCATGCCGACGGCGAAGGTGGTCTGTGTCGGACTCGAGACGAAGGGAGCGGTCGTGAACCGAACGGGAGTGCCCGGCTCTTCAGGGCCGCCCGGATCGACGGCACCGTTCCCGACAATCACGAAGCCGTTGGCGAATCCGATGGACCGCGAGTTGTCCTCCGTGAAGGCGGCAGCGGAGACGTTGAAGGTTTGCCCCGTCGGCAGATTGTTGAACGTGCCGCCATGGCTTCGGGAACACCGAGCGGGATCTCCTGAGCCGCGGCCATCGCTGCGCTGCTTCAGGTCGAGTGCAGCGATCTCCCAGCTGGCCGTGGAGCACACATCGGTGGAGAACGAGACCGTGACCGACGTGCCCGATGACGTGAGGGAGAAGTTCGAGATGATGATCGGCCCGGTCTCCACGGGTTCGGGGTCTTCCACCACGACCTGTTGGCTGACGGTTGCTGCTCCGCCGGGGCCGAGCGCAGACAGCGTCACGAAGTAGGTGCCAGCCACATTCCACGTGGGCTGGAAGGTGGCGCCGACGCCGGGGGAAACGCCGCCAGTGGCCGCCCACACATACTCGGTGACTTCACCGCCCGAGTTCGATGCAGTGAAGGTTCCCTGTTGTCCGATCTCGAGCCGGGTTGGTCCGGAGAGGTCCGGCTTTGGGCCGGGGATGGGCTGAGGAGAGAAGATGACGACTGTGCTGGCTTCCACCGCCTGACCGCTACCAACGTCGGTCGCCGCCGCACTGATGCTCACCACGCCGGGGTCGGAATAGCGCACATCGAGGCGCCCGGGTCCGGGGCTCGATTGGTCCACGGCCGCAGCGTTGTCCGCTACGACGGACCAGCGGAGGTTGTCGAAGCTGGCGGTGGAGAAATCGTCGATCAGGCAACTCACGGTGCCGCCCTGCTCAAGCAGGCGAGGGGAACAGCGGAGCACAAACGGCTGGGGCTCGGTGGTTCGGGGTTGCACGTCGATGGTCTTGGAGACGGTGCGCGATTCATTGCCCCGGCGAACCGTGACTTCGACGTTCTGTGGGCCCGATGTGTTGAACGTGACCACTGGGTTCTGCTCAGCACTGGTGGCGGGGCTGGCGTTCTCGAAGGTCCACGACCACGTTTCAGGCTCGCCGGTTGCCGCTCCCTGGAACTCGACCGCAGCGCCCACTCGAGCCTCGCCCGCCACGTCGAAGTTCACGTTCAACGGCTCCGCCACGTCTTCAGGAGCGACGGTGATCTGGGCCGATGCCGAGCCGCAACGCCCCGCGTCATCACATGCCTGGACCGAGACGACGATCGGTCCCGCGCCTTCGAAGATACGGCTGAGTTGTTGGGACCCATTCGTGAAGGAGCCACCGGGATCGGGCCCGAAGCTCCATGTGAAGCTCACGGGATCACCGGACACGATGATGGCCTCGAAACTCACGTTGTCACCCACGGTGGGTTGGTTGGAGCTCGCGCCGATTTGCACGACGGGGGTGGCCTCGGTCGTTGTGCCGGGGACCGTGCTGCTGGTCGTACCCGCCGTGGTGTCGACCGAGGTGCCGGTGGTGTCGGGGTCGGTCGTGGTCGGATCCGTCGTTGAGGGATCGGTCGTTTCGGTGCTGCTCGAGCTCGACGGATCGGTGGTGTCGGTCGTGTCCGTGGTGTCGGTCGTGTCGGTCGTGTCGGTCGTGTCGGGATCGATCGTGGTGGAGCCGCCGGTGCCGCTTCCTGGCACCGTCGATGGTGTGGTCACGCTGGGACCGAGTGGCGGGAGCGGCTCGGTGACGATGGGAATCGTTGGCAACGGCAGCGTGGAGGGTGGCGCGGTGGTTGTTGTGCGCTGTAGCGGAATCTCCGCCCGGCTGTTGTTGTCGAGCAACGAGGAGCTGGTCGTGGAGCTGGCGTCGGGCGCGGTGGTCGTTGTGGTGGCGTTGGGCGCGGTGGTTGTGGTTGCTTCCGGCGCAGTGGTGGTTGTGGTGTTGCGAGCGTTGCTTGGCTCGTCTCGGAAGCCGACGTCGCCGTCTTCGCCCAGGTCGAGGCTGCCGATCACGCTTGCGTCTTGATACTTCGGGCTGAAGATGACGGTGCCGTCTCGTCGCACCAGGCCGGCCGCGGCGGTGGTTGGATCGTTGAACCAGATGGCCCCGGTCTCGCCCAGCAGTTCGAAGTCGGCGCCGCGAGCGATCGTGTCGAGCCGTACCTGAGCAATGAGCCGCCCGTTGTCGATGTCGACAATCACCGCTTCACCGCGGTCGAGCACGGGGATGACGCCCCAACCCTGCGTGACTTCGGGAGGACCGAAGCGGCCGGCGTCGATGGTGAAGAAGGTGGCGCCTCGGCCGGACGGACAACCCGTCGACGACGGTCGCCACATGAACACGCTGCCGCTGCCGCCGACCACCACGAGGTGATCGTCGCTGCCGCCGAACTGCACGTTGTCGTTCGGAAGGACGTCGAGGCGATCGCACACCGTGCCCTGACCTTCGATCCAGACCGAGCGGCCATCGATATCGAACGCAGCGATGCCGTCCTCGAGCCGGACGAAGTGAGCAGCCCCGGTAACGTCCTCGATCGTTTCGGTGGAGCCATCGGTAAAGAAGCGCCGGAGCGGCACGCTCGGATCAGAGCTGGAGATCAGGAGCGAACCATCGGCGGCCACGATCGAGCTGTCGTACGGGTCACCCAACGGGTACTCGGCGGCACGGCTGAGGGTCTCGACGTCGAGGACCGAGACCGAGCCTCGACGAATGAGCCAGGAGCCTTCTGCGCCGATCACGACATCGAGCGCTTCGGTCGGAGGGGCCACGCTCACCGCTGGCCGATCGCTCGACCACGTGTTGCCCTCGACGCGAGCCAGGGCGCCGGTGGTTTCGTTGACGATCAGGACGTCGGGGCCCGAAGACTCGGCCCGGAAACGGTCGCCGCCGGCAGCGATCGGGAGGGCCGTGACCACCGCAGCGTCGCCGCCGTCGTGCAGCGAGATCTGACCGACCGTGGTGGAGGTGAGCCAGGCCGAACCGTCGGCCAGGCGCAGGCGCGTTTCCGGGCGGGGATCAGATTGAACGATCAACCAGCCGGTGAGCAGCACAATGACCGCGGCGACCGCGCCATATGCCGTACTGCCCCATCCGCGAAAATCCTGCACTGCGCCCATTCCTCAGAACACTCTTCAGAACGCCGAGAGCGTACTCCGCATCACCCTCCGTCGTCACGCAGCTCCAAGCAGCGTCACGACTTCGCCATCCAATCCCCAGCCCTCGTGGCACCGTTACTTGTCGCTCTGGCAGCAAGTAACGGTGCCACCCGAGGTTGACCGGACTTAGATGAGGTCTCGCCACTCTTGGCTTCGGAGGCGGTTGATCCGCTCCTCGGCCGGGGGATGTGTGGAGAAGAGGTTCGAGAAGCTGACCTTGCGATTGGCCAGCGGGTTGATGATGTAGTGGCTCGCCTGGGGCGGAGGGATGTCCGATGCGATCTGCAGCGAGTAGCCGTGGAGCTTCTCGAGTGCACGAGCCAGCGGCTCGCCATCGTTGAGCATCCGAGCAGCCGTGCGATCGGCTTCGAACTCTCGGCTTCGCGAGATCGCTGTTTGGATCAAGCCCGCAGCCATCGGGGCGAGGAAGGCGAACGCCAGAAGAATGATGGGGTTGCCATTGTTCTGTTCTCGGCGGCGACCGCCGAAAGCGCCAGACCACATAGCCATGTTGGCGGCGTAGCTGATGGTGGTTGCGATGGCCGCAGCCACCGAACCAGTCAGGATGTCTCGGTTCCCGACGTGGGCCAGCTCGTGGGCCAGCACACCGCGGATCTCATCCCATGAGAGCGTGCGGAGCAGACCCTCGGTCACACAAATGGCCGCGTTCCGCGGGTTGCGCCCGGTGGCGAAGGCATTGGGCTGCTGCTCAGGTGAGACGTAGAGCTTCGGCATCGGCATGTCTTGAATCTGCGTGAGCTCACGCATGATCGAGTAGTACTGCGGCAGCTGCGTCTCATCGACCTCGACCGCCTTCGCACTCCGGATCGCCAGCTTGTCGCTGAAGAAGTACGAGCCACCGACCATCACGATGCTGATGACGAAGGCAATGGTGAGTCCACCGCGGCCAAAAATGGATCCGGCGACCATGATGAGGCCGGCCATCAGGGTTAGGAGGACTGCAGTTTTCACACCGTTCTTCATGGTGGACACAACGCTACTGATTGGCAAACGGTTCCGCTTGACCGACCAGGGGCCGGCTGCGCGCCGCATGAACACCGCGTGTCCGGGGGACACTTTCAACCGGCGGCCACTAGCCTTTCTGATCGACATCAGGCTGTGTGCCAAATCGTGCCCAGCCACCTCTTGGGGAGGACTTACATCATGAAGACA
>CALKTH010000077.1 GCA_937997485.1 uncultured Acidimicrobiales bacterium | reverse complement strand
GACCGACGTGCCGGCCAACCAGTACGTCACCTTCAAGGGTGGCAAGGCCTCGGCCAGCCGGGGCATTGGCCTCACCATCGGCCAGGCACTCGAACTGTTCGAACCCGATGCCATTCGCTTCGCTCTCGCTGCGTCGTTCCCAGAGCAGGCAGACACCGAGATCTCCGAAGAGGAAATTGCTCGCCGGGTGAACGAGGAGCTCGTCGCCACGTGGGGCAACCTCGTCAACCGAGTGCTGTCGATGGTGCACAAGAACTGCGACGGAGCGATCCCCGCTCCTGCCGAGCGCACTCCTGAGGACCTCGAAATCCTCGCGACGGTGGATGCCGCGTTCGTCGAAGCGGCAGAGCACCTCGATGCCGTCGAGCTTCGTGCTGGCCTGCGGTCAGCTATGGCAGCGGCGCAGGCCGTGAACGCCTATCTCACTGCGCTCGAGCCCTGGAAGCTGGTGAAGTCGGATCGTGATCGGGGCATCGCCGTGCTCGAGGTCGCCCTCAGTGCGGTCAACGGCGTGCGGGTCCTCTTCGCCCCGTACCTCCCGTTCTCTGCCAGCAAGCTCGACGAGATCTTCGGCCCAGCCCCAACGTGGGAGCGACCGGAGCTCGAGGTCGGCCGGCCTCTCGCGAAGCCCACCCCGCTGTTCACCAAGATCGATCTTTCCGTCGAGGACTGATCATGGGCGCCGACGTTCGCTGGTTCGATAACCACTGCCACTTCACGTCGCTCCGCATGGAGAACGACGCCATTCGCGACGAAGCGCACGAGGCCGGTGTGCATCGCATGCTCACCGTCGGTTGCACGCTCGAAGACTCCAAGCACGCCATCGCGGTGGCCAGCGAGTTCGACGATGTCTACGCAACGGCTGGCATTCACCCCCACGACGCCAAGGACGGCATCGAAGGCTTGGAGGCTCTCCTTGCCCACGAGCAGGTCGTGGCAGTGGGGGAGTGTGGGCTCGACTATCACTATGACCACTCGCCACGAGATGTGCAGAAGACCGTGTTCGCCGAGCAGATCCGGCTGGCTCATGCCCATGACCTCGCCATGGTGATCCACACGCGCGACGCCTGGGAAGACACCTTCGAGATTCTCGAAACCGAAGGCATGCCGGAACGAACGGTCTTCCATTGCTTCACCGGTGGACCCGTCGAAGCTGAGAGATGCCTGGAGCTGGGCGCTTTTCTTTCCTTCAGCGGAATCGTCACGTTCAAGACTGCGGATGATCTCCGGGCCGCTGCGGCGTTGACGCCGCTCGATCGAGTGCTTGTCGAGACCGACTCTCCGTATCTCACGCCGGTGCCGCATCGAGGCAAGCCCAATCGGCCCGCTCTTGTCCCCTTGGTCGGTGCCGCGGTTGCGGAGGCACAGCGACGCAGCGTGGAGGAGGTCGCAGAGGCGACATGGGTCAACGGGAGTCGTCTGTACAACCTTGTCCCATGAGGTCTGGCATTGCGTTGCGGTTTGATGACGGACCTTCTACGGTTTCGGTCTGGTGAATCGAGATTTCTCGCCGCCTTCCCTCAGTGACAGAGATTCCGGTCGCGAAGGTCCGATTGTCAGCCTGCCTGGTCTGGTGGTCTGTACTTTGGCGACGCTGCTCGCCATCCCCCTCCTGCTCGCTGGCCGAGCCGAGGGTGAGGGCGATCAGGTCGAGTCCGCCGAGGTCTCCGCTGAGCTGGTGACATCCACGACCGGAGCGCCCGAAACGACGATGTCCGAGCTCGCCGTCGAGGTCGAAGATCCCTTCGATGCGGGCGCTCGAGAGAGCGCGGCCGCCTCGCTCATCGCCGAGACGGAGCCCACCTCCAGCCTCCCGGCAGAGGATCAGGCCACCACGTCGGCCGACGAATCATCGAAGACCTCGGCACTTGCCCCCTCCTCGTCGAAGGAATCCGAGGGCGACTCCTCCACCCAGCCGTCAACCACGCCCACTACCGCAGCGCCCACCACGACCGCAGCACCGACCACGACAGCCCCCACGACAGCGGCACCAACAACGGCCGCTCCTATCACGACCGAAGCGCCAACAACCACGGCTGCTCCCGTCACCGAACCGCCGGCCACGATCGAACCTCCGGTCACCGAGCCGACGACGACGGAGGCGCCAACCACCACCGCAGCCGCTCCCTCTGAGCCCACGGCGGAACAGTGGAACGCGCTCCGGCACTGCGAGTCGACGAACCGCTACACCGTGGTTGACCCCTCCGGTCGCTACCACGGTGCCTACCAGTTCTGGCCCGGTACGTGGGACGACCTCGCCGCCCGTCTCGGTCGCACTGACCTTGTTGGCGTCTTGCCGAGCGTCGCCTCGCCGGCGGACCAGGACGCCATGGCGTTGGCACTCTGGCGTGAGCGGGGCCCGCAGCCGTGGCCTCACTGTGGTCGCTACCTGCCACCGAAGCCCTAGCGTTCTGGTTCTTGTCCGAACCTTCTGAATCAACTCCGCAGGCTGCTCCCGTCGACCCTGCTTCGGCGAGCCCGTCCTCTGCGGTGCGGCTGACGCGATCGACGATCACCGAGACGCTGGAACGGCACGGACTCGAGCCAAGCCGGGCCCTCGGCCAGAACTTCCTGTGCGACCCGAGCATGATCGACAAGATCGTGCGCCTTGGTGGGGTGGAGGCTGGCGATCACGTCGTGGAGATCGGCCCCGGCTTGGGCTCGCTCACGATCGCGCTGGCCGACGCGGGTGCTTCGGTCCTGGCAGTCGAGATCGATCGGTATCTCGTGCCGCCGCTGCGGGAACTCGTTGATGGCCTCGACGTCGAGATCCTGAACGAGGACGCAATGACGCTGGACTGGGATGCCGCTCTGACTGCATCCGACACGTGGCGAGTCGTGGCCAATCTTCCCTACAACGTGGCCACCCCACTCGTGCTCGACTTGCTCGCCGCACAACCCCGGCTGACCTCATGGCTTGTGATGGTGCAGCGGGAAGTGGGGGAGCGGCTGGCGGCCGAGCCCGGCTCGAAGATCTACGGCATCCCGTCGGTGCTCACCGCGTACTGGGGTCGGGCCCGAGTCGTTGGGGCCGTGCCCGCCCAAGTGTTCCTGCCCCAGCCGAAGGTCGAGTCGGTGCTCGTGCGCATCGACCGCCACGAGACGCCGAGAGTCGAAGCCGACTTCGGGCGAGTCTCGGCGCTGGTGCGTGCGGGATTTGGGCAACGGCGCAAAATGCTGCGCCGAAGCCTCTCCGCCTACCTCAGCTCGGAACAGATCGAGGCCGCCGGCGTGGCGCCGACGGACCGGGCCGAGCAACTCGATGTCGAAGCCTGGGGCCGTCTCGCCGTGGCCCACATCACTGAATCGGACGGAGCCGCATGACCACGCCAAACGCCACTGACTCCGCCGGCCACGCCACCGTTCTTGTCGCCGCTCCCGCAAAACTCACTCTCTCGCTCCGCATGACCGGGCTGCGAGACGACGGATTCCACCTCATCGACGCCGAGATGGTCACACTCGACCTGTTCGACACCCTTGCCATCACTCCCACCGACTCGCTGGGAACTCTCACCGTTGAGGGTGGCGGCGCTGACATTCCCACCGGGCCCAGCAACCTGGTGAACAAGGCGCTTGCCCTCGCTTCTCGTGCTGCCGATGTCCACCTGACCAAGCGGATCCCATCGCAAGCCGGGCTCGGTGGTGGTTCCTCCGATGCCGGTGCGGTTCTGCGATGGGCGGGCTTCGACGATCTCGAGGCTGCGGCGACGATTGGTGCCGACGTGGCGTTCTGCGCGGTTGGAGGCCGGGCTCGTGTTCGAGGCATTGGCGAGATTCTCGATCCGCTGCCGTTTGAGCCCCAGACGCTCACGATCGTGACACCGCCGATTCCCTGTTCGACGCCAGCGGTGTACAAAGCGTGGGATGAGCTCGGCGGCCCTCGACACGAGGCAACCGAGAACGACCTCGAGCCGGCGGCGCTGGCCGTGGCGCCCGAGTTGGAGCGCTGGCGAGACGAACTCTGGGGATCGACCGGTCTCCGTCCCACGCTGGCAGGAAGCGGCTCGACGTGGTTTGTGCGCGGCGCCCATCCCGGACCGGGGCGCATTGTGGTGAACACAACGCCCGCTGGCTGGGAACCCGACGAGCTCAGTCGCTGAGAACGGGTCCGAAAACGCAAGAACCGCCTAACTCTTTCGAGTGAGGCGGTTCAGACACACCAGCGAACTGATGATTCCTTCGGTTTGGTATGGAAGTCGCTCGAAAGCGTTACTTCTTGTTGCGACGTTGCACACGCGTGCGCTTCAGAAGCTTGCGGTGCTTCTTCTTACGCATACGCTTGCGGCGCTTTTTAATGAGCGATCCCATGAGGTTGGTGAGGCTACCGGGTGGGCGGCGCTGCGCAACGTTCCCGCTAACGTCTAGTGCACCTTCCCAGGTAGTTCAGTTGGCAGAACGCCGGACTTTGAATCCGGTCGTCGTTGGTTCGATCCCAACCCTGGGAGCGTCGAAGGAGTCCCGCTCATCGAGCGGGACTTCGCCGTTTCCGGCCAGCCCCTCCGGCACCACATCCAGGCCACAGGCCCC
>CALKTH010000076.1 GCA_937997485.1 uncultured Acidimicrobiales bacterium | reverse complement strand
CGACACAACAAGTGCGGACAGCACGGCGAGCACAAGCACAACAATGCGCCCGGCTCCGTGCGGACGCTGGCGTCGCCGGCCGCCGCCGTTTGATGTGGTGTCCGCCGACGCACTGGGAGCGTTGAACTCGAGGTGTATGGGAGAAAGGGCGGACGTGAAGGCGCTGAGATGTCGTCTCATGATGAGCTCCGAGGATCGCTGAAGATGGCGGTCGACGTCGCCAGTTCGGACCGTGGCTCAAGCATCGCGATGCTGCACCAATGTGTCTGTGATCGAGGTCACGTTGGCCGGCCGGGCGCAGTCCGAACTGGTGGCGCCGACGCCAGGGGGCCTAGCGTCCTGCCATGACCACGACGGCCGGGAACGAGAGCAACACTGGCCTCACCCAGCGGCAGACCCACCTCATCTTCGGGGGCATGCTCGTTTCAACGTTCCTCGCGTCGCTCGATGGCACCGCCGTGAGCACAGCGCTCCCCACGATCGCCGGTGATCTTGGAGGCATCGATCAGCTTCCCTGGGTGCTCACCGCCTATCTCTTGGGCTCGGTGGCAGCCACGCCGCTCTACGGAAAGCTCAGCGATCTCTACGGGCGCCGAGCTCTCACCCAAGCGGCGCTGGCGTTCTTCGTTGTTGCCTCGGTCGCAGCTGGCGCGGCGCAAACGATGCTCCAACTCGTGATCGCCCGCGGCGTTCAAGGCATCGGCGGTGGCGGGCTCATGGCCATGGGCTTCATCGTGATTGGCGACATCTTTTCGCCCCGAGAACGCGGCCGATACATGGCGTACTACACAATGAACTTCACGTTCTCTGCGATCGTCGGGCCGATCATCGGCGGCATCTTCGTGGAGGTCGCGTCCTGGCGCTGGATCTTCTTCATCAACATCCCGCTCGGGCTCTTGGCCTCTGCCGTGATTCAGAAGCACCTCACCTTCCGCCTCCCGCCAAGAGAACACAAGCTCGACATCGTCGGAGCCGGCATCCTGGTCACCGCGGTGACAGCACTCATCGTCGGACTGGCGATCGGCGGCGAGGACCGGCCGTGGACATCAGCCCCGGTGATTGCCCTCCTGGCGTGGGCAGCCATCGGGTCGGTGGCATTCGTGCTGTGGGAGATGCGTGCGCCCGAACCGCTGCTGCCGATGCGGCTGTTCTCCAATCCCACGTTCCGCATCATGATCACGGGCAACGCCGTGTTCGGCGTGGCGGCGATGGGGATGTTGGCGTTCCTTCCCCTGTTCTTCCAGGTCTCGCTCGGCGAGTCGCCCACCCGTGCCGGCCTGATCTTGGCCACGATGAGCATCTTCGTGACCGCTGGCTCCTACCTCGCCGGCCGGTTGACCACGGGCACTGGTCGCTATCGACGCATCGTGCAGATCGCACCGGTGCTCACGTTCGTTTCGATCCTGGCCCTCGCCTTCCTTGGTCGCGAGAGCAACGCCACGAGCGCCATTCCCTGGCTTGCCCTGATGGGCCTCGCCCTCGGCATGGCGTTCCCCACCATGACCACGGCAACCCAGAACTCGCTTGCCCTGCCAGACCTGGGCGCAGGAACCGCCGCCGTCAACTTCTTCCGCACGCTCGGGCAAACCCTCGGTGTTGGTGTGTTCGGTGCGTTGCTCACGCGGCGGATCACGAACGACCTCCGGGGTCTCGATGCTGATGTCGATACTGGCGACCTGCTCTCCACGCCCGAAGACATCCAGGCACTGCCCGACTCGCTCCGTCTCGCGGTGGAGGAAGCAGTGGCGGCGGCGACGAATGACATCCTCCTTGCCTCGCTGCCCGTTATGGCGGTGATGATCGTGGCCTCGCTGTTCCTGCCCGAACTCGAGCTGCGCACGACCACCGCACTTCAAGCGCAGGCGCCGCAAGACGCCGACTGAGCGGCTCGCCGACGGACCCTGCTCTCGGAAAGGGAGCTCACAACGCCCCAATCGGCATGATTCGGAACTGTGGCCGACGGCTTCCGATGGGGTGTCGCTACCTTCGATCGTTCGTCGGTTTCCCGGCTTCGCAGCTTCGGCTTGCCCCTCATCACGGCACGCAAGGAGTTCCATGTCGAAGAAGTCGAAGTCCCGTCGCCACCAGCGCCGACGCCATCATCAGCACATCGCCCGATCCGCCGGGTCTCCGAGTCGTTCGCCAGCATCGGTCTCGCTCAGTGCAGCTGATGTGTCGGACCTGTTGCAGTGGCTGGCGTTCAGCGCGCCGTTCACCAACCTCACGAACCTGATCGCAGCCGTTGTGCCTCTCGGGATGGCCGGGCTCGAGAAGCACATTGCGCTCTTGCTTGACGCCGACGGCGAGATCCTGTGGTCGGGGAATGCTGAACTCGACGGTCTCGAAGATCTCGAGCTCCGTCTGGAGGACCAGGCATGGAGCGAGGTGGGACTGGGATCCAGGCGGCTCGCCATGATCTGCCTCGGCGCCTCCCACGGCGTGTTGGTGGAGGCGCTCGAAGAAGTGCAATGGATGGCAGACGATGTCGTTGGCATCATCACCGATGAGACTGGCTTCTCGGTGTTGACGCTCGACGCCGGGTCCGGCCCATGGGGCGAGCGCTCGGTCGACATGAACGAGGTCGAGCGGATCGTCGGCGAACGCTTCTGTCCCACTGTATGACGAGCGTAAGACAGTCGAGCTACGCTGCTGCCATGTCGAGTCGACCGCTCACCTTCCGACCCACACCCGAAGTGCGCGAAGCCTTGACCGAACTGGCCACGGATGGCCTCACGACCACGGACGCGATCAACCAGGCGATCGTCGAAGCCGCGCGGTGGCGACAGCAACGGCGAGTGATTCGGGCCGAGGTCGACGCGTGGGTGGAAGAGCACGGTCCGCTCGACTCGGATGATCTGGCCTGGGCACGCCGAGTGCTCTCCTCGAACGACGAAGGATCTGCGGTGTGATCTTGATGCTCGATGCCGGCCCATTGATCTCGATCTCGCGCCGAGACAAGCGGGCCATGGCACTCCTCGCCGTTGCTGTTGAGATGGAGGAGCGTCGGGAGTTCCGGACGACCAATGCTGTTCTCGCTCAGGTCCTTCGTTCGGAGACGCAGAACTTGGATCGACTATTGAACGCCGGCGTCATTCGCGGACAAGCATCGTTCGGAGATCCGCGACTGGTCGGGCGAATCGCCGCCGCCGCTGACCATACGGATGTGGTCGACGTGGATCTCGCCGTGCAGGCAGCTCAGGCAGGCGGCTTTGTTCTCACATCGGACACGAAGGATCTCGGTCGAGTGGCCGAGGCGTTGATCGCTGCGGAACAGCCGCTGCACGTCCGCTCCTGGTGAGCGGCCGGTCGAGGCACAAGTAGCGGGCTCACAAACGCCGGCTCACAATTCCCGGTGCTCAGGATCGAATCGAAGTGCGGACGGTCGTGCCCGAGGAGCGGCTGCTCGTCGTGACGACGAGCTCGCCGTCGATACCGTCCAACCGGTCGAGGTACGAGCCCGCATCGGAAGTGCGGCCTACAACCCAAAGCCCACCTGAGGTGGCGATCTCCGCAATGCGTTCGGTCTCGGCCTTTTCGACGAAGACGGCTTCCGTCACCCATTCGGTGTCGGAGTAGATCGAGAAGTCCGGGGTCGTGGCTTCCGGGTTGATGGTGCGGAAGTCGATGCTCGCACCGCCGATCGCGTAGCCCTCGGCTGTCGGCATCAGTGTCGTCAGCTGTTGGAGGAGCGAACCGTCCATTAGGTTGCGCTCGCCTCGAGAGATCGTTGCCCGCACACGAACGAGCACACCATCTTCGGTGTCGAGAATGTCAATGGATGTCCGCGCGAATCGAATGTCGGGATCCTCGTACTCGATCCCAGATCCGCCGTAGCTCAGTTCAACCAGGGTTCCAAAGTCGTTCGGCTCGGATGATTCCTCGTCGAACGGAATGCCGAAGGCGGGAGTCTCGGCCCGATAGACAGCGGCGGCGTCCCCGACGGAGAGGTCGGTGAGGTACCAGACGGAGACTGTGTTGGTGAGAAGGCCCGAACCGGGGCGTTTCGCACTGACACCGAAGCTGCGCATGAGAGGCTCGCCCGCAATGGGAAAGAGTTGTCCTTCTTGGCCCAGGAGAGCAAGGGCTGCGATGGGGTCTCGCCCGGTGAAGCCCTCGGTTCCATATCCGCGCAGTTCATCAAGAGACTCCGGCACGCCGTCGCTCTCCGCAGGCAGCGTCGTTGGGGGCAGGGTGGTCTCGACCGCCTCGGTTGTTGTCGTCGTTGGTTCCGGTAGCTCCGCTGCCGATGCGGTAGCGGGGAACCGACTTCTCGCCTGGGCTGCTTCGCGATTGTTGAACGCCGCCACGTACTGGATCGAGGCCATTGCTCCCAGCAAGATGGCGCACAGGACCATCACGAACCTGCCGCTGCCAGTGGATCGCCACACCTCGGCGTCGTCCACCTTGCGCTGCTTCTTGTTGGCCTTCTGGTAGAAGTCTCCGGACAGAACGATGAAGAGCGTCAGCGGCCAGATGGTGAAGAGCAAGACCATGAAGAACCAGGTCTTGCGATACCACGGCACCTCGTCGTAGCCGACTCCTGGGTGCGGTTCCATGAACG
>CALKTH010000075.1 GCA_937997485.1 uncultured Acidimicrobiales bacterium | reverse complement strand
TGACGCTCTTGGTCGCTGAGAGATGCAGGTCTCGCCATCAGCTCAGCAGGCGGTGACGCCGTCGGCGCTCGTTGCGCTGTTCGATCGGGAGTATGAGCCGATGGTGCGCTTGGCGTACGTGATGCTTCGAAGCGCCGAGGATGCGGAGGAGGTTGTGCAAGACGCCTTCGCCGATGTGCAGGCGAGGTGGAGCCGGCTCGTGAACCCTGGCGGGTACCTCCGCACCTGTGTGGTGAACGGAGCACGTCAACGAATGGGCCGGGAGCAGAGGCGCCCGGGGCTGGAGTTGTCTGCGGTCGATGGCCGGTTGGTGGCCACCGATGAACATCACTTTCTCACCGATGCGCTGGAGCGCCTTTCAGAGCGGCAGCGGGTCGCGCTGATCATGGCGTACTTCGGCGGGTACAGCTCACAGCAGATTGCCGAAACTCTTGACTGCCCAGTTGGCACGGCCAAGTCACTGGTCCACCGCGGGCTCGCCGCGCTACGGAAGGAGCTGGGCGAATGACCGATACGACCGAATCCGAGTGGCCGGAGGCGCCACAGTTGCGGGAGGAGCTGGCCCAGATCGCAGCCGACCTCCCACGAAACGATCCGCACCGAGAGGCCCTGCGGGCCAACCTCCGAACCGATGTTCCCGTCGCTCGCTCGCTGACCCCGGTGATTCCACTTCGCCGCCCGCGTTCGGGCCTCGCGACCGCCGCCGTCCTCCTCGTGGTCGTGGGCGTTCTCTCGACGCTCCTCATTCGCGGCAGCGACGACTCAGTCGATCTCGTCCCCGCCGACCCCATCAACACCACGACGCTCCCGGTGCCCGTGCAGCCCTCGCCCCCATCGACAGAACAACTCGCACGAGGCGAGGGCGTACCCCCCGCAGACGTGTGTTCGCGCATCACGGTCAGCGCCCCCCTGGTCAACCAGTCCAACGTCACCACAGGTGTAGGCATCCGGTCGATTGGCCCCGGACCTGATCGCGACTTCACGGTGCTCAGCGTCGGGCCGGCCGATTCGTGGGAGGAGTTGGCAGAGCGCCAGGGGTTGGACACCAGCGAGATTGCTCGCCGCTTTGTGTTCGCTCCGCTCGGAGTTGCTGAGGGTCCGTGGGAACGCATCCGGTGCTCCGAACCGGTCGTGCACGTGCTCGAGGAAATGAACCGAGCACACGGCGCATTGTGCGATCGGTTCCAACCAGTGGCAGCGTTCGTGGTTATTGATCCCATGTCGGCGCCCGATCTTCCGAGTGACTGCTCTGTCGCCAGGCCTGTCGTGTTGCTCGTCTCGGATACCGCGGATGGGCGGACCCTGGCCGAGACCTGGGCCAGCCGTCTGGGCTGTTCGAAGTGGGAATACGGGCTGGGAGCCGGCCAGAGCCCATCGAGGAACACGTGCGACGCTCCGTTCGAAGTGGACATCGCCGAAGACTCGGTGTGGGACGCAGGAGCATCCGGCATGCCGCTTGGACACCAAGCGATCGTTCGAAGTGTTTGGCTTCGTTGAGGCTTCATCGAATTCGGTTGCGACGAGCTGTCGGCGTTGTATTCTAGAGTTCTAGAAGACTTACCTCGAGGGTGAGTCGTGTCCAGAACATGGAGACAAGTGCATGACGACAGCACCGGTGGCGTCACCGAATCAGATGGGTGCGCCCGACGAGCTCGGCTTCTTCGGCGAGTTCGGCGGTCGCTACGTGGGCGAGCCGCTCATGGGCGCTTGCCAGGAGGTCGAGACTGCGTTCATCGACGCCTGGGCTGACACGCAGTTCCGCCAGGACTTCCTCCACATCCTCAACACCTACGGCGGTCGACCGTCGCCGACCACAGAGTGCGGCAACCTTTCCGAGCAACTCGGCCTCCGCCTGCTGCTCAAGCGAGAAGACCTGAACCACACCGGCAGCCACAAGATCAACAACGTGCTCGGGCAGGCCCTTCTGGCCAAGCGCATGGGCAAGACCCGCATGATTGCCGAGACCGGCGCCGGTCAGCACGGTGTCGCCACGGCGACCGCCGCCGCACTTCTTGGTATGAGCTGCACGGTCTACATGGGCGAGGTCGACATGAAGCGCCAAGAGCTCAACGTGTTCCGCATGCGTCTGCTCGGCGCTGAAGTCATCCCGGCGATGTCTGGCAGTCGTACCCTCAAGGACGCGGTGAACGAGGCCATGCGGGCGTGGGTTTCCGAGGTCGGCGACACGCATTACTGCCTTGGCTCGGTGATGGGCCCGCACCCGTACCCGTGGATGGTTCGCACCTTCCACGAGATCATCGGCACCGAAGCTCGCCAGCAAGTGCAAGACCTCACCGGCGGCCTGCCGGATGTCGCAGTGGCTTGCGTGGGAGGCGGCTCCAACGCCGCAGGTCTGTTCGCGGGCTTCGCTGATGATGAGAGCGTGCGTCTCGTTGGTGCCGAGCCCGCTGGTGGCGCTGCTGCCGGTCGAGGCGTGCCCGCCATCGTGCACGGCATGAAGTCGTACTTCATGCAGGATGAGGTCGGTCAGATTCTCGAAGCCGAGTCCATTTCGGCCGGGCTCGACTACCCCGGCCTCGGCCCCGAGCATTCACACCTCGCCCTGACCAAGCGGGCCGAGTACTACCCGGTGACCGACGAAGAAGTACTCGAGTCCTTCCAACTGCTGAGCCGCACCGAGGGCATCATCCCCGCCCTCGAATCCGCTCACGCCATCGCTTGGGTCGTGAAGGCGAAGGAAGAACTGCAAGGACAAACCGTGCTGGTCAACATGTCCGGCCGAGGCGACAAAGACGTACAGCAGGTACAGGAGATCCTCGAGCGATGAGCACTGCAACCGACCACCCGACAACGGCCGCATCCCTTCAGCAGTACCTCACGGAGAAGCGCGCCACCGGCAGCCGCCTCCTCATGCCGTACATCACCGCCGGCGTTTGCCCGGATTGGCTCGAGCTGGTCGACGCCGTCATCGACGCTGGCGCCGATGCCCTCGAGATCGGCATCCCCTTCTCCGATCCAGCCATCGACGGCACCACCATCCAGGAAGCAACGGTTGTCGCCCTCGATGCGGGCATGACACCCGCCCGTGCCTTGAGCGAGTTGCAGCAGCGCCAGTTCGGCGTGCCGCTGATCGCGATGACGCACTACAACCTCGTTTATCGCTATGGCCACGAGCGCTTCGCCTCAGACCTCGTCGCCGCTGGCGGGCTGGGCACGATCCTTCCCGACCTGCCAATGGAGCACGCCCACGATTGGCGAGCTGCCGCTGACGCGGCAGGTATTGAGAACGTCCTGCTTGCCGCTCCGGTCACGACCGACGAACGGCTTGCTCAGGTCGTCGAGCAGACGAAGGGCTTCGTCTACGTCGTCTCCACGATGGGCACGACCGGTGCTCGTGACGGCGTTGATGACGCCGCCTCCGTTCTCTCGCGACGGGTGAAGGCCGTTACCGATATTCCCGCCATCGTTGGCTTCGGGATCTCCAATGGTGAAACGGCCGTGACCGCAGCGAAAGAGTCCGATGGCGTAATCGTGGCATCGGCCTTGATGCGGCGCATCCTCGACGGCGCCACCGTGGAGGAGGCAGCCGCTTTGATCGCTGAGATTCGCCAGGCGCTCGACGCGGCCTACCCACCGGCGTAGAACCGCTGGGCCTCTTGTTCCTCCCTGGGCGGTCCGTGCTAAACCAACGCACAGACCAACGTCTCCGGGAGGACGCATGACGGCTGCCATCGACCAAGGCGCTACCGACACACCGCTGCTGGAACAGACCATTGGCGACAACTTGTTGGCCACGGCCGAACGCTTCGCCGACCGCGAAGCCTTCGTCGTTCCACATCAAGGCATTCGTCAGACGTGGGCCGAATTCGTTGAGACGGTCGACCAGGTCGCCAAGGGTTTGATGGCCCGCGGCATTGAGAAGGGTGACCGGGTCGGCATGTGGAGCCCGAACTTCGCCGAGTGGGCGTACATCCAGTACGCCACGGCTCGCATCGGTGCCATCCAAGTCAACATCAATCCTGCCTACCGAACGAGTGAGCTGGAGTACGCACTCAACCAGTCTGGCGCTCGCATGCTCGTCACTCGCACTGAGTACCTCACCTCGATGTATCGAGACATGGTCGAGTCGGTGAGTCACAACACGCCCGAGCTCACCGACGTCGTCTACTTCGACACCGACGACTGGTCAGAGCTCCTCGCTGCCGGGCAGTCCGTCAGCGATGCCGAGCTCGGGGAGCGAGCAGCCACACTCGATCCGAATGACGCCATCAACATCCAGTACACCTCGGGCACCACGGGCTTCCCGAAGGGCGCCACCCTCAGTCATCGCAGCATCCTCAACGATGCGCTCCTCGTCGGACAGGCCTGCGACTACGACGAGACCGACCGGGTCTGCATCCCCGTTCCCTTCTACCACTGCTTCGGCATGGTGATGGGCAATCTGGCGTGCTCCGTGTACGGCTCGACGATGGTGATTCCCTGCCCCAGCTTCGACCCTGAAGCCGTGCTGCGAACACTGCAGGACGAGCGCTGCACATCGCTCTATGGCGTGCCCACCATGTTCGTGGCCGAGCTTGGTCACGAAGACCTGGAGTCGTTCGACTTGTCCAACCTGCGCACCGGGATCATGGCTGGCTCACCCTGCCCCATCGAGGTCATGCGCAGCGTCATCGAGAAGATGAACATGTCGCAGGTCACGATCGCCTACGGCATGACCGAGACCTCGCCGGTGTCCACACAGACCAGCACCACCGACTCCGTCGAGCACCGTGTGACCACCGTCGGGCGCGTCCTTCCGCACGTGGAGGCCAAGATCGTCGACCCGGCGACCGGCGAAACGGTGGAGCGGGGAGAGGATGGCGAGTACTGCACGCGTGGCTTCCACGTGATGCTCGGCTACTGGAACGACGCGGAGAAGACGGCCGAGGCCATCGACGTCGACGGCTGGATGCACTCAGGTGATCTCGCGACCATGGACGAGGACGGTTACGTCAACATTGTTGGCCGCATCAAGGACCTGATCATTCGGGGTGGCGAGAACATCTATCCCCGAGAGATCGAAGAGTTTCTCTACACCAATCCCAAGATTGCGGATGCCCAGGTGATTGGAGTGCCCGACCTCAAGTACGGCGAGCAGATCATGGCCTGGGTGCAACTGGCACCCGGTGAGTCCATGGATGAAGACGAGCTCAAGGAGTTCTGCCGGGGCAAGATCGCACACTTTAAGGTGCCGCGGTACGTCTCGTTCGTGTCGGAATTCCCCATGACGGTGACGGGCAAGATCCGCAAGGTCGAGATGCGAGAGAAGTCCATCGCCGACCTCGGCCTCCACGAAGCCGCCGCCACCAAAATGGCCTAGCGATCTCGATCAGCCCAGCGAATCGTTTTACCCACAGCCCGAAGCCCGGAGCCCGAAGCCCGAAGCCCCGAACCTGAGCCCCGCCCCGGTCTATCCGAGAGCAGGTCGGTGCCTGCGCTGAAATTTCGTGCCCAGCCCACCGTTCCGGTGGGCTGGCGCTGAAGGAACGGCGAGAAGGTCGGCTCGCGCTGCGATTTCAGACGACGTGGGTTTTGTCCGCGAGGCGATTCGTCGCCAACGCAGGTTGCCGCCGCAGTCTCGAGACGAGCCCGAGTCGACCACCGCTACTCCAGAGCGTTGGCCAAGCGTTCGAGCGTCGCTTCCATGCCCGCTCGGTTGTGCGAAGGGCGGTCGGCCACGCCGGAGATCTGCGCGCTGCGTTCGAGCGCAGCCTCGGGCCGAAGATCCTGCGTGTGCTCGGTGACCCGACACCCCTTGTCGGTGGCCTCGATGTCGTAGCCCCACTTGGAGAACACAAAGTCTCGAACGATGCAGTCGAAGTAGAACCGCTCGTTCTCGACGAGCTCGGTGATTCGCGACTCCGTCTTCCACTCCTTGTCGCCGTTGCGGTTGTGCCCGGTGTACATCGCTCCCACTGCCGGAGCATCGAATCCCTCGTTCCACTCGCAGAGGTAGTTCTCCGGCGACCACTCGCCCATGCGAGAAATGTCGGTCAAGGCGGCGAAAACGGCGGCGGGAGAGGCCGCGATATCTCGTGAAACGGAAACGTCTGGGGTCATCGCCGCAGACTAGGCCGACTTCGTGTCGACCTTCGAACGGCCGACCTCTCGGAACGGCAGCCCTCGATCTGGCGCGGGTTCGCGAGGTAGCCCGAGAACGTTCTCACCGATGATGTTGTGCTGAATCTCGTCGGTCCCGCCAGCGATGGACTGGCCCGGTGTGGAGACGAGAACCTCGGCCACCACAGCGTCGAGCGGATCATCGGTTGCTTTCAGCATGCCGTTCGCTCCGGAGATCATGGAGTGCACGTGATTGCAACGACGCGCCACCTCCGAAAGCGCGAGCTTGCCGATCGAGCCTTCCGAGCCGGGCGGTCGGCCGAGATCGCGAGCGGCCTTCGCTCGGCCTGCCGTCCACTCCGCGGTTCGGTGAAGCGCAATGACCTTCATCATCTCCTGGCGAATCACAGGGTCGTGCGCCTTGCCCGCAGCCTGAGCGCGCTCCACGAGCAAGTCGATACGGCCAGCGCGCTGGGGATACCACTCGTACGTCTTGTTGTACTCCGCAGCCTCGATTCGAGCTTCTTCCACCACCCTGCCAGTCGCACTGCGGGCGAAGGAGACCGAACGGTTGCTGGCATAGGAACGTTCGTGGGCGAGTGTTCCTCGCGCCACTGCCCAACCACCGCCGACCTCGCCCACCACGTTCTCATGAGGGATGCGGGCGTCCGTGAGGAAGACTTCGTTGAAGGACGCGTGATCGTTCATCTGGCGAATGGGTCGAGCCTCAACCCCGGGCTGTCGCATGTCCAGCAGGAAATAGGTGAGGCCCTTGTGCTTGGGAGCGTCCCAATCCGAGCGAGCCACGAGAATGGCCATGTCGGCATGATCGGCCGAGGTGTTCCACACCTTCTGCCCGTTCACGATCCACTCGTCGCCGTCTCGAACCGCGGTGGCTTGCAGACCGGCGAGATCCGATCCAGCACCGGGCTCGCTGAACAACTGGCACCAGGTCAGTTCGCCAGTGAGCGTGCGTCGCAAGTATTTGGCCTTCACCGAATCGGCGGCGTGGTCGTACATCGTGGGGGCCGCTAGGCCGACGCCTCCACCGAGCGGCATGGCCACGCCACCGGCCTGTCGGATAGCGGTGTGGGCGACTCGATCCGTCCATGCCGGCAGGCCCTGGCCGAACCACTCAGTTGTCCATGACGGCGCGGCCCATCCAGAGTCGACCAGGCGCTCACGCCACTCGAGCAGCGAGAGCTCGGGATCCCAGGCGCCGTGAAACCACTCGAGCGTTGCGTTTTCGATGTCGGTTTCGGTGACGGCCACGATCATCTTCCTTCGTTGTTCGGGCGACGGGGCGTGTGTTGCGAGAGCGGAGGCACCGCAGCCTCAGTTCCCGGTGAAGTCCGGCAGCCTCCGCTCGCCCATCGCTCGCGTGCCCTCTGCGAAATCGGCCGTCTTCTGAAGGCGAGTCTGCTCGATCAGTTCGTGAGAAGTGGCGGCCTGCACTCGGTCAGCTAGGTCGCCTCGAAGTGTTTGTCGGATCGAGCGAACAGCGAGTGGCGCCGACCGAGCGATCTCAACGGCAAGCTCGTGCGCACTCGAGCGCAGCATCTCGGTGGGAACGATGCGATCAGCGAGTCCGATTGCCGCTGCCTCCTCGCCCTTGATGCGGCGACCCGTGTAGAGCAGCTCGGCCGCCTTCTGCTCGCCGACAAGGCGAGGGAGCGTGACGCTCAGGCCGAACCCCTGATGGAATCCGAGGCGAGCGAAGTTGGCGCTCATGCGAGCTTCGGGTGTGATGACTCGGAAGTCGGCGGCCAGGGCCAATCCGAGGCCACCACCGATCGCGGCACCCTGGATGGCGGCGACGAAGGGCGTCTCGGCTCGGAAGATACGGACCGCCGCGGCGTACAGCTCTTCGGTTGTGTAGCTGCGACCACCGGCGGAGCCCCCGAAGTCGGCGCCAGCACAGAAGTGCTTGCCCTGCGCGACGAGGATGGCGCTCCGGGCATGCGGGTTCGCGTCGAGCTCATGCAGCGCATCAGCGATGCCGCCGATGACCTCCATCGAGAAGAAGTTGTTCGGCGGACGGCAGATTTCGACGGTGGCGACATGGTCGTCGCCGATGTCGACCGTGATCGCAGGGGAGGGGGCGTCAGACATAGCGCTGAAGCTAGCCCTCGCCGCCCGTCCTCTCCGAATTGCCGCGTTCACGTACCTCAGAGGTATATGAACGCGGCAATTTCGGGAGGGTGTGATGGTGAGGGTCAGGCACCCACACGATTCGGGCGGGCGTGGCGGTGAGGGTCAGGCACCCACACGACCCACACGATTCAGGCACCCACACGGGGGACTCACACGCGACAGGCGCATGGAGGGGCGAGATGGGCGTCTGGGGGAGGGGCGCGTACGATCAGCGGATGGACGCCATCCCGCTGCTCAAGAGCCACCGATCGATTCGCAAGTTCACCGACGAGCCGGTGTCTGACGAGATGGTGGAGTCGATCATCTCTGCCGGGCTGGCGGCGGCGACGTCCTCGAACTTGCAGGGCACCACGGTCATCCGAGTTCGGAACCCCGAGACCCGGGCTGCGATCGCCACGCTTGCTGGCGGGCAGACCTACGTGGAAACAGCGGCTGCGTTCTTCGTCTGGTGTGCTGATCTCCATCGCTCCGCAGTGGCGTGCGAGATGGCCGGAGGCGAGTTCAGTGCGGGGATGACTGAACACTTCGTCATCGCCACCACTGATTGCGCGCTTGCCGCCCAGAACGCAGTGGTCGCCGCTGAGTCGCAAGGCCTCGGCATTTGCTACATCGGCGGCATCCGCAACGACCCCGCGCAAATGACCGAGCTACTCCAGCTCCCCGAGCAGGTGATGCCCCTCTTCGGGCTCTGCATCGGTTGGCCGGACCAAGACCCTGCCCTCAAGCCTCGGCTCCCGCTCTCGGTCACGTTGAAGGAGGAGATCTACGACGAGACCAACGATCGCGACGGCATCCGGGCCTACGACGAGCTGATGCGCGCCTACTACTCCGAGCGCACAGGCGGAAAGCTCGATCGAGTGTGGAGCGAGGACATGTCCGCCCTCCTCGGCAAGGAAAGTCGCCCGCACATGCGGGAGTACCTCAGGGATCAAGGCTTCACGTTCGAGTAAGCGCTTCCTCGCACCGCCGCCGTCTCCCCTCGGCGACCTTCGTTGCCAGAGTTGTCGGGAGAAACTGCAGCGTCCGCCAACCTCGGACCACTTCTCGCAGCGACAGCCCACCGGAACGGTGGGCTGGGCACGAAATTTCGGCAAGGGGTGAGGGGTGAGGGGCGAGGGCTAGGGGGTGTTGGTGGCTTGGCGGAGTTCGTCGACGTCGAGGCGCTGGGATGTCGGGGTGCGGTGCACGGCACGGAAGAGCAAGTGCACGCCGACCGGCAGGGTGATGATCATGGCGGCGGCCGCTATCACCAAGAGTGCAATGGCCGGCCAACCGAGAATCATCGCTGCGCCAACCGCAGTGATGAGGAAGGCCACCGGGCTCGCCTTGCCCGCTGCGTGAAGCCGGGCGTAGCTGGTCTCGAACCGGAGCAAGCCCACACCAGCGAGCACGGCGATGGCGCTGCCAATCAGCATGATGATCTGGGCGGCGATACTCATGTGTTGCTTCCCTCCGCTTCGGCCTCTCGGGCCTGATCCTCGATGAATCGGCTGGCCGCCACGGTGGCGGTGAAGCCGATGATGGCGAGCACGACCAACATGATCAGATTCGTTGGATCCTCACGCCGGGCGGCGTCAACCGTGATCGCTCCCATCAACGAAATCAGCGTGACGTCGAGCGCCATGATGCGGTCGGCGAGGGCAGGCCCAATCAGCAACCGGTAGGCGCCACAGAAACCGGCAAGCGTGAATCCAGCGATCGCGAGGTTGAAGATCATGCCGACACCTCCGTCCCGTCGTTGTGACTCAAGTCATCGCCCACCGGTAGCGCCGCGCAGGCCAGCTCGGCCAGAGCCTCAACGTGGGCAACGGTTTCGTTGCGCCGCTCAAGGTGAAGGAGATGGAGATAGAGCGTCCCGGTGTCAGGATCGGCGTCGACCACGGCGGTACCCGGCGTGAGCGTGATGGCGATCGTCAGCAACAGAAGGTGGTTCTTGCTGTGCGAGGGGACCGGGACGGCGATGATGCCTTCCTCGGTGTAGTCGGTCGGGGTCAGGATCTCCCGAGCAACACCAACGGTCGATTGCACGAGATCGATCGTCACCAGCTTGAGGAACTGCAGCAACGGAACGATGCGCACCGAGCCCTGACCGGAGGTGCCCAGTCCGGAGAACACGACCACAGTCGCCACGACGATGCCAGCGGCCACATTGGCGAAGGAGATGGTGCCCCACAGCCCGACCCAGGCGGCGGTCAGCGCCACGATGGTGGCGAGGCGGCGAACGGTGAAGAAGCCCATCATGGCTGGCCCCCGTTGTTGATCGCACTGGCGTCTTCCGCACCGTCGATGACGGCCGGAGTGTCACCTCGCAACTCGAACGCCGCCTTCTCGCTCAGGTCGAACAGGGCACCGGCGAAGAGCGAGATCGTCAGCGTGCCAGCCACTGCGAGGCCCGTGGCTCCGAACATGGCCCGCCGGTTGGCCACGGACGTGCTGACAATGCCGGCCTGGCTGCGAAGGATGTCGGACTGATCAGCATCAGAACCCCAGAACACACCGAGCCAGATTTTCGTCATCGAGAGCAAGGTCAACGCACCGGCGATGAGGGCAACGGCCACGATGGCGACCGCATCGGCCTGGATGCCGGCAGAAATCACGGCGAACTTGGCGACGAAGCCGGAGAAGGGCGGCAGCCCGGCCAAGCTCAGCGCAGGGACGGCGAACAGCGCCGCGATCAGTGGCTTGCGAGACGCCAGTCCGCCCGACCGGTCGAGCGAGCTCGTGCCCTCGTGGTTCTCGATGAGACCGCCGACCAGGAACAGCACCGTCTTCACCGGCATGTGATGCACGAGGAACAAAATGGCTCCCGTGGTGCCTGCGGTGGAGAAGAGCCCGAGCCCCATGAGCATGTAGCCGATCTGGCTGATCACGTGGAACGACAGAATGCGTTTCACGTCGCTCTGGGCCAGTGCGCCGAAGGCGCCGATGACCATCGTGATGCCAGCCAGCACCAGCATGATCGGTCCGAGGGCGTCCATCTCGGTGATCGTGTGGAACCGGATCATGGCGTAGATGCCGACCTTGGTCAGCAGCCCGGCGAACACCGCCGTGATGGTGGTCGGCGCTGTGGGGTAGGAGTCCGGCAACCAAGAGAAGAGGGGGAAGACCGCCGCCTTGGTGCCGAAGACGACGAAGAACCACGCTCCGAGGCCGAGGCGTACACCGTCGGAGAGCTCTGGGATGCGCTCGGCCAACAGTCCCATGTTCACCGTGCCTGCAGCGGCGTAGACGAAGGCCAATCCGAAGAGGAAGAGCGTGGACGCGAGCAGGTTCATCACCACGTAGCTCATGCCCGAGCGAACCTGCTCTCGCTGGCCCTGATGGGTGAGTAGCACGTAGCTCGAAACGAGAATGAGCTCGAAGGCCACGAAGAGCGTGAAAAGGTCCCCGGTGAGAAACGCCAGCGACACACCGGAGGTGAGCACGCCGAGCAGGGGACCCGTGAGTTCAGGATTGGCACCCCAGGCCGTTCGTCGTTGGCCGATGGCAAAGACCTCGACCACGAGGATGATCGAGAGGGCGACGGGAAGGACGAGCGTGGCGAACCGGTCGGCCACCAACTCGATGCCGAGCTCTGGTGACCAGCCGCCAACGTGCAGTCGATAGCTGCCCTGATCGGCAACGGTGAAGAGCATGATGAACGAAGAGGCGGCCGAGGCGAAGAGGCCGATGACCGTGACGATGTCTCGCCAAACCACGCGGTTGCGCAGAAGCACGCCGAGGCTGGCGGCAGCCAATGGTGCGAGGATCGTCAAGGCGATGAGCGTGCTCAAGATGCCGCCTCCGTTCCCGTGGCGACATCCGCGTCCTCGAGGTCGTAGGCGAACCGATCGTCGTCCTCCGCGCTGGTTCCGTGGGCGTCGGCGCCCTGGTCGGTCTCAGCTTCGGGTTCTTCGTCTCGGATCCGGCGATCTTCGAGATCGTCCTCAACGAGATCTTCGCCTGAGAGGAGCTGCTGGCGACGGGCGAGTGCAAGGAGGAAGAGTGTGAGGCCGAAGGAGATCACGATCGCTGTCAAGGCGAGAGCCTGGGGGACGGGGTTCGCGCTCGCTGCACCATCGAGCTGGTTGGCGATCGGGGCGGGTCCGGGCGGCCCTCCGGCGGTGAGCAGCCCAAGCACCGCGGCGTGACCGAGGAGGGAGAAGCCGAGGATGATGCGGCTGAGCGATCGAGCTGTGATGAGGTAGAGCCCGACACTGGTCAGACCGCCGATGGCGAGAAGCAAGGCGACGCTCATGCCGCCACCTCCGTTCGATCGTCGCTGGCATCGAGATCAGTTCCTCGCCCGGTCTGTCCGAGTCCGTCGAGCAGGGACATCACGAGTCCGACGACGATCGCCGTCACGCCGATGTCAAAGGGCAGGGCAGAGCCAGACTTCACTTTGCCCAGGAGTGGGACCTTCGTGGAAACGACTGCCTGATCGAGAACGAGGTCACCCCAGAGCAGGGGTGCAGCGGCCACGATCACGACGAGCAGAACGCCGAACGCCATCAGCTCGCGGGCTCGACTTGGCTGCTGAATGTCAGCGACGGAACGAAGCACGACGATGGCGCCGAACACGAGCCCGGCGGCGAAGCCGCCGCCAGGGTTGTTGTGGCCAGCGAACAAGAGATAGATCCCGACGACTACGGCAAGCGGCGTCGCCACTTGAATGCCGGTGCGCACCATGGGCGAGCTTGGAGCGATCATGTGGTCACCCCCTTCGGGTCGGAGGCCACACCATTCGATTCGGCGGAACCGCCGGAGGTGTCAGAGGGGCCGCTCACGCGAGCGTTGGCCAGAGCGAGGATGCCGAGGGCGACGGTGGCCAAGACGACGACCTCGCCGAGCGTGTCGAGACCTCGCACGTCAGTAAGAACCACGTTGACGACGTTGTTGCCGCCGCCGATCTCCACGGCCGCTTCAGTCACGTCGGCGATTGGCGGTTGACCGGAGGGGTTGGCGCTGGCGGCGGCGAGTGCGGCCATCACCGCGATCCCGCCGAGTGCGGCGACGCCGAGGCGCACGTTGCGCCAGATGTTGCTCGACCGGGGGAAGCGCTGGCCGAGGTGGCCGAGGCCCACGACGAAGCCGACGACCACGATGGTCTCGACAAGAAGTTGGGTGAGGACGAGGTCGGGTGCGCCATGGACGACGAACAGTCCGGAAACACCGAGCCCCACGGCACCGAGTGTGAGCGCCGCTCCGAGCCGGGAGTTCACGAATGCGCCCATGATGGCAGCGCCGATCACTCCGAGAGCGAGAACGGCCTGAATCGGTGTGTCCCACAACACGAGGTGATCCGCCTCGAGGGCGAAAAGGAACGGCGAGGCGGCAAGAGCAGCTGTGGCTCCCATCGTGGCCACGTACACCGGGAGCGAGCCGTGCTGCACCCGATAGGTGATGTGGCGAGCCATGCGGAGCGTGCCGTCCAGGAACCGATCGGCACCGTCGGCTCCGAGGGGCTGTGGCGCGGCCTGCGTGTGACGCGAAGCGAGCACGCCGAGCACGGCGCCGCTGGCCACCACCAACATCGAGATGACGAAGGCGAGCTTGATCCCAGGCCAGGCAATGAGCTCGTAGACCGAGGACTTCTCGTTGAGTTCGGTGGCGGCGGGGCCCACGATGCTGTTGACAGCACCGATGAAGATGTAGCCAAGGAGTCCGAGGCCGCTCAGGATCACGGCCGGGACGGTCATGGCGAGCCGACGGGGAGCTACTCGTGTGTCGGCGACCGCAGGTGCATCGTCGTCTCGAAGATCCGCGTGTGGTGCTGGGGTTGAGCCGAAGACCGTGAGGAGGAAGCGCAGGGTGTAGGCGACGGTGAGGACTGCGCCGCCGATGACGCCGATCAAGGCTGGCCAGCGCTCCCAGCCTGAAGTGCCGAGAACGGCTTCGATGGCCGCCTCTTTAGCGGTGAAGCCGAGCAAAGGTGGCACGCCCGCCATTGAGAGTCCGGCGAGGACGGCCACGCCAAAGGTGATCGGCATGGAGCGGGCAAGCCCGTGGAGTTCGTCGATCTCGCGGGTTCCGGTGCGGATGTCGATCTCGCCGACCACGAGGAAGAGCGCAGCCTTGAACAAGGCGTGTGCGAACAAGAGGGAGATGCCGGCGAAGATGGCCTTTCCGGTACCGATGGAGAGCAGGGTGATCAGCAGGCCGAGCTGAGAGATGGTGCCCCAAGCGAGGATGAGCTTGGCGTCTCGGTGCCGGAGCGCTCCGACGGCTCCCCAGATCATGGACGCCGTGCCGAAGGCCATGCCGAGGGCCTTCCACGTTGTCACGTCGGCGAAGCTCGAACCAACAACCGCGACGAGTAGCACGCCCGCCTTCACCATGGTGGCGGAGTGAAGGTAGGCACTGACGGGTGTAGGGGCGGCCATGGCGCCGGGTAGCCAGACGTGGAAGGGGAGCTGGGCCGACTTGGTTGCTGCGCCGAGCAGGATCAGCACAGCAGCCCAGACCGCGGGCGTGCCAGCCACAGGACCGAGATCGGACAGCACGGTGGTGCCGGACTCGCGAGCCAGAACCAGGAGGCCGGCGAGAAGGGCAAGGCCACCGCCACCGGTGATCATCAGGGCTCGTCGTGCGGCGGCGAGAACGGCTCCATCGGTGTTCTTGTGGCCCACGAGCAGGAAGGAGGTGACCGACGTCAGCTCCCAGAAGATGAACAGCGTCCAGACCGAGTCTGCCCACACCAAACCGAGCATCGAGGTGGAGAAGGCGAGGAGCGAGGCGCTGAATCGGCCGCCGCCTTTCGCCTTGGGTCCGAAGTAGCCGATGGCGTAGACGAAGACCATCGCGCCGATACCGGAGACGAGGACGGTCATCATCGTGGCGAGGGCGTCGAGCTGGAAGCGCAGCGAGAGGTCGAGGCCGCTCACCCAGGTCAGTTCAGAGACGATCGGATCGTTGGCGGCATCGTCTTGAAGGAGTCGGCCGATCGCCCAAAGAGCCGCTACCGCCGGGGCAAGCGCGCCCACGGCAAGACCACGACGAATGGAACGCTGACCCAACATCGCAGCCCCCGCGATGCCAAGCACATGGGCCACACCGATGACCCAGAACGCAGACGACGAGAACATTGCCCAGAGGATACTGGTCCGACCGAAAAACGGCAGCAAGAAACGCCTGAACAGAAACCTCTTTTCAAATAGGTGTGTTCGTTCTAAGCTGTCGGCAAGGAGGTGCGATCATGAAAACGCTCAACCGCCCGACCGCACACGTTCCATCCGCACAAGGCCTCGCCGGACTGACCTCCCGGGCCCGCCGTCTCTGGACGCTGGACCTGGGTGTTGCCGGTCGAGAACGCCAGGACCTTCTGACCGAACTGGCCGAACTCGACCTGGCCATCGAACGCCTCTCCATCCGAGCGGCATCCGGCTTGTTTCGACCCAGCGATGGAGCTCTGGCCGAGCAATGTCGAACGCAACTCGATGCCCTCGAACGCATGTGGGGCGAGCCGGCTTCGACGGGCTCGACCTCTTCTGGTTCCGATCGGGAGATGGTCGCAGGCTGAGCGCCCGCTGCCGAGCCTTGTTTCTGGAACGCTGATCAAACGCCTCTCGAATGGTCTCCCGTTCACCTGCAGTTGATCAGGTCGCTGGAGCCCACCCCACGTCCCGGGGTGGGCTCGGCGTCGTTGGCCCGAACCGCGATCGCACACAGCCGAACGCCCTCAACGAGTTACCGTCAACGCGAACCACCCGACCGAAAACGTATGATGCAGATATGGCGTTGAGTGAAGCCAAGTCGATTTCGTCCTCGTGGACCTTTCTCACCAATCACGCTCACGTGCTGATTGCCATCAGCCGCAACGCCGAAATTCGCCAGCGCGACATCGCTGAAGCCGTCGGTCTCACTGTCGGCGCAGTGCAGCGCATCGTTCATGAACTCGAACAGGCCGGCTATCTCCGGCACGAGAAGGTCGGTCGTCGCAATCGTTACGAGATCGTCGAAGACCGACCGCTGCGGCACCCGCTCGAGGACCAGCACTCGATCGGCGAACTGATCCACCTCCTCGACCAGCCCTGACGTTCTCGCCGGGCACAACAGGTTCTGCCCGGTGGCCCCATCGGACTACCTTCTCCGCATGTCTTTGCCAGATGTGGTGCCGTCCTACGACGCGATCGTGATTGGTGCCGGTGTCATGGGTGCCTCGGTCTCGCTGGAGCTTGCTCGCGGTGGACGCTCCGTGCTCTGCGTCGACGCAGGTGAGGCGGTCGGGTCTGGGTCGACGAGCTCGTCCTCTGCCGTCATTCGCTTCAACTACTCGACTCCTGATTCGATTCTCACGGCGTGGGAGGCCGGCCATCGGTGGAAGCGCTTCGCCGACCATCTGGGTTTCGTGGACCCTGACGGCATGGTGCGCTACGTCGAGACCGGTTGCCTGGCTCTCGATACGCCGAATGACAATCGTCCTCAGGTGACGGAGATGTTCGGCCGCTTTGGGATCCCGTACGAGGATCTTTCCGGTCAGGAGATCCAGGAACGGCTGCCCGCCCTGGACAAGGGCGACTTCTATCCACCCCGTCCGGTGGATGATCCACTCTTCGCTGACGAGCCTGCCAAGGACATCGCTGGCTACTACACGCCGGAAGGTGGGTTCATCGATGATCCGATGCGTGCGGCTCAGAACTTCATGTACGCCGCCCGACAGCACGGAGCGAGGGTGCAGCTGCGCTCGAGGGTGACAGAGATTCGTCGCTCCGGTGGGAGTGTGCAAGGAATCACGTTGAGTTCAGGCGAGGCCATCGATGCGCCTGTGGTCATCAACGTTGGTGGGCCAGCGGCGGCCCACCTCAACGAGATGGCCGGTGTGGCTGAGGAGATGCGCGTCAAGAGCCGGCCGCTGCGGCAGGAAGTGCACGTGGTGGAAGCGCCGGAGAACTGGACGCCCGAAGCCGGCTCCCTCGTGAGCGATCCCGGTGTTGGCGTCTACTTCCGCCCGGGTCTCGGCGGCACCGTGTTGATCGGTAGCACCGAACCCGAGTGCGACGAACTGCATTGGGTTGACGATCACACCGACTTCAATCCGGTGCCGACCCCCGAACTCTTCGAGGCGCAGGTTCTCCGCACGGCCCGCCGGCTTCCCGAGCTACGCATCCCGCTCGCTCCGGTCGGTCTCGCCGACCTCTACGACGCCAGCGATGACTGGGCCCCGCTGTACGACAAGACGAGCCTCGCGGGCTTCTTCATGGCGTGCGGCACGAGTGGCAACCAGTTCAAGAATGCGACGATGGTCGGCACGTTCATGGCAGCATTGGTCGACGCTGCTGCCGCGGGCCAGGACCACGACGTCGATCCCGTCCAGGTCACCGGCGACCTCACCGGTGAGACCATCAACTTGGGTGCGTTCTCGCGCTTGCGAGAGAAGAGCAGTACCTCGAACTCGGTCCTCGGCTAGACGCTCGCTGCGTTAGATCGTGACGAGGATGCGCTCGGCCGTGAAGGCGCTGAGGCCGACGATCGTGCCGCCGACATCCACGGTCGTGGTGCCGTCGGGCGACGAGGCGATGACCTTGGCCGCAACCCCGGGCTTGATCTCATTGGACTCGAGGAACTCGAGAAGGCCTGGTGTGAACTCGAGCTCTTCGGGAATCCGAGTGACGGTGGCCGATGAGCCGGTGGCAACCGTCGAGAGAGCTTCGAGCTTGGGCTCGACGTAGCCAGATCCTGGGATCGGGTTGCCGTGCGGGCAGGTGGTCGGATCGTCCAGTTGATCGGCGATTGCTCGTTCGACGGCGGGGCTGATCACGTGCTCCCATTTGCCCGCCTCATGATGAGCCTCGGCCCACGACAGGCCGAGCATGTCGGTGAGGAAGCGCTCGGCCAGGCGGTGACGCCTCACCATCGTGGTGGCGAGTTCGCGGCCGGGCTCCGTGAGCTGAATCTCGCCGTCTTCGACAACAACGAGGCCTTCGTCGCTCATCCGACGAACCATCTCAGACACCGCTGGTCGTGACACTTCGAGGCGCTCGGCGATGCGGGCCTGGATGACCCGCTGGCCATCTTCGTTGAGTTCGAAGATGGTCTCGCAGTACTCCTCGAAGGCCGGGTGGTGTTCCGGAGAGGTGTAGTCAGCCATGTGGGTCAGGCTAGCGGGCGGGCGGCCGGGGCACCGGGCCGAGCGTCAGGTTGCCTTCCATGGAGCGCCGGACAGGTACTTCCAGCCAGCGTCGCACAGCACCGCGATCGCGCTGCCGCCCTCGGCTTCGAGGTGCTGCTGGGCAGCGTGAAGGATGGCTCCAGCAGAGGTGCCGATGAAGTGGCCCTCCTCCTTGACCGTTCGAGACACGGTGTCGATGGCCTCGGCCTTGGTCACCTCGTGGCGGTGGGTCACCAGCGAGAGGTCGGCGACCGGAGGCTGGAACGGATCGTCCTGGCTGCGCATGCCGCTAATGGGATCGGTCGTGAATTCTTCGACGGAGTGGATGTTGATGTCTGTCCACGTCTTGCGAACACCCCGGCTGACACCCGTGAGGGTGCCGCCGGTGCCGTACGCACAGAACACGCCGTCCGGTGGTGCGTCGAGTTCCCAGTCGCGGATGAGCTCGAGCGCAGTGCCGAATTCGTGGGCCTCAGGGTTGCCGGGATTGCCGTACTGATAACACATGTAGCCCTCGCCTTCCTCGACGAGTTCCTTCGCCCGAGCGATGGCCCCGTTCGGGCCACCGGGGACCAACTCCAGGTCGGCGCCGTACGCCTCGAGGATCTGCATGCGTTCTGCCGTGGAATCGTCAGGGAGGCAGATGCGCATCGGGTGGCCGTTGACCTGGGCGATGCGAGCAAGCCCGATCCCCGTGTTGCCCGATGTTGCTTCGATCAGGGGCATACCCGGCGTGACGAGCCCGTCCCGTACGGCGTTGTGGAACATGAACCAGGCGGCGCGGTCCTTGATCGAGCCCGTGGGGTTGTGCCACTCGAGCTTTGCGTACAGACGTGTGCCGGCCGGCGCCATCGTGGGCAGCTCGACGAGTGGGGTGTTACCAGGCTTCATGGAGGGCTCCGCAGCATTGTCCGAACATCCGTCGGATCCGGTGCGAACGAAACCCTACTGACTGGGTCAACAATTCCCGAATCCCGAATGAGGGACTTCAGGCACACCCGCTGAGCGACTAGATGATGGTGATGCTGACCATGACGAAGACGGGGTTGCGATGCCTCGTCCGGCAGACCCGCTCGGTGAACACCGTGTCCGCCGTTGGGGCGTACGACGTGCAGATGCGCACGCTCTGGATTCGGGTGTCAGTGGAGTCCACATCGAGGAACGTGTAGGGGGCAGCACTGAAGCCACCGCCGCAAATCGTGGCCGAGTCCTGGTCGACAATCCGGCGATCACCGTCACGCAGGTCGACCGTCACCCGAGCACAACCGCCACCCCACCAGCTGTCCAGGGTGAGCCGACCATCGATCTGCACCCAGTCGTTGTTGCTTTGGTTGTTCCCCCAGGTGACGCGGGCGCCATCGTCGGGCCGACCCCAGACATGGTTGGCCCAGTTGGCTCCGAAGTCCGCACGGTCACCATCGACGACAACAATGTCACGATCGACGACCGCGGCATCAGCGGGTGAGGCGGGAGCGGCAGCGATCAGCGCGGTGCCAACGAGAAGGGCAGCACAGGCGCGGCGGAGGCGGGAGCCTCGCCGGCGGGCCGGGGCGGCGGATTCTTCGCTCGGCGGCGACGTCGGGTGGGCGAGCGTGGTGGGGAGCATTGGTCTGCCTTTCGTTGCATCGCCCGCTGTGTGCCTTGCACCGTATGAGGGGGCTTCTCAGCCGTCCGTGATGACGATCACGCAGGGACCGTGCCCCACGTCACGTGGCCCTGAAGGCCTGGCGGCGCCCTCAGCAATCGCGCCCGCGTCTGTGGCGAGAAGTGGATGAATGATGCAACGAGGACCTTGCCTTGAAGAAGACCGCGTCCAACCGGGCTGCCGGCACGCGGCGTTGTTGCCGAGCTATCGACCGGAACGGAGTACCCGGCCGGGACGAGCGCCGGTGGCGAGGCCGTCTTCGAATGTGACGCGGCCCGACTTGATGGTGAAGCGGTAGCCATCCACGTCTTGCAGGAGCCGTCGCCCGCCAGCCGGGAGGTCGTGGACCATGTGTGGAGCGTGTAGATGCAGATGCTCGAAATCGATCACGTTCACATCTGCCAGCTTGCCTGGCTCGAGCCGGCCTCGATCGTTCAGGCCGTAGGCGTCGGCCGTGTTCGCGGTCTGCAGCTGGACCGCTCGCTCGAGAGGAAGACGTTCGCCTCGGGAGCGATCCCGAGCCCAATGGGTGAGAAGGTAGGTAGGGAAGCTGGCATCGCAGATCAGGCCGCAATGGGCCCCGCCGTCTGAAGCGCCCGGGATCGTGGCCGGATGGTCGAGCATCTCGAGCAGAACGTCGTGGTTGTGCTCGTGATAGTTGCCGAGCGGACTGAACATGAACGAGCGGCCGTCGTTCTCCAACAGCCATTCGAGCACCACCTCGCCCGGCTCGCATCCTCGGGTCTCGGCGATGGCAGCCGCGCTGGCTTCGATCGGCGGCTCGTAGTCCGGCGGGTCACCGAGGCGGTACATCTGCACCCAGTTGGTCGACATGTACGCCGCGAACTTGTCTCTCGTGAACGCCGATTCCGTCAGCAGTTGCGCCTGGAAGTCCGGATCACGGAGTCTGGCCACTCGCTCGTCGAGCGGCAGGTCCTTGATGGCCCGATAGCTGGGGTGGGCGATGAAGGGGTGGAACGAACTTTGGAGTCCGTAGAGCATCCCCGTGGGGCGCACGGCGACCTGAGGCGTCATTGGCGAACCAGAGTTGTTCGCTTCGACCGCCGCATTCAACGCCGTGCGGTAGGCCCGGGGTTCACGCGAGGTCTGGGCGAGCGTGTAGGTCGTGGGGCATCCGAGCTCCTTGAGCGTGTCGAGCCACGGCTCGTCGCCGCCTTGGCCCTGATCGTCGGACACGTATTGGAACAGGCCATGGCCAGAGTCACGCACCGCTTCGCCGATCGCGATGACCTCGTCCGGCGTCGAGTTCGTCCCGGGAACGAGCCCGTGCTTCGAGGTGTGGAGGAAGGTGCGTGACGTGGAGAAGCCGAAGGCGCCAGCGTCGAGCGCTTCACGGGTGATCTTCACCATTTGTTCGATCTCGTCGGCAGATACGTCGTACTCATGGGCTCGTTCGCCCAGAACGTACGCCCGCACCGCAGCGTGAGGCAGTTGGGCGCCGACGTCAATCGTGCGAGGCATGGCCTCGAGAGCGTCGAGGTACTCCGGGAAGCTCTCCCACTCCCAGCTGATTCCCTCGTTGAGCGCGCTGCCAGGAATGTCTTCGACACCTTCCATCAACTCGATCAGAAACTGATGGGCGTCGGGGCGAACGGGAGCGAAGCCAACGCCACAGTTGCCCATCACCACCGAGGTGACGCCGTGATGGCTGGACGGTGCGAGCTCGGCGTCCCATGAGACCTGACCGTCGTAGTGCGTGTGAACGTCGACCCAGCCCGGCGTGACGAGTAGGCCGTCGGCATCGATTTCTCGGCGGCCTTCGCCCGGTACCTCACCGACGACGGTGATCGTGTCTCCATCGATCGCAATGTCTGCCCGCCGTGCAGGTGCCCCTGTGCCGTCGACGACCTTGCCGTTGCGAATCACCAGATCATGCATGTCAGAACCCCCTGCAGCGTCGGGTGATCGTGTCACTCGCTCGGCCGTCCGGGCAAGGCGGCGGGTTCGACCGAGGCGGTTTACCGAGTCCAGGCCCCGGACGAGTTGGAGGTGTAGCCCAGTGCTCGGTAGGCGGCGTCAACGACGGACTGCCCCCGGTCGTTGAGGAGCAGGCCGGGACCCATCTGGTTCATGCTGTAGCCAAACCCGAGGCGGCACTCGGGATCGGCGAACATGATCGAGCCGCCGGCACCCACGTGCCCAAACGCCTGCTCACCGAGGATGCAGGTTTCGATGTGGCCGAAGGGACGATGCCGGTTGTCCATCGACTTCATGAAGCCGAGAGCAAACCGGCTGGGGATTTGCAGCGTGGCATCCCGCTCGGTTGCCACCGAGATGCGGCTCATCTGGCTGATCGTGTCAGCCGAGTAGAGCCCGCCTCCGCCGTTGGCCAGTGGGGCGATGAGCTTGGCCATGGCCCTCCCGTTGGAGATGCCACCCGCGCCACCGATCTCGCCGGCGAATTGTTCCCGCGTCTTCGGATTGCCCATGTTGGCGCCGCCGGTGTTCAGAAGCGAGAGGGCGGAGATCGAGTTTCGGTCGTCGATGATGGCCTTCGTGAAGTCCGTCATGGGAATGTCCGGGCCCGGGTTGTGGGCGTGGATGCGGGCCACCCGTGCTTCGATCTCTTCCGGTAGTCCGATCCAGAAGTCGGCACCCAACGGTCCGGCGAGTTCCTCGGCGAAGTAGGTGCCGAGCGATCGGCCCGAGGCTCGCCGCACCAGCTCGCCGACTGTCCAGCCGAAGCTCACCATGTGGTACCCGTTGCGAGTTCCCGGCTCCCAGAAAGGTTCCATCTTCTCCAGGATCCCGATCATCTGGTCCCAGTTGTAGAACGCCCCCTCCGGCACCGGCTCCCTGAACGCTGGCAGCCCGACCGAATGATTGAGCATCATTCGGACGGTCACGTTCTCCTTGCCGTTCTGGCCGAACTCGGGCCAGTAGTCGGTGACCTTCGCGTGGAGATCCAGCTCACCTCGTTCGATCAGGAGATGGGCACACATCGCCGTTGCCGCCTTGGTGACCGAGAAGACAATGGAGACGGTGTCTTCTTCCCAGGGCGTGGTGCCCGCGTGGTCCTGGGCACCACCCCAGAGATCCAGAACCGTTTCGCCTTCCACGTTCATCGACAACGCCGCTCCGACCTCGCCCCGTTCGGTGAAGTTGGCCACGAACGTCTCGGCGACGGCCTGGAAGTCTTCGTGCACGCGGCCGCTCACGGCGCCCATCGGTGTGTCGGCGTGGAGATCGATCATCGAAGCATCTGACCATCGCTCGCCGTCGTCGGCAAAGTGGCTCGGGCGAACATCCTGGCTCATCCAGTGGCACTGCCGGCGTGGAAGGGCGAGCATGTCCGGCATGACCGCCGCCGAGACTGCGCTTCCCAACCCCATCTTTCGCTCCTTCTGGACGAGACCATCCGGTCCGATCGAGGACGACCTCGCTCAGCTGCGCGCCCTCCCACCGGTCTTCTGCGAGGAGGAGCCTTCGGACATTCCGGACGTCATCCCGACGGGCGCAGGCTCGTGGGTCATCACCCGCCATGCCGACATTCTCGAGATGTCCAAGAACCCGCAGCTCTACTCCTCGGCGGCAGGCATCACGGTGAACGACGTGCCGATGGAGTTCAACGAGTTCTTCTCCTCGATGATCGTGATGGACGATCCCCGCCATGCCCGCCTCCGCAAGCTCGTCTCGAGCGGATTCACGCCGCGCATGCTCAACAAGCTCCAAGGCGGAGTCGAGACGTTGGCTTCCTCGATCGTCGACGAGATCGAGGAGAAGGGCACCTGTGACTTCGTCGTGGACGTTGCGGCTCGCTTGCCGTTGAAGGTCGTGTGCGACCTCATGGGCGTGCCAGAAACCGAGCTCGACTTCGTGTTCGATCAGACGAACGTGATCCTCGGTGCTGGCGATCCCGAGTACGTCTCCGAGACGGACGACTTCTTCACCAAGATTCTGGAGGCCGGCATGGGACTCACCGCTCTCATGACCGACGTCGCCAACTCCAAGCAGGGAGGCACCGCCGACGATCTCACGACCATTCTGGTGAACGCAGAGGTCGAGGGCGAGAAGCTCAGCTCGGCCGACATCGCCAGCTTCTTCATCCTGCTCGTGGTGGCCGGCAACGAGACCACGCGCAATGCCATTAGCTGGGGGCTCAAGTACCTCACGGACAACCCAGACCAACGAGACGTTTGGGCTGCCGACGTTGTTGGCATTGGCCCTACTGCCGTCGAGGAGATCGTTCGCCTGGCCTCACCCGTGAGCTACATGCGCCGCACGGCCACGCAGGACACGCTGCTCAATGGTCAGCCGATCAGCGAGGGTGACAAGCTCTCGATGTTCTACATCGCAGCCAACCGAGACGCAGACGTGTTCGCGGACCCGCTTCGTTTCGATGTTCGCCGAGACCCCAACCCACATTTGGGATTCGGTGGACCTGGGCCTCACTTCTGCCTCGGGGCACATTTGGCTCGTCGAGAGATCCAAGTGATGTTCGCCGAGCTGTTCCGGCGCCTGCCCGACATTCACACCACGAGTGAGCCGGACCCGCTGGCCTCATCATTCATCCACGGCGTCAAGCACATCACCGCTGAGTTCACACCGAGATAGGGACCGCGTCGGCATCAGTGATGCGCCTGGCGACCTGGAACCTCTGGTGGCGCTTCGGTCCGTGGCGGGAGCGGGCGCCGCGAATCGCCCAGGAGCTCTTCGCTGTGGGGGCCGACGTGATCGGGCTGCAGGAGGTCTGGCACACCGCCGAGAGGAATCAGGCAGCAGAGCTTGCTGCCGATCTCGACTGGCATGTGGCCTTCGGTCCCTCTTCCGCGCCGGAGAAATGGCAGGAGCGCATCGACGACTCCGCGGTCGGAATCGGCAACGCCGTGCTCTCCCGCTGGCCGATCGAACACGTCTCGATCACTCGGTTGCCGGCAGGGGATGCACGAGATGAGGGGCGCCTCGCCCTTCACTGCGTCATCGTCACCCCATACGGCCGCCTGCCGTTCACCACCCTGCACTTGAACTCGTCGGAGGCACACTCCGCCATCCGCACCCTGCAGGTACAGGCCGCCCTCGAGGGGATGATGGCAATCCCCGAGGGTGACCTACCGCCCGTGTTGTGCGGCGACTTCAATGCGATGGACGACTCGGCGGAGGTTTCGTTGGTGACGACGAGGGCAACGCCAAGCGGTCGGGCGCTCGACTTGCACGATGCCTGGTGGGCTGCCCGCTCCGACGAGCCCATGCCCACGTGGGACGTTGGAAACGCTCATGTCCCGCAAGCGCACGGACCAACGTGTCGGATCGACTACCTGTTCGTCGGTCGGCAAGGTTCTGGCGACCATGACGAACGGACCGGTTCGGTATCTTCCGCTGGTCTCTTCGCCGACCAGCCCCGCGACAGGCTCTGGGCTTCTGACCACTACGGCGTCTGGATCGAGTTCGACGCACCCGAACGATCCAAGCACCCAACCACTTCGTGAGCGCGCCACAGCATCTGGGGAAGCGCTGTGGAAGTCTTGGAACGTGTCTGACTCTTCGAGCTCTCGTGGATTGAACAAGCGTCACTCGTCTCTCGACCCGGGTCCGCCCACGACCGTCGTGCTCTTTGGCGCCACCGGCGATCTGTCGAAGCGAAAGTTGCTTCCCGGCCTCTTCCGGTTGGTCACTGTCGGTTTGCTCCCTCACTTGCGCATCGTCGGAACGTCGCTCGACGATCACACGCAAGAGTCATTCGTCGCCTTTGCTCGGGAGTCACTCACCAAATTCGAAGACACCCTGCGGGACGAGGACTGGGAGAACTTCGCCAAACGGCTGACGTGGGCTCCGGGTGGAACGGCTGACTCGTTGAAGATCGCCGTGGCCGAAGCGGAGAAGGACCTCGACGGCCCGCAGCAACGTTTGCACTACCTTTCCGTTCCGCCTCGAGCTGCGCTTGCGGTGATCAACACCCTTGACGAGGCTGGCCTGGTCGAAGGCTCAAGGGTGATCATGGAGAAGCCGTTCGGCACCGACCTCGAGAGTGCGCAGGAACTCAACGCCTCGGTCCATGAGGTCTTCGACGAAGAACAGGTCTTCCGAATCGACCACTTCCTTGGCAAGGAGGCAGCGCTCAACATCCTCGCCTTCCGTTTCGCCAACGGCCTCTTCGAACCGATCTGGCACCGCAACATGATCGATCACATTCAGATCGACGTTCCCGAAGAACTCGGGCTCGAGCAGCGAGCTGCTTTCTACGAGGCAACGGGGGCGTATCGAGACATGGTGGTGACGCATCT
This sequence comes from uncultured Acidimicrobiales bacterium, assembly GCA_937997485.1. Taxonomy (GTDB): domain Bacteria; phylum Actinomycetota; class Acidimicrobiia; order Acidimicrobiales; family SZUA-35; genus SZUA-35. The sequence continues at coordinate 65,624 of CALKTH010000075.1, read as the reverse complement.
CTTCCAAGTCATGGCCTTCACCGCAATGGAGGCGCCAACCTCGCTCGACCCGGCCGCGATCACCGAAGAGAAGAACAAGGTCTTTCGCTCGATGCTGCCGATCGGCCCCGACGACGTTGTGCGCGGTCAGTACGCGGGCTATCGAAATGAGGAGGGCGTGGATCCAGAGTCGGAGACCGAGACGTTCATCGCCTTGCGTTGCTTCGTGGATAACTGGCGTTGGGCGGGGGTGCCCTTCTACCTCCGCACCGGCAAGAACATGGCCGTTGGCAAGCGCATCATCTCGATCGCGTTCAAGGAGCCGCCGAAGTCGATGTTCCCCAAGGGCTCGGGCGTCGGCCAGTCGGGTCCGGACCATCTGACTTTTGACTTGGCCGACGAGTCCCGTATGTCACTTTCGTTCTACGGCAAGCGTCCGGGTCCTGGCTTCCGGCTCGACAAGGTCTCGATGCAGTTTTCCGTGGAAGAAACAGAGTGGAGCAACGACGTGCTCGAGGCCTACGAGCGCCTGATTCTCGACGCCGTGCGGGGCGATCGAACGCTCTTCACGACGGCGGAGGGCGTGGAACGCCTGTGGGAAGTTTCCAAGGATCTCATCGATCAGCCGCCCCCCGTGCGCCCCTACGCCGAAGGAACGTGGGGCCCCAACCAGATCCACCAACTCATCGCCCCTCGAGCCTGGCGCCTCCCATTCGAGCGAGCCTGGCGCAGCAAGGGCTGACGTCAACGCTCGAAGAGGACAGGGAACAGGGGATGGTTCATTGGTGCGCCAGGCGCCAGCTCGTCTTCGAGATCGGGGAACGGTGGTGACGTCGTCCAGCGCCGGGGTGCATGCACCATGTCGTCGCCCAGGTAGCGAACGGAGAGCACGCGTCGGCGGTTGGTCCCCGAGACACCGGCCGAGCGGTGCACGGACAGCATGTCGAAGAACACCGCATCTCCCGGTTCGAGCTCCCAGCCGATGATGCGCCATCGCTCCGGATTGGCAACGAAGTCGGGCATCTCCGCCAGCGACCCGGGAGGGAACCAGCGGGCCTCTTCGTCAAGGAAGGTGCGGGGCATGAACCACGGACCCCGATGGGTGCCGGCGACGAACTCGAGAGTGGTCGCCCGGTTCACCGGGTCAACCGGAAGCCACATGCTGGCGTTTTGCTGCCCGGCCACGTTGTAGTACGGCTGATCTTGGTGGAACGGCGTGTGTTGTGTGGTTCCCGGCTCCTTCACCAAGAGGTGGTCGTGGTAGAGCCGAACTCGCGTTGAGCGAGTCAGTTCGGCAGCGATGGCCGCTCCCGGGGACGTTCGGATGAATCGCTCCATCGCCGGAATCCTTTGCCAGTTCCGAAAGTCCTCGATGAACGCGCCGTCGTCCTTTGCGCTCGCCCGCTTGGCCAGGGGTGACAGGTCGGCAAGGTTGGCCTCGATCGCCTCGGTTGCCAGAGCGATCTGTTCTGCTGAGAACGCGTTGCGGACACACACTGCGCCGTCTCGTGCCCAGTCGCCTTCGATGGTCCATGGCGTGGCCACGACGTTCAGGCCTTCTTGACGAACTCGGACCGGATCAGCATGGCCCGGCCCTCCACCTTGCCCTCGATGGGATGATCACCATCGACGAGACGGATGCCGCGAATCTTGGTGCCGACTTTGAGCTTGCCGCTCTTGCCGTTGATCTTGAGATCCTTCACGAGGGTGATGTCGTCGCCGGCAGCGAGCACCTTGCCGTTGGCGTCCGTGACGACCAGCTCGTCCTGATCAGCCTTCATCCATTCGTGACCACACACGCTGCACTCGTAGCCGTCGCCTGCATCGAGGATGTCGGTCATCGTGCAGATAGGGCAGATCTCGCCGGTGTCCATGCCGAGGTGTGTATCTCGTGATCCGGAGACTGCAGCCCTCAGTCAGCCGCCCACTGGAGTTCCATCGCGAACTCTTCATCGCCACCGTCGATCTCGTGCTCGACGACGATGGTGGCATCGGCCGGGATCGTGAACCGCTTGTTCTGCACCTGCACGCGGAACGACTCGCCAGCTTCGAGCGCGTCGGCGAGGCGCCGGAGTGTGTCCACGAATTGGGTGGTGGGAACGTTCTTCTCAATGTCTCGATCAGCCATGGCCGAAAGCCTCGCACGGCCGCGCCCAAGAGCGGCGCACCTTGTCGAGCTCGTCGCGATCCTCGTCGTCGACTGTGCTGCTCGAAACTGCTGCGCTGGACGACCTCAGCCTCGTTCTGGCGGTGCCAGCCCACCGGAACGGTGGGCTGGAGACGAAATTTCGGCAGGGGTGCGTGATCCCGGCTGGCAGACCCATCGCTCTACCCTTGCCGCTTCGCCCGCCTGAAAGTTGATGCTTGCATGCCGCACGAGATCGTTTCCCGCCAGCCGCTCGGAAGGGTGAGGTTTGCCCTCGCTGCCCTGCTGGCCCTCGCACTCGTTGCCGCCGCCTGCACCGACAGCAGCAGCGATCAGCCGGCAGCGTCCACGGAAGAAGCCCTCTCTGGTTCTGAGACTCCGCTGCCCGAAGACGAGAGTGACTCGTCGAACACGACGGCGGCGCCGTCACCGGATGGTGGCGATGACGGCAGCCGTGATGACAACACTGACGGTGGTGGCGAGGCTGATGCGGTGGCCACGATCAGTTGGACGCCGTGCGGCGGTGGCGAGTGCGGTTCGCTCACCGTGCCGATCAACCATGACGATCCGAGCGGCCCGACCATTGACATCGCCATGGCTCGAGTTCCGGCCACCGGTTCAGCGGATGAGCGCATCGGATCTGTCTTCGTGAACTTCGGCGGGCCCGGGGGAGAGGGCACCCAGCAGATTCTCGGCTTCGCTCCGTTCTTCCCCGAGGAGATGCAACGACGGTTCGACATCGTCTCGTTCGATCCTCGCGGCGTCGAGGAGTCTGCAGGTCTGGGGTGCGATGCCGAGATCGGCGATGAGCCAACCGAGTTGATCGACCCCACCGACGGGTTCGACGACGACGTCGTTGACGGCTTGGCGAGCTGGGACCGGCTCATGGCGTGTATCGCCGACAGCGCGATCGTGAATGACTTGGGGACCGTGGCTGTTGCCCGTGACCTCGACCTGATGCGCTCTGCCGTTGGTGACGAGGAGCTCACCTACGTCGGCTTCAGCTATGGCACACAACTCGGCTGGGTGTACGCGACCTTGTTCCCCGAGAACACTCGGGCCCTCGTCCTCGACGGTGCGGTGGCCCCCAACGATTGGGGTGACGAGGGGACGCTGTCGCAGTTGGCTGCCATCGAAGAGGCGGCGCAGCGGTTGGATCAGGGGTGTAGCGAGGCGCTCGACTGCGCGCTCAGCGAGGCCGGTCTGCTCAACACCATCAACCGGCTCGCCGCCGAGCTTGAAGCGAACCCGATTGAGATCGCCAACGGCGAAACCTACGGACCGGTCGACCTGCTGACGTCCACGATCCAGACCACGTATGTGAACCCCGAACTGATCGGATCCTTCTTCTCCCAGGTGGTCGCCGCGCTGGCCGAGGGCAACGTCGACCCGATTCTCGACTACGCCGACCTCTTCGCCGGCGGGTTCGACGAGGGTCTGTTCTTCTCGGTCATCTGTGCTGATGGCGGAGGTTCGGCGAACGATGCGTCGATCGCTCAGCTGCTCGATGATGCCTACGAGCTGTCGCCGACGTTCGGCGGGATGCCAGGGGCGATCTACTGCGACCGTTTCCCCGGGGATATCGACGGAGTCCCGGAACTGGACACGACCGGCTCGGCGCCGATCCTCGTGATCGGCAGCACGGGCGACAACGCCACGCCGTACAGCAACGCCGTGGAGCTCGACGGGTTGCTGGCCGATAGCGTGCTGCTCAGCTTCGACGGCCCCGGCCACACGATCTTCACCTCGGACCCATGCATTGACGACATCGTGAACGAGTACGTGATCGACGGTGTCATGCCTGCAGCAGGAACCCGCTGTGGCGATCCCGATGGCGGCGGACCGAACGATTGGCTCGTCCCGATTCCTGTCGACGGCTGATCTCGACACTTTTCCTGGGTCACAACCTCTGATGTAAGTTGCCGACGTGAAGATCACCCCCGTTTCTGAGCACGTTGGCGCTGAGGTCTCCGAGATCGATATTCGTCGACTCACCGACGGCGACACCGCAACTCTGCTCCAGGCGTGGGGGCAGCACGGTGTGCTCTTCTTCCGTGATCAGGAGCTCACACCCGACGATCACATCACCTTTGCCGAGCGTTTCGCGCCGATTGATGTGAACAAGTTCTTCCAGCCGGTGGAGACCCACCCTCAGATCGCTCAGGTGCTCAAAGAGCCGGACCAACTTGGCAACATCGGCGGTGGTTGGCACACCGATCACAGCTACGACCAGATCCCAGCCAAGGGGTCAATCCTGCTGGCCCGCGAGGTGCCACCCGAGGGTGGAGACACCCGGTTCCTCAGCGTTGCTGCCGCCTACGACGCACTCTCTGACGGGCTCAAGGCCACGCTCGAGACGCTTTCCGCTCATCACACGAACGTGCATATCTTCGGTGCTGGGTCGAAGCACATGGACAAGGCCGACAACCGTTTGCAGAATCCGGAGAACGTCGGCAGCGCAATCCATCCGGTGGTGATCAAGCACCCGACCACTGGGCAGAAACTGCTGTATGTGAACCTGGCGTTCACGACCCGGCTGATCTCCGCCGACGGGCACGAGTGGACAGAAGAAGAGTCCCGCCCGTTGATCGACTATTTGCTGGGCCACACCGCCGAAGGTGGGTTCGACTACCAGTTCTCCTGGGACGAGGGATCGCTCGCCATGTGGGACAACCGCAGCACGTGGCATTGGGCGCTCAACGACTACCAGGGGCACCGCCGCCTCATGCACCGCATCACGATTGCGGGCGAAGCGCTCAGCGCCGCTGCCTCCTGAGCGCCGCTGGCCGGTCGGCTCTCGCTTGGCCAGCTTGCTCGGTGGTTTGCGCGGTGAGGTCGTCGGGGTAAGGCGTCAGATGCCGTCTGGGCGGCGGCGGGGCGTGAAACCAGGAACGAAGCGCGGCGTTCGAGTGGCGTACGCGTCGTAGCCGGGGTAGCGGTTTCGCAGCTGTTGTTCTTCCCAGTTGGCCTTGCGGTCGAAGAAGATCACCGTGACGATGCTGACGGCCAGTGTCACGAACGAGGCTGAGCGAATCGTCAGCCCAACGACGATGAGCAGCACGCCGCTGTAGATCGGGTGGCGGACGAAGCGATAGAGCCCGCCAGTCTGAAGCTGGCCAGAAGACGTCGGGACCGGTGTTGGCGTCAGCGCCGATCCGAGCCGCAGTGACGCCACGCCGATGAGCACAAGGCCCGCCACGATGGCAGCGAAGCCAGCGCCTCGAACCGCACCGGACCCGGACCACGCCGTGCCACTCGGTAGAAGGATGAGGGCGGTGAGCAGTACCGCCTGCACCAGCACGAAGATCCATCCAATCGTGCTGCGACGCATCACGCCATCTTAGAAGATCGCCGCTCGTGTCTCGGCCTCACCCTTCTCATGGCGCCCCACGTTCACCCGCATTCTTGTCGCGCGCACAACCAGACAAATGGCGCAATACATCTTCTCGACGACGCTGCTGATACCTTGCCGCGCCATGACAGATCGCAAGGCTGGCACGACGGGTCCGGAGTCGCTCGACCGGATGAGTCCGATGCCCCTCTGGGCACAACTCGAACAGGATCTCCGTCGACGCCTCGATGCGGGCGAGTTCGACGATGGCTTCCCCACGGATCAGAACCTGACCGACGACTACCAGATCAGCAGACACACGGCTCGCGAAGCAGTGCGTCACTTGAATAAGACCGGGCTGCTGAAGCGGGAACGCGGTCGGGGCACGGTAGTGAACCGAGCCGAGTTCGAGCAATCGCTCGGCACGCTGTACAGCCTCTTTCAGAGCGTGGAATCCAACGGTGTTGAGCAGACCAGCGAGGTGCTCGAATTGGGTGTTGTGCAGGACTCCGCCGCAGCGTCTCGTCTCGAGGTGAGTGAAGACGCCGACCTGGTCTACCTGTCAAGACTCCGGCTTGCCGGCGGCGAACCGCTTGCCATCGACCGGGCGTGGCTTCCTCACGCGGCAGCCGTCGGATTGCTCGATGTGGACTGGAGCCACACGGCGCTTTACGCAGAGCTCGCCGCACTCGGGGCGCCGGTGCCAAACGAAGGCAGCGAGCGGCTGTCGCCGTTGGTCCCAACGCCTGCTGATCGCAAGCGGCTTGACCTCCGCAAGGGAGACGCAGCCTTCTTCCTTGAACGCCTGGGTCAGCGCGACGGCGTCCCCGTTGAGTGGCGCACCACGATCATCCGCGGTGATCGCTACCGATTCGTCACCGACTGGTCGGAGTCAGGAAAGACCGCCCTTCGGCCGTCGGCGAGCTGACCGAGCTGCCAGCGCTAGCGCTGGACGGTGAAGGAAATGCCTTCGGTTGCGCCCTGCACGCCACCGAGTTCGTCCTCCGAGTACGGCGTGGCCGTGAGCGTGTGGTCGCCGATGCTCATCTGATCGCCGCGGTAGTCGAAGTTGACGTCACCGAACAGTGCGTAGGGCTCGTGATTCTCGAGGCTCGTTGGCACGCCGTCGAGCGTCAGCTGGACACTCTCGGTGTTCTCCGCAATGGCGCGAATCGCGATCTTGCGGTTGCGTCCCACCTCGTCGAGGTCAATGACGTCGCCGTCAACAAGTTCGCGAACTTCGGTGTCGTTCTGCGGGTTCACAAGGATGAAGCGAACGATGTCTGGAGCCGGCGTGGGTTCGGGGTCGGTGCCGCCACCATTGTCGCCTCCGCCGCCGGAGCCCTCGAATGGGAGATCGAGGACCTGCTCGTGGTTTCCAGTGTCAGAGACATAGCGGACCGTGATACGAAGGAACCGTTGCGCGGGGGCATCGTCGGTGACCGTGATCCGCAGTGCGGTGTAGTCGGTCTCGTTCACCGAAAGCGTGTCGTCCCAGTAGCCGCTCGAGTATCCGTCGACGGGGAAGGCCGGGTAGCCGACCTTCACGCCTTCGGATCCAACAGCGGTGACCTTGAACTCGCGAGCCTCCGCGTTGAGGGCGGTCCAGTTGATGGCGATCCACTGCGCATCGCCAGCGGCGATTTCCGGAAGTGACGTTGTCAGCGGCTGCACGATGGCATCGCCGCTGCCCTGATCGGTGACCGTGTCCTGCGCAACAGCAGGGACAGAGAACAGCGCCGAGGCAGCAAAGATTGTGGCGAGGGCAGCTCCGGTGGCGTTCTTCAGCATCCTCTCGTCATCGGCAGAAGAAGACGGGGACCTGAAGAGTATTGGGCGATCTGACTCATGGTTTCACCCACCGGTGCGGTGCAGCGTGCGATGATTCGTCGGTGAGCAATCTCATGCCGCCAGGTTGGTACTACGCCGAGGGTGATCCGCCCGGCACGAATCGTTATTGGGACGGTGAGACGTGGCAGGGCGGTCCGCAGCCGGTGGTGCAGCCCGCTGCGGGATTCAGCCCTGGAATGACCGGAGGTTTCGGCCAGGCGTATGCCGAGTCGAGCCAGGCGCTGCTTGCTCTCCTGCTGAGCCTCGCTGCCCTTCTGTGTTGTGGGCTGCTCTGGCCGGTGGCCTGGAAGCTGGGTCACGACGAGATCGTGGCCATCGACGCCGGCCGTCGAGACCCCAACAACCGAGGCACGGCGAACGCTGGCCGCATCATCGGAATGATCGGCACGGGCCTGCTCGTTCTCGTTGTCGTCGTGTGGATCATCGCCGTTTTGGCGGCGCTCTGAATCGTGGACGGTCCGGTTCTCTGCCCGATTCGGTTCTGCACCGGCCACGCCTGCCCCGGCTGTGGGCTGAGCCGTTCGGTCGTTGCCGCTGTTCGCGGTGACTTCGATCTGTCGTGGCAGATGCACCCGCTGACGGGTGTGTTCGCGGTCGAACTCCTGCTGATGACGATTGCTCTCCGTGTGTTTGGGCGGGAGCGTGTGCTGCAACACGCTCAGCTGCTGGCTTCCCTCAACGCAGTGATGCTGACGGCGACATGGGCGATTCGGTGGCGCTTGGGCCTCCTCGAGCCGGTCGTGGCCTAACAACGCGGGGACATGGGGTTGGCCACGGCGTCCTCATTCCTGTGTGTTTCAGTCGTGCGCGCCTCAGTCCCGCATGCTTCAGTCCTTCGTGAGGACCACCACTGCATCCTCGTCGTCGAGGGCGTAGATCCATCCGTCGTTGCGTCGGGCGATGCCCTCGACCCGGCGATACCCCTCGAAGGTCTCCACGATCTGCGCCGCTTCGTTCGACCGTCGATCCCATTGAACGTGGACGAATCCGGAGCGCTTGGTCTTGTGGTCGACGAGATCTCGTTCGGTCGACCCGACGATCAGGTGGAGGTCGCCTTCGGCGTCTGAGGTCATGCCGCGAACGCCATTGGGGCGTCGCTGGCTGCCGCTCGTCGGCGCCACGTCGACTGTCATCGAGAGGTCGGTGAGGCCGTCTGTGGTCAGGTCGGGGGAGCGAAGCCACGACGCGCCGCCCCTCAGGTTGACGATGAAGGGATTGCCGCTCGCATGGACGGGCCATCGCAGTCCGAGCAGGAGGTCGTCGCCGAGGCAGGCCGCACCCTCGACATTGAGAGGCACGAGGCCGTCTTCGTCTGCCTTTGTCATCTCGCGGGCGACGGCATCGGTCACGGCGAGCAGCTCGAGCCCCTGAAGCGCTCGAGCATCTCGGAATGCGACTCGCAACGACGATCCGAGATCGAGTTGGTCCGCCTCGACGCTCAGGGCCTTGTGTTTTCCGTCTCGTTCAAAAACGACCGCGTCTTCGCGGAAGCGGGAAACGAACGATCGGCGACCATCGAGCCGACCTCTTCCGTCGAGAAAGCCCGACCCGAAGACAACCACGTAGTCACCGGTGCGAGCCAAGGCTTCGGCATCGGTCATGTCCTCTGGGCTCGCGGTGCTTCGAGCGCTGCCGTGCAGGGCCACGTCTCGAACACTCCACACGCCCCCTGGCTCCTCAATCAGAACGGACACCAGTTCGGTTCCCTCGGCCTCGTCATGGGCAACCCACCACGCCTGTGCTGGCTCTGCGGTCCCCGGGAGCGCCGTCTCAACGCCAAGGAGAGCGGACGCCTCGTTCATCGCTGCAGGAATCGCTTGACGTCGGAGGTTCTGAGCCACTTGCAGAGCCTACGATCCTGCCCATGCGCCGCTCTCATCGCACCGTTGTTCGTCCCTCCGCTTCTGCTCGCGACCGTTCCCAGCGATCGTTGGTCGCCGCCCTCATGGCCGTGATCTTTGCGCTCGGGGCCTGCTCGTTCGTCGAGGAACAGATCGGCAGCGATGATGCCGACGGCGACACGGCAACGACTCAGCAGGGCGAGAACGGTGGAGAGGACGGGAGCGGCGGCGATGGGAACGGTGGTGACGGGGCCGATGGTGACGATCGCACGCCAGCGTTCGATCCGTCGAGTTCTGAACCGCCGGTCTTGACCTTCGCCCGGGGTGACATCGCACTCGACGTTGAACCCTTCAGCTGGTGCTGGTCGCCGCCTCAGGGAGACGACGGCATCTGTGCCGATGGCTTTGCGCCGGATCCGCTGCCTGGTCTGCCCGGTGAGGGGCCGATCACGCTGCTGTTCCCGGTTGACTTCGATTTCACCCTGACGTGGTTCAACGCCGAGACCGGCGAGCAGCTCGGCTCACAAGAGCTTTCCGGAAGCCCGCAAACGGGCTGGGACGTTCCGGTGCCGGACGCGCTCCCTGCTCGGGTCGAGGTGTTCGGTACCGGCAGCGGGGGCGACGTGATCGGGGCGTTCGCTCTCTCCAGCTGACCCGTCGCCCCACCCGCCACCCACGCCCCTCTCGTGGCACCGTTCGTTGTCGTTCTGGCGTCACTCAACGGTGCCACGAGGGTGCTGGGATGTGGGTGCGGGCGTGGCTTTGGGCGGAGCGTCTTTCGGAGAGTCTTTCGGAGAGTCTATTTGTTGCTAGACTCTCCGGAATGGAACGAGACGTGGTGGTCGTAGGGGCGGGAATCTCCGGCCTGTCCGTTGCGTCGGCGCTCCTGGAGCACGGGCTCAGCGTGATCGTGCTCGAGGCCCGCAGTGAGGTCGGCGGTCGATTGCGGACGGCGAACTCTGCCCTCGGGTCTTTCGATCTTGGGGCCTCGTGGTTTTGGCCGGGCGAGGACCGGGTCGCTGCGCTTGTCGCCCGACTTGGTGTTCCCGTACACCCTCACGCCATGAGCGGTGATGCCATGTATGACGGCCCGCTTGGTGAGCCTCCGGTGGGGAACCAGGATGCTTCGGCGACGCGGCTCGACGGCAATCCGATCGACAGCGTCTCGTTCCGGTTCTCCGACGGCGCCCGCTCGCTCTCCGAAGGACTCGCTGACCACCTGCCCGACGGCGTCGTGCTTCTGGACGCTCCAGTCGCTGCTGTCCAAACCAGCACAGATGGGTCGAACACCCGACGCCATACCGTGCGGACTCGCGACGGGTCGGCGTTCGTGACTGATCACGTGGTGCTGGCCTTGCCGCCTGCGCTCGCCATCTCGAGCTTTGCGTTCAAGCCGCCACTGCCTGAACCAATGAGTCAGTTGGCCGCGGCAACCCCGGTCTGGATGGGTGGCATGCAAAAGGTCGTGGCGGTCTATCCGGCACCGTTCTGGCGGAACCTCGGTCTCGCCGGTTCTGCGATGAGCCACATCGGCCCGCTGCGCGAGATCCACGACATGAGCGGGCCCGACGGGGCGCCCGCAGCGCTCTTCGGATTCGCCCCAAGCCAGCCAGTGGGAGTGGGAGAGCTGACCAACGAGGCGATTGTGGACCAGCTGGTCCGGCTCTTTGGGCCTGAGGCGGGTCGGCCGACCGAGATCCACATTGCTGACTGGCTCGCCGAGCCCTACACATCGCCACCGGGAGCGGAGCGACTCAACAACTACCGCACCTACGGCCATGTGGGATTCAGTCACACGGCCGACCTCGGCCTGCACTGGTCCTCGACCGAAACGTCATCGGAGAACCCGGGCCACATCGAAGGAGCGTTGGCCGCCGCCGAGCGAGTCGTGTCCGAGATACTTGCGGCACGAAGGCCCGCCACAACACAGGAGCAGATGTCATGACCTCATCGCTGCCCGGGATTCCCGATCTGATGCAGGAGTACGAACGAGCGATCTCCTACACGGACTCGTTGTGGAGCGACCTCTCCGAGAGCGAGGTGCACTGGCGGCCCGAGGAGAACTCCAGTGCGATCGGCTGGCACCTCGGGCATCAAGCAGCGGTCGCTCATTTCATGGTTCGCAATCTCACGGCCGCCGAGCCAAGCCCGGATCCCGGCCTCGATGGCCTCATGGACGGAGCGACGGCTGAGCCCGACCGAGGCGTGCTTCCCGATCTCGCCCGCCTCGGCGCCTATCGAGCGGCGGTGGCCGAGCGACTTCGCATCCGTATCGGCAACATCGCTGACGGGGCGGTTGGCGCCCCGGCACAGTTGGACGTGATTGCCCGAACGCTGATCGTCGCCGTGGCGAATCACGAGTATCAGCACGCCCAGTGGATCGGTGAGGTGCGGAGTCGAGACCTCGGTCATTCGCTCCCGGAGCGACCGTCCTCGGGGTTGCTCGCAGAGATCGACGGCTACCTCGTCGTTTCCCCTCAGCTGGCGTGATCTCGCTGCGCCGTTTGGTGCACAGTGGTCCGTACTCCGGCGGCGTCGACCCAAACTTGGAAGACTGAGGCGATGGCTGATGTCGTGCTCTTCCACCACGTGATGGGTCGAACCGATGGAATGGTTGCGCTGGGTGAACAACTCGAGCGGGCTGGACGTCGAGTGCACGTCCCCGACCTCTTCGAGGGCCAGCACTTCGAGTCAATCGAAGAGGGAGTCGCTCACGTTGACTCGATCGGCATCCCTGTCGTCCTCGAACGGGCGTCGGCCTTCGTCCAGGATCTGCCAGCGAATCTTGTCTTCGCCGGCGTGTCGGTCGGCGTGTTGCCGGCTCAGTCCTTGGCCCAGAACCGGACCGGCGCAGTCGGCGTCGTCCTCCTTGAAGGGTGCGTCCCGCCATCTGCGTTCGGCGACGAGTGGCCGGCTGGTCTGCCCGTGCAGATTCACGGGATGAGCGACGATCCGTTCTTCGCTGGCGAGGGTGACCTGGAGACAGCCCGTGCGCTCGTCGAAGCCATCGACGACGAAGAGGTCGGCAGCCTGTTCGTGTACCCGGGCGACCATCATCTCTTTATTGACTCGAGCCTGGCCACCTTCGACCCCGATGCAGCGGGCCAAGCACTGGCTCGGATCCTGGCCTTTCTCTCCCAACTCGAAACGCGCAGCTGAACGCCGAGGCGCGTGACTGCGTGTTCGGGAACCGGAAACAACCGGTTGCGGCCAAAATTAGAGCGCTCTATTCTTGGTCAATGCCCGCTCTCCCAACGCACTGGCTGACCTCCGAATCTGCTGATCTCGCCGCCTTCGTCGAGTTGTGTTCCGAACCGGTGGAACTGGAGCACTTCCGGTTTGCCGCTTCGGTTGAACACCGCACGGTCGTCTACGATGCCGACTCGCTCCGGGCTGCTGCCGCCGAGGATCGAACGGCGGTGCTCGCCGAGATCTCACATGTGCTGGACGCTGGGCCCGGCGTGATCGTGATTCGAGGTGCTGTTCAGCCCGCGGCCGTGGAGGCGATGAGCGAGCAGTTCTTCGAGATCATCGACGAGCAGCGGTCAGCGGGAGCTCAGGCGGCCGATCACTTCGCCAAGGCGGGGGCGAACGATCGAGTGTGGAACGCTCTGGAGAAGGTGGCGTTGCGCTCTCCCACTGTCTTCGCTGAGTACTACCAGAGCGACATGATCGCTCTGGCGTGCGAGGCCTGGCTCGGGCCCTGGTATCAGATCTCGTCGCAGGTCAACGTCGTGAACCCCGGTGGAGAGGCTCAGCAACCGCATCGCGATTACCACCTCGGGTTCCTGTCGGACGAACAGGCCGAGCGTTTCCCCCGCCACGTACACCGGCTGTCTCCCGTGCTGACCCTGCAGGGAGCGGTGGCTCACTGCGACATGCCCGTCGAGACCGGCCCCACCACGTACCTGCCAAACTCACAGCGGTTCGAGGCCGGCTACCTCGCCTGGCGGCGCGAGGACTTCAAGGCGTACTTCGCAGAGCACCACGTACAGCCCTCGCTCCAGGCCGGCGACGCCGTTTTCTTCAATCCGGCGCTGTTCCACGCGGCTGGTACGAATCAAACGGCCGACGTCCGCCGTATCGCCAACCTGCTGCAGATCAGTTCCGGATTCGGCCGCTTGTTGGAGAACATCGACCGAACGGCGATGTGCGAGGCGATCTATCCCGAGCTGTTGGGAATGCAGGAAGACGGCGCCTCACCAGCAGCTCTCGATGCGCTGATCGCAGCCACGGCGGAGGGCTACCCCTTCCCCACGAACCTGGATCGTGATCCGCCGATCGGCGGCATGGTGCCGCCGTCACAAGCCGACGTCATGCGGTCTGCCCTGGCGGCCAAAGAGACGGCCGAGGAGTTTTTGAGCGCATTGGCTTCTCATGGTCGTCGCCGCCAGACTCGCTAGGTGACGTCGGCACTCTCCGCTTCTCCCACCCCTTCAACGTTCCGGAGAGTTCCCCTGTGGGCTGCGATCGCGGCCGGGGGAGTGGTGACGTCTGTTGCCCTCGGCACACGGTCGACCTTCGGCCTATTTCTCCAGCCGGTCGTCGAGACCATCGGCACGAATCGCGGAACCTTCGCGCTCGCCATCGCCATTCAGCAGATCGTGTGGGGTGTGTGCCAGCCGATCGCTGGTGCCATCGCCGACAAGTTCGGCACCGCACGCGTGCTTGCCGCCGGCGCTGTGTTCTTCGGCGCGGCGATGGCGCTCATGTCCACCGCCACCTCTGAGGCAGTGCTGATCCTGTCGGCGGGCTTCCTCTCCGGCCTGGCCGTGGCGACCGCGAGCTTCACCGTTGTTCTCTCTGCCGTCGGCCGGATGGCCCCGCCTGAAAAGCGCTCGATGGCGTTGGGTCTGGTCAGCGCCGCCGGGTCGATCGGCCAGTTCGTGCTCATCCCCCTCGTCCGGGCGATCCTCGACCGGGCCGACTGGCAGACCGCCGCCATCACGCTCGGTGTGATCGGGCTGACCCTGCTGCTCTTCGCCCCGGTGCTTCGGGGTCGATCGATCGACCAGGTCTCCGCTGCAGACCGCGCCGCAGAAGGCGAGGCTCGCAGCCTGCGCGACGACCTGAGGCGGGCGGGACGCTCGCCCCACTACCTCCTGCTCAATGCGGCCTTCTTCGTGTGTGGGTTCCACGTCACGTTCATTGCGACCCACCTGCCGACCTATGTCGACGATCTTGGCCTCAGCGAACGCTCCGGCGACGTCGCCCTCATGATGATCGGACTGTTCAACGTGTTCGGTTCCCTCGCCGCCGGATTTCTGGGCGGCAGGTTCTCGAAGACCCGCCTCCTCGCTGGCATCTACGGCATGCGGGCGGTCGCCATCACCGCCTTTCTGCTCATCTCACCCAGTGCAGCCACGACCGTGGTGTTCGGAGCGGCGATGGGACTGCTGTGGCTCTCGACGGTCCCGCTCACCTCCGGCATCGTCACGCAGCAGTTCGGGACGGCCAACTCCGGCACGCTGTTTGGGATCGTGTTCCTTGCGCACCAGCTCGGAGCGTTTGCCGGCGCCTACATGGGCGGTCTCATCGCCGATGAGACCGGCTCGTACGAGCTGGTCTGGTGGATCGCCATCGCGTTGGGCCTGATGGCGATGATTCTCCACCTCATCCTCGACGACGGCCCTGTGCCGGACGAGCCGGCGCTTCCCCGCGTCGGTTTGGCCCCGGCGGGAGGCCTTGCCACTGTGGTGCTCGTTGTTGGTCTTGCGTCGGCGCTGGCCCTTCCGGCCCGAGCAGCAGCGAGCGATCACGACCGTTCAGCCTTGACCAGGCTGTGCGCCATCAGCGGCTGAGCCTCCGCCCGGTTTGCTTCAGGAGCTTGGGATCGAGAACAGAATCACTCGAGAGACGGTGTTCGGGTCGCCGTCCTCGGCCGTGTAGCGATCGGGGTCGTAGACGGGCACGTCAACGAGCTCGACGTCGGTGATCCGGTCCGCCGCTTCGAGCGATCGCACCATGTCGTCGAATCCGCCGGACGAGAACACGTCCCGATTCACTCCGATTGCGGCATGCCCGCCAGCGCACAACAAGTCGACGAGCCGGGCAATCGGCTCGGGCCCAACGTGGCCGTGCGTGAAGGTCCCCGCGCTGACCAGGCCGATCGCGTTGTGCAGAGGGAGATCGATGGGCTCGGTGAGATCGACCGCGTGCAGATGCCGGTACACGGAGAAACCGCTCGGCGTGGTCTTGGCCGCTGCGACGCCCAGCATTTCTGGTGAGAGGTCGATGCCGTCAACTGGCTCGTAGCCCCGGCGTCGAAGTTCGATGCCGACCACTCCCGTGCCGCAACCCACATCCAGCACGGGGAAATCGTGGGCGCAGGCCGAGAGGCGGCGCTCCAGAACGCTCACGACGCTCTCGTGATACACGTAGCCGTGCGTGGTCAGGAAGGTGTCGTCGTACGAGTCTGCCCACCGCGCATACAGGCGGCGATTGTCCTCCACCGTCTCCACGGCGTATGCCTCGTCGAGGCCGAAGGGGTCATCGCCAGGGTTGGTCACGACCACGTTCTAGCAAACGTGCCGAACCAGGGCTGGCGCTCCGGTACGGTTCGACCGGTGACGATTCTGCTCCACGTCGATCGCAATCAAGACTTCTGGCTCGAGGCGTTTCGCCAAACGCTGCCGGGACGCGAGATTCGAGGCTGGCCCGATGTCGGCGATCCTGCTTCCGTCGAATACGTCGTTCCGTGGAAACACGATTGGTCCACGCTGTCCGAGCACCCGTCGCTCCGCGCCGTATTGCTGGTGAGCGCAGGGATCGATCACGTCGACTTCTCTCAGGTTCCTGAGGGTGTGCCGGTCGTTCGACTCGTCGACCCGCAGATGTCTGCCGACATCGCAGAGTACGTGAGCCACTGGGTCGTGCACTTTGCCCGCCGCTTCGATCGCTATCTCGCAAAGCAACACGAGGCTGCGTGGGCGCCGCTTCGGCAGAAGAAGCGCCGGACGGTCGGCATCCTGGGCTACGGCGAAATCGGCAGCGCGGTGGGCGTGCGCCTCGAAGCGCTGGGGTACCCGGTGATCTCCTGGAGCCGATCGGCGAAGGACACCCCGTTCGGTCGGCACTACTGCGGGCCTGACGAACTGTTCGAGTTCTGCGAAGCCAGCGAATCGGTGATCAACATTCTTCCCATGAGCGAGGCGACGGCCGGTCTCGTCAGTGCTGACGTCTTCGAGGCCATGGGCGATGCCGTTTTCGTGAACGTTGGCCGCGGTGGAACGGTGGATCACGACGCACTCCTCTTCGCTCTCGACAACCATCTCCGGGCAGCCGTGCTCGATGTCCTCCCCGTAGAACCACTGCCCGCCGATTCACCGCTTTGGACCCACCCGAAGATCGTGGTCACTCCACACATTTCCGGCGAGACGAATCCCTTTTCTGCCGCCGAGCTGATCGGTGCGAATATCGCCCGTATCGAATCTGGCGAGGCGCCCACGCCGATCGTCACCGCCAACACCTACTGAGCAGCCGGCGGCTGCCCCCGCAAGGTTGAACCCATGATCGATCTCGTCACCCTCATCGTCGAGGACTACGACCCGGCCATTCGTTTCTTTGTCGATGTCTTGGGCTTCGAACTGGAGGAGGACAAGCCGTCGCTCACGAATGACGGTCGACCCAAGCGTTGGGTCGTCGTTCGGCCGCCGGGCCGAGAGACCGGTCTGCTTCTTGCCCGAGCCGACGGTGAAGTGCAGGAAGCAGCGGTCGGTCAGCAGATGGCCGGACGCATCGGTTTCTTCCTCCGAGTGGACGACTTCGACTCGAGTCACCAACGGTTGAGCGAAGCGGGTGTGACCTTTCGCGGCGAGGTTCGCGACGAGGACTGGGGTCGCATGATCGTGTTCGAAGACGTGGCCGGGAATCCGTGGGATCTGCTCGGCCCAGTCCCGGGCTGAGGAGCGATCGCGCTCTACTGCTCTCAGCCGCGCTGGGGGAGTGGGGCGAGGTCATTGGGCCCCGCCTTGATGAGGTCGGCAATCGTGTCGAGGTGTACTGGAGCCTGCGACCACGCGTCGACGCCAACGTTGATCATCCGCCCTCGCTGACGCCACTGCTCATGCACGTGACCGTGGATGAGCCAGCCGCCGGTGTCGACCGGACGGTGCTCGATATAGCGATCGTCGTGGTCGCCTGAGTCGCCCCGGTAGGGGAAGTGATGCAGGGCAGCGAGTTCGCCCGCGATGTCGAGCGGGGCGGGGTCGGCATCGACGGTGACTCCGGTCGCGGCCAGGGTCTCAACCGCCTCTTGGACCGACGCCGCGGTGCGCCCTCCCGCCTTGATTCGGCCCGGCCAGAAGACGTCGTGGTTGCCGGGCACGATCGTGATTGAGCCGTTCAGCTCGGCGAGGAAGGCAGCCAGGCGAGAAACGCTCCACGTCATTGTGAGATCACCGAGGATCAGCACGTCGTCAGACGCCGAGACCACGCGATTCCAGTTCGCAGCAAGTGCCGCATCCATCTCGTCTGAGTCGACGTACGGGCGATCGCAGTACCGGATGATGTTTGCGTGCCCGAAGTGGGGATCGGAGGTCAGGAACACTCGACCACGCTACTGGTCGGACGTGCAGCACCGGGGATCGGCCAGCACTCGATTCGGCGAAATGGTGCAGGTTTGGATTGCGTGCGGCACCATGCCCCGGTGACCACTTCGCTCGAGATCATCGACCCGGGAGCGCCGCTCGAAACCCAGGTCGAGGCAATGGAGCGTGCCTGCCGCACGCTCGGTTTCTTCCGCGTTCCTTTCAGCTGCGTGGATGACGAGATTCGAGAGGCGGCATGGAGCGATGCTGCAGCCTTCTTCGCCCTGTCAAACGAGGAGAAGATGCGAGTTGGCTTCCCGGAACCGGGCTACCCCTACGGCTTCTCACCCTTTGCCTTCGAAACGCTGGCCGCCTCGCAAGATGCGGGCGGTGCTCCGGATCTGAAGGAATCCTTCTCCGTCGGGCCCGACTCGCTCGGCCCTGTACCCGAGACCGTTGCCACTGCTGGCGCCTGGTTCCATTCACCGTCTCGTTGGCCTGATGCGCCAGCCACGTTGCGCTCCACCTGGTCGGCCTACTTTGACGCGTTGAACAAGGTGTCGGCCGAGCTCCTCTCCGTCATGGCTCGAGCGCTCGGGCTGCCGGCGAACTTCTTCGACACGCTGATTGACAACGCGCCGAGCGCACTCCGGGCTCTGCACTACCCGGAGCTCACGTCCTCTCCGCCTCCCGGCTCGCTGCGAGCCGGCGCCCACACCGACTACGGCACCCTCACGATCTTGCGGACCGACGGTGTGCCCGGCCTCGAAGTCCAGGCTGTCGATGGGACGTGGACTCCGATCGAGGATGAGCCCGGCACCTTCGTGGTGAACCTCGGAGATTCGATTGCCCAGTGGACGAACGATCGCTGGCGCTCGACCGTGCACCGAGTGAGCACCGTCGATCGGGCGCCTCGACAATCAATGGCGTTCTTCCACATGGCCAACTGGGACGCTCGCATCGAGTGTCTCCCGACGTGCCTCGACGACGGCGAAGAACCACGGCACGAGCCGGTCTTGGCTGGGCCGTGGTTGATGTCGAAGTTTCAGAAGACCGTGAGCTGACGCTGCGGTCTCAGCCGTTCTGAACGAACTCGACCCAATTGCCGTCGGGGTCGGCGACGATGCCGATCGTCACGCCCGGGCGCACCTCGGTCACCGGAACC
Organism: uncultured Acidimicrobiales bacterium; assembly: GCA_937997485.1. GTDB lineage: Bacteria > Actinomycetota > Acidimicrobiia > Acidimicrobiales > SZUA-35 > SZUA-35. The sequence continues at coordinate 46,783 of CALKTH010000075.1, read as the reverse complement.
TTGACTTCGACGCCGTCTCGCCGGCAATCAGCCATGATCTCGTCGAGGTTCTCGACGACGAGTGTCAGGTAGCGAAAGCCCTGGCCGGCCTCGATGCCGCCTCCATCGTGGCGAGGCGGCACGTTGTCGAGCTTCACCAGTTTGATGAGCGAGTCGCCGCACATGAGGCGATGCATGGTGCCGCCATCGCCGATGGGCATGATGATGTCGCTTACATGCTCCATGCCGAGAAGATCCCGGTAGAAGGCGAGCGCAGTTGAGCTGTCAGACACGACAATGCCGATGTCGACCGCGCTCTTGGCCAGTTGTACCGTCATGAGCTGCGACGGTAGTCACTTGCCGACTCCCAGTCGCGTTTCTTGCGCAGCATTTGGCCACCGTGTGTCACGAACCCGTCGCACATTCGAGGCTGGCGTGAGAACATCGATTGGTGCCCAAGCCAGATGCCGATGTTCCCGACCCCAAACGCCTCGTGCTTCGGGCGACATTCGACGAAGATGCCGAGCGCTATCACCGGGCGCGCCCCAGCTATCCGAGCAATCTGATCGACCACATCGTGTCGAGCGTTTCATCCGGTCGGCCCGACCCCGCGGACGGCACTCGGGTTCTGGAGATCGGCTGCGGCACGGGTCAGGCCACGCGCCTGCTGGCGCCGCGGGTGGGCTCCGTGCTCGCCGTGGACTTGGGCGTGGCGTTGGCTGAGGTCGCCCGCCGCGAACTGGCGATGTTCGACAATGTGAACGTCGTCGTCGGCGACGCGGAGAAGCTGGATCCTGCCGCAGGCCCGTTCGACGCCATCGTTGCCTTCACCATGTTCCACTGGCTCGATGCCGCAACGAGGTCGGCCCGGCTGCGAGAGCTGTTGACGCCCGATGGCTCGCTCGTCGTGGTGAGCACGCATCATGTCGAGGGTGGGACGTCGCCGTTCTTCGCCGAGGTGCAAGAGTGCTACGAGTCGTGGGACCCGTCCACGGTCAAGGGTCAGCGGCTTCCCGAGCCGGAACACATCATCGAGGACACCTCAGAGTTCGAGCGCTCTGGCTTCTCTTCCGTCTCGGTCAAGCGCTTTGACCAGATCGTCAGCACCACAACAGCGGAGTACCTCGATGTGCTGCAGACCTACTCCGGCCACATTGATCTGCCCTCTGAGCAACGAGTCGGATTGCTTGGCTGCATTGGGAATCTGATCGATGGCTCATACGGCGGCCGCGTCGAGAAGGCGTACCACTACCTCGTCACGATCGCTCGACGCTGACCCCGGCTCAGTACGAGCGCGGCAGATCGAGAACGTTCTGGGCGATGTAGTTCAACGTCATCTCCTGACTGACGGGCGCCAACCGCTGGATACGCGCCTCCCGCCAGTAGCGCTCGACGTGGTATTCGGTTGCGTAGCCGAGGCCCCCGTGGGTCTGCATGGCCTGGTCGGCAGCGAAGTAGCTCGCCTCGGCCGCCAAGTACTTCGCCGTGTTCGCCTGTTCTCCGCACTCCAGCCCGTTGTCGAAACGCCATGCCGCTTCGCGGGCCAACGCCATCGCCGCCGCCAGCTCCATGTGTGCCTTGGCGAGGGGGTGGGCAATGGCCTGGTTTGCGCCAATCAGTCGACCGAACACCTCTCGCTCCTTCGCGTAGCCAACGGCCCGCCGGATGGCTGCTTCGCCGATGCCGCACGCCATGGACGCCAGCAGAATCCGTTCGGCATTCAGCCCGTGGAGAATGTGATGGAAGCCTCGACCACGTTCGCCGACCATGCGCCAGGCCGGAACGGGAAGGTCGTCATACGCGACCTCGCAGGAAGCCACCGCGTTTCGTCCGCTCTTCGGAATGGGTGCGATGTCGACGTGTTCAGGGTCGAGGTCGACGAGAAACAGTGTGAGGCCGTTGAAGCCATCGCCGGGTTCGCCATCGGTACGAGTGAGAAGCAGGCACACCTCGGACTCCAATGCCTTCGACGTCCAGATCTTGCGACCGTTCACGATCCATCCGCCCATGCCGTCCTCTACGGCCCGAGTCGCCACACCGCGGGTATCCGTTCCCGCATCCGGTTCGGTCACGCCGAAGGCGACATGGAGATCGCCCGCTGCCGCTCGGGGGAGGAAGGCTTCTTTCAGTTGGTCGTTGCCGAACTTCACCACAGGCTCCAGCCCGAACATGGTGAGATGGAGCGCGGTCGACCCGTTCATCGCCGCGCCTGAGGCAGCCACCCGGTTCAGCACGATGGCTCCCTCGCTGATGCCCTGGCCACCGCCGCCGTACTCCTCGGGGATCGCGATGCCGACCCAGCCGCCTTCTGCCATCTTCTCGTAGAAGGCCCAGGGGAACTCATGTCGCTCGTCGCGCTCAGACCAGTAGCTGTCCTCGAACGCGGCACAGACCCGATCGACACCCTCGGCGATGGCTTCGTGATCGGGATTCGGAGTGAAGTCCATCCGAACGTTCTAGTCCAGGACCACCTGCCCTTCTGCAAGACGCTAAGTGTCGGATACGCGACTGGCTGTCTTGCAGAACATGGCTGCCAAGGACGCTCACCACGCCGAATGCGGAGTAGGCGACCAGTGGTGAGGGGAGTGTGTCGCGCTCGCCGTGGTGGCGCCACTACCGTCTTGGCGGTGAGCACACCCCGCGAGCGGCTACAGAAGAAGTTCAAAGAAGCCAGCGACACGGCTCGTCGTGCGGCATCGGAGAGCGCTGTGACCCAGGCGCTGGGTGATCGCCTCATCCCCGACAAGTCGGTCCGTCCGCTGGCCGAGGTGCAGGCGGATCTCGACAAGCTCGTTGGGCTCGACACCGTGAAGGAGCAGGTCGAGACGCAGGTCGCGTTCCTGCAGATCCAGTCGCGCCGAAAGGATCACGGACTCGCTGCAGTTCCGACGAGCCAGCACCTCGTATTTCTCGGCGACCCGGGAACCGGCAAAACCACGGTGGCTCGACTGCTGGCCGAGATGTACCAGTCGATCGGGCTGCTGCAGAAGGGGCATCTGGTCGAGGTCGACCGCTCGGGTTTGGTCGGCCAGTACGTGGGTCACACGGCCGTGAAGACGAACAAGGCGGTGAAGCAAGCGCTCGGTGGCGTGCTCTTCATCGATGAGGCATACGCCCTCTCGCCTCCAGGGATGGGAAAGACTGGCGGACACGACTTTGGGGCCGAGGCGATCGAAACACTGCTCAAGCGGATGGAAGATCACCGAGACGAACTCGTGGTGATCGTGGCGGGCTACCCAAAGCAGATGGAAGCGTTCCTGCGATCCAATCCCGGTCTTCGCAGTCGCTTCGCTCGGGAGATCCGCTTCCCCGACTACTCCGTCGACGAGCTGGTCGAGATCTTCGACGGCATGGCGCAGGACGCCGATTACAGGCTCGAGGATGATGCCCGGCTTCGACTGACCCTCATTCTTGAGACCATCACGAGGGATGAGAGCTTCGCCAATGCTCGCTCCGCCCGTTCGCTTTTCGAGCAGGCAATCAACCGGCAGGCTCTTCGCCTGTCCGGCAGTGGCCGAGCCCGTTTCCTGACCAAGGAGGAAGTCAGCACCCTCACCGCGGCTGACCTCAAGGAAGCAGCAGAGATCCTGAACTCTTCGACGTAGGCCCAGGAACGCGGTCCCGAACGCGGCGCTGGCGCCCGGGGGGAGCGGGCGCCAGCGGAGGATGAGATGGACGGCGCCGATTCGCAGCGCCGATGGCTCGGGTTCAGTCGCCGAACTCCGCTTCGAACGAGCCTTCGAGCTCGGCCAGGCCATCGAAGATGGAGGAGACTTCGACACCCTCGGGGGCCACGACGTCCAGGTCAGCGCCGAGGTCGAGGAACTTGGTCTCAATAGTGAAGGTCGCTTCGCCCTCGCCCGCCGCACTCAAATCACCGGTGATGTCGAGTTGACGCATCCGGCCTTCGCCATCGACGAAGAGGTCAATCGTGACAAGGCCGTCGCTGTCGATGCCCTCTCGGGAGGCGAGGCCGGCAACCCAGCCTGTTTCGGTGAGAGAGCCGTCGCCAATGTCAGTGACGCTGCGGTAGTGCGTCGTGTCGACGCCGTCGATGGTCACCGTGCCGATCTCCTCGGTGTCCACGAGCTCTTGGACAGTTGTGAGCACCGTTCGAGGATCGATGAGGTCAGTAACTTCGGTGCCCAAGAACTCAGGTGCTTCGACGCCGAACCACTTGTCGTCTCCCGGATTGAGATAGATGACTCCGTCAACGAGGCGGGTCTCGGCGACCGGCAGTTCCGCTCCGACGAGCTCGGAAGCCACACCTGAGGTGTCGTCGATCTCGATGGCGAGCGAGAAGTCTTCGCCGTCGAAGACCGATGTGACCTCACCGACGACGGATCCGTCGAGCTCTTGGTCAGAACCCTCGGCCGAGAAGGTGGCCACGATGCGGCCGGTGTTGGCATCGGACGTGCGGCTGGCTGCCTCGTGCACCAGGGCAATGGCCGGCTGGGTGTTGTCGGGGAGGAACACCAGACCACCACCGATGAGGGCTGCGCTGGCGGCGGCAACGCCCACCAACATGGGCCAGCGACGCCGCTTGGGTGCCGCATTCTCAGATGTGAGACGAGCCCGTGCGCCCCGAGCCGTAGCTGCGGGCGGAGCGGAGAAGGTTGCTGCCGGTTGGGCCGCCAGCGTGGCGTTGGTCGCCACCGCGGCTGCGGCCGTCGTGGTGTCGGTTGATGCGCTGTCAGCGGATGCGATCGTCGAGCGCATTGCCTCGGCCAAGACGTTGCGAGCCTCGGGAGCGGTTGCGGATGGCAGATCGGCATCAGTGACGGGGTTGGCGCTGGCCAAGGCAGCGAGGAAAGCAGCGTCGGCGGACTCGGGCGTTGCGGGGTTCATGTGGTCGTTCATCGTGCGTCTCCTGGTGTGGTGCGGGTGGCGGTGAGTTCGGTTTCGAGGCGTTGGCGCGCTCGGCGGATGCGAAGGGCGACGGCGTTGACCGTGCAGTCGAGGATCTCGGCGGCTTCAGCGTGCGACAGACCCTCCCAGGCGACGAGTCGAAGCACTTCGGCGTCGTCGTCGTTGAGGCGAGCGAGAGCCGCCCGGAGATCTGAGGCGGCGACGGCTGCCGGATCAATCGGCCCCCGGCTCGCCGGCTGCGCCTCGATCTTGTCGGCCAGCTGGAGGCGGCGGACCGATGACCGGGACGTGTTGCGAATCACGTTTCCGGCAACGGTGTAGAGCCAGGGGAGCGGATGCTGGCGATTCGTGATCTCGGCGAACCGGCGCCAGGCAATGGCGTAGGTTTCGGCCACGACGTCGTCAGCGGTAGCGGTATCGGTCGTGCGTCGTCGGGCGTAGCCGACGAGCGATGTGTAGGTGGTGTCGAACATCGCTTCGAATGCGTCGGTGTGCGAGCTACCCGAGGGCGGCTGACCGGTCACTTCCGGAGGAGCGATGGACGCTGGTGCGTGTCCCATATGAGGTTTCTGTCCGGACACGACCTGCATCTTTCCCGATTCGGGAAGAAAAGATTCAGCGGGCGCCGTTTCCGGTCGGATCCGCCACGCTGTCAGCGGCGATAACCAGCGGGTGCTCGGCTCCCCATGCCGCAGCGAGTGCGTCGTGGGCGCTGCGAGTCAGCGCCGCTCGATCAAGCTGGGGCTGGGCCACGAGGCCGATGGCCATGGCCGCTCGATCGTTCATCTTGCTGATGACCCGTTCGGCGACTCGTTCCGCTTCGCCTTGATCCGTGTGGGGCATGAGAATCGCGAATTCATCGTTGCCGTAGCGGTAGACCGTGTCGCTTCGTCGGACTTGGCTGGCAATGCGATCAGCGGTGTCGCGGAGCGAGCGTCCCGTTGCTCCGACCACGTCGAGATCGACGCGCAAAACGGCAAAGGCCACCGGCACGTCGGCATCGAGGTGCTGGAGATCGATCTGCAGACGGCGGCGGTTGTGAAGTTGGGTGGTCTTGTCGACGTCGTGCTCATGCAGCGAGCGCGACTGGGCTCGGACCGTGACCAAGGCGGCGCCCGTCACCGGGGCCAAGAGCGCCAGCGCTTCGACCTCGTCGCGAGAGAAGGGGCGATCGGCCGCACGCAAGACGAGGATCGCACCGGCAACGCCACTGGCAACGGTGACCGGCACAGCAGCCAGCGCCTTTGGCGGTTCCGCCACGGCAGGATCGTCGGCCGTGACCGCAGATGCAGGACGGCCCGAGTTCATGACCTCAACGAGAAGTCCCGATTGCAGCGTGGCAGTGCTGAAGGCGGTCGGGTCCGTCGCCTCGGAGATGGTGAGGCCGTCCAGGCTGCGAGAGACGAAGGCACCCACCTCGGCGTTGGCGAGGCGAACACCCTCCTCGACGGCGATGCGGCAGATTTCTGTTTCCTCGAGGGCGAGGATCATCCGGCGACTCGTGTCGGAGAGCGACCGCAGGTCGGCGCGGGCTGTCTCCTCTGGTGAATCGTCCTGGCCCTCGGGAGCGGCGGCGACTCGTCGGAGGCACCAGCCGATCGTCCCGCCGAGAAGGATCGCCGCTCCGAGCCACAGCACGGCCAGCACCGCCGGGTTCGGGGACGCCGTCGATGAGGCCGCCGGCTCTGGTGCGGAGACAAGAGCGGACAACAAACCAAGACTTGTGGGTTCTGGCGGCAACCAGGACGTCATCGCTTCCCATCGGCCGCTCGGCCCAACCATCGTTGGGCCGAACAGATCAATTCCGCCGAACCTCGATTCGTGCGGGCTCTGCCGGTGGGTGGGTTTCGTCGACTTGGTCTGTCGGCTCGACGAACGCTGCGAGTCGTTCGAGGGCCGCGTCCCAACTCCGTGTTCGCAAGGCCAGCCACTCGGTTGCCTCAGTCATGGCGGCGGTGTCGAGCTGATAGCGGCGTTCCCTGCCTGACCGTTCGCCCTTGAGAAGCGCCGCTTCCTCCAGCGTTCGGAGGTGCCGTGTGACTGCCTGCCGGGATATCGGTAGCTCGGCGGCGAGATCGCTCACGGTCACACTGCGCCCGCCCGCCACTCGATCGAGAATGTCCACACGAAGGGGATCCGACAGTGCCCAGAACGTGGCGACTGGCCCGTGCCGACTCATCGGGGCACGCCCACCAAGTCCCCGAGATCCCGCAGTTCTGATTCCCAGCCTTCGGAGTTGTCTTCGAGCATCGCTGCGTGGAGGTCGTCTGGCAGAGAAGCGAGGCCAGATTCGACGACGGTGACGATGGTGGTGTCGCCCTTCGCAATCAGCGTGAAGGTCACCAGCGTTTCGAACGCTGTGCCATCTTCCGCTTCGGTCGACCACCAGAACGAGAAGGTCGACGGGGGTTCCACCGCTTCGACTCGGCACGTTGCCGACGCTTCGTACTCGCTCCAGCCGAGGTGCATCGCTCCTCCCGGCCGCAAGTCCACGCTCGCCGAGTCGCCAAACCACTGTGCCAGCTGGTCCGCATCGGTCAGCGCCGCCCATGCACGTTCGATGGTGCAGCTCAGTGTGATCTTCCGTTCAATGACGTCGGGCTTGTTCATGTCTTCCTTCTATGCGCAACGTTTTCGTTGCCCATTAGAAAGGCAACATAAATGTTGCGCATTGGACTGTCAACCGTCGACAGGTCGCGGGTCGCGGCGGTGACGTGATCGGGTCAGCGGCTGTTCGTCGCTACCGCACTTTGTCGTGGGGATAGAGTCGGCGGATGGCTGACGTCACCATCTTCCACAACAAACATTGAAACTCTTCGGTCAATGCCGTGCGCATTGCAGAAGAGCTGGGTGTCGAGTTCGACACGGTCAACTACATCCAGGACCCGCCAGACGAGGCGATGCTGCGAGACCTCATCTCGAAGCTGGAAGATGAGCCCACAGCGCTTGTCCGACGAGATTCGAAGTTCAAGAAGCTCGAGCTCGCCGAAGAAGATGTGCAGACGATCGATCAGGTCGTCGCCATTCTGGTGAAGCACAAGCAGCTGCTACAGCGGCCGGTCGTGATGACCAAGGACAAGGCCATCGTCGGCCGCCCCAAGGACCGCGTCCGAGAGCTGCTCTCCTAGCTGGCGGCCTGCTCGTCGCTCGCGATGCGCTCGCAGCGTTTGCTCCTCGGCTCGCTCCGTGGTCCGGACTGGAATACTCTTCAAATTTGAAGCGTTTGGGAACGAACGACGTCAGGAGCTTGCGGTGCCGCATGGAGCAGATATGGATCGAACCGAAGACTGGGAGCGAATGCGACGGGAACATCTCGTCGACGCTGACGCACGCCCAGCGTCCAGTGCCCGAGGCGTGCACCACATCGCCCTGTTGTCTACTGATGTGGAACGGACGGTTCGGTTCTATCAGGACCTTCTCGGCTTCCCCTTGACCGAGCTCTTCGAGAATCGGGACTACCAGGGCTCGACGCATTTCTTTTTCGACATCGGCAACGGAAACGCCCTCGCGTTCTTCGACTTCCCTGGGCTCGATCTCGGCACCTATGCCGAGGTGCTTGGCGGCTTGCACCACCTGGCGATCTCCATGGATCGCGACCGGTGGGAGGAGATTCGTGAGCGGTTGATCGCCGCCGGGATCGAGCTTCATCTCGAAGGCGGCACCTCGATGTACTTCTTGGGGCCCGACAACGAGCGACTCGAACTGATCTCTGACCCGCTCGGCGAGATGTACGGAGAGACGGTCCTCTAGTACAACCTCCACATGAAGCTTGCGAACCTCGATGGCCGAGCAACGATCGTGGTCACCGGTGCTGGTGCCTCAGATGGCGGGATGGCCGGCCTCGACGTGGCCAGCGCATCCGGCGGACGGTTCGGGCCAGACCCCCAAGCCGTCCTACAGGACTGGCAGGCATTCTCGGCCTGGGCCGAGGACCTCGATCTCATGAATGCGGAGCCGATCGCGCAGGCATCACTGGGCAACCCGGTGGGAACGCCGCGCCAGGTCTTCGCCATCGGACTCAACTACAAGGCGCATGCCGCCGAGACCGGCTCGACCTTGCCCGCCACACCAGCGACGTTCACGAAGTATCCCTCGAGCCTCGCCGGTCCTTTCGACGAGATCGTGATCGATGTGGAGACCGCCGACTGGGAAGTCGAACTCGTTGTTGTCATCGGCACCCAGGCCGATCACGTGTCCGAGGCTGAGGCCTGGGATCACATTGCTGGATTCACCGTGGGTCAGGACATCTCCGATCGTGTGCTGCAACGCTCCGGCGGAGCCCAATTCTCTCTTGGAAAGTCTCGCCGCGGATACGGGCCAATGGGTCCGGTGCTCGTGACCCTCGATGAGTTCGAGGACCCGGCAGACCTGTCCATCTCATGCGTGCTCGACGCCGAAACGGTGCAGGACAGCCGAACCAACGATCTCGTGTTCGACATCCCGAATCTTCTTGCTCACCTGTCTTCGGTTCTGACCCTGCAGCCCGGCGATGTGATCTTCACCGGCACGCCTTCTGGGGTCGGTGTGGCCCGTGACCCTCGTCGATTCCTGAAGCCAGGTCAGGTGCTCGAGAGCACGATCGAGGGCATTGGAACGATGCGCAACGTGCTCATTGCCGGTCCTGGCAGTTGAGCTCGCTGGCTGAATGAGCGTGAGCCAAGTCGCTCCGCTGCCCGGGCGTATTTGGTCACTTCTCGGGAGCCGTCTGGTTGAACGATCGGCAAACGGAGGGCTGATCACGGTTGTCGGCCTGCAGATCTTCGATATCACCGGTGAAGAGCTCAGCCTGGGTCTGATCGGGTTGGCCGAGTTCTTCCCCACGTTCGTGCTTGCACCGTTCTCGGGCACGATCGCCGACCGGTTCGACCGCCGCCGCCTCACCGCCTTCGGCGCCCTCGGCTTCGTTGTGGTGTCGCTGCTGATGTTCCTCTATGTGCGGACCGATCCCACCGCATCCTGGCCGATCTACCTCATCATGTTCGGCTACGGGATCGTGCGGGCATTCCAAACCCCGGCGTCTCGAGCGCTCCCCATCGACATGGCTCCGGAGGATTCGCGGGAGCGAGTGGTGGCCCTCAGCTCAGCGTCGTGGCAGGCGGGCGCGATCGTTGGGCCCGTCCTCTTCAGCTTTCTCTACGCGTGGTCGCGTCCGCTGCCGTTCCTTGTGCTGGCTGGGTTCTTCGCCGTCTCAGTCGTGATGCTGTTGGCCCTGCCGTCGTCAGGAGTCGAGAGGCTCCTGACTGGCAAACCCGGACCCAGACAGGCCATTCGGGATGCGGCTGAGGGCCTGCGTTTCGTCCGCAATGCGCCGGTCGTTGGTGGAGCCATCCTGCTCGACCTGTTCGCCGTGCTGCTCGGCGGCGCCGTTGCTTTGCTGCCGGCCATCGCCGAGAAACGGCTTGGAGTTGGCCCCGTTGGTGTTGGCTGGTTGCGGGCAGCGACTGGCATCGGAGCGGCCTCGGTCACCCTCGTACTCGCCGCCCGACCCTTGACCCGACGGGTGGGGCCGGTGCTCATGGTGGCCGTGGGCATCTTCGGTGCCGCCACCATCGTGCTCGGCCTGACTCGCAACTTCGTTGTCGCATTCATCGCTGTGCTCGTGCTCGGTGGATCCGACAGCGTGAGTGTGTTCATCCGGGCCACCCTCGTGCCGTTGGCGACGCCGGAGAACATGCGGGGCCGGGTGCTGGCGCTCGAGAGTGTCTTCATCGGCGCCAGCAACGAACTCGGTGCATTCGAGAGCGGCGTGACGGCGGCGTGGTTCGGCCTGGCTGGCGCCGTGGTGTTCGGCGGAGCGGGCACGCTCGTGGTCGTGGCCGGATTCTGTCTGTTCTTCCCGGCCCTTCGATCCATCGACCGTTTTGCCGATGCCCGGCCCGATGGTGTCGCCTCGGTGCAACGCAACTGACTGTGCCAAAGTGTCGCCGCCGCTTCGCTAGAGAACGGCCTGGCGCTGCCGCCAGCAGGGCTGATCAGCACGACCGAGGAGCAACGCACGTGGGAACCCCCTGGATCATCGAAGGAAAGATTGACGATCGGTGGCCGATCAACACCCGAGGCAACATTGGCGAGGTGTTCCCAGAGGTGTTGACGGCGCTCGGGTACGAGCTCGGTGTCATTCCAGCCGAGCGAGCCTGGCGCTCGGCATACGACGATCTCGGCATCATGTCCAAGGGCGACTTCACGACCGACGACCCCGTCATCATCGGCCTCTACGGCGGGTACGCGTACCTCAACCTCTCGTTCCTCCGGATGATGGGTGTGCGGGCCCCCGGCTCATCGGCTGAGGCCATCGACGTTTCCTTCTTCGGCGAGGGCAACCCACCTCCCTATGAGCCGCGCAAGGGAGACAAGAGCATTGGGTCCTCACTGCGAATTCTCAAGACCGTGCTCAGTGCCCTCGGAACGAAGGAGCTGCCTCCGATCGTGGAGGACAGCTTCACCCGTACCGCCGCATTCGAGGCCCGACGCCCCGCACTCGATGCGCCAGACGAAGAGCTTCTTCGCTACCTGTTCTCGTTCCCCGCTTCGTTCGAGCCGGTCTTCGCCAATCACATGAAGACCACTGCGATCGCCGCCATCGTGTCTGGTGTGCTGGCTGACGCCAGCGCTGCGGCCGGTGAGCCGGGTCTGGTCACGCACCTGGTGGGTGCAGCGGGCGGCGTGCGCTCTGCCCAGTACTCCCAAGATCTGTACGCCATCGCCGAACGAGTTCGGGACAATCCGGACATGAGCGCTGCCTTCGATGAAGGCGTTGATGGGCTCCTCGACCGCATTGCCGATCTTCCGGCCGGAGAAGAGTTCCGCACCGCCTTCGCCTCGTTCATTGCCGATCACGGCCAGCGCGGTCCGAACGACTGGGAGATCTCGAGCCGCACGTGGGACAACACGCCCGAGCTGGCGCTGCTCGCCATCGACACGATGCGTAAGGCCGGTCACGACCTCTCGCCCTCGACACGTTTGGGCGACGACGATGCCAACCGTCAGGCCGCTATTGCCAAGGTCCGACCCCATCTCAACTTCCTCGACAAGGGCAACTTCGACAAGGCCATCAAAGCGGTTCCGTTCTGGTCGCAGGCCCGCGAAGCGACTCGCGATCGTGCGGTGCGGATCATGCTGCCGGTCAAGCAGGTCTATCGAGAGCTCGTCCGTCGTGGCGCCGAGCGGGGTGGCGTTGCCGACCCGGTGGCGGTTGCGCTCCTCTACCCGAAGACCGAGCTCCGGCAATATCTGAACGACCCGTCGTCGATGGCCGCAACCATCGCCGAGCGATCGGCTTTGCACGCTCGCTTCTCTGCCGTGGAGCCGCCTTTCTTCATTGCGAGCCAATCCGAGGTGCTGACGATCGAAGACCTCGAGGCGCAACAAACGGCCGACGTGGTCAAGGCGGTCACGGGCGATGTTCTGACCGGCAATGCCGGCTGTAGCGGCGTGGCTCGAGGCAACGTTCGTGTGGTGCTCGACCCGGCCGAAGCCCACGACTTCGAACCGGACGAAGTGCTCGTCGCTCCGCTCACGGATCCGTCGTGGACGCCGTTGTTCCTTCCCGCCGCCGCCGTCGTGGTGAACGTGGGAGCGCTGATGTCGCACGCCGTGATCGTGGCCCGCGAACTCGGGATCCCGTGCGTGATCGCTGTGGAGGGCGCCACCGAGAAGCTGACAACGGGGATGGAAGTCGAGGTCGACGGAACGGCGGGAACGATCACCGTGCTGTGATCTGTCCGGTTCCCAGAAGCGGGTGGGGGCGCGATCGGCTGGTGTGGTCGATCCTGCACTTGTGTGTCCCAGATCACGGTGAGGTCGTGCACTCCGTGACACGATCGTTTCAGCCGAGCGTAAGGAAGCGCGATGACCGATGACCTGTCCGATCTGAGCCAGCCCGAGGAACCGCAGAATCCGACCGCGCCTCAGCCACCGCAGATGCCGGGGCAGGTTCCTCCGGCCGCGCCGACCCCACCTCCGGCAGCGGCGACGCCCTTTCAGCCCCCCGGCGCCCCAACCCCACCCGGTGCTTCTGTCCCGCTCCCACATCAGCCTCCGGCTGCCGCTGCGCCACCGCCGTACCAGCCTCCGGCTCAGCAGTATCCACCGCCAGCGGTGGGTGGTCCGCCGCCAGCGATGGCCGGTGGGCCTCAGTACGGCGCCCCGATGGCGCCACCGCCGGCCAAGAAGCGGGGCAAAGGGCTCTGGATCGTTCTTGGCATTCTCGGGTTCTTCGTGGTGGGCATCGGAGGTTGTGTGTTCTTCGTGTTCGGCGCCGTCACCGGGGCAGCTGACGCGGGCAACGAGTTCATCGCGTTGCTCGACGAAGGCAACATCCCAGCGGCCTACGAAGCCTTCGACGAGAGTTGTCGGGACTTCAGCCAAGAAGAGCTCGCTGGTGTGCTCGGCGGCGCCGACATCACCGACTACAACCTGAACAACAGCAGCATCAACAGCTCCAACGGCGTGACTCGAGGAACCGTCAGCGGGACGATCGAACTCGATGGCAGCCCGGTTCCGGTCACGATCGAGCTGGTGAAGAACGGAGACTGGGAAGTGTGCGGGTTCTTCCTCGGCAACTGACCGGGTGAGGCAACGGGAGCTCGCGCCGCTGGCCCGGGGTGGTGCCGAAAGCTTCGATCCCATGAAATCGGAGGAGTTCAGGCGGCAATCAGGGGCAGACTGTCCGGATGCGCCGCCGCAACCAGATCGATCCCTACGGGGACGGCCACCAGATTCCCGGCCACCGGGCTGCCACGTTCACTGGCAATCGTGACTACGGCGAGTCCTGGATCATCTGCGAGATGGACGAGAAGTGGAAGAAAGAGGACGGCCGATATGAGCGTCTGTTCTTTCTTGACGAGGCCACGGCGCTTGCCGCTGGCTTCCGTCCCTGCAACCGCTGTCGTCGCAAGGCGCTCGAACAGTTTCGGGCGACCTGGAACGAGGCGGTGGCGGACGGTGACATGACAGCACAGATCGACCGCAACCTCCGAGAGGCCGGCACCGTTCGGCGCTCTGCCAAAGCCGACGAGCTGCCCGTGGGTGCGATGATTCGCTTCGACGGCGATGCCTATCTCGTTGTCGACGGTGGCATTCGCGAGTGGAGCTTTGATGGTTACGGCCCGCTGGTGGAGACGCCCAAGCGTCGCGTTGAAGTGCTGACGCCCGCTGGCACCGTCGAAGTGATCAAGGCTGGCTACCCAGTCGAGTTGCACCCGTCTGCCGCTGCCTAGCAGCGTGCGAGGCCGTGATCGCCCTCGCACGCTCGGCCGCGTGACTCAGCCAGCAGCCCAGGTCATCGCACCGTCGACCTTGATGACGCTGCCCGTCGTGTAGCTCGAGGCATTGCTGGCGAGGTAGAGGGCGGCGCCCACGATCTCGTCGGCCTCGCCACCACGTCGGAGCGGGATGTTCTTTCGTGCGTTCTCATTGAACGCGTCCATGTCCCAGGCCTTCGAAATGTCGGTGAGGAACGGGCCGGGCATGATCACGTTGGCTCGCACGCGAGGGCCAAACATGTGGGCCAGGCCCACCATCATCGAGTTGAGGCCCGCCTTGGCTGCGCCATAGGGAATCTCGCCGCTGGAGGGCTGAGTTGAGGCCACGCTGCTCACGCCGATGATCGAGCCGCTCGGTTCGTCATCCGTGCGAGTCGCCACCATGTGTTCGGCGACCAAGGCAGAGAGGCGGAACGGACCTTTCAGGTTGACATCAATGACCTTGTCGAAGAGCGCTTCGCTCACCGTGCCCAACGACTCGTAGAGGGGCGACATACCGGCGTTGTTGACGAAGACGTCGATGCGCCCGAACTCGCTGATCACCCGCTGCACGAGCTTTGTGCACTGGTCCCAATCGCCGACATGGCAGCCGAGGCCGAGCACCGTCCCGCCGGTCTTTTCGCTGATGCCGACAGCTGCCATCTCGCACGCCTCGGCCTTGCGGCTGGCGATGACCACCGTGGCGCCCTGGGCTGAATACGCCTCGGCCATGGCGCGGCCAAGACCGCGACTGCCGCCGGTGATCACCGCGACCTTGCCAGTCAAGTCGAAGGCATCGAGAGGAGAAAGGGGATTGGTGGGCATGCCGAGAGTCCTGCGAGTGTGGTGAGATCGAGGCGGCAACGAGTGCTGCCGAATGCCGGACCGTAGGGGAAACAGACCATGGCTATCGACTTCACGCTCTCACCCGAACACGAGGAGATTCGGCAACGGGTCCGCACCTTCGTTGAGGACGTGATCATTCCCGAGGCCGATCGTATTGCCGAAGAGAAGCTCGACGAGACGGATCGTGCGGCCTACGTCGAGGCGCTGAAGGGCCTCCGGAAGAAGGCGCACGCCGAAGGACTGTGGATGCCCCACATGCCCGAAGCGTGGGGAGGCATGGGGCTCGGACACGTCGCGCTTGCCATGGTGCAGGCGGAGGCGGCGAAGACTCGTCTCGGACCCTGGGTTCTGAATTGCCAGGCGCCCGATGAGGGCAACATGCACACGCTCCTGCACTGGGCCACGCCCGAGCAAGCGGAGAAGTATCTGAAGCCCCTGTGCGAAGGGCGGGCCTGGTCGTGCTTTGCCATGACCGAGCCCGAGGTTGCTGGCTCCGACCCCACGCTGATCCGTACGAACGCCTACCAGGACGGCGAAGAGTGGGTGATCAATGGCCACAAGTGGTTCATCTCAAACGCCAATCGTGCGCAGTTCGCCATCCTGATCGCTCGCACTGAGGACGATCCGGATTTGCCGCAGGCGGCCAACACCGCCTTCATCATCGATCTTCCCCAAGAGGGTTGGAACGAGGTCCGTCAGATCGAAACCATGCACGGCTCAACCGGGCATTCCGAGATCCTCATCGAGGATCTCCGGGTGCACGAGACGCAGATGCTCGGCGGTCGAGGTCAGGGGCACATGCTCGGTCAATACCGATTGGGGCCGGCGCGCCTTGCCCACTGCATGCGGTGGATCGCCCAGGCCGAGACAGCGCTGGACATGATGGTGGCCCGCTCACTCGATCGATACAGCCACGGCTCGATCTTGGCCGAGAAGCAGGGTGTGCAGTGGATGATCGCTGACTCGGCCATGGAGCTCTACCAGAGCAAGCTCATGGTGCTTCACGCGGCGTCCAAGATCGATGCTGGTGAGGACTTCAAGAGTGAGGTGTCGATGGCGAAGCACTTCGTGGCCAACTCACTCGGACGCATCATCGATCGTTCGATCCAGGTGCACGGCGCCCTCGGATATTCGACCGACACGCCGCTGGCCCACATGAGCCAGCACGCTCGCTGGGCTCGGTTTGCCGACGGCGCCGACGAGATCCATCAAATGCGCATCGCCCAGCGAACCATTGCGGCCTACAAGGATCACGGCACCACCAAGGCTGCGACCGGCAACCTGCCCGTGTAGACCGTTCGTCGCTCCGCCTTCCGTTCTGGAGGTGCGGAGACAGTCATTGCTGCGCGAGCACCTCAAGTTCGTTGGCGTGTGGTGCAAGACTCTCGGCCATGGATCTGGAAGACCTGCTCAGTTCGGTCGGTGGCGGTCAGCTTCAGCGCGTGCTGGGGATCGTTGATCTGATCGATGACAACAAGGACGAGTTGATGGGAGCGGTGTCGTTCATTGGGAGCCATGGCGACGACCTCCTTGGCGTCATTGACTTCCTCAAGGAGCATGGCGACGACCTGATTGATCTCATCGGCCGCCTGCCCGACATCCTCGGCCGAGCAGGTCATGCACTGGCTACCGCCGCAGGCGCAGCCGTCGAGGCGAGCGCCTTTCTCACCGCAGGCGATGGTCTTGATGCCGATGACATGACCAGTGCGGCAGCCAACGCCATCGACGCCTGTCAGAAACACTTGGGGTCCGTGGCCGGGCTGCTCGAGCGGGTGGGGGATGAGCTTGCCGACATCTCGATACCGACCCTGTCCGTCGAGCGAAGCGAGCTGATGGGGTTGAGTGTGGTCTCGGGTCTCGACATCAGCTCCACTTCGCCAGCTGCCGGAGCGGCCCGGACTCTGCACGCGGGTGGCAAGCAGATCAGCGAGGTGGCCTCGGCCCTCTCCGATGCCGGTGCAGGACTGCAGCAGCTGCAGCAGAACCTTTCGGCGGCGGGAGCGAAGGTGCAAAGCTTGGCCGGGGACGTGGGGCAGAGCGGCGTGGTGTTGGCAGAGCTCTCGGGTCGGCCAGTTCCAACGGTCGGCACCGGAACGAAAGGCTCCTCTGCCAAGAACGCCGCGGGGAAGCGCTCAACGGCAAAGCGCTCAACGGCAGATCGCTCAACGGCGAAGCGCTCGGCACGAAAGGTGCCAGCGAAGAAGCGCCCCACGGCCAGAAAGACCGCAGCGAAGAAGTCGAAGGCAACAAGGACCCCAGCGAAGACAACGAAGGCCGCACCGAAGCGCAAGACCACGGCGAAGAAGCCTGGGGCCAAGAAGACGCCAGCGAAGCGGTCGACGACAGGGACCGTCAAGAAGGCGAGCACCAAGAAGCCGACAGCAAAGAAGAAGAAGTCGACCTCCAAGAAGGCCACACCCAAGACGTCGAGCCGTCGCCGCAGTGATGGGCTCGGTGGTGGTGTGTTGAAAGGTCGCTGATTTGCCGGCAACCGCTGATCTGCCGGCAACCGCTGAGACGCCTCAGGCGTCGAGATAGTGCAGGGGGAGCGCCGTCGTGTGCTTCATTTCTTCCATCACGAAGATGGTGCGCACGTCGTAGAGATCAATGGCCTGAATGAAGCGCTTGTAGAACTCGTCGTACGTGCTGATGCTCGGCACGATCACCTTGAGCATGTAATCGATCTCGCCGCTTGCTCGGTAGGCCTCGACGATCTCGGGGAAGTGCTCGACGGCCGCCTGGAAGCGATCGAGCCAATCGCTCGAGTGGTCGTTGGTGCGAATGTGGACCAGAGCGGTGACGTCGAGGCCAATCGCTGCGGGGCTGACGAGCGCCACCTGACCGGTCAGAACCCCCTGCTCTTCCAGTGCCTTGACCCGCCGCCAACATGGCGTGGCGGTCAGCCCAACGAGATCCCCGAGCTCGCGGGCGCTCAGCGACGAGTCGGCTTGGAGTAAACGCACAATTTCCCGATCAACTTCGTCCACATTAGAACGTTCATCTATTGAGAGGTAATTGTCAACAAGAATCATGCACTGATGGAGTGATTCGTCGCGAAGAACGCAAGATGTGCATTCCGTCACATCTCTACACTTGAGGGATGGCGTCAACACTGAGCAAGCCCTTCACGGAACACCCGGCATCCGTCGGCGAGAGCTACTTCGAACACTTCAAGGTGGCCATGGGCTTCTCGAAGTGTTTGGCCGGTGCGGCAGGCGCTGCCTTCGTGCACGCCCTCGTCCCGTCGCTCTGTCAGAAGACCGCCAGTGGCAAGATTTGTGAGCTGCACGAGAAGATGACCACCGGCGCCCGCGCCGCCAATGCCCCGACCGCTGTCCCGGCAACTTCTGGGTCAGTGAGTTCCGTCTCCTCCGTCAGCGCCGCGTAGTCTCTCGGCCGTGACGGCCGACCCTCCCTTCGCTCATCTTCGAGACGCCTACCGAGATCTGCGAGTGAGGTGCACTGCACTCGGCCGTTCGCTGTCAGAGGCCGACGCCGCCGAACTCACGCCGACCTGTCCGGCCTGGTCAACGAAGGACGTTCTCGCCCACATGGCGGGCGTCTGCGCCGACATCCTGGATCGGAACACCGAGGGAGCAGCGACGGAAGCGTGGGCCGACGCCCATGTGGAACAGCGTCAACCTCTTTCCCTCGCCGAGGTCCTCCACGAATGGGATGAGCGGGGCCCCGTGCTCGAGGAAGTGATTGAGCACTTTGCCGAAGGATTTCCTCCGCAGTTCTACCTCGATGCGTGGACGCACGAATGGGACGTCCGACAGGCCATCGGTGAGCGCGCCGCTGCGGTGCCGGACATGCGGTTCATTGACGATCACCTGCCTTGGCTCGCTGATCTCATGGTCAGCCGGTCGGTCGAGGCCGGTCTGCCAGCCATTGAGATCGGCCGTCACGGTGACGGAACGGCGCCGAGGCTCGATGTCAGCGACTTCGACCTCATGCGAGTCTCGATGGGACGCCGAAGTCGGACACAGATTGACGCCCTCGAGATTGTCGAGCCCGACGGCACTCGCCGCTCTGCCGCGGCCTATGCCGACACCATCGTGGCGTGGTCGATCAATCCCCTGGACATCGTCGATCCGGTGTTGCCCGCATGACCGGTGCGCTCGCCGGAATTCGAGTGCTTGATCTCAGCCGCGTGCTCGCCGGTCCCTGGTGCACCCAGCTGCTGGCCGACCTTGGGGCCGAGGTCATCAAGGTGGAACGACCGGGCGTCGGCGACGACACGCGCCACTGGGGCCCGTTCTGGCTCGACGACGCCGAGGGCAACCGAACAATGGAGTCGTCGTACTACTTGGCAGCCAACCGCGGGAAGCGCTCAGTCACGATCGACATGAGCCATCCCGATGGCAAGGCGCTGATCCTCGAACTCGCGAAGACGGCAGACGTGGTGGTGGAGAACTTCAAGGTCGGTGGCCTGGCGGCGAAGGGCCTGGGCTACGACGACCTTGCCGCGGTCAACTCCCGTCTCGTCTATGCCTCGATCACCGGCTTCGGACAAACCGGACCGCGGGCCGAAGAGCCGGGATACGACTACTTGGCTCAGGCTTTGAGCGGACTCATGTCGGTAACCGGCCCCGCTGATGGCGAGCCCGGTGCCGGGCCGATGCGTGCCGGCGTCGCCGTGGCCGACCTCAGCACAGGGATGTACACGACGGTGGCGGTCCTCGCTGCACTCCTTCGCCGCGGCGTCACTGGCGAAGGCCAATACATCGACGTCGCACTGCTCGACACCATGACGGCGATGCTGGCGAACCAGGCAACAAGCTTCCTCGTGAGCGGCGTCACACCGGCCCGCACCGGCGGGTGGCATCCGAGCCTCGCTCCGTACCAGGTGTTCGAAGGTGCTGACGCTCCCTTCATCATTGCGGTGGGCAACAACGGGCAGTTCGCCGAACTGTGCCGCATCCTCGGTCGACCAGACCTGGTCACCGATCCTCGCTTTGTCGAGAACGGTGACCGATCCCTGCATCGGCAAGAACTGGCGGATGAGATCAATGCCGCCACTCGAACCGAGACGGCGGCGCACTGGCTGGGCCTGCTGCCAGCCGCCGGGGTACCTGCAGCGAAGGTCAACACGGTGGCCGAAACGTTCGACGAACCGCAGCTCAAGCATCGAGGCGGCCGCATCGATCTGGAGCGAGCCGACGGTGTGGTCTCGCCCGGCGTCGCCAACCCGATCAAGATGTCCGAGTCGCCGATCGAGTACCAGCATGCGCCGCCCGGACTCGGGGAACATACGGACGAGGTGCTGCGAGACCTGCTCGGCCTTGATGATGACGTCGTCGCCGGTCTGCGCGAACGCGGCGCCATCTGACGCACGCCGCGCCCGCCCACGTCGGCGTTTGGTGCAACCTGCTCGACGAAACGCCGACCTGGGATCGCTGAGATCGCTCTGGCGGGCTCGGCGTTTGGTTCAGCCCTCAGGGAAGGAGTTCATGAGTTCCTTCGCCAGCTTCTTCGGAGCCACCGCGCAATAGCTGTCGATCACGAACTCCTCGACCTCGGCCCAGTCGGTTTCCTCGTCGATCACGATGCCGATCCAGCCGCTCGGGCCGACGTACTTCGGTTTGAAGAAGGGATGGCCGTGGGAGAGAAGCATCTCCTGGATCTCCAGTGTCGATTTCATCGTCATGGTGACAACAGGGTCAGGTGATCCGTCGTCGGGTCGGAAGTCGTTGGCCCCGTCGCCGCTTCCGATGCCAGCGAAGATCTTGTCCTTCACCCGGAAGGTTGGATGGTCCCACGTCTCCTTCTCTGTGGCCTGGGGGAGGGCAAGACAGATCTCGCGGGCCTGTGCCAGCCACTCGGGTGGGATGCTGTCGGTTGGCATGCACCGACCGTAGTTCGCGCTAACTTTCTCCGTCGATGGCCGGCGAAATCGATCTCCAGAAAACCCTTGCTGCACTTCAGCCCGAGCGACGCCCGGGCGAGTACGTCTTCGTGAGTCTTCCCGCGGCACGAGCCGACTTGAAGCCGATCGTTCAGGTTGTCGAAACCGAAGGTGTCACGGTGGTCGTCGACCGCCTCGAGGCCGATGCACAGAATCTGCCGTACGACTACGTCGCCGTGATGATCACACTACGGATCCACACGGCCCTTGAAGCCGTGGGCCTCACCGCAGCAGTCTCCAACGCGCTGGCCGCCGAGGGGCTGAGCTGCAACGTCGTCGCCGGGTACTACCACGACCACCTCTTCGTGCCAGCCGACCGAGCCGACGACGCCATGGCGGCGCTCGCCAAACTCAGCCGCGGCTGAACGGCGCGTCAGTCGGGCCGTTGGTTGGTGAACACGACGCAGCCGCTGGCTGCGAACATCCCACCCACGCCAAGCGCTACGGAGACCTCGGCGCCTGGCACTTGGGCCGCTGCGGTGCCTCGCATCTGACGCACGCTCTCCTGGAGCGCGTACATCCCGTACATGCCCGAGTGCATGTAGGAGAGCCCGCCACCGTTGGTGTTCATCGGCAGTGATCCCCCGGGCCTTGTGTTGCCTTCCCACACGAAGTCGCCTGCCTCGCCGCGTTCGCAGAAGCCCAGGTCTTCCAGTCCGTAGAGCGGCAGATGTGCGAAGGCGTCGTAGACCATCAGGTGATCCACATCGGCGTGGGTGATACCTGAGCTGGCGAAGGCATCGGTGCCGGCCACCTTGAAAGCCCGAGACGAGGAGAAGTCCTCCATCTGCGAGACCATCGGCGTCTCCACGCTTTCGCCGTGGCCGAGGACGTAGACCGGAGGCTGAGCGAAGTCGTCCGCTCGTTCTCCCGCCGTCAGGATCAGCGCCCCGCCTCCATCGGTCACGAGGCAGCACTCGAGCAGGTGGAATGGGTACGCGATCATTCGAGAGTCGAGGACGTCGTCCACGGTGATCGGGTCTTGGAACGTGGCGCGAGGATTCATGCCCGCCCACTCGCGCTGCACGACCGCGACGTTCGCCAACTGCTCGTGGGTCAGTCCGTGATCCTTCATGTAGCGAAGGACGGGAATCGTGAACATTGTTGGTGGCCCCATCGACCCGAATGGGGCTTCGAACTGGGCGGGGAGGCTGGAGCGATTGCCACCGCCACCACGCCCCGTCCCGACCCGAGAGCGGCCGCTCTCGGCATGCGTGATGAGCACGGTGGTGCACAGGCCCGCGGCGATTGCGGCCGCGGCGTGCCGTACATGAAGCATGAACGAGCAGCCGCCGACAGACGTTCCATCGACCCAACGCGGGACGATGCCCAAGTAGTGGGCGATATCGGTCGGTCGCTCGCCCGCTGTGGCCACGCCGTCGATGTCGTGGATGGTGAGACCGGCATCGGCGAGGGCGTTGAGCGCCGCGTCGGCATGCATGCCGAGCTGACTGATGTGCGGAGTCTTGCCGAGGTCGGTTGTCTCAGCCGCACCGACCACGGCGATGTGATCTGCCCTCATGCCGGACCTTCTACGGGAGCCGCCGGTCGGAACAACGGAAGCGTGATCTCGTCGCTGGCGTCGAGATAGGAGACCTCGACCGGCATGTCGAGCTCCAACGCCTCCGGCGTCTGCTCGCAGTCGACGATGTTGGTCATCATGCGCGGCCCCTCATCCAGCTGGACCACGGCGATGGCGTACGGACCGTCGAACGCAGGGTTCGGGGTGTGGTTGATCACGTAGCTGTAGAGCGTGCCTCGTCCGGTTGCGGCGAACGCCTCCACCTCTCGATGCCCGCAGGCCGGACAGAAGGGGCGCGGAGGAAAGTGGACGCCATCGCATTCAGTACAGCGCTGCAGCAGCAGTTCGCCCCGCTTGGTCCCGTCCCAGAAGTGTTGTGTTTCCGGCGTGGGTACCGGAAGACGCCGTTGCGATCGTTCACTCATCGCCCGTGGCTATCAGCTGCCGCCCCGTCACCGCAAAGACGCCGACGCCCACCGCCACCTCCTCCGACCGCTCTACCCCAGCCCTCCCCGGCAGGTGGCACCGTTACTTGTCGCTCTGGCGTCACGTAACGGTGCCACGAGGGTGTTGGGGCGAAGTGTGGGGTGGTGCGGTGGAGCGCTGGGTCAGGTGACTTGGGTGAGGGCGCCGTCGACGACGAGGACCTGGCCGGAGATGTAGCCATTACGAACGAAGGCGAGTACGGCCTCGGCACAATCCTCGGGGGTTGCCGATCGGGGAATCGGCGCCATCTTGGCCACGGCTTCGTGCTGAGCATCCCAGTCCGCCGTCCACGGTGTGGCGACGAGACCAGGGGCAACGGCGTTGAAGCGAATGGGGCCATGCGACTTGGCGAGCAGCGCAGTCATCTGATTGAGCGCGGCCTTGGCCATCGAGTACGCCATCGAGCTCCCGACCGGCCGAACCCCAGCGATTGACGTGATCGTCACGACGTTCGGATTGCTCGACTCTCGGAGGTGAGGGATCGCCGCCTTGGTGAGGCGCCAGGTGCCGTAGACGTTGACCTGCATGGTCTTGTCGAAGATCTCGTCGGTCAGACCATCGAGATCACGGTGCGGGACCACCGTCGTCCAGCCCGCGTTGTTCACCAGAATGTCGAGCTTGCCGCAACGCTCCAGGGTCTCGGCCAGCAGATGATCTGTCTCTTCCTTCTGCGAGATGTCGGCCCGAACGTAGTGCGCCTCGCCGGGGAGCGAAGCCGCGACTGCCTCACCCGCTTCGACCGACGACGACGAGTTGACCACGACCGTGGCGCCGAGCGCGGAGAGGCGTCGTGCCGTCTCTTCACCGATGCCGCTCGACGATCCGGTGACCAATGCGACCTGGCCCGCGAGTTCGGTTCCGGTCGGTTCGTTGTTGGAGGCGTGCGCCCGATCCATGTCTGTCATCCGAGTACCCTTGCACACCTCATGCCAGTCGAAACCATGGAACTCTTCTTCGCCTTGCTTGCCCTCTCTTTGGCGACCGTCGTGGTCTTCGGAGCGCTGGGCCTCGTGTTCGCCCGTGAGGCGACGATGGACGTTTTGCGCCAGACGCAAAGCGTGTGGCTCGAACTCGCCGCCGCGGTCGCTTTGGTGACCACGCTGGGCTCGCTCTACATGTCCGAGATCGCCGGCTATGCGCCATGCCGGCTGTGCTGGGTCCAGCGGTTCTTCATGTACCCCGCAGCGCTGCTGCTGGTAGTGGCTGTGGCGACAAAGCAACGAGCGCTGGCCATGCTTGCGGTCGTCCTCGCCGTCATCGGGCTGCCCGTCGCCATCTTCCACCGGGTGGAACAGGCGGTTGGGGGTTTCGGCGAGGCGTTGTGCGATCCGAACAATCCGTGTTCGGGGATCTGGGTCGAGGTCTTCGGTTTCATGACGATCCCGACCATGGCCGCCATTGGATTCGCCGGGATCATCTTTTTCGGTGGCCTTTCGCTCCGAGCTGGTTCACTTGCCCGAACGGTTGTGTGAGCAGCCGTCTGTGTTGATGCCCAGCATCGGCCCATCCATTCCTCGAAACACCTCACCGGAACCGCCTCGGCGGCCGAAAGGCACTTCATGACTGCAACGAAGAAGGTCAACAAGAAGGTTGCTCAGATCGACAACCCGAATTCAGGCAACCGGGGCTTCATCCTCGCGATCCTCGGGGTGTTCATCATCGGCATCGCTGGCGTTGCCATCCTCGCCAGCAGCCGGGAGAGCGACATTTCTGATGCCCCCCAAACTGCCCCGGTCGAGGTCGACGGCGAGATTCTGGCCCCGATGCCACAGGGCGTCTCGGTCTCGAGCGGCGCCAACGATCCCGTCGTCGGCACCGTTGCTCCGACCTTGACGGGTACGAGTTTCGACGACACGCCCGTCGTCATCGGCCCCGATGGCCGGAACAAGGTCGTCTATTTCCTCGCCCACTGGTGCCCGCACTGCCAGGTCGAAGTCCCACTTGTACAGGGCCTCATCAATGACGGCCTCCTCCCCGAGGGTGTCGACGTCTATGCCGTTGCCACCTCCACCTCCCCGGCGCAAGCCAACTTCCCGCCAGAGACCTGGCTGAATGTCGAAGGCTGGACCGGCGTGACGATGCGCGACGACGATTTGAGCTCGTCACTGGCTGCCTACGGAGGCGCCGCCTTCCCGTATGTGGTCTACCTCGATGGCGAAAACCGGGTGATCACCCGCTCGTCCGGTGGTTTGCAGGCCGACCAAACCCTTGCGCTCTGGGCTCAAACCGCAGCTGGCGTGCCCCAGTAGAAAAGCGCTGAACCGTCCGGGGCGGCGCTGCTACTCCGAACGCAAGAGCACGAAGAAGGCCGGGCCAGATGGCCCGGCCTTTCTCGTTCCCCGCTCGTCTCAGAACCTTGTTCCGCTACGCCTCGTCTCGAATGGTCTGCACTCCAGCCGGATCGACGAGGCTCCCGTGCACTCGCTGGTTGTGATTGTGACCGACGTGGTGGAGGCCGAACGCGCTCTGAATAGCGGTGTACATCCCCATCGCATCGAGCGAGTTGTTCACCGACTGCTTTGCCAGCGTGAGGCCGAACATCGGCCGTTTGGCGATGTGGGCGGCCATAGCCAGCGTGGCCTCCTCCAGCTCATCTAGCGGCACGACCTTGTTGACCATTCCGTGCCGCAACGCCTCCTCTGCGGTGATGGCACGACCGGTGAAGAGCATCTCTTTGGCCAGGCGGGCTCCGGCCTCGTACGGGTGCGTGAAGTACTCGTGTCCGTTCACGCCGAAGGCGACGACCGGGTCGGCGAACGTGGCCTCCTCTGAACACACGATGAGATCCATCGGCCACACCAGCATGAGACCACCGGCAATCACCTTGCCTTGGACCTGGGCGATCGTCGGCTTCGGGATGTTGCGCCAGCGCCAGCACATGCCGACGTAGAGCTCGGCCTCCTTCGCCATGTACCCCTCGGCGCCCTCGGCCCCGAAATGGCATTGGGTCCCCACGATCGGCAGGTCCTCGATGTCGGTTTCGTCGCGCAGGTCATGGCCTGACGAGAAGTGCTTGCCATCAGCTGCCAGCACGATGCAGCGCACATCGGTGTCTCGGGCGGCGACATCGAATGCCTCGTTGAGTTGGCTGATCATCAGGTAGTCCTGAGCATTCGCTGCCTCGGCTCTCGTGAGCGTGATCCTCCCCACTCCTGGTGCTGGCTTGTCGAACCGGACTCGTTCCCACTCGGTCATGCCCCTACATTTGGCCACGACCCGCACCGAGCACAACTGTGCTCCCTTCTCAGGAGACCTTCGTGAGCAAGAACCTTCGCTCTTTCACCCAAGCCATCTATGCCTTCGACGCCGTCGTGCAACGTGTTCCAGCCGACAAATGGGATGCGGCAACACCGTGCGAGGAGTGGAACGCAAAAGAGCTGGTCGAGCATCAGTGCTCGGTGCTCAACGGCGTCGCCACGATGGCCCGAACCGGAGAGATGGCAGCCCCAACGCCATCACCGGAGAGCGATGATGTTGTTGGCACATGGAACGCGTGCCGGGACAACGTCCTCACCTCGCTTGACCAGCCGAACACGCTCTCGCAGGAAGGACCGTTCTGGTTCAAGGCGGCGGACATCGACGGGGTGTGCGGAATGGTCCAGTGGGATCCGGTCACCCACGCGTGGGATCTGGCGACGGCCGCAGGCGTCGACCACGGCTTGTCCGATCAGCTCCTGGCGGACACGCTCGACAGCGTGTTGTCCCGTCAAGAGATGTTCGTGAAGAGTGGACGAACGAAGGAGGGACCCGAGGTCGCCGCAGACGCTCCGCTGCTCGACCGCTATCTGGCCGCCGTTGGTCGCGCTGCCTGACCACGCTCCGGTACCTGCTCCACCAATCGCCAGCATCTGGGACGAGAACATGACGCGCCAGCCAAACCTGCTCTTCATCATGAGCGACGATCACGCGTCGCACGCGATCTCCGCCTACGGCAGCCGCATCAACCAGACGCCGCATCTCGACCGGATCGCCGACGGGGGCATGCGGATGGACGGCGTCTTCTGCACCAATTCCATCTGCACACCGAGTCGCGCCGCCATTCTCGCTGGCACCTACAACCATGTGAACGGCGTGACCACGCTGGCAACCCACATGGACAACTCGTTGTGGACCTTTCCCAAGGCTCTCCAGGGCGCGGGCTACCAGACGGGCATGTTCGGAAAGTGGCACCTCGGCCATGGGCCGAAGCACGATCCCAGCGGATTCGACTTCTGGCGAGTGCTGCCGGGGCAGGGGCACTATCACAATCCGGTCATGGTTCAGGCTGGCAACTCGGACGGCTCCAGCCAGATTGTCGAACGTGGTGGTTACGTCACCGACTTGATCACCGACGATTGCCTGAGCTTCCTCGATCGTCGCGATCCCGAACGACCCTTCGCCTTGTTCTGTCACCACAAGGCGCCTCACCGTTCGTGGGAGCCGAGTCGCGAACACGCCACGATGTACGACGACGTTGACATCCCCGAGCCCGACACGTTCCGCGATGATCTCGTTGGCCGAGCCGAGGTGATCCAAGCCGTCAAGATGCGGATGATGGACCTCGATCCCATCGTTGATTTGAAGTCCCCTGTCCCTTCTGGTCTCACCGAGGACGAAGAGATCAGCTGGCGCTACCAGCGCTACATCAAGGACTACCTCCGCGTTGTGGCGTCCATCGATGACAACGTCGGTCGTCTCCTCGACCGCCTCGACGATGAAGGCATCGCCGATGACACGATCGTGGTCTACACCTCGGACCAGGGGTTCTTCCTCGGTGACCACGGTTGGTTCGACAAACGCTTGATGTACGAGCAGTCCCTGAACATGCCGTTCCTCATTCGGTATCCCGCTCGAATCGAACCCGGCTCCACCAACGATGACATCGTCACCAACGTCGACTTCGCTCCCACCTTCCTCGACCTGGCGGGCGTCGAAGGGTCCCCCAAGATGCAGGGCCGCTCCTTCGCAAGCTTGCTCGACGGCGAAACCCCAGACGACTGGCCAACCTCGATGTACTACCGATACTGGATGCATCGAGACGGCGACCACCTCTGCCCCGCTCACTACGGGGTGCGAACTCGCACGCACAAACTGATCTGCTACTACAACGCGCCGCTTGGTCAGCCGGGAGCACTCGGCCCCGCCGATCCGATGGAATGGGAGCTGTTCGATCTCGTGAACGATCCGCTCGAGGTGCACAACATCATCGACGCTCCAGAGGCCGCCGCAGTCCGAGCAGAGCTCGAGGCCGAGTTGGCGCGTGTCCAAGCCGAGGTCGGCGACGCTCCTTTCGTCCCTCAGTGACAGAAAGCCGCGACCTACTTTCACTGCTCAGGAGAGTGTGAGTAGGGTGACAATCGTCACGTTCGAGGGAGGGGACCCCTCGACCGAGGCTTGCCGCCCCGAACTCACGGGCCGGATCCAAAAGGGGAACACGTGAGACTCACGATGACGAAGCTGTTGTCGATGTTGTTTGCGCTTGCGCTCGTTGCTGCTGCATGCAGCGGCGGCGACGACGGAACAACGGCCGACACGACCGCAACCACCGCCGAGGAGGAAGAGTCGGGACCGGCCACGACCGTGGCCGCAACGACGACCACCGTGGCCGAAGCTGCCGACGGGCCCGTTGCCGGCGGCACGCTCGTCTATGGCATCGAGGCCGACTCAGCGAACCCGTGGGCTCACTACCGAGTCAGCTGCGCCATCGCCTGCCACATGATTCTGCGATCGGTGACCGATCCGCTCTTCTATCCGCTCGAAGAAGTCGGCGCCGTCGGTCCGCACCTGATCGAAAGCTGGGAAGCAAACGAGGACAACACGGTCCACACCTGGCAAGTTCGGGACGGAGTGCAATTCCACGATGGCACCCCGCTCGACGCAGCCGCCGTCGCCTTCAACCTGAACGCTTGCCGCTTCAGCTCTCTGACCGGTCCTGCGCTCAGCGGCATCGCTGATATCCAAGCGGACGGTCAAACGCTGACGATCACGACCTCCAGCCCATGGGCGCCATTGGTGGCCAACTTCGGCGGCTCGACGTGTTCGTACATGTTCTCGCCGGCGTGGCTTGCGTCGCTGCCCGACATTCCGTTCCGAACCGAAGGAGCGCCCTTCTTCTCCGAGGAGATCGCAGCCACACCGGCCGATGGCGATCCGGCCGCACCCGTGGGCACTGGTGCCTTTGTGTTCGAGTCCTACACGCCGGGCAATGGCAACAGCTTCGTTGCGGTGAAGAACGAGAACTACTGGCGAGGACCGAACGGTGTGACCGGCGAGTCGCTGCCGTACCTCGACAAGGTCGAGTATGTGGTCGCCGTCGACATCGCCTCCCGCTCATCGGCGCTGGAGTCCGGACAGTTCGACATCATCCACACCTCGAACGCCGACGAGATCAAGACATTCCAGGATGACGGGGAGTTCCCGATGATCACGGCGAGTGACTTCGGTGCAACGAGCTACATCCTCCTCAACGTGGCAGCTGGCGAGAACCCGACACTGGCGTTCTTGCAGGGGCTCGACGCTCCGGTGCCCATGGATCCGAACGGACTCAACGACGGCAACCCGCTCGTCCACCTGAGCTGTCGCCGGGCGCTTGCCCACGCAACCGACAGTCAGCGAGTGGCCGACGAACGGGGCGCTGGCATCGTCGAGGTCGCCAATGGACCCTTCCCGCCCGGCTCGATCGGGTATCTGGAAGACACCGGCTACCCGCAGTTCGACATTGCAGCGGCTCAGGCCGAGTTCGAGACTTGCAAGGCAGACGCTGGAACCGACGTCATCCAGTTCACCTACAACACGACCAACGACCCGTTCAACGTTGAGACGAACCAGTTGATCGCCTCGATGTGGGCCGACGCTTTCGGCGACGAGATTCAGGTGACCATCACGCCAGTGGAGCAGGGCCAGTACATCGGCTTGGCGCTCACGGGCACGTTCCAAGCTCAGGGTTGGCGGAACCACTCCGGCATAGACCCGGACAACCAGTTCCTGTGGTGGTTCTCGGGAACCTCGTCCCCTGTCGGCAGCCTGGCGCTCAACTTCGGGCGTTTCCAGGATCCGGTGATCGACGAGAACCTCGTGCTTCAGCGATCGGTTGGCGACCTCGAGACGCGGCGTGCTGCGGCCGAGGCCATCAACCGGTCCTTCGGCGAGAACGTCTGGAACATCTGGAACACGTGGACGCTGTGGGGTGTGCCCTTCAGCCCCAACGTGCAGAACGTGGTTGGGGCGACCACTCCGGAAGGCGACATCACCAAGCCGGTGATCGGAGGGGCCCACTACATGTCTGAGATCTGGTGCCTCAACGGCGACTGTCAGGGTTGATTCCTCCCTTGATCGGAGGGGCGGGGGCTGACCTCGCCCCTCCGAGTCGAGCGCCGTTGCCAACGGCGGCGCTCGTTGGGCGAATCATTCACCGTGAGGACCTTGCGCACGGAGTGAGCGAGCTCAGCGCGAGTGAGTCCAATGTGGTCCATGTGAACGTGATCCAGCTCGAGGAGGCCGGATGAACCAGCGAAGGGAACAAGCGGGCGCGATCGGCGCCCTCGCCGCAGTGGCTGTGCTCCTGCTCTCGTGGTTGCTTGGCGTGAACGGCATCATCGCCTTCACACTGGCGTTCGCCGCCATCGTGATTGGCTCAGCCATCACCAGCGGCACCTATGTGTTCAAGCGGCTGGCCGCTCTGATCCCGACGCTCTTCCTCGTCACGATCTTCGTGTTCTTCCTGCAAACCCAGCGTGTCAGCAGCCAAGACGTCGCCATTCGGGTGCTGGGACCGGGCGCCACGCCGGAAGCGGTTGAACAGTTCATCGACCGCAACGATCTGGCCGAGCCCTTCTTTTCCCGCTACCTCGACTGGGTTTCGGGAGCGCTGGTCGGCGACCTCGGAACCTCGTTCATCAACAACACGTCGGTGACCGATCAAGTGGCGCAGGCACTGCCGATCTCGCTCCAACTCATGCTCTATTCGCAGCTGATCGCCATCGCCGTCTCGGTGCCAGCTGGTGTCTACGCCGCCTATCGAGCGAACCAGCGGGCGGACGGCGTGATCTCCACCTCAGCCCTGGGCCTGCTCTCGGTGCCGAACTTCGTGCTCGCGCTCTTCCTCGTCTACGTGCTCGGTCCCGGTTGGCTCGATGTCCTGCCCGCCACGAGGTACACGTACTGGGGCGAGGATGTCTGGGGCCACATCAAACAGATGATCATGCCGTCGCTGGCTCTCGGCCTCGGGTTGTCCGCCGCCTACATGCGGCTGCTTCGAGCCGACATGGTGGTCACGCTGCAGGAGAGCTTCATCACCACGGCGAAAGCCAAAGGCGTGAGTCCACGGAAGGTGCTGTGGTCCCACGCTCTCCGCCCCTCCCTGTTCACGCTCCTGACGGTGTTTGCCGTCAACTCGGCCGGGCTCATCGGAGGAGCACTCATCGTCGAGATCATCTTCATCATCCCGGGCATGGGCAACCTGATCGGGACTGCCATCGTCGGATTCGATTTCCTCGTACTTCAGGGAGCCGTTGTTGTGCTTGCGGTCGGTTTCGTCCTGCTCAACTTCCTTGTCGACCTGCTCTACACCGCCCTCGATCCCAGGATTCGCAATGTCCGCAGTTGAGATGTCGGAGTCCGGAGGGCCGATGGTTCCGCAGGTCGTCGACCCGATCGAACTCATCGATGACGGCAACGCGTCCTCCAACGATGGCTACCAAGGCAACCAGAAGGGGTTCTTCTTCTGGGCCGCCATCGCTTGGCTGATCTTCATCGTCATCTGCGTGTTGGCCGCCGATTGGATTCCTGGTCTGCCCGGACCGGAAGAGCGCATTGCGGATCGAGACATCAGAGAGGGGCCCTCGGCTGCTCACTGGTTCGGCCTCAACAATCGAGGGCACGACGTGTTCGCTCGTTCCATCCACGGTGCGCGGATCTCGATGGGAGTGGCGCTCGTGGCCACGATCGGGGGCATCGTGATTGGTGGAACCATTGGCGTGCTCGCTGGCTTCTATCGGCGAGGTATCGATGCCACGCTCACCGCACTCATCAACATCATGCTGGCCGTCCCCGGGTTGGTGCTCGCCCTCACCCTCGTTGGCTTCTTTGCCCCGAGCGGCGGGTTCGAAGACCAGCGATTCCTCTTCTTCGACGTGGCCCCCACCACCAACGCCACGATCTGGGCCACGATCGCGCTCTCAATCCTTGCCGCTCCATCGATCGCCAGAGTGGCTCGCGCCCAAACGCTGGTGTGGAGTGATCGAGAGTTCGTGCTGGCCTCCCGCACGATCGGCACCCGCAACATGCGCATCATCTTCCGGGATCTCCTCCCGAACGTGTTGCCCGCCATGGTGTCGTTCGCCCTCATCGGCATCGCCGTCCTTGTGGTGGTGCAGGCGACGCTGGCCTTCTTCGGCGTCGGCGACGTCACCGCAACGACGTGGGGAGGCGACATCAACATCGGGCGGGACCGACTCGACAGCGAACCACACATGGTCCTCGGGCCATCGCTGTTCATGTTCCTCACCGTGCTCTCGCTCAACTACCTGGCTGACAAATTCACCCAGTTCAACTCGGTGCGAGAGGCAGGCGTCTGATGGCGGGCTCGGGCTCAGTTCACCTACGGGAACGAGACAGCGTCCTTCGAGTCGAGCACCTGACGGTCGAGTTTCCCGTCGGCACGAGCGGGGCCAAGGTTCATGCCGTATCGGATGTGAGCTTCGACATCATGAAGGGCGAGACGCTCGGCGTCGTTGGCGAGAGCGGTTGCGGCAAGTCCACAACAGGCAAGGCCATCATGCGAGTGCCCCCGCCGACCAAGGGCAGCGTGTTGCTCGAAGGGCAGGACTTGGAAGGCCTCTCCGCCAACGAGCTTCGTGAGGTGCGAGGCCGGCTCCAGATGATCTTCCAGGATCCCATCTCCTCGCTCAATCCCCGACGCACCATTCGCGACATCGTCGCCGAGCCGCTGACGGTGCAATGGCTCGAAGGCTTCCCCCGGTCGCCGGTGAGCACGGCCTGGCGTCGACTCACCTCTGCCATGACCGCAGGAGCCCGTCATCCCATCGCCGGTCGCCTCGCCCGCGTGGGCCTGTTGATCTTCTTCATTGGGTTCTTGCTCTTCGTTGCCTCCACCGCGCTGGCCGACCCCGACGACTTCGGGCGGCGAGACGGCGGAGGAGGGGCCAGCCTTGGCGAGTGGATCATGACCGCAGGCGGTGTCGTTCTGCTGCCGCTGATCGTGGTCGGAGCGGTCGGCGCTGTTCTGTGGGCTGTCCTCGTCTTACTCATGCCGTTGGCGTCACTGCCTCGGACACTGAAGATTCGCTCGCAGCAGAAGGCGTTCGACGCCGAGACTGAAACCCGCGTGGCTGCAGCGTTGGAAGAGGTGGGCATTCCGGCCGACCTGTCGATGCCGAAGATGCCGCACGAGTTCTCCGGTGGTCAGGCCCAACGCATCTCGATTGCCCGAGCCCTCATCCTCGAACCCGAAGTCATCATCTGCGACGAGCCCGTCTCCGCTCTTGATGTCTCGGTCCAGGCGCAGGTGCTCAACCTGCTGGAGGATCTGAAGGCCAAGTACGGCATCAGCCTCATGTTCATCGCTCACGACCTCGCCGTGGTGAAGAACATCTCGGATCGGGTCGTGGTGATGTACCTGGGCAAGACCTGTGAGGTTGCCGCCCCCGACGCGCTGTATGCCGCACCTCGCCACCCCTACACCCAGGTGCTGATGTCGGCGATTCCGGTACCTGATCCGCTCATCGACCCTCGATCAGCCAGGGTCATCAGCGGCGAGCTGCCTTCGCCCATCACGCCGCCGTCAGGTTGTCGGTTCCGTACCCGATGCCCACGGGCCACCGAGCTATGCACACGAGCCGAACCGGTGATGACGCTGGCCGCCGGATCGCCCGGTGAGTCTGATGCGCACTACGTCGCCTGCCATCACCCACTGACCGAGGAGGACTGGTCATGACCGGTTCGATGGCAGACGACGTCTGCCGGCTCACGAAAACCCCGGCCGAGGAACCGCTCCTGTCTGTGGAGAATCTGCGAACGCAGTTCTTCACGCCACGTGGCGCCGTGACGGCGGTCGACGGTGTGTCCTTCACTCTGGAGCGGGGCAAGACGCTTGGCGTGGTCGGCGAGTCAGGGTCGGGCAAGACGGTGCTGTCTCGTTCGATCATGAACCTCCTGCCGAGCAGGAACGTGAAGCGCACCGGCAGCGTCAGATTCGATGACCGAGAGATCCTGAACCTCTCCGATTCCGAGATGCGCCATGTCTGGGGCAAAGAGATGGCCATGGTGTTCCAGGACCCCATGACCTCGCTCAACCCGGTGATGAAGGTGGGAAAGCAGATCATCGAGTCGCTGCGCCTCCACCTGGACGTGAGCAAGAAGGAGGCTCGGTCGACCGGTGTCGAGCTTCTTCGGTCGGTCAACATTCCTGAGCCGGAGAAGCGATTCGAGGAGTACCCGCATCAGCTCTCCGGCGGTATGCGTCAACGGGTGATGATCGCAGTGGCGCTGGCGTGCGGACCCCGTCTGCTCTTCGCCGACGAGCCAACCACGGCGCTCGACGTCACCGTGCAAGCCCAGATTCTGAACTTGCTACAGGATCAGCAGATCGAGCGACATATGGCCATGATCTTGGTGACACACGATCTCGGTGTTGTCGCTGGGCGCGCCGATGAGATCGCCGTGATGTATGGGGGTCGTCTCGTGGAAAAGGCGCCAACCGCCACGCTCTTCCGAGACATGAAGCACCCGTACACCGAGGCGCTGTTGCAGTCGATCCCTCGCATCGAGAACCCCAGCCACACGCGGCTAAAGGTCATCGGCGGCCGGCCGCCTGATCTGGTGAACCAACCCAAGGGGTGTGCCTTCGCCGCCCGCTGTCCACGGGTGCAGCCCCGCTGTCTGGAGGAGCGGCCCGAGCTCGAACCCAGCCTCGCTGCCGGTCATTCGTTTGCGTGCCACTTCCCGGTTGAGTCGGCCGGTTCGTTGTCGGAGTCTTCCAACTGAGCGTCGGACAGGCGTTTCCCGCGAGGAGCGGGTGGCTACCGGCGGAGAAGGCGGGAGAGGCCGCCTTTTGCCCACTGGAACGTTTGTCCGGGAATGTCGTCGATGAGCTCGACCATGAACTCGTCGACGATCTGGTTCAGCGCATCGGCGTAGGTGGGGTAGG
Organism: uncultured Acidimicrobiales bacterium; assembly: GCA_937997485.1. GTDB lineage: Bacteria > Actinomycetota > Acidimicrobiia > Acidimicrobiales > SZUA-35 > SZUA-35. Next base: position 11,786 of record CALKTH010000075.1, on the reverse strand, counting down.
GCCAGACCACGCCGTACCACTTGCGAAGAGAGATGTCGTTCTTCATCGCGAGACTGAAAATCGAGATGAGCTCACCTGCCCGGGGACCGACCACCGTGGCACCCAGAATCGTGCCGCTCAGCTTGCGGACGTCCACGATGATGATGCCGTCGGCCTCATCGGTGAAGCCCCGATCCACCGCTCGGAGTTGCACGGTGAGGCGGCGGACGTCAGACCGGACGTCGGTCGGCTGCTCGCCGATCGTGGCTGCCTCCGGTTGGGTGAAGGTCACCCCGGTCCGGACTGGTCGAGGCCCGGCCGGGGCATAGGAAGCGGTCAGCGCCTTCAAGACACGACGGCCCCAGATCGTGGCGTCGTGCGTCGTGCCACCCTCAGTCGTCACATCACCAACGGCCCACAACCCACCGACATTGGTCCGGCCCTTGTCATCGATCTCGATCCGTCCCTGGCGGTCCTGCTCGACACCGAGCGCTTCGAGGCCCAGCCCCTCGACGTTCGGCACACGGCCAATCGCGACCAACACCTTGTCGACCCCGGCCAGCTTGGCGCTGACCTCGCCTCCTAACGGACCGATCGCCAGCTCGTGTGTCGCTTCGTCGTAGCCCATGGCTACGAACCCCGGGCGAAGGTCCGCGTCGAGCTGGGAGAGCGACTCGTACACAAGCGAGGCGGCCTCCGGCAAGAGGTTGGGCATCACCTGAGGAGCGGCATCGAGCACCGTGACCCGGCTCCCCAAGCGGCGAAAGGCCAGGGCCATCTCGGCACCAATCGGACCGGCCCCCACGATTGCCAAATGCTCGGGAGCGTCGGTGAGTTCGAAGAGGTGCTCGTTCGTGAGCATCCGATCCGTTGGGAGGCCGGCAATGTCAAGCGACCGGGCTCGAGAGCCCGTGGCGATCACGATGTTGGCGGCCAATAGCTCCGAGACGACGGCGCGCCCATCCGTTTCTGAGGTGACGAGCACTCGTCCTCCCTCAGCCAGTTCGGCAGCTCCGCGGATCAATTCGAAGCCGTCGATGGCGGTGAACTCCTCCGTCTCGTGCTCCCGTAGCTCATCGCGCGCATCGCGGACCGCCTGCAGGATCTCGCTGGCGGATCGACCTCTCAATTCACTCGTGTGATGCAGGAGCGACTTGGAAGGGATGCAGCCCACGTTCGTGCAGTCGCCTCCCACGAGCCCCCGCTCGATCAGCACGGCCCGTCGTCCCAGCCGAGCCAGCCCCACGGCCACCGTCAGCCCGCCCGAGCCGGCACCGATGACCACGACGTCGACCGAGCGGCTGCTGGCGATTGTCGACGCGTTGGTGGGGACGGCAGAAGGAGACGTGGCGGGGGAGGGCGTCATGGGTCGATCCAACCCTGATCTTTCGAACGTTCTTCCAAGAGCCATCTCCGAGACGACGGATAGCGTGCCGAAGTGACTGGTCGAACGCCTGCGTCGGGGACGCCCCGAAGCCCCCGCCCAGGGGACGATCGAGCGTTGCTGTCGGTGGGCGTGCAGTTCTTCGTGAACGGTGTGGTCTTCGCTTCGTTCATTCCCCGGCTTCCCGAGATCCGAGATCGGATCGGGGCCGATCTCGGCACCGTTGGGATCATCCTCACCCTGGCGGTCTTCGGCGGCCTCGCCGCCAGCTCGCTCTGCAGCACGGTGATCAGCCGGTTCGGCACGCGCCAAGTCCTCATCGTCGGTGCGTCATGCCTCATCATCGTGCTGCCCTTCATCGGAGCGGCCTCCGCCCCATGGATGTTGTGGGTTGGCTTGGCGCTGCTCCAGTTCTTCGACGTGTTCGTCGACGTCGCCATGAACATGCAGGGTTCATGGATCAGCGCCCGTCGTCGAGTGCCCGTGATGAACCGGCTGCACGGCCTGTGGAGCCTGGGCACCGTGATCGGCGGCGGCCTTTCGGCCCTGCTGGCCGCATCGTCGCTCTCCCTGCAGACCCACCTCATCGGCGTCGCCGTCGTCTTGCTGCTCACGCTCATTTTCGTGGCTCGAGGCTTGCTGGCCGAGGACGAGGAACACGAAGCTGAGACGCCTGCCGTCGACGACACGGGAGGGGTCAGAGAGGCGCCGGTTTCTCAGGTCCGGCGCATCCTCTTCTTCCTCGGGGTCATGGGTGCAGCCGCCATGGCTATCGAGATGGTGTCCGGCGACTGGGCGGCCTTCCGAATGGCTGACGATCTCGGAGCCAGCGAGTCGCTCGCTGGCGTGGGCTTCGTTGCCTTCACGTCTGGCATGGTCATCGGCCGCTTCGCTGGTGACTCGATCGAAGCGAGGATCGGCTCGTTCCGTCTGTTCCAGGCGGCCGCCGTTGTTTCCGGTTCCGGCGTCGCCCTGGCCACGCTGATTCCGAACACCCTCGCAACACTCGTGGGCTTCGTTCTCGCTGGAGTCGGTACGTCGGTGCTGTTTCCGTTCCTCTACGACCAGGCGGCCAAGGCCCCCGGCAAACCCGGGGCGGGCCTCGGTGTCCTCACGGCGGGTTCGCGGCTCGGCCTCCTCGGTGCCCCAGTCTTGGTCGGCACGCTGGCCAACACCGACAGTCTGTCCGTTGGCCAGGCCATGGCCATTGTGATCCTGCCCATGGCGATCGCGATCGTGGCCCTCAACCGTTCGGCCTTCAGCAGCTGAGGCCCGGATCCGTCGCGTGTTGCGCGGCGGTCAGCACGACCTGGTCCCACGGCACTTCCCTGAGCCACTCGCCGTCGATGCGGAGATCGAGCACTGACAGATCGACTGGCACGGAAATCGATTCCGTTTGGTTGGAGGCGACGAGCGCTCGTCGGAAGCCGACGAGTCGTCGGCGCGGTCGCTCGTAGTCCGAATCCGGCGCGCTGGCATAGATCTGCACGACCTCAACCCCATCACGGTCGCCTTTGTTCGCCACCGTGACGCGCACCTCCGTGTCATCAACACGTTCGGCTGAGACGAGGCGGAGCGTCGTAGTTGAGAGTCCGTGTCCGAACGGGAAGTGCGCGATCGTGTCGTTCGCATCGAGCCACCATTGACCGTGGAGAAGGCCATACGTTTCCTCGGTGGCATCGGGATCGAAGTGGACGAGATCGGTCTCGTGGCGCGGGATGGCGAAAGGGAGGCGACCGGACGGCGGTACATGGCCGAACAGAATGTCGGCCAGCGCATGTCCGCCCTCCTGTCCCGGATACCAGAGTTGCAGGACGACCTGCACCGTGTCAGCCCATGGCATGGTGACGGCCGATCCACCCATGACCGCAACGATGACCGGAGCGCCGCCGGCCTCGGCCACGGCGCTCTGGATCAGTTCCTCGTCGTCCGCGGAGAGGCGCAGCGTGCGGCGATCGCCACCTCGAGCCATGTCGGGATCACCGGTGAAGGGCTCGGGCGGATCGGGGAAGTGGGGAAGCGGCACGCTGCGCCCGACCTCTGGGTGGTCGGCAGGCGGGAAGATGCCATCCATGAGGTCTGCGGTGCCGTCGTTGTCGATGTACTCGCCCTCCTCGACGCGAGTGAGGCCGACAACAACGATGACGACATCGGCGTCGCCAGCAATCGAAGCATCGGTGTCATCGTGCACGATCGCTGTGCCCTGCTCAGCGAGGGCGGCCCGAAGTCCGTCGAGTGGTGTGCAGACCTCGGCCGGTCCGACGGCGCTGGAGCCGCCATCACCCAAGTTGCGAATCGCGGCCAGCCGACCCAGGACCGCCACCCGCTGCAACAAAGATGGATCGAGGGGAACGGTCGGACCCTCGTTGGTGAGCAACACGATGCTCTCCTGGGCGGCCCGGAGTGCGAGCGCTCGATGCCTGTCGGACTGGAGCACCGAGGCCGCCGGCGCGGGCTTCGCCAGCACGGCATCGAATCGAAGAAGCGTGCGAATGATGCGCTCGGCCGCCAGGAGTGCGTCCGCCCGGCTCAGGCTGCCATCGACGAGCGCTGCCGGGAGGGCAATCGCTCGCTGTTGCCGGAAGGGCATCTCGATGTCGAGACCCGCCGAGACAGATCGGACGGCGTCGCGCAGGCCGAAGATGAAGTCGCTGATGACAAAGCCATCGAAGCCCCACTCGTCACGAAGGATCTCGGTCAGCAGCGCGTTGTTCTCACCGGCCCATGCGCCATTCACCGAGTTGTAGGCGCTCATGACCGACGCCGTTCCCGCATCGATCGCCGCCTTGAAGTGGGGCAGGTAGACCTCGTGCAGTGCTCTTTCATCGGCGGACACGTCCACACTGAACCGGGCGTTCTCCATGGAGTTCAGCGCGAAGTGCTTGACACACGCCAGCGCCCAATGCTGCACACCCTGGCTGAGCGCAGCGCCGAATCGGCCGACGTGCAACGGATCCTCGCCGTAGGTCTCCTGCGCTCGCCCCCATCCGGGATGGCGGAGCAAGTTCACGCAGACTCCGCCGTAGTACGTGGCGCCGGTCGCTCGCAGCTCCTGGCCGATGGCTTCGCCAATCTCGTGTTCCAGTTCCGGATCGAAGGTGGCGCCCCGAGCCATCGGCACGGGGAAGCACGTGGCATTGCCAATCACCACGCCCCGAGGACCGTCCGAGAAATGAAACCCCGGGATACCCAATCGCGGGACCGCCGCGGCGGGCCAGGTGTGCTGGTGATAGCCACCGTTCGCCATGTCGATCAGTCCGGCCCAGAAGGGAACGTCGCCGTCGAGCATGCCGAGCAGCTCGTCGTCGGTGAGGAGTGCCGCCAGCTTCCCGGCCTCCGTCGCCAGATCGGCGCCGTCAGCAACTCGGTCGGCGGCACGGGAAAAGGGCGACTCTGGGCTCATCACTGCTCCTGCTGTTCGCGTCCACGCTTTTCGATCTGTGCTCGGCGGGTCCCAAACGCAGCAGGATCGAAGCTCCTTGCCCACGCATTCGAATACGCCTGCTCGGCGTCGATGGCGGGACTGTCGAACGGCGCGTTGGCCACCTGATACGCCGTCTTGATGGCAACCAGATGGTCGACCGGGACCGACGCCATGTCGATTGCCAGCTCTCGGGCTCGTGCGATGAGTTCCTCGTGTGGCACCACCTCGTTGACGAGGCCCCAATCCAAAGCCGTGTCGGGGCCGACGTAGTTGCCGGTGAAGCTCATCTGGTGCGCTCGCCGCCGACCGATGGCCTGAGGGAGCAGCACCGTCAGACCCCATCCGGGCATGACACCGACCCGAGCGTGGGTATCGGCAAAGCGAGCCCTGTCGCTGGCGATCAGGAAGTCACAGTTGAGTGCGTACTCGAGCCCGCCGGTGACAGCGACACCGTTGATGGCCCCGATGAGGGGCTTGGTGAGGTGTGCGAACGGGAGCGGTGAGTCGGTCGGTGGCTCGGCGGCGCCTGCTGTCGGCTCGCGGTCGGGCCGTGGTTGCGGGTTGCCGAGCCCGGTCGAAGCCAAGGCTTTCAGGTCGAGGCCGGCGCAGAATGCTGGATCGCTGCCGGTGAGGATCATGGCCCTCACGTCGGGGGAAGCATCCAACTCGGCCAACGTGGCCGGCACATTGCGGCGCAGATGGGCATCGAGGGCGTTGCGGACCTCGGGACGATGCATCGTCACCACGGCGACGCCATCAGCAATGTCGACAAGGAGAGTGTCGGAAGCGGGCATCGCAGGATCCTCCCACGCGGTGTCCTCCTTGGCATTTCTCGCCCTTCCGGACGATGTGCGACAGTGTCACGTCCGCTTACCTCGACCAAGGAACTGAACGAATGCCACGCGTGAATCTCGAAGGATCATCCTCCATCGTCACCGGAGGTGCCTCCGGCATCGGTGAAGCCTCAGCTCGCCAGCTGGCAGCCCAGGGCTCGAAGGTTGTCATTGCCGACCTCAATGAAGAGAAGGGTCAGGCCGTCGCCAGCGAACTCGGCGGCATGTTCGTCAAGTGCGACGTGTCGAGCGAAGAAGACGGCGCTGCCGCCGTTCTGGCCGCATCCGAGATGGGTCCGCTCCGTGCCCTCGTGAACTCTGCTGGCCTCGGCATGGCGGCCCGCACGGTCGACCGCAACAACGAGCCGATGCCGCAGAAGACCTTCGACTTCGTCATCAAGGTCAACCTGTTGGGCTCGTTCAACATGCTGCGGCTCTCGGCGGCGGCCATGGCCAAGACGGATCCACTCGATGAGGACGGCCAGCGCGGCGCGATCGTCAACATGGCATCTGCCGCTGCCTTCGATGGTCAGATCGGCCAGGCTGCGTACTCCGCTTCCAAGGGCGGCATCGTCGGCATGACCCTGCCCATCGCTCGCGACCTCTCGGCCGTTGGCATCCGCGTGAACACCATCGCCCCCGGCCTGATCGACACGCCGATCTACGGCGAAGGTGAACAGAGCGATCAGTTCAAGGCGCACCTCGGCCAGTCCGTCCTCTTCCCGAAGCGACTCGGCTCAGGCGAAGAACTGGCGTTCATGGTCATCGACCTCATCACGAACCCCTACATGAACGGCGAGACCATTCGTGTGGACGGCGGCATTCGCATGCCCCCGAAGTGATCTTCTGACCTGATCACATACGCCTGAAGCGAAGAGCAAGAGAGAGCGAGTCAACACATGAAGATCGACACCGGGCTGGGCACGGACCTGACCAAGGCGCCCGCTGCTGGCAAGCAAGCGGAAGCCGACGGCTACGACGCTGTCTGGACAGCCGAGACCAGCCACGATCCATTCTTCCCGTTGGCGTTGGCCGCCCCGGCGACTGAGACGATCGAGCTGGGAACCTCGATCGCGGTGGCCTTCGCTCGCAACCCGATGCTCCTGGCGAACATTGGGTACGACCTCCAGTCGTTGTCGAATGGTCGGTTCGTGCTCGGACTCGGTAGCCAGATCAAGCCCCACATCACCAAGCGGTTCAGCATGGAGTGGAGCAATCCAGCGGTCCGGATGCGCGAGATGATTCAGGCCATCCACGCCATCTGGGACTGCTGGGAGAACGGCGAGAAGCTCGAGTTCCGGGGCGACTTCTATACGCACACGATCATGACGCCGTTCTTCAACCCGGGACCGAACCCCCACGGGAAGGCGAAGATCTACCTTGCGGGGGTCGGGCCTCTGATGACGCAGGTGGCCGGCGAGGTCGCCGATGGGTTCTTCGCTCACCCGTTCACCACGCCGGACTTCCTGCGAGAAGTGACGCTCCCCGCCATCGCCGAGGGCCAGGCCACGGGAGGCCGGACGAGAGATCAGATCGAAGTGGCTCTTCCGGCCTTCGTGGTCACCGGGAAGAACGAAGCCGAGATGGAGAAGGTGGCCAACGCCATTCGAGGTCAGATCTCGTTCTACGGATCGACACCGTCATACCGCCCAGTGCTGGAGCATCACGGCTGGGGTGATCTCCAGACCGAACTCAACACACTGTCCAAGCGCGGCGAATGGCAGACGATGGCTGGCCTCATCGACGATGACGTGCTCGACACGTTCGCTGTTGTGGCCGAGCCGTCAGGCGTCGCCGCCGGGCTCAAGGAGCGCTACGGGGACACTGTCGATCGGTTGAGCTTCAACACGATGTCGGCAATGGACCAAGACGTGTGGGATCCGATCATGGCCGAGCTCCGGGCATAGAGGCGCTCCGAGCGTGAACACGTTCTGGCGTGAACCGGATCCGATGTGAACACCGCGCTTGAACTGATGAGGTCGCGCTACGACGCCCATGTCGTCAATGACGTCGACTACCTGAAGGCCACATGGCATCCCGACACGGTGCCGGACGAGCTGGTTTCGGATGCCACTCTCGAATGGGTTGGGTTGGAGATCGTTCGGACGGAGCGAGGCGGTGCCCTCGACGCCGACGGCGTCGTGGAGTTCAAGGCCAACTTCGTGCGCAACGGTGAGCCTGGTGTGCTGCACGAGATCAGCCGCTTTACCCGAGACGGTATGCGTTGGCTGTACGTCGATGGAGTGCACCCGCTCTAAAGGGCCGAGCGAGGAGAGGGCGGTTCGGTCCGGCACCACTCGTCGATCGCGGCAATCCACACAGCGGCGCGAGTCGCGCTCAGATATCCGCTGCCGGGTAGCGGAGTTGGTTTCCGGTCGGCGTGGATCAACACAATGCCCGGACCCGGCCCGCGTCCTCCCCACGGCACGAGCCCGCGCTCAGCGGCCACGATGTCCTCGGCAGGGACTCGGGTTGGGCGAAGACGATTGCCGATGACGAGCGTGCGATCCTGCAGCGTGCAACGCCAGGAGTGCATCAGTACGAGCAGTGCAGCCCACACGCCGAAGACGACGAGGCCCGTTGACGAGACGCCGTCGGGCGATCGCAGGTCGGCGATGAAAATCACGATGAAGAGCAGCAGCAAGGCGGTCTGGAAGCCGCCGGCATAGGTGAGATAGCAGAAGAGATTCCGGCGCAGGCGGTGGCCGAAGGCGCCGCCCGTGGCGTGGGCGGAGGTCACCATTGGGACCACAACCAGTCGTAGACGCCAAGCAAGCGGAGGGCGAGCGCAAGGGCAGCGAAGATCATGATCCGCCGGATCCACTGCTCGCCCTTCGAAACACCGAGCCGGGCACCAGCCCACCCCCCGGCAGTCAGCCCCAAGGCAAGCAGGATCGCGGGAATCCAACGGATCTCTCCCTGGAGGATGAAGATCGGCAAAGCCACACACGTGACCGCGAGGTTCACCAGCACCTTGATGCTGTTGGCGGTGACGAGGTCGAAACCGGCCCGGCTCAGCGCGGCCAACATGACGAGGCCAACACCAGCCTGTACGGCGCCGCCGTAGATGCCCACCCCGAAGAAGACGATCATCGTGGTGTTCCTGCTCCACGAGGTGCCGTCCGTCTTTGGTTTCGGCTTGTTGATGGTGAGGAGCACGAGGGGAATCATCAGCAGTCCGAAGACGGTCTCGAAGGCGCCGTCCGTCAATCGGTTGATGGCGAGGGAACCGACGAGGCTCCCGGCGATGGCTGGACCGATCACCACGCCGGCATGGGCAAGACCCTGAACACCGAGGCGACGGAACTCCGCGGCAGAGGCAAGATTGCCGGTGAGAATGCCGAGACGGTTCGAGCCATTGGCTGCATTGCCGGGCACGCCCGCCAGCACCAGGAGGGGCACGGTGAGCATCGAGCCCCCGCCAGCAACGGCGTTGACGATCCCGGCGGCGGTGCCTCCAAGGACCAACAACAGTGCTTCCCACCACTCCACGCCCGCACTCTAGGTCCCGTGTCGTCGAGGCAAGCGCTGAGGATCGTGCGGCGCGTCCCTTCGGTCGCATGACAACAATTCGACATGACTGGTGACCACAGTCACAATGGCGTAGCTTCGCAGGACTGCTCGTGAGTCCATGCGAGCCAAACCGCCCGAACACACTCGAACCAGACACTCAACCCAGCGCCGTGGGAGCACCGATGTCAGACGCACCGTCGTCACAGAGAATCACCAAACGACCGGGAGATGATCCGCTTCTCGTCGTCGAGAATCTGAAAACTCACTTCCACATCGACGCTGGTGTCGTGCGCGCGGTTGATGGCGTGAGTTTCAAACTGGACCGGGGCAAGACCCTCGGCATCGTGGGCGAATCAGGCTCGGGTAAAACCGTGCTTTCCCGCTCGGTCATGCGGCTCAACATCGCCGAGAATGTCGAGACCGCAGGCTCGGTCAAGTACGACGGCGTCGAGCTGCTCGGCAAGTCCAACAAAGAGATGCGGGACTACTGGGGCGTCGAAATGGCGATGGTCTTCCAGGATCCGATGACCTCACTCAACCCGGTGGTGAAGGTCGGCCGGCAGCTCACCGAGCACGTTCGCTATCACCTCAACACGAGCAAGAAGGAAGCCCGTCTCGCAGCGATCGAACTCCTGCGCAGTGTGAAGATCCCCGAACCAGAGAGCCGCTTCGACGTCTACCCGCACGAGATGTCTGGTGGTATGCGTCAGCGTGTCTGCATCGCCAGCGCTCTGGCGTGTGGTCCCAAGATGCTCTTTGCTGATGAGCCCACGACGGCGCTCGACGTGACCGTGCAGCATCAGATCCTCAATCTGCTCCAGCAGGCGCAGCAGGATCGCTTCATGACCATGATCATGGTGACGCACGATCTTGGTGTGGTTGCTGGGCGTACGGATGACATTGCCGTGATGTATGCGGGCAAGATCGTCGAAAAGGCGCCGACCCGCACGCTGTTTGCCCAGATGAAGCATCCCTACACCCAGGCGCTGCTCCAATCGATTCCTCGGGCCAGCAACCCCAAGCACACTCGACTGTCCGCCATTTCGGGTCGCCCGCCAGACCTCATCAACCCGCCGTCGGGTTGCAAGTTCTCGCCTCGCTGCCCGTACGCCCAGGACAAGTGCTACGAGGTCGAGCCCGAGCTGAAGGCCGACACCACACCGGGTCACGAGTTCGCCTGCCACTTCCCTGTGGGCACACCAGAGGGCGATGCAGCGTTCGAAGCCAACATGGCGGCCGGCAAGCCCCAGACCCTGGCGGCGGCCGGCAAGCTCGCCGCAACCGAAGATCTCGTCACCGGAGGTGCCGTCTGATGGCTGGCTCGGGCAAGGCGCACCTGCGTCCCGAATCCGAAACGATCCTGCGAGTCGAGGATCTGCACGTGGAGTTCCCGGTCGGCGGCGGCCGCACGGTCTACGCCGTGAGTGGCATCAGCTTCGACATCGCCAAGGGCGAGACCCTGGGCCTCGTCGGCGAATCCGGTTGTGGCAAGTCCACCACGGGTCGAGCGATCCTTCAGCTTCCCCGGCCCACGCGGGGCTCGGTCAAGCTCGGAGGCGAAGACCTCATGGCCATGGATGGCGAGAAGATGCGCCAGAAGCGCACCGACTTGCAGATGATCTTCCAGGATCCGATCTCCTCGCTGAACCCTCGTCGCATGGTCGGTGAAGTGGTTGCCGAGCCGCTGGAAGTGTGGGGACCACACGATGCGGACGAGCAGTGGAAGATCGTGTCGAACATGCTCGACAACGTCGGCATCGATCCCGATGTTGCTCGGTACAAGCGGGCCCACGAGTTCTCCGGCGGTCAGTGCCAGCGCATCTCGATCGCCCGGGCGCTCGTCATGGAGCCCGAGCTCATCATCTGCGACGAGCCCGTCTCTGCACTTGACGTTTCGGTTCAGGCGCAGATCCTCAACATGCTTGAAGACCTCAAAGCCCAGTACGGCTTGACGCTCGTGTTCATCGCTCACGACCTCGCGGTGGTGAAGAACATCAGCGACCGCGTCGCCGTGATGTACCTCGGCAAGATGTGCGAGCTTTCTGAATCCGACGAGCTGTACGAGCGTCCTGCTCACCCGTACACCTCTTTGCTCCTGGGCTCCACGCCCATCCCGGACCCTCTGGTGAACATCCACGATGTTCCTGAAGCCGAAGGTGAACTGCCTTCGCCGATCAGCCCACCTTCGGGCTGCCGATTCCGGACCCGCTGTCCATACGCCGATGAAATCTGCGAGCGTGTGGAACCGCAGATGCGAAAGATCTCCGACGACCACTACGTCGCCTGCCACCATCCGTTGGTGGAAGCCGAGGAAGTCGCCGTCTCCTTCGACTGATGCACACCGATAGCGCTGGCGGGGCGGATTCGCCGCTTTGCACAGCGATTGTCACATCACAACAGAACGGTGTTGATTCTCGTCAGTGTTTTGTGTCGAGGGTCACATCTGGGCTACACCATCGAGATTCCAGGGCGCGAAGGTGTCCGGTTCTCAACCGACAACAAAGGGGAGAAATTTGATGAGCAAACGAGGGTTGACGAAACTTCTCGCATTGCTGTTCTCATTCGCCATGATCGCCGCAGCATGCGGCGGTGGCGACGACGAGAGCACCGACGCAGGAACGGACACAACGGAGGCAGCCGAAGAGGCTCCTGC
>CALKTH010000074.1 GCA_937997485.1 uncultured Acidimicrobiales bacterium | reverse complement strand
ATCGGCATGGACTACGCCCGTCAAGATGCCTTCCGTGAGGGCCTGCCTGAGTTCTACGTCGAGGCCGTCAAAGAGCACTCGGTCGACGTGATCGCTCCGCCGTCGATCGAGGTCACCGGTGGCGAAGACGGTGGCGACATCACCTTCGAAGCCGAGGTCGAGATTCGCCCGATCATCGAGTTGAGCGGTTACGCACCTCTCGAGGTCGAGGTCCCCGCTCCCGGCGTCAGCGAAGACGAGATCGACGAACAGATCGAGCAGATGCTCGGCCAGTACGGCACGCTCGAAACCGTCGAGCGCCCTGCCGAAGACGGCGACCGAGTCAGCATCGACATCGAAGCCATTCACGAAGGCGAGCCGGTTGCTGGCCTCACCGCCGAGGACTACCTCTACCAAGTCGGCATGGGTGCCGTCGTGCCCGAGCTCGACGAGAACCTCGTCGGGGCTTCCGCCGGCGACGATCTCACCTTCGAAGCCGTGCACCCCGATGAGGACGAAGAGGAGCCGCTCCACTTCACCATCAAGGTCAAGCAGGTGCAGACCACGGTCCTCCCCGAGCCCGACGATGCGTGGGCCAAAGAGAACAGCGAGTTCGAAACGCTCGCCGAGCTGCGTGCCGACCTCGAGATGCGTCTCGGTCGAAGCCGAATCATCCAGTCCATCACGGCCCGTCGCAACAACATCGCCGAGGCCGTCGCCAAGATGGTCGATGACGAGCTCGTCCCCGAGGCCCTCGAATCGATGGAGTTCGAGAATCGCATCCAAGACATGGCCATGCGCCTTCAGGCTCAGGGCCTCGACTTCGATCAGTTCCTCCAGTTCAGCGGCCAGTCACGTGAAGCGCTGCTGTCTGACATGAGGGAAGGTGCTGGCGTCTCCGCCCGCCTCGACCTCGCTCTGCGAGCCATCGCCGTTGCTGAAGGTCTCGAGCCCGACGACGCCGAGCTCGAAACCGAGTTCGAGCGAGTCGCCGCGCAGGTCGAACGCTCTGTCGAGGACGTCCGTGAAGAGTTCACCTCAGCAGGTCAGCTGCCAGCCATTCGCGCTGACCTCGCAAAGAGCAATGCGCTCGACTGGTTGGTCGACCAGACCACCCTCGTCGACGAAGACGGAAACGCCGTTGATGCTGCAGATCTCGTTCTGCCAGCCGAAGATGAAGAAGAAGCGGCTGTCGAGTCAGCCGATTCAGCGCCCGAAGAAGAGTCGACCCAGGAAGAGCAAGCATGACCAGCAGTTCAATGAGCCCACAGGCCAACTACATCATCCCTTCGGTCATCGAGAAGAGCAACGGGCGCGAAGTCTCGTCCGATCTCTACAGCCGACTTCTTCGAGACAACATCATCTTCCTCGGCACGCCGATCGATGATGGTGTCGCCAATGTGATCTGCGCCCAGCTGCTGCACCTCGAGTCGGAGAACCCCGACCGAGACATCAGCCTCTACATCAACTCTCCCGGGGGCGACGTCAATGCGATGTTCGCCATCTACGACACGATGCAATACATCCGCCCGGACGTGAGCACCATCTGCTTCGGCCAAGCCGCCTCGGCCGCAGCAGTGCTCCTCGCCGCCGGACAGGCTGGCAAGCGCCTTGCACTCCCGAGCTCGCGGATCTTGCTCCACCAGCCCTACTCCGGTGCACAGGGTCAGGTCTCCGACCTCGAGATCGCGGCCAACGAGATCGAGCGTCTCAAGAGCCAGCTCGAGTCGATTCTGTCGCTACACACCGGTCAGACCACGGAGAAGATCCAATCAGACACCGACCGTGACTTTGTCATGACGGCGGATGAGGCGAAGGCCTATGGTGTGATCGACGAAGTGATCCAGGCTCGGAACTCCGTCGACACCAGCGGCCCCATCCGCGCACTCGATTCCTGAGAAGAGGCACCACATGGCCAAATTCGGTGAAGGAGGCGAACTCCTCAAGTGCTCGTTCTGTGGCAAGTCGCAGAAGCAGGTCAAGAAGCTGATCGCCGGGCCCGGTGTGTACATCTGTGATGAATGCATCGATCTCTGCAACGAAATCATCGAAGAGGAGCTGGCCGAGGGGACCGAAGTCAGCTTCGAGGAATTGCCAAAGCCGAAGGAGATCTTCTCTTTCCTGAACGAGTACATCGTTGGTCAAGAGCAGGCCAAGAAGGTGCTCGCGGTTGCCGTCTACAACCACTACAAGCGGATTCAGCACGGCGCCCAGCCGGGCGGCCAGGTCGAACTGGCCAAGTCGAACATCCTGCTGATCGGCCCGACGGGTTGCGGCAAGACGTTCCTCGCCCAGACGCTCGCTCGCATGCTGAACGTGCCGTTCGCCATTGCTGATGCCACTGCCTTGACCGAGGCTGGCTACGTCGGCGAAGACGTCGAAAACATCCTCCTGAAGCTGATCCAAGCCGCTGACTTCGACGTGAAGCGAGCCGAGACCGGAATCATCTACATCGACGAGATCGACAAGGTGGCTCGCAAGAGCGAGAACCCCTCGATCACCCGTGATGTGTCCGGTGAGGGTGTGCAGCAAGCGCTCCTCAAGATCCTCGAAGGCACCGTCGCTTCCGTCCCGCCTCAGGGCGGCCGCAAGCATCCCCACCAGGATTTCCTGCAGATCGACACCACCAACGTGCTCTTCATCTGCGGCGGCGCCTTCGCCGGCATGGACGGAATCATCGAATCCCGCCTGGGCACGAAGTCCATCGGCTTCAGCATTGACGCAGAGGCGAGCAAGAAGGCGGAGATCACCGACGACATCTTCAGCCACGTGCGGCCCGAAGATCTCGTGAAGTTCGGACTCATCCCCGAATTCGTCGGACGCCTCCCGGTCACTGGCACCGTCTCGAAGCTGAGCCGCGATGCGCTGGTTCAGATCCTCGTCGAGCCCAAGAACGCCCTTGCCAAGCAGTACCAGAAGTTCTTCGAAATGGAAGATGTGGAGCTCGACTTCACCGACGAGGCACTGGAAGCTATTGCTGACCAGGCGCTGCTGCGGGGAACTGGCGCTCGCGGCTTGCGAGCCATTCTCGAAGAGGTGTTGCTCGAGGTGATGTACGACCTTCCGGGTCGAACCGACATCGGCAAGGTTGTGATCGACGTCGAGGCCGTCATTGACCGGGTGAATCCCACACTGGTACCTCGCACCGAAACCAACCGCAGCCGGCCCCGCCGCGCTGCGAGCTGACCCACCCCCGGCTCGTTCAGGCGAGTCCCACAGCATCGGCAGCGTTCGTTGGACTATCGCACGGCCATCGATTGGCTCGAATCGCACATCAATTTCGAGGGGCACAACAACGCCGGGGATCGTGATGAGGCCCCGGACGCTGGCTCTGGCTCGACTCCGTCGCCGAGCATGCCCACGGCGGGTCAAACCGACGCGCTCAGCCTCGGGCCGATGCAGGAACTGCTGTCGCTCCTTGGTGACCCACACGAGGCCTATCGGGTCATCCACCTGACCGGGACGAACGGGAAGGGTTCCACGTCTCGCTACATCTCGGCGCTACTCACGGCCACCGAGCTGTCAGTCGGGACGTATACGTCACCGAACCTGGAGAAGATCAACGAGCGGATCGTCTGGGATGGTCACGACATTCCCGATGAGGACTTCGCTCGCATTTTGACCCTCATTCGCGAGGTCATGGCCCTCATGGACGGCTCTCCGAGCCGCTTCGAGATCCTCACTGCCGTCGCCTTTGTGTGGTTCGCGGAAGTGGGGGCCGAGGTTGCGGTCATCGAGGTCGGGCTCCTCGGACGGTATGACGCCACCAACGTTGTCACCGCTGACGTCGCCGTGATCACCAACATTGGCAAGGACCACACCGACGGCGTCGGTGAATGGCGCCAGGCCATCGCCAGTGAAAAGGCCGGAATCATCAAGCCCGAGAGTCGGGTGATTCTGGGCGAGCCGTTCGAGGATCTTCGCCCCATCGTCGATGCCGAGCCAAGTGAGTTCGTTTGGGAGCTGGAAAACGAGGTGCAGCTCGAACAGAACACCCTCGGAGTGGGTGGCCGCATCGTTTCGGTCGTGACCCCGCTGGGGGAGTACACCGACGTGTTCGTTCCTGCGTTCGGCGAACATCAGGGTCGGAATGCGGCCACTGCGCTCGCGGCGGTTGATGCCTTCTTCGGCCGCTCGCTCGATCAAGAACTGGTAGAGGCGGCCTTCGCCGGTGTCGAGCTTCCGGGCCGGTTCGAGCTCGCCCGGAATGAGCCGACGGTCATCCTCGATGGCGGCCACAACCCCGATGGCATTGCCACCGTCAAGGCCACGCTCGATGAGGCGATGGCTCGTCTCGGTTCCTGGGTGCTCGTCATCGGTCTGCTGAATGGCAAGGATCCAATTGAGATGCTGGAGGCGGTGGACGCCGCTGACTTTGACGCCGTGATCGTATGCGAGCCTTCGTGGTCACGGGCCATTCCTGCCACCGAGCTGGCGGCCGCTGCAGCATCGATCGGCGTCGATGCCGAGGTCGTCCCGGATCCCAGGGAGGCCTTTGCCCGGGCCCGAGCGGTCACGAGCGACGACGACCTCATTCTCGTCACCGGCAGCATGTACATCATCGGGGAGATCCGCCCACTTGCTCGTTCCGTCGTCACCGATATCGACGAGGGCGAATTGCTGCCGGACTTCACCGAGTTCGACGACTGACCCGACCGTCGGCTCGACGAGTCGAAGGCCGTTGTGACGTCGTCAAAGAGTTTGGCGGGGCAAATGCGACGAGCGGGTGGGTCGACAGACCCAACCGGGTCAAGAACTGCTCTCCTTTTGTCGAAGCACGGTCCATGCGCGTTTTTGATCGTTTTCTCCGGCAAGCCCAACGAGGTGCAACCCTCACGGGTTACGCGCTGACTCTCTCGGCCTTCACCGCCGTCAGTATCGGTGCGGTCACGCAGCTGAACGACTCCTCGGAAGTCTTCCTGGCCCGGACGGCCAACGACATCGGCGACGCTCGGGCGTACGCCGCCGACCTCGATGATCGAGTGCTCGAAACGCCGGATGGCTGGGTTGCTCCGCAACCAGCGACCACAACCACGCTGGCGACGACCACAACGACCACGATCCCGTCGACCGTGCCGAGCACGGCCCCGTCGACCGTGCCGAGCACGGCCCCGACGACTGCGCCGACGACTGCGCCGACCACGGCGCCGACGACTGTCACGACCGCAGGCCCGACGAGTTCGACCACCGTGGCTCCTCTGGTGTTCACCGAGCAATTCAAGGGTGGCATCCGCAGCGTCGGATCTTCCGGCAACGACCTCTGCTTCACCACCAACGGTGGCGATGTGACGCAGGAGGTGTGTGACAACAGCGCTTCACAGGACTTCGTCCTGCTCACCGATGATGCCGATCCCAGCCGTCTGCGGTTCACGCTCGACGGGCAGTGCCTCGGCACGCAACCAACCGGAAGCTCCAGCGTGTTGGACGTCGTCGCTGAGCCGTGTGACGACGCCGACGACGGTCAGGTTTGGACACAGAGCGGCAATCTCCTCGTCAACCAGGAGAACGGATACTGCCTCGACGTCAGTGGCGGCAACAACGGCGCCGGAGGCCAGCTCATCACCTACGTGACGTGTCATGGCAATCCGAACCAGCAGTTCGAGCTCGTCGATCCGCCGGCTCCTGCGATTCTGGCGGTCACGATGGCGGACGCCCGAGACATCACCGGCAACTTCTTCATCGACAACGGCGCACTCACGACCAACAACGGCATCGGTCGCAATCTCAACGCTCCCGAGAACCCGAATGCTCTGGGAACGGCCACGTTCGACTTCAACATCACCGAGGCCGGCAACTACAAGATCCGGGGAAGCGTCCGGGCCCCGAACGGAAGCGACGACTCGTTCTGGATCACCTTGAACGGTGTGGACTACAAGTGGGGCCTCTCCGGTGGCACCAACTTCCACGACGACTTCGTCAACGACAACAACGGCGGCTCCGACATCATCGTGTACCTCGAACCCGGGGCCTACCCGCTGACCGTGTCGGTTCGTGAGGATGGCGCTTCGATCGCCTCCCTCGAGTTCATCCGCCAATAGCTGGTCCTCGAGACTGGGCGCCAGGTCCAGCGGTGGTACTTCGGCACGGCGTGCGTGGCAGCCGGACACTCTGGTTAGCCTCCTCGCCGTGAGCCGAACATTCATCATCTGCAAGCCCGACGCCGTCGAACGAGGCCTCGTCGGGGAGATCCTCTCTCGCTTCGAGCAGAAGGGGCTGACCCTCGTTGCTGCTGAGCTCCGTCAGCTCGACGCCGAGACGCTCGACCGTCACTACGAAGAGCACGTCGGCAAGGGTTTTTACGACGATCTCAAGGCCTTCATGAGCCGTAGCCCCGCTCTTGTGGCCGTGCTCGAAGGCCCGGAAGACACCTTCGGCATCGTCCGCACGATGATGGGCCCGACCAACCCTGCGTCGGCGCCTCCCGGCACCATTCGTGGCGATTTCGGCACGATCATGACCGAGAACCTCGTGCACGGTTCAGACTCCAACGAGTCCGCCGAACGCGAGATCGGGATCTTCTTTCCCGGCCTCGCCAGCTGAGGAATCCGACAAGGGGCAAGACTTGCCCCTTGTCGCAGCGGCTGCTGCCTCATAGGGTGGTGGCCAACGCAGAGCGTGGGGTCTGCCGTGTGCACGTTGTTGCACGCATGCACCACGCCGCCACCTTTTGCCGAGTTGGGAGCCCCAAATGGCAGCCAATCGATTCTCCACTGCACTGAGTTCTGTCGGCGCCCGCGATATGGCCGTCGACCTTGGCACCGCCAACACGCTGGTCTACGTACGAGGGCAGGGCATCGTTCTCGATGAGCCCTCCGTGGTTGCGATCAACGTCGACTCCGGTCGCCCGTTGGCCGTCGGTGTTGAGGCCAAGAAGATGATCGGGCGTACCCCGAGCCACATTCAGGCCATCCGCCCGTTGAAGGACGGCGTCATCGCCGACTTCGACATTTGCGAAGAAATGCTGCGGTATTTCATCCAGAAAGTCAGCCCTGGCCGCTGGGTGGCCAAGCCCCGCATCGTCATTTGTGTGCCCTCCGGCATTACCGGTGTGGAGCAGCGAGCCGTTCGAGACGCCGCCGAATTCGCCGGGGCCCGCCAGGCCATCATCATCGAAGAGCCCATGGCCGCTGCGATCGGCGCCGGACTCCCGGTGCAGGATCCCAAGGGCAACATGATCGTCGACATTGGCGGCGGCACGACCGAGGTGGCCGTGATCTCGCTCGGTGGCATCGTCGCCAGCCAGTCGGTACGCATCGGCGGCGACGAGCTCGATCAGTCGATCATCAACTACATCAAGAAGGAATTCAGCCTCGCCCTCGGTGAGCGGACGGCGGAGCAGATCAAGATTCAGCTCGGCTCAGCGCATCGCTTGGCTGAAGAGTTCGAAGCGGAGATCCGAGGTCGAGACCTCGTGAGCGGCTTGCCGAAGACGATCGTCACCACGACCGAAGAGATTCGTGAAGCGTTGGCCGAGCCGGTCAGCTCCATCGTGGACGCCGTCAAGAACACCCTCGACAAGACGCCACCGGAGCTTGCAGCCGACATCATGGAACACGGCATCACCATGGCCGGTGGTGGGGCCATGCTCCACGGACTCGGGGAGCGGCTCGAGAGCGAAACGGGCATGCCAATGCGTATCGCCCAGAACCCGCTCCACGCTGTCGCCATCGGGTCGGGTCAGTACCTCGAGGCGTACGACTCGCTTCGGAACCTGTACCCGAACCAGCAGGACTGAACGAGCCCAGCCCTTCAGGGCTGAATCGCCTGTTTCGCCCCGATGGCCAAGACCGGAGCACCCGCTCGTCGCATTGTTGTCCTCCTCATCGTCACGGCGCTTGCGTTGATGACGATGGATGCCCGCGGTTCGCGTGCGATCGGACGTGCTCGGGAGACCGCAGCCTCGGTGACCTCGCCCCTGCGAGATGCCGTGGCGTGGGCCGGAAGTCCGATCGCTGACACGTGGAACGGTGCGGTGCACTACGACGACGTGCAGCGCGAGAACGATGAGCTCCGGCGGCGTATCACCGAACTCGAGGGCGAGATTTCGCGTCAGCCGGATGTTGAGTCCGATCTGCGGGCGCTGCAGGAGGCCACGGATCTCGCCTACATCGGCGACATCCCGAGGGTGACCGCTCGAGTCGTCGCTGATCAACGGACGGGCCTCGAGCGCATCGTCGAGATCAACAAGGGCAGCGATGATGGAGTGCTCCCTGGGATGGCCGTTGTGGTTGGCGACGGGTTGGCCGGCACGGTGATCGCCGTTCCCGGCCCGGATTTGGCCACGGTCCGGTTGATCACGGACCCGCGTCAACCGGTGGGTGCGATCAGCGTGCGCAACGGCGAAATCGTGGTGGCAACGGGCGATGGCGATGGACGCCCGCTCCTGGTCGACCGCCCATTGAGCGAAGCCGGAGAACTCGCCATCGGTGATCGCTTCGAGACCACTGGTTTTCGACAGTTCCCCGCTGATATCCCCGTGGGAGAGCTGGCCGAAGGCGACGAGGGCGAACTCGTGATGGAGCCATTCGTCAACTTCGACGGGCTCACGTACGTCACGATCTTGCTCGTGGAGCCCGTGGAATGACCTCGGTTCGGTGGAGCCACGTCATCGTCGTGCTGACCGCAGCGATTGTGCTCCAGACGGGTCTGCTCGATCAAGCATGGTTGTTCGAGCGGCTGCGCGTCGACGTGATGGTCCTGCTGGTCGTTGCTGTCGGCCTCCGCGCCGATGCTCGCACCGCCTTGATTCTCGGTTTCTTGCTCGGGCTCTTTCTGGATCTGTTCCGATTCAGTCCGTTCGGGTTCCATGCATTGCTCTTCTGCTTGGGTGCGTGGCTGGTGGCCAGCACACGCATTCGCATGCTCCAGGCGGGGACGTCGTTTCGGACCATTCAAGGTGGAATCGCGGTGGGGCTGGTGACGGCGTCGACATGGGTCGGAGGCGCGGTGTTCGGCCTCGGGGCCCCACCATTCGACAATCGCACGTTGGCTCAACTCGCCATCATCATCGTGCTCGGGGCCGTCCTCATCCATCCCGCTTCTCGGGTGGCTGCTTGGATGATCAGCGCACCCCGAAGCAGCGCAACGCCTCGGCCTCAGGTTGTTCGCGCCGAGTGATCTCGCATCTTTCATGCGAAACTCTGAGCCGATGAGTGGACAGTGGATGGGCGCCAGGCGCCGGGTGGGGAGGACTCGCTGTGGCGACTGAACTCACCGGACGACGCATGGGCGTCGTCGCTGTTGTCGCGCTCTTGCTGTTCGGCACGCTGGGAGCCCGGCTCTACTTCCTTCAGGTGATGTCGGTCCAGGAGAAGCTGGAACTTGTCGCTGGCAACAGCGAACGAACCGTGATCACCGAAGCGCCACGGGGCGAGATCTTCGATGCCAGCGGCAAGCTGCTCGCTGGTCGTCGGGAGTCGCTGGTGGTCACGCTCGACTGGACGGTGCTACGAGAAGCCGGAGGAGAGACTCGAACGGAGGTCTTCGAAGAGCTGGCCGACGAGCTCAGCACCGCAGGGCTGAAGACGAAGGCCTCTCAACTGGATCGCACCTACGAGCGGGCGGTCAACGGCACCCTCAAGCCGGTCGTGATCGCCGACGACATCGGCGAGGAACTTTGGGTGCGGCTCAGCGAGGGCAACCTCACCGGCATCAGCGTGGAACGGCAATGGGTACGGACCTATCCCTACGGGACCATTGCTGCTCACATCCTCGGCTACACCGGCAGCGTCCGGAGCCCCGAGCAGGCCGATGAACTCAACGCTGAGACGGACAAGACCTACTTCCCGGGTGACGAGATCGGTATCGCCGGGCTCGAGAAGTTGTACGAAGAGCGACTCCGGGGCGTGCCCGAAGTGCGGCGGGTCGAGGTCGACGCTCAAAATCGGGTTGTTCGCACGATCGAGGTCGTTCAGCCCGCCATTCCCGGGCAAGATCTCGTTCTGACCGTGGACATCGACGTGCAGTACGCCGCCGAGCAGATCCTGATCGATGAGCTCGAGCAAGCCAGATTCCGCGAGAACAGCGACGATTCGCTTCCCCACGTCGCCGATGCGGGCAGTCTCGTGGCGGTGGATGTCGAGAACGGCTCCGTCGTTGCCATCGCGTCATACCCGGCCTTCGATCCGGCCGACTTCACCTTCGGCATCAGCTCCACACTGTGGAACGAACTGTCCAACCGGCCTGACGTACCGCTACTGGATCGCACCATTCGAGGCGCGTACCCGGCGGCATCCACGTTCAAGCCCTTCGTGGCGTTTGCGGCGATGGAGGCTGGTGTTCGTTCCGAAGGCTTCTGGTGGGACGACGAGGGAACGTACACGCTCGAGTCATGCCTCGATGAAGAGGGAGCGGGTTGTGTCTTCCGGAACGCAGGGAGCGCCGTGCTTGGGCCCGTTGACCTGCGCTACGCCCTCGAACGCTCCTCGGATACCTACTTCTATTCGATCGGTGAGGCGTTCTGGATCAATCAGTCGCAGTACGGCCGGACGGGCATTCAAGACATGGCCCTCCGGTTCGGATTCGGCCAGCGAACCGGTCTGGGTCTGCCTGCGGAATCACCTGGGCGAGTCCCGACGCCGGAGAATCGCATCGAGACCTTCGGCGAAGACGCCAAGTGGTTCCCCGGCGACAACGTCATTACCGCGATTGGCCAGGGTGATGTGCTCATCACACCGCTGCAGCTGGCTAATGCCTACGCCACGCTGGCGACGCAGGGCGAGCGGTTCCAGCTCAACCTCGTGCGCGGCTTCTTGAACGAGGACGGCGAGCTCGATGAGGTAGCGCCGGTTCAGGTTGCCGATGAGCAGCTCGACCCCCAGCAGTGGCAGGCCGTTCACGACGGCCTTCTCGCCGTGGTCGACCCGTCCAGGGGCTCGGGGCGAGGCACGGCGCTGCGAGCCTTCCAGGGATTCCCGCTCAGCAGCTACCCCATTGCGGGCAAGACCGGCACCGCTGAGGTCGACGACAAGGCCGACTTCAGCCTTTTCGCTGGCTATGGGCCAGCCAATGCGCCGAAGTACTCCGTCGCTGCCGTGCTCGAGCAATCCGGTTTCGGTGGCGAGGCAGCCGCCCCTGCTGTTCGTCGCTTCTTCGAACACCTGGCCGGTATCACGCCCGTCCCGGAGGCACCGCTGGCAGGGGAGCGAGAACTCGCAATCTTCGGCATCAGTGAGCAGTCAACGGTCCTGGCCGACGACGTCGATCCCTTCGGCTCGCTCGTCGCACCTCGCGCCCAATCGGTACCCCAGTCCGAGGCCGTCGATCCCGCCGCGGCTGACGACGAGGAGAGCTCGGAATGACGGCCATGCTCGACGCCCCGACGGGCGGTCGCCTGGGTCGGGATGACTCGCAGGCAGCGAAGCTCCGCAACGTCGACTGGTCGCTGGTGCTCCTCGTTGGCGCCATTGTCGGGTTCGGTGTTGTCGCCATTCTCAGTGCGACCCGCAACCAAGTCGGCTACGAGCTGGTCAACAAACAGATCGTGTTCGCCGTCGTCGGAACGACGTTGATGGTTGCTGTTGGGCTGATCGACTACGACAAGCTGCGAGCGTTCCTCCCGCTGATCGGCATCATCACGGTGGTCGTCCTGATCGCCGTGCTGTCTCCGCTGGGAACCGAGGTCCGGGGGACAAAGGGGTGGTTCAACGTTGCTGGGTTCTCGCTCCAGCCTGCGGAATTCGCCAAGATTCCGCTCATCGTCTTGCTGGCGGCCCTCTTCACTGGCCGCACCGGCAATGTCGAGGCGCCCCGCATCGTTGCCTCACTCGGGATTCTCGGTGCGCTGGCCGCACTGGTGCTGCTGGAGGGGGAGACCGGCTCGGTCCTCGTGTATTGCTTCATCGCTCTTGGCATTTTCACCGTTGCCGGGATTCCGGCCCGAGTCCTGACCCTGCTGATGGTTTCCGGCGTGGCCGTGTTCTCGCTGATCTTGAGCAGCAACCTGCTCAAGGAGTACCAGGTGGCCCGCCTCACCTCGTTCGTCGATCCCAACGCCAGCGCGGCGGACAGCTACAACCAGACCCAGAGCGTCAACACCATCGGCTCCGGCGGTCTCACGGGTCAAGGCCTGTTCGAAGGCCCTCAGACACAACTCGGCTTCGTCCCCGAGCAGGAGACCGACTTCATCTTCACCGTGATTGCCGAGGAGCTCGGATTCGTGGGTGCTGCCGCCGTCCTACTGCTCGAGGGACTCATCCTCATTCGGATCTTCCGTATCTCTCAGCTTGCTCGAGATGGCTTCGGCACCCTCATCTGCATGGGCGTGTTCTCGATGCTGCTCATCCACATCTTCCAGAACGTCGGGATGACGCTCCGTCTCATGCCCATCACGGGCATTCCCTTGCCGTTCGTCTCCTACGGAGGCAGCTCGTTGATCACGAGCCTGCTGTGCATTGGACTTGTGCAGAGTGTTTCGGTCCACCGTCGACGAGGGAACCTCGAGCGGTCCTACTGAGGCGCTAGCATGCGGCGGATGACGTCTGTCTGGCCCCGCCTCGAGCCACACCTGGCCCGCGTCCAGAAGCCAGCCCGATACATCGGCTGTGAAGAGGGGGCGAAGGCCAAGACACCGGACGATTCCCTGGTCAGCTGGTTGTTCATGTACCCCGACGCGTACGAGATCGGGCTCCCGAATCAGGGCCTGCAGATCCTGTATGAGATCGTCAACGAGCGATCCGACGCCCGGGCCGATCGCTCGTACGCCCCGTGGAGCGATCTCGAAGCCATCATGCGAGAAGAGCAGATTCCGCTCTTTTCCGTGGAACACCACACACCAGGCGCCGAGTTCGATGCCATCGGGTTCAACCTGTCGGCCGAGCTCACGTACACCAACCTGCTCAATTGCGTGGACCTGGCCGGCATCCCGATTCGGACCGCTGATCGCTCGATCGACGATCCGCTCGTCATGGCCGGTGGCCACTGCACCTACAACCCCGAACCGCTGGCCGACTTCCTCGATGTTGTGGTGCTGGGCGACGGCGAAGAGGTGGTGGGGGAGCTCACCGACGTGCTCGTCGACTGGCGGGCGCATCGAGACGAGTCGGGTCGCACCCGAACTGATCTTCTTCGGGCCATCGCCCGGGTCGAAGGGTGCTACGTGCCCTCGCTCTATGAGCCCACCTACGCGGATGGCCACTTCACCGGACTCCAGCCGCTGTTCGCCGACGCGCCGGAGATCATCGAGAAACGAACGATCGCCGATCTGGGGGAGTGGCCCTACCCCAAGGAACAGCTCTCGCCGCTCACCGAGGTCGTACACGATCGGCTCAACGTCGAAGTCTTCCGGGGCTGCACCCGCGGTTGTCGCTTCTGCCAGGCTGGCATGATCACCCGCCCCGTCCGCGAGCGGCCTGCCGACCAGGTTCGTCACATGGTGGCAAAGGGCCTTGAGCGCACGGGCTACGACGAGGTCTCGCTCACTTCGCTGTCCACTGCCGACTTCAGCGGCATTGAGCCCACCGTCAAGGGCATCATGTCCGACGCAGCTGACGCCGGCTGCGGTCCGATTTCGGTCTCGTTGCCGAGTTTGCGGGTCGATGCATTTGGCGTCGACATTGCGGCGCAGATCAACGGGGCCAAGCGCACGGGTCTCACGTTCGCTCCCGAAGCTGGCACCTGGCGTATGCGGCAGATCATCAACAAGTTGATCCGCGAAGAAGACCTCTACGAGGCGGTGGACGCGGCCTTCAGTCAGGGCTGGCAGCGGGTCAAGCTCTACTTCTTGATCGGGCTGCCGTCCGAGACGGACGAAGACACGCTGGGAATCGCTGAACTCTCCAAGAACTGTGTGGCGATCGGTCGCAAGTACACCAAGCGAGCCAGCGTCACGGCGTCGGTCGGCGGCTTCGTACCCAAGCCGTTCACCCCGTTCCAGTGGTTCGGTCAGAACACCGTCGAGGAACTCCAGCGCAAGGTCAACCTTCTCCGTGACGCAACCCGCCGTATGCACGGTGTGAACCTCAAGTGGCACGACCCCAAGGCAACGCTGGCTGAAGGCATCGCCAGCCGTGGCGATCGGCGAGTTGGCGCTGTGATCGAAGATGTGTGGCGTAACGGCGGCACGTTCCAGGAGTGGTCCGAGAACTTCGAAGTTGATCGCTGGCATGAGGCCATGGACCGAGCTGGTCTGACCATCGAAGACATGGTGTACCGCCACCGCGGTGAGGCCGACGTGCTGCCCTGGGAACACCTCAGTGCCGGGCTCCACAAAGACTTCCTTTGGGACGACTGGCAGGATGCTCTCGCTGAGGTCGGCCTGCCTGATTGCCGATGGACACCTTGCTATGACTGCGGTGCGTGCACGGGCTACGGGATTGAACACGTCGTTGCCTCCGCCACGCCGCCGGCCGGTGGCAGCCAGGGAACCGGCCAAGATCTTTCTATTGGCCACGCGGTGCCCGTGCAGTTGCTGGAACGCCGCTGATGTCGCCCCCGCCGAAGATCAAGATCCGCGTGCGGTTCCGGCGGGACGGCAAGATCCGGTTCATCAGCCATCGAGACACCGCCCGCCTGATGGAACGGGCCATTCGCAAGATCGGGCTTCCGATTGCCTACTCCGAGGGTTTCTCCCCTCGACCGAGGATTGCCTTCGGGCTCGCCCTCACCGTGGCCTATGAATCGGACGCCGAATTCCTCGACATCGACCTGGTCACGCCGGTCGATTGCGAGGGTCTTCCGGAACGTTTGACCGACGCACTGCCCGACGGTTTGACCGTTGATGCGGCGGTGCCTTTGGAGAACGGTTCGGAATCGCTGCAGCAGGCCATTGTGAGCTGCAGCTGGCTCGTCGAAGTGCTCGGATCACACCGGGCGCCGGCCGAGCCTGCCGATGACGTGACAACCGATACCGCCGGTGCGCTTGGCGCGAACGTGGACGAAGACATCGCAGCGCTTGTCGTTGCGGTGGAAGAAGCAGTAGCGGCTGTGCTGGCCGCGCCGGAGCTCCCGCTTGAACGGGAGCGCAAAGGCAAAGTCACCGTCGCCGACGTTCGACCCGCAATCCTCGATCTCGAGGTGACCGGGCCGACAGAGCACGGTGTGCAGCTCAATGCGGTGCTGGCCACCGAAACCGTCACTCTCCGCCCCGCCGAATTGGTGCGCGTGCTGGGAGATGAGTTTCGGGAGGGCCGAGTGCGCCGCACGCACCAATGGACGAGAGTCGACGGCATCGAGCAGGAACCGGTGAACCCGAGTTCCGCCAACCGATCGGCCGAGCTCGCAGGAATGCGAGACTCATGAGAAGGGACCCCACCCATGACGGAATCCGACAGCGGCGAGGCACAGCGCCCCGCCGATCGGGTCCAAGCGGCCGACACCGATCGGCCGACCCGAGCGAAGCGCTCAGCCTCGCCGACAACCCCAGAAGCGGCCGCTCCAGAGCCTGCCGCTGACAAGCCGAAGACTTCCCCCGACAACGCAGCCTCCGGGAAGCCTCGGATCGGCGATAGCCGGCCCGCTCCCGCCGACGCTGGTAACGGCGATGCCACAAGCCAGCGATCCGGTGGTTCCGGCGCGGGAGAGGAGCGCCCGGAGGGCGCTGGTGAGAGCGCCTCTGCTCGTCGGCGCCGTCGTCGGCGCCGCAGCAACGCCAATCGAGCTGAGGGTGGCGCCGAGGGAGGCTCCAACGACGGTGATCGCGGGCGCGCTGATGCCGGAGGCGAGCGCAGCGGCGACAGTCGAAGCGGTGGCAGCCGAGACGGCGCCAATCGCGATGGCGGTAACCGAGGCGGCAACAATCGCAGCGGCGGCGGGGACAACCGCAAGGGCGGGAATCGCAATCGCAACGGTGGCGGAGGCGGCGGTGGCCGCAACAAGGGTGGTGGAAGCCCCAAGCCGGTGGAGCAGGTTGTGGCCGAAGGGCCGGTCGAGCTCGACGAATCTCAGCTGAAGCGACGTCGCGGACGCACCCGCAAGGGCAAGGCGGTTGGTCGCTACACGATGGTGGTGTCCCGCAAGCCCGACGCCACCCACATTGCCATTCTCGAGGGTCGGCATCTGATCGAGTACTACGTTTCGAGGCCCAGCGACGACATCACGCAGATCCACGGCAACATCTACATGGGTCGGGTGCAGAACGTGCTCCCCGGCATGGAAGCGGCGTTCGTCGACATAGCGACGCCGAAGAACGCCGTGTTGTACCGCGCTGATGTGCTCTACGACAAGAGCCAGTTCAAGGGCAACGAGCGTCCTCGCATCGAGCAGATGCTCAAGGCGAAGCAGAACGTGCTGTGCCAGGTCACGAAGAACCCGATCGCCCACAAGGGCGCTCGCCTCACCACCGAAGTGTCTCTGCCCGGTCGCTTTGTCGTGCTCGTGCCCAACTCAGATACGTATGGCATCTCCAAGCGCTTGCCTGACCCGGAGCGCAAGCGTTTGCGGCAGATCCTCGACAAGGCGAAGCCCAAACACCACGGCGTCATCGTCCGCACCGCGGCCGAGAATGTGACGGCCGAAGAGATCCAGCGCGATGTTGCCGGACTCATCGAGCAGTGGAATCAGATCGAGGCCCTGTCGAAGAAGACCGAACGGCCCCAGCTGCTGTATCGCGAGCCCGATCTGTCGGTCCGAGTCATCCGCGAAGAGTTCAACAAGGAGTACCGCTCGGTCATCATCGATGACCGGGAGCTGTACGACGAGGTGAGCGACTACGTCTCGGTCATCACGCCCGCCCTCGCTGACCGGGTCGAGTTCTACGACGAGAAGGAAGAGAAGCTCTCCGTCTTCGAGCGCTTCCACGTGCACGAGCAGCTCCACAAGGCTCTCGATCGCAAGGTGTGGTTGCCGTCAGGCGGCTCCTTGATCATTGAAGGCACCGAAGCCCTCACGGTGATCGACGTGAACACCGGCAAGAACGTCGGTTCATCGAGTCTTGAAGAAACCGTCTTCCGCAACAACCTGGAAGCGGCCGAAGAGGTGGCCCGTCAGCTCCGGCTGCGAGACATCGGCGGCATCATCGTCATCGACTTTGTCGACATGGAAGATCGCAAGAATCGCGAAGAGACCATGCGGGTGTTCCGCAAGGCCCTGGCCAGGGACAAAACACGCACGCAGGTCTTCGATATCGGAGAGCTCGGTTTGGCCGAGATGACCCGCAAACGCATCGGCGAAGGTCTCCTGGAATCGCTGTCCTCGCGGTGCCCGCACTGTGACGGAAGAGGCATCGAACTCCAGGACGAGATCTTGCAGGGAAAGGGCTGAGCCACCGCTAGGCTTGACGACCTTATGTACGCAGTCGTGGCCACCGGTGGCAAGCAATACCGGGTCGAAGAAGGACAGCAGCTCCATGTGGAGCGTGTTGGCGAGCCTGGAACGGATGTTGACCTCCGTCCGGTGCTCCTCGTCGACGGTTCTGATGTTCTGTCAACACCCGATCAACTCTCCGGAGTGAGCGTGTCCGCCAAGGTGGTGGACGAGTTCCGCGGCAAGAAGATCGACGGCTTCACCTACAAGCCGAAGACCAACCAGCGGCGTCGGTATGGCCATCGCCAGACCCTCGCCACCATCGAGATCACCGGAATCAAGAGGGGCTGAGATGTCAAAGACCAAAGGTGGCGGTTCCACACGGAACGGCCGTGACTCCAATGCACAGCGCCTCGGCGTCAAGGTGTTCGACGGCACGCAGGTGACGGCGGGCTCGATCATCATGCGCCAGCGTGGAACCAAGTTCCATCCCGGCCGCAACGTTGGGAAGGGCGGCGACGACACGCTGTTCGCCACCTCCGACGGCAAGGTTAAGTTCGGGTTCCGCAAGGGACGCAAGCTGGTGGACATCATCACCGACTGATGGTGCAAGCTGCAGCAACCACGACGTGGTTGATTGCCCCCGAAAAGACACCCAATGGGGTGTCTTTTCTGCTTTTGGGTGACTTGGCCTAGTGGGCTCAAGGCGGGTCGATTCCCCGTCGATAGGGAGACCATGCTCTCTCCTAGCAAGCGGCGCGAACGGCGCGGAGAACGGGGGTCCGCCATTATCGAGGCGGCCTTCGTCACCCCTGTGTTCTTCCTGTTGATCTTCGCCGTTTTGGAGTTCGGATTCCTTTTCCGCAACTACCTGACGCTCACCAACACCGCAGCCGAGGGAGCTCGAGCCGCCTCGGTGGGTGGCAACGACGAAGACGCCGACTACTTGACGTTGCGTTCGGTCGAGCACGGCTTCGCTGCCTGGGATGTCGAGAACCTCGACTTCGTTGTGATCTTCCACGCTGATGGACCCGATTCGCAGGTGCCGGACGTGTGCAAACTCGGACCATTGAGTCGCAGCGGCGGCTCAGTGGATGAATGCAACTACTTCACTCCGGCTGAGTTCAACCTGGCCTTCCGCGACGCCGCAGGCGACCGGACGCCGTATTGGGGATGTGGAACAGGGTCGGTGGACGAGCACTGGTGCCCCATCGACCGCCAAGTCTCGCTGTCTGCAACCGACGCGACCTATCCACCGGGACCGTCCTATGTGGGTGTGTATGTCGAGGCAACGCACAACTACATCACGGGCTTCATTGGCGAATCGAAAGTCCTCAGTGCCACCCGCATCATTCGAATTGAACCGGAGCGTCAGTGATGAACCAGCGGATCAGAGCGGCGCGCCAACGGCGCCGAGACGGCGAACGGGGAGCGATCCTCGTTGAGCTGACGCTCATCGTGCCTGTCCTCGTCACCATTGTGCTCGGCATGCTCGAAATCGGCATGGCGTGGAGTGCATCAACCGTGACCGTGTCGGCCACTCGCCAGGGCGCCCGTGTGGGCTCGCACCTGGCGCAAGACCTGTCCGCTGATCGCCAGGCCATCCAGGCGATCGAAGCCGTCTTTGGCGAGGACGCCGATCAAGTCGTGAAGATCGTTCTGTTTGACGGCACCGCGAATGCAGGTCAGCCGCCCGCGGCCTGTGTTGTGGATGGATCGTTCACCTCCCCAGGCACCGAGGACTGCAACGTCTACGACGGTTCCAGTGTGTTTGGCCACCTAGCCGACAACTCAAGGTGGGGCTGCACCGCTGGCACCTTGGACCGCAATTGGTGCCCGAACACCCGTGATCAAGTCATTCGCAGCGCCGACGCCCTGGGCGTCTACATCGAGTTCGAACACGAGTGGTTCACCGGCTTCTTCCCGGCGGACAGTCGAGTACTGCGAGCTACCACCGTGATGCGCGTCGAACCGGACCCCAACGCATGAGTAGGAATCTGATGACCACCGAACAAGCGCACGAGAGCGCCGAGCAGCAGACTCGACGTGACGAAGAGGGCGGCTACGTCCTTGCGATGACGGCGCTGCTCTTTATTCCGATGTTGATCTTTGCCGCGTTCGCTGTGGACGTTGGCGCCTGGTATCAGCAGGCCAACCGCACCCAACGGGCGGCCGACGCCGCCGCGCTTGCTGCGGTGGTGTGGATGCCTGACGAGGCAGCGGCGACCACCGCGGCGCTCGATGTGGCGGCGCTCAACGGCTTCGTGCATGACTGGAAAGAGAACACCTGCACAGGTGCTGCCACGGACCCGGCGGACTGTGCTGTCGAGAATCTCGAGGGCACCAAGATTACGGTCGAACGGACCGACGCCCAGCAGGTGCGGGTCACGATCGAACAAGAAGGCAACGTGTATTTCGGCAACATCGTTGCTGGTCTCGGGATCCGAATCGAGCGCTTCGCCACGGCGGAGTTCGTCCTCCCGGTGCCGATGGGTAACCCCAGCTCCGTCCTTGGAGACAGCAGCGAGGGACTCATGCTCAGCATGTTGGCGGGAGGCGAGAATCGCGTGTCCGGTGACGCCATTGCCGCCATCAGTCGCAGCGGCGACGCCGCCGAAGGCGCGGGCCCCAACGGTCTGTTCGACGACAATGGGTACCTCTTTGTCGTGGATGTCCCGGCGCCCACGGCTGGAATCACGTGGGACCTACAGATTCGATCGACGTGCTTCTTCCGAAACACGGCGCTCGCTCACTTCAATCTTTACCCGCCAGATGACACGTCGTTCAACGACTTCGACAATCTGGAGGCACCGCCGCTCAACATGTCCGGCGCCACACTTGGAGACGGGTCGACTGCGTTCGGTTTCAATGCGTCCAAGGGCAACTGGGGCACCTACACCCTTCAGCGGGATGCCACGAGGTGCAACGGTTTCCTCGGCGACGATGGAAACGCTGACGGGTTCGGCCGAACGGACCCTGCTCACACACAGTTCCAGAACGTTGACCGGGCTGAGTGGATCACGCTCGGCCGAGTAAGCGCCACGCCTGGCCGTTGGATCTTCCAGATGCAGGAAGCCACCTGTCCAGTTGCCGGCTGCGCCAGCGGGCAGGTCCGCTCCATGTACTCGCTTCGGGTCGTGGATGGAGCAGGCAACCCTTGCTCACGTGCCGGGGCCTCGGCTGATCCCGATTGTCCGAACATCTCCGCTCGAAACTGGTTGGGTGCCCACACTGAGTGGCCGATGTTCAGCAACAACTCTGGCTCGACGGGGGGAAGCGAAACCACGCTCTCGCTCGCTCAGATCACCGAGGAGCATCGCAACAAGACCCTCGAGGTGGTGCTCTTCGATCCTGCCGACGGCGTGCGGGACGTCAAGATCCTGATGCCCGGTGGAGCAACTTTTGCTGACTTCACGTGGGCACAGATCAACGACCTGGGCGACGTCATCACCGGTCCGTACAGCCAGTACTGCACGGACTCAGCCGCCGACGCGGACACGAACAACGAGAGTTGTGTGGCAGGCAACCCGGCCTCCGGCCCGACGTTGTCGGGCGGGCGAGGTTGGTTCCAGGACAAGATTGTCCGGATTCGCATCCCGATCGCCAGTGACTACACATGTGGAGGCGACTGCTGGTGGAGCGTCGTTTACCGCAACGTCGATGGAACTCGGGAAACCACGACGTGGAAGGCACGGATCATCGGTGACCCGGTCCGTCTCGTCGAGTAGCGGAACGCTAGCCGGTAACTGAAGAACCCACGGATGGCCCCGGCTGCCCGCTTGCATCGAGAAGTGCGGGTGGAATGTCGGGGCCTATCCTTGTCCGAATGTCCAACTTCGTCGACGAATGCAATCTGTGCGCGCGTTCGGGCGACGGGGGAGCCGGCGCCGTTTCGATGCGCCGCGAGGCCCACGTGCCGCTCGGCGGTCCGGATGGTGGCGACGGCGGCGACGGGGGAGCGGTCTGGCTCGAAGCCGACAGCTCGGTCGTGTCGTTGCTTCCCTTCCGAGACCACCCGCACCGCATTGCCCCCAGTGGCACCCATGGTTCGGGACAGAAGCGCCACGGCAAGCGGGGCGATGACATCACGGTGAAGGTGCCAATCGGCACCGTGGTGAAGGATCACGAGACACACGAGACCCTGGTTGACCTCGCGAATCAGGGTGATCGTTGGATGGCGGCCGAACCAGGCCGAGGAGGCAAGGGCAATGCTCGCTTCCTCTCCAACAAGCGGCGGGCGCCTGCCTTCGCCGAGCAGGGCGAGAAGGGCGAAGAGACGTGGTACCGGCTGGAGCTGCGGCTCATGGCCGACGTCGCTCTGGTCGGCTTTCCCAAT
The DNA here is from genome assembly GCA_937997485.1 of uncultured Acidimicrobiales bacterium. Taxonomy (GTDB): domain Bacteria; phylum Actinomycetota; class Acidimicrobiia; order Acidimicrobiales; family SZUA-35; genus SZUA-35. The sequence goes on along the minus strand of CALKTH010000074.1, from coordinate 25,746 downwards.
GCGGGAAAAAGCACGCTCATCTCGGTGATCTCCAAGGCCAAGCCGAAGATCGCCGACTATCCCTTCACTACGCTCGAGCCGAACCTTGGAGTCGTGCAGCTGGACGGCGTCAATCAGTACGTCGTGGCCGACATTCCCGGTCTGATCGAAGGCGCGAGCGACGGGCACGGGCTCGGGTTCCAGTTCCTGCGCCACATCGAGAGAGCCTCCGTCCTGGTGTACCTCATCGACCTCTCCTCGGTTGATGGCGAATCGCCCCAGCGCCAGCTGGAGGTCCTACGCAACGAGTTGGGCAACTACCGCCCGGACCTACTGGAGCGCCCGAACGTCGTGGTGGCATCCAAAGCCGATGTGCTCAGCGCCTCGGACTGGGATTTCGAGCACGCGATCGACTTCGAGATCTCCTCGGTTGCCCGCCAGGGCCTCGAACCGCTCAAGTGGCGTCTCAACGAGCTCGTGCAGCAGACCCGTCAGACCGAAGATGAGCCGAGCGGCTTCGTCATCCATCGCCCCGAGCCGGGCGGTGTGGAGATCTTCCGCGAGGACGATGCGAGCTACACCGTGGTCGGTCGCGAGGCCGAGCGAGCGGTTGCTCTGTCCGACCTCGAAGACCCCGACGCCCTTGCCCACGCTCGAAAGCAGCTGGAGAAGATCGGGGTGAACAAGGCGCTCCGCAAGGCCGGTGTGCGCGAGGGCGAGATCGTCAACGTGGGGGCCTTCTCGTTCGAATACGAGCCCGACGCGTGAGCGAAGGGTCCCTCGACCCGACTGCCGAGCGTCACCCGCGATCTCGGCGTCTCGTGGTGGTCAAGATCGGCTCGTCATCCGTTACGGACAAGCACGGGGTGGACCAAGTCGCCATTGACAAGCTCTGCACCGAAGTGGCAGCGCTCATGGCCGATGGAAGCGAAGTCGTGGTGGTCACCAGCGGGGCCATCGCCACCGGCCTCCCCGCGATGGGTATGGCCGCGGACGGCAGCCAGAGCGCCGAGGTGCTGCGAGCGGCCTCAGCTGTCGGACAGACCTCCCTCATGCGAGCCTTCGAGTCCGCTCTCGCCCAGCAGGAATTGCTTGCCGGGCAGGTCCTTCTCGCTCCAACGGACTTCATGTTGCGTCGTCGCTACTTGAAGAGCCGAGGAACGATTCGAGCGCTTCTCGACCTCGGCGTGGTGCCCGTCATCAACGAGAACGACGCCATCGCCGACGATGAGATCCGATTCGGCGACAACGACCGGCTTGCCGCCCTTGTGGCTCACCTCGTCGAGGCGGACCTGCTCCTGCTGCTGACCGATACCGAGGGATTGTTCACCGCCGATCCTCGCACCGACGCTTCCGCGTCGCTGATCGAAGAGATCACCGAAATCGATCATCGGTTGGAGGAGGTCGCCGGTGGTGCCCGCTCTGCTCAGAGTCGGGGCGGCATGGCCTCCAAGCTGGCAGCGGCGAAGATCGCGACCTGGTCCGGGGTCGAGACGGTGATTGCCTCAGCGACCCGGGTCGATGTTGTGCGAGCAGCCGGTCGGGGCGATTCGGGGATCGGCTCGCGCTTTGTTGCCCGGGACCAACGGCTTGGGGCCCGCAAGCTGTGGATCGCCTTTGCTCTTCCCGCTTCCGGCACGATCGAGGTGGACCGCGGGGCTCGTCGGGCACTGGAGCACAACAATCGCTCGCTGTTGCCGGCTGGCATCGTCTCGGTGCGTGGTGCGTTTACACGCGACGACGCCGTCGAAATCGTGGATCCCGACGGCGTCGTCTTCGCAAAGGGGCAGGTTCGCTGGTCAAGCGGCGATCTCGACGCTCACGCCGGTCGGCAGACCACCGAACTTCCCGTGGGTCTGAGCGATGAGGTCGTCCATCGAGACGATCTCATTCTGCTTCCCACGTAGGCGTCAGCCTCAGCCGGCGGTGCCTTCACCCACTTGGGGCTCGGCGGCGGCTGCTTCCTCGGTGCCAAGACCGAGCTGAGCACGGATCTCGCTCAGGCGGCTCTGTGCTTCGACGTTCATCGACGCCTGCTCGACCTCGAGCATGCGGCCCTCGACGGAGGCTTCGTTCAGCTCGCTGGCGCCCTTGGCCTTGGCATAGCGGCTCTCGACCTTGTTGCGGACCTCTTCGAAGCTCGGCACTTCCTGGCCGACCTGCTCGGAGAGGGAGCTCATGGCCTTGTTGAGCTGTTCCTGCATCTTGGCCTGGTCGAGCTGGGACAGAAGCTTCTGGCGCTCGCCGAGCTTCTTTTGCAACGCAGAGCTGTTCTGGTTGACGGCGGACTTCGCCTGATCAGCAGCCTGGGACGCCTGCAGGTGCAGCGACTTGAGGTCTTCCACCTCGGTCTCGAGGGCCACCATGCGGTTGGCGAAGGCCTCGGCAGCGGACGTGTACTCGCCGAGCTTCTTCTCGTCGCCCCGCTTCTGTGCGTCGTCGGCCATCATCACGGCCTGGCGGGCGTTGCCGGCGACCTTTTCGTACTCCTCCCTTGTGCGGTTGAGCCGAATCTCGGTCTGCTTCTGGTTGGCGATGACGTTCGCCGCCTGCTCCTTGAGCCGACGATGGTTGTCCTGCGCCTCCTGGATGGCCTGCTCCAACTGGACCTTGGGATCGGCCCGCTCGTTGAACGAACCCGTGAGCTTTGCCGTCGTGTATGACCACCAACGCTTCATCAACTTGAACATGCAGGTGAGCGTAGTTGGCTTGTACCCGCTGCGGGGCGTGCGAGCGTCGGTTTCGATCAGTCGGTACGGCGGGGCCGTATGCCGACGAAGTACAGGGTGCCCATGTACACGGAGGCGATGACGGCACCCACGACGAGAAGATCGAGCGGTGAGGGAAGATCTGCGAGGGCAACGAGTCGGGCGGCGACGAAGGCAGCGGCGCCTGCCAGTGCGATCCAAACGCCGAGACCAGTGCTGATGGAGTCATGCAGCCGAGTGCGAAGGCGCCGGCGAAGAAGGACCCATTCCACCCACGAAGCAGCCGCCGCTCCGAGGCCGAGGCCGACAGGACCGAAGTGCACGTAGGGGCTTGCCTCTCGGTCGGCCGAGGGCAGTCGCTCCCACGGTGGCCAGTGCGGGAAGGAGTCCACCGTGATCGTGCTGAATCGGCTCGCCGTCGATTCCAGACCGGAGGGGAGGATGCCGAGCGTGCCGTCTGCGCTCATGGCCAAATGATCGAACTGGAGCATGAACAGGTAGCCCAGTGTTCCACCGACGACGAGGCGGGCAACTGCGATCCGGGCCGGGCCTTTCACATCACCCATCGCATACAGGGCGTTTTGCGTGACTCGGGCCGTCATTGCAGCAGGGAGACCCAGGCCAAATGCGGCCAACGTCGCGGCGGCGACGGCCGTGCTCGCAGAGGTGAAACCGTCCCGGCCGAGCAACTCGGCAAGACGCTGGTAGAGCGTGCCGACGATGATGGCGCCCGCCCCGACGGCGCCTGCGGTCACCAGACCTGACGGCAGGAGCACCCGTCGCATCGCCAGGCGTACCCGAGCGGCCACCGCAGCATCGCCGCCCCCAGACCTGCTCATCTCGGTGAGCTCACTGACAGCAACGCTGAAGCCGAACACCGAGATGCTGAGCAGATAGAGCGGCGCGACGAGTCCGAGGATTGCGGGAGCGCCAGCGACAAGCATGCTGGCTAAGGCCAAGTCCACGAAGCTGCTGAGCTGCACCACCCCACGGCCGCCGACTGCGGGCCCGAAGCGTCGGAGCACGGTCATCAGATCCGGCCCGACATTGAAGGCAGGCCGCTTGGCGCCGCTGATCTTCATGACTGCCGGGAGCTGGATGGCGAACTGGGCGATGCTGCCGATGACCATGCCGATGGCGCCCCAGCGAGCGGCCTGTTCAAGGCTGGTGTCGAAGATCAGCGCCGCCAGCAGGGCGATGATCTGGGCCAGGCTCCACAAGACCGGTGCGCTGTAGGAGAGGAGGTAGCGGCGGTGGGCGTTGAGAATGCCGAGGCACCAAGCGGACAGAACCAGGAAGCCGACGCCGAGAGCGGTGAACCTCGTGAGGCTCACCGCGAGATCGAAGCGCGGGCCGGTGACGGCGCCGAGCGTCGTGAGCCAGACAAGCGGGCGAGCAAACAGAATGACGAGTGCGACAAGCAGAGGAACGATGGCGGCGAAGAAGCCGAGCATCTGACGTGCGAGCTTGTTGGCGTCAGTTTCGCGGCGCTCCTCGATCAGACCGGCGTACACCGGAACGAAAGCCGCCGAGATGGAGCCCTCCCCGAGGAGGTTCTGGAGCATGTTCGGCACCCGCATGGCAATGCGGAAGGCATCGGCGGCTGGCGTCGTGCCGATCACCGCACCCAGGATCACCTCACGGAGGAGGCCGACGACCCGGCTGGCGAAGATCCCGGTCGCCACCCGGTTGGAGCCAGCCATGGTCAGTCGCCGTGACTCTCGCCGGTTTCAAGCGGCGAGCCGCCGTGGCCCTCCACTGCGGTTGGCACTGCGGCGATGTCTGCCGGTTCGAGGGCAACGAGTTGCTCGTCGGTCGGCTCGGCGACCTCGACAAGGCGAGTGGCGTGCCGAGCGACGGCGGCTTCGAAGAGATTGCGAGCGAGCCGGCCGTTGCCGAAACCTCGGCCCCGATCGTGAGCGGCGAACCAGGCCGAGGCCGCTTCCTTCGTCTGATCATCAAGCTCGTAGCGGCCCTTGGCACAGATGAGACCGAGGATCTGAACCAGCTCATCATCGGTGTAGTCCGGGAACGTGATGGTCTTGGGGAACCGGCTGGAGAACCCAGGGTTCGCCGCCACCAGCTCGGCCATCTCCTTGGGATAGCCGGCGAGGATGACGACCATCGAGTCTCGCCGGTCCTCCACGTTTTTCACGATGGCATCGATGGCCTCGCGGCCGAAGTCCTTCTCCCCGCCACGAATGAGCGAGTAGGCCTCGTCGACGAGCAGCACACCGCCGTCCGCCCGGTCAAACACCTCGGCCACCCGGTTGGCTGTTTGTCCGACGAAGCCAGCGACGAGTCCGCTGCGGTCCACCTCGGTGAGGTGGCCCCGCTCCACGACTTCGAGGCTGCGGTAGATCCGAGCCAGGAGGCGGGCGACAGTGGTCTTGCCCGTTCCCGGGTTTCCGGAGAACACGAGGTGCTTGGTGCTGTCGATGACGGGGAGGTCCCGCTCGGCCCGAAGTTTCTGAACTCGAAGCAGAGCGGAGAGCAGCCGAACCTCTTCCTTGACGGCATCGAGGCCGATGAGCGCATCGAGCTCAGCGAGAAGTTCCTCGAGCGGTTCGGCCGGCTCGTCCTCGATCGGATCGTCGATCGTGGCCGGTGCCGGGCCCGATCCTGCCGCAGCGGGCTGGCCTGTCGGCAGAGCGGCCAAGAGCTTCTTCTGGTAGTCGATGATGGCTTTGAGTTCGTCGTCAGACGGATACTTGTCAAGCGAGGCGACCGTGTGGGCCAGGGCCATCGCCTCGTCGTAGTAGGAGCGAGCCAGCTTGGAGCCGGTGCGCCCGTCAACCTGGGAGAGCGTGAGGAACGTCTCCGACGGCTCGTCGAGGAACGAGCGGTTGCCGGAGACAAGATCGGACTGGCGAAGGTTGTCCGGCCGCGCCGCACCCGGCAGAAGATCATGGGCGCTGAAGGCGGCGATGAGCGCCCACAGCTCGTCGTCTGTCTGGCGGCCGTCAGCAGCGATGAGCGCACAGCTCAGATTGAACGCTTCGATGATGGCGTCTCGGCGCAAACGAGCCGTGTCGACCGACGTGCCTGAGGCCGCCGTCTCGAGGGCACCGCCGACCACATCGGCGAAGCGTTCGACTGCTCGTGCGAGACCTCGATCCATGAAGATGGGAGCTTAGGGGAAGAGCTGCATGGTGCTTCGCAGTCCGGCTATTCCTCTGCTGCCTACGCTTCCGTCGGCGAAGCGGCGACGGTCTTCGGAATGCAATTGACCGGACGGTCAAGACCCGATGTAGGTTGTCCGGCTATGACGCAGCGCTTCGAATCTGTCGACTCCGTCCGCGAGGGCTTGGCCAAGGTGGAATACCTGGCCGATGACGCCATCGCAGGAGTGGCTTTCCTCGCCGATCGACTCGGCAAACCGATCCTCGTAGAGGGCCCGGCCGGTACCGGCAAGACCCAGCTCGCCAAGTCGCTGGCCGAGATGCTTGACGCCCGGCTCATCCGCCTGCAGTGCTACGAAGGACTCGACGAGTCCAAGGCGCTGTACGAGTGGAACTACAAGAAGCAGCTGCTCCGAATCCAATCCGAAGCTGGCGACGAGTCCACCTGGGACGAGATTCAAGAAGACATCTTCTCGAACGAGTTCTTGCTCGAGCGGCCGCTGCTGGAAGCGATCCGAGCCAAGGATCCCGTGGTGCTGCTGATCGACGAAGTCGATCGTGTCGAGGTCGAGACCGAGGCGCTGCTGCTGGAGCTCCTCTCTGACTACCAGGTCTCGATTCCCGAGCTGGGAACGCTCGAAGCGAACCAGATTCCACTCGTGCTCCTCACGTCCAACAACACGCGTGAGCTCTCCGAGGCGCTCAAGCGGCGCTGCCTCTTCCTCCACCTCGACTACCCGTCGATGGAGCGGGAGAAGGAAATCGTATTGACGAAGGTCCCCGGGCTCACCGAGAACCTCGCCGATCAAGTCGCCCGGATCGTGCGTTCGATTCGCAACCTGGAGCTCAAGAAGCACCCTTCGGTCTCTGAGACCATCGACTGGGCTCGCACGCTGATCCTCCTCGGCATCGAGCAGATCTCCGAAGAGGACGCAGCCAAGACCGCGAACATCCTCCTCAAGTACCGCAGCGACATCGAAAAGGTCATCAAGGAGTTCAGCTCGAACTCCAAGGCGCATTTCGACGCTCCGGCGAGCTGACATCATGACCGACACCGCCGTTTCCGCCGACGCCGCTGGGTCCTCCAACTCGGCACTGTTCGAGTTGATCGAGGGCTTCGTGATGGACCTGCGAGCGGCGGGCCTTCCGGTCTCGCTGTCGGAGAACATCGACGCGGCACGAGCGGTGGAACACGTTCCCCTCGAGGATCGCACCACCTTCAAGTACGCCCTTGCCGCAACGCTGGTCAAGAACAACGCGCACTGGCGCACGTTCGAGACCCTCTTCGAGGTGTACTTCTCGCTTCGGGGCAAGGAGTACTCCCTCGACGGCGACAGCGACGATCCCTTCGGCGACATGGACTTCGACGAGGACCAAGACGGTCCTCCCGGCTCCGGCGGGGAAGGCGGCGGCGGTGACGGGCTCAGCCCCGAAGAACTGGCCGAGCTGCTCTTCCAGGCGATGATGAAGGGCGACGACGCCCTCATGCGCGCCCTGTCGAAGCAGGCCGTCAAGCGATACGCGGGCATGGAGCCGGGCCGCCCTGTGGGCGGCACGTACTACCTGTACCGAACGCTCCGGAATCTCGATCTCGACGGGATGATGGAACGGCTCATGGAGCAGGCTCGGCAGGATTCGCCTCAGCCGCTCACACCGCTGGAAGAACGTCTCGAAAAGGACGAATTCGAGAACCGCATCGAGCAGCTCAAGAAGGAAATCGAGGCTGAGATTCGACGACGCCTCGTTGCCGATCGAGGCGCGGAGGCGATGGCAAAGACGCTCCGCAAGCCGTTGCCGGAGGATGTCGACTTCATGCACGCCAGCCGGGAAGAGATGGCGAACCTCCGGCGAGCCATCTACCCGCTGACTCGCAAGCTGGCCGTTCGGCTGGCCCGCAAACGGCGCCACGGCCGTAAGGGCCCGCTGGACTTTCGGCGCACGGTCCGGAGCTCACTGAGCTACGGCGGTGTGCCCGCTGAGCCGAAGTTCCGGTACCCCAAGCCATCCAAGCCCGAGATCATCGTGATCGCCGACATCTCTGGATCGGTGGCCGCCTTCGCCCGATTCACGCTGCACCTCGTCTACGCGATCTCGAGCCAGTTCTCCAAGGTGCGAGCCTTCGTGTTCATCGATGGTCTCGACGAGGTCACGAGCTACTTCGAGGGCGTTGACGACATCGCTGAGGCTGTGCACCGCGTGAACACCGAAGCTGACGTGGTGTGGGTTGATGGTCACTCTGACTACGGCCACGCCTTCGAGGTCTTCTGGGACAAGTTTGGTCACGATGTGAATTCCAAGTCGACCGTGTTGATCCTCGGCGACGCAAGGAACAACTACCACGCCTCGCAGGCCTGGATCATCAAGGAAATCGAACACCGGGCTCGCAAGACGTTCTGGCTCAATCCCGAGCCCAAGGCGTACTGGAACACCGGTGATTCCATCGTGGGTGAGTACGGAGCACACTGCGACGGTGTTTTCGAGGTGCGCAACCTGCGCCAGCTCGAGAAGTTCGTCGACAATCTCGTCTAGACCGCGGGCCCGTGTCTGTCGCCCACATGCTCGATTTCAGCCAAATGTGACGAATTGGAGCGACTTCGGTCACAGGTGCATCCACTTTTGGGGACAGAGCGAAAGACAGGGCAATGACCGTCTTGGAACTCGCCCCGCAGACTGTGGCACTCCCCGAACTCGGGGATGCACATGGCTATAGTCGCCCGGTGCTTGATGGGCTCGAACAACGATTCGTCGCTGGCGACGAACTCGCGCTGCGAGAGGCGTACAACCTCCACGGGGCGCTGGTCTTCGGCATCTGCCGACGGGCCGTCGGCGCCGACGCAGAAGATGTGGCCCAACAAGTGTTTGTCGCCGCGTGGAAGGGTCGTCACGGCTTTGACGCCGAACGAGGATCCCTCGCTGGCTGGTTGTCGGGAATCGCGAAGTTCAAGTCGGTAGACCATCTGCGTGCGAAGGGCCGACGTCCAGCGTCGGCCGACAAGGAGCCTGAAGACGTCGCTCAGACCCCCGCTGAGGTGGGTCGTGTGGCCGATCGAATGGTTCTCTCCGCCGCTCTCACCCATTTGAGTGACACGAGGCGAAAAGTGGTGGAACTAGCGTTCTACGAAGATCTCACGCACCACGAGATCAGCGAGCGACTGGACATGCCGCTCGGAACGGTGAAGAGTCACGTGCGCCGAGGACTCGAGGCGCTGCGTCAGGAACTGGAGGGGAGTCAATGAACACGAACGATGTGAACGACGACCTCGGCGGCTTCGAAGACGTCGTCAGCCTGCTTCGTGAGGGCCCCATCGATCTGTCCAACGACGATGCACCTCCCGCCTCGCTGTGGGATTCGATCGCTGGGGAGCTCGGGGTCGAGGTCTCTGCGTCTGCCGATGCTGCTTCCGGCTTTCAGCTTCGGGAGATTCGACCGGAGCCGATCGACGATGCGAGCGAGCTTGCTCCCGGCGCCCCATCGGCTCCGGTGATCTCGATGGCCGAAGAGCGGGCCAAGCGGCGTTGGGGCCTCTCAGCTGCGATCGCGACCGCCGCTGCGGCCGCCGTTGCGTTGGTGGCCCTGCCGCTGTTCCTGAGCCAGCAAGACGACAGTGCCGTGATCGCCGCTGGCGAACTGGACTGGATCGGCGCTGAAGCAGGTGACGACGGCGCTGCCGAGGTCATCGATGCTGACGGCGACCTGGCTTTGAACCTCGACGCCGAAGCAATGGCCGGAGAGGGCGAGTTCCTCGAAGTCTGGTTGCTCGACGTCGACGAGGAATCCGGCGAAGTCGCTGACTTGGTCAGCCTCGGTCGGTGGCAAGAGGGCGGCTCGTACAACATCGCCGACGACGTTGATCTCAGTCGCTTTGATGTGGTCGATGTCTCGCTCGAGATCGACGACGGCGATGACTCCCACGGTGGCAACAGCTTGCTCCGGGGCCAGCTCGACGTCTGACGCACGACCCCGTTCGCCGACGACCGGCAGAACGCGCAATCGAATGAAGCAGAAAGGGCCGGACTCGTTGAGTCCGGCCCTTCGTTTGTCCTTGTTCTCGTTTGCCTTTGTCGCTGACTGGCGGTTGGCTCAGCGGAGGAGCTCTGCCACGCGGAACGCAAGGTCGAGGCTCTGAGAGCCGTTCAGGCGGGGATCGCACATGGTCTCGTAGCGAGTGAGGAGATCGGCATCGCCGACCTCCTTGGTTCCGCCCATGCATTCGGTGACGTCGTCGCCGGTGAGCTCGACATGGATACCGCCGGGCCAGGTGCCCACGCTGCGGTGGGCCTCGAAGAAGCCCGTGACCTCGGCCATGACGTCTTCGAGGTGGCGGGTCTTCTTTCCTGACTCTGACGTGAAGGTGTTGCCGTGCATCGGATCGCAGGCCCAGACGACGGGATGTCCAGCGTCTCGAACGGCTTCGAGCAGTGTCGGCAGGTTCTCCCGGACGGTGCTCGCGCCCATGCGGCTGATGAGGGTCAGTCGGCCCGGCTCTCGGTCGGGATCGACCGCGTTGCAGAGAGCAACGACGTCTTCAGGTGTTGCAGTGGGACCGATCTTGCAACCGATCGGGTTCTCGATGCCTCGGAAGAACTCGACGTGCGCTCCATCGAGCTGACGGGTGCGTTCGCCGATCCACACCATGTGAGCGGAGCAGTCGTACCAGCCGCCGGTGAGGCTGTCCTTGCGGGTCAGTGCCTCTTCGTACTGCAGGATCAGCGCTTCGTGGCTGGTGTAGAAATCGGTCTCGTTGATCTCGGGGTGCTTGGAGGAGATGCCGGCGGCTTCCATGAAGCGGATGGCGCGGTCGATCTCGTCGCCGAGGGTGTCGTAGCGCTGTCCGGCAGGGGAGCCGGCGACGAACTCTTGATTCCAAGCCTGCACGCGGTGCAGGTCGGCGAAGCCACCCTTGGTGAAGGCCCGGAGGAGATTCAACGTGGAGGCGGACTGGTTGTAGGCGTGGATGAGCCGTTGCGGGTTCGGGCGCCGGTCGCCTTCGGAGAAGGCGACGTCATTGACCATGTGGCCGAGGAAGGAGGGGAGCTCAGTGCCATCGACGGTTTCGGTGGGCTTCGAGCGGGGCTTGGCGAATTGGCCGGCGATCCGGCCGACCTTCACGGTGGGCACGCCCGCCGAGTAGGTGAGGACCACCGCCATTTGCAGGATGACTTTGAGCTTGTCACGAATCGCGTCGGCGCCGAAGCCATCGAAGGACTCGGCACAGTCGCCGGCTTGGAGGAGGAAGGCTTCGCCGTTGGCGACCTTGCCCAGCTGTTCCTTGAGCGAGCGGGCCTCGCCGGCGAAGACCAACGGAGGCAGCATTGCGAGCTGCTTTTCCACTTGCTCGAGCTCGGGGAGATCAGGCCAGGACGGCTGCTGCTTCACCTCGAATTGACGCCAAGAACCAGGATTCCAAGTCACCGCACGATTCTATCGCTCTCGTGTGCTCAGGGCCCTCGCTTTCGCTCGCCCCTTCCGCGCACTCGAGCGAGCTTCTGGGTGTCGCCTCCTACGTCGGCGCCTGCTCGCTGCTGCCCTCACGACAAGTCGAGTCGGGGAGGCTGAGAGCCCGACTGGTAGGTGATGGGTGTCTGACACCAGATTTCCACCAGCAGGCTGGTGGTGGCGGGACGTCGGGGCGCAGCCCCACCAGAGGAGCACGAGGGGTCAGCGTCCCCTGGTTCTCGGGTGACTCGACGGAGTCGTGAACCCGAAAACAGAAACGTCCCCGGGCGAAGCCCGGGGACATTCAGAGAGATTCGCAGGAGTGCGCGGAGCCCCGACGAAGGAGGGGCGAGCACACGAGTGCGACGAGCTATGCAGCGTCGAAGTCTGCGATGACGTCGCCGGCTTGGTCGCGGACAGCGCTGACGGCTCGCTTCACGAGACGACGGGCGGCTTCGGCGGTCACACCGAGCTCTTCGCCGACTTCGCGGTAGCTGCGCTTGCGGCCGTCGTTGAGGCCGAAGCGCTGTTCAACGGCGTAGCGGGCTCGGGGGTCGAGGACGTCGAGGAGGCCGGTGACCATGGACTCTTCTGCCTTGGCCATGACTTCGATTTCGGGGCCGGGCTTGGCGTCGGGGAGGAGATCGACGAGCTCGTTGGAGTCGTCGTCGCCGATGGTGCGGTCGAGCGAGGTCGGCGTGGTGAGACGGTGGAGACGTGCATGCTCGTCGTCCAGCTCGTCGCCGTCGCCGGAGACCGCACGGAGGGCGGCACGGAGGCTGGCGGAACGATCGCCGGGAAGGCGAACGAGGCTGGCCTTCTGGTCGAGCGCACGGCCGATGGCCTGGCGGATCCAGAACGTGGCGTATGTGCTGAACTTGAAGCCCTTGCGCCAGTCGAACTTGTCGACGGCGTGTTCCAGGCCCAGGTTGCCTTCCTGGATGAGATCCAGGAGCTCCATGGACGGAGGCAGGGGGTAACGACGGGCGACGCTGACGACGAGGCGCAGGTTGGCTCGGATGAACCGATCCTTGGCCCGTGCGGCCTGACGTGCGGCTCGACGGTTCTCGGCGGTGTTTTCACCGGCCTCGATGGCTTCGCGGGCGGCGTGGCCCTTTTCGATCACTTGGGAGAGCTCGCGTTCCTCGTCTGCTGTGAGGAGGGGAACGAGTCCGATTTCGTTGAGGTACTGACCTACTGAGTCACTCATGGCGCGCTTCTTGTTGCTTGATGGGGCGGGATTTGTGGTGTCCCTGCGGCGTTGCAGGATGCGATGGTCTTCGAGACCGAGTGAGCGCACGCGTCATGGGCGCTCGGATTCAGTTGTGGGGTGAGAGCGTCGTCCGGCTGCGGTGTGCGTTTGGATCAGGAAGCGTCGTTGCGAGTGATCGGAGCTGCGGTGCTGGGGTTGGATCTCGAGCGGGTGTGTCGTAGCGGATAGATGATGTGGGATGACCTGCAGAGCAGATGATGATGTGAACCTGCCTTGGCAGGAGAGCTCTGGGGCCTCTCGGCTCAAAGCGCTAATGACACGAACGACATGTTTACTACACATGGTTCCCGCTGTCTGTGTGACATTCGTCATGGCTGGTGGGAAAACGCGGGGAAACAGATAAGTCACGCCGTTACCGGTGTCACACGACATCGGGTCCTCGTAGAGAGAGAAACGGCGCCATGCCGCAACGGATTGGGATCTTTGGGGGCACGTTCGATCCTCCGCATGTGGCGCATCTTGTGGTGGCGGAGCAGGTCAAGGAACAGCTTGGCCTCGACGAGATTTGGTTCATGGTTGCCCATCATCCATGGCAAAAACAGGGCAGTCGCGTGATCTCTTCCGCTGAGGACCGCTTTGGGCTGACGGCACTCGCCATCGGAGACGCTGAGGGATTCGTTGTCACCAGGCACGAGCTGGATCGCGGCGGCGACAGCTACACGATCGACACGCTCGAGCAGTTGGCTGCAGCGTCGGACGACGAGTTCTGGGTCGTCATCGGGGGCGACAGCGCGGATGGTCTCCAAACATGGCACCGAGCAGAGGACCTCCGCTCACTCGCCCGCTTCGCCGTGGTCAACCGTCCCGGTCACGAGGGTGAGCTTCCGGCCGGATGGGACGGTGCTGTCGTCGAGATCCCGGCCCTCGACGTTTCCTCCACGGATCTGCGGTCCATGGTTGCTGACGGCCGATCGATTCGGTTCCTCACCCCGGACGCAGTGGTCCAACGGGTGGGCGAGCTCGGGCTCTATCGTCCGACGTCTTGATCAAGCAGCGCACCCGGATTCCTGCCGACAGGCACGACCTCGATGAACCGTTGTCGTTCGAGGCTGCTGAGCCGGGAAGTGCAGCGAGCACCGAAGGGCGTGGCATCAAGCAACGAGCGCGGCCCTTCACGTTGGGTTCGGTGCTGTTCGTCGTCGCCGAGGTTGTCCTGCTGACGGCCATTCCAGTGCTGGCTGTTCTGGGCGGTCGCTCGTTGTTGACATCGCAAGCGGGAGAGTTCGTGGAAGCCCCCGGGCCCAGCGATCCCGGCTGGCTCGCGTTTGTGGACCCGACGCCTGTCTCGGTCATCGTCGAAGTCCTCGACGAACGGGTGACGGGTCTCACCTTGGTCGTGCGCTCTGGACCTGATGCCGCGGGCGGTGGCCTCGTGTTGATCCCGGCGTCGGTGACCGTGGACGGTCGAGCGTTTGCTGATCGATCGCCAGAAGACGCTGCCTCGACGCTCGCGGCGGCACTGGAGCTTGCCATCCCTGAGGTCCAGGTTGCGGACGAAGGCTGGTGGGCTGGTGTTGTTGGCGAGGGCCTTCTCGTGACCAACACGGATCCGGTGGTTGTCGACGGAGAACCCATTGCCATTGGGAACACCGTTGTTCGATCAGAACAGGTGCCGGGATTCATCGGTCTGCAACTGGCCGGGATTGATCCGGCGGCACTCGAGTTTCGCCGCGCGATGTGGTGGGAGACCCTCATGGCGACCGAGGTGGAAGGATCGACGGAGGGAGCCCAGTTGCTCCAAGCGGTGCAAGCTGGACCGTGGAAAGTCGACGAGATTCCCCTGCAAGAGGGTGAAGCGCTTCGCTTTGACCCTGATGGGGTCGATGCGCTGCTCTCTGACCTTGTCACGTTGCCCGTCGGTGCGCTTCCTGGTGATCGAATTCAAATTCGCATCCTCGACCGGGCGGGCACGAACGATCTCGGCACAGTGGCGGCATACCTCGGTTCCAAGGGCTACGAGGTCCTCCAAATCGGCAACGTCGACGTGTTCGACGAGGGCTCAACACAGTTACTGGTGCCACCTGGCACATCACCGGATGCGGTTTCTGCCCTGACGGAACTCACCGGGGCGGGTACCTTGTCGGTCACCTCGGACGACGGCATCGTCACGGTGTTGACGCTGCTGCTCGGCCCGGGGTTCGAAACGAACGACGGAGCATCCGCTGACTGACCAGACGGCAAAGTCCACAACCCAAGAACCTGGAGCGCCGCAGACGGTCTCCGCCACCTCGATGGACGCCGACGTCCGACGTTGGGTGGAAGTCGCCATCGAAGCCGCGAATGACAAACTCGGGCAGCGAACCGAGGCGTACTTCGTGGGTGATGTCATGGGCATCACGGACTGGTTCATTGTCACGTCCGGCAACAACCCACGGCAGGTGCGCGCCATCGTTGACAACGTCGAAGAGGAGCTCTTCTTGTCCGACGGGCCGAAGGCTGTTCGCGTCGAAGGCAAGGAAACCATGCAGTGGGTTCTCGCCGACTTTGGCGCGTTCGTGTTGCATGTCTTCGACGAGGAAAATCGGGAGTACTACGACCTCGATCGCCTGTGGTCGGACGTACCCAAGTTCTCGGCCTGAGCGAGATCTTTCGCCGATAGAGCGGGACGTTTCGCCCCGGTCACTGTCAGAGCCCATCGTCAAGATGGGTGCATGTGCAGACTTTGCGACGACGTTGTGAGACGGTGGGAAGTTGGTACGATCACGGCTCCCGAAAAGGGAAGCCTTGGGGCTATAGCTCAGTTGGTAGAGCGCTTCCATGGCATGGAAGAGGTCTGGAGTTCAATTCTCCATAGCTCCACCAAGGATGAACAAGCTTCAACGGCGCCGACTTCAGTCGGCGCCGTTGGCGTTTCATGCCAGGCCTTGCGAGTCGTGGCGGACTTCATCGGAGGCTTTGTCTCGGGTGAGGGCTGCTTTTCGCAGCAGGTCGTCGGATCGCGATCGGACGGCTCGCCTCGCGTCCGGTTTCGATTTTCCGTTGGTGTAGCAGAGCGAGATCGAGCGGTGCTTGAGGTGCTTCGGGAGTTTCTCGGATTTGGCTCGATCGATGTTCAGGCTGCTCGACGCTCGAACTGGCAACCGACGGCGCGCTTCGTTGTCCACAGTCGGCGCGCTCATGAGCTCGCAGTTGTGCCCGTCTTCCGAGATGTTCTTCCGCAGGGTCACAAACGTGACGTCTTCCTCCAGTGGACAGATGCTCTTGGGCGGGATGTCGCGCAGCACCCCAGTCGGTGGGGCAAGGGGCCAGCGGCTTGCAGTGTCGCTGGCTGCTCTGGTCCAGTTCGCGGCCAGGGTCTCTGTCGACGTCACTACTACCGAGCGACTGGCTACTAGTGAGTCCGGCTCAGATCTGCGGCTTCATTGCCGCAGAGGGTCACTTTTCGCAGAGCGGAACGAAGTTCAAACTGGTCATCGGTCTTGCGGCGGAGGACGAGAAGAGTGTGGATGCGATCGCTAGATCCCTGGCGGTCGGCACTCGGCATCGCTATCCGGCGCGCCGCTTCGGAACGCAGGAGCAAGTCACTTGGCAGGTGCAAGCGCTGCCAGAGCTGGTGCAGGTGATCGTGCCGCTGTGCGACGCCTACCTGTTGCCCTGTCACAAACGAGATCAGTACACCGTGTGGCGGTCCGCGCTCTTCGCCCACTTAGAGAGCCGCCATCGCACGTGGTTTCACGGACCACGCATCTGTTCGGTCGAATCCTGTGATGAGTTGGTCCGAGCCAAGGGTTTGTGTCGTCGGCACTACCACATCGCCACCGGCAGATGAGTTCTGTAGACAGCCCGAGCGCGTGTTCAGGGCAGTCAATTCGCGTCAAACGAGAAATTTTGTTACCGGCGCGTAACCAACGGGGTTACCCGTGAGTCATATGTGTCTGTGAGAACGATTGTTTCCCGTATCGAGCATGCGGCAAAGGGCGAGAACTCGGTCACGTTCGTCACCGGTGACCAACCGGTGACCAAGACATGGGCTGAGCTGCACGAAGAGGCGAAAGGCTTCGCTGCGATCTTGCAGGCCCGGGGCATCCAGCAGGGCGATCACGTCGCACTGCTCGGCCCGACCACGGCAGATCTCGTCACCGCCTTTCAGGCCGTGTGGCTGTGCGGCGCGACGCTGGTCGTGCTGCCACTGCCGATGCGGCTGGCGTCGATCGAAGAATTCGCCACGGCGACCAAGGCTCGCATCCACCGGGCGGACTGCGCCGCCGTGCTCGTTGACCCCGATCTTGCCCCGTTCGTCGAGGTTGGTCCTGAAGACCCGCCCGTCATCTCGTTGTTGGACCTCAAGCCCGCCGACGATCGGCCCACAAGTAACGACTTCGTCCGGCCGGATTACCACGAAGACGATCTCTTCGTCCTGCAGTTCACCAGCGGTTCCACCAGTGAACCCAAGGGCGTCATGCTCCCGAACCACGTCGTCGCGGCCAACCTCGACGCCATCAAGGAAGCCGCTGATGTCCACGTTGGTCACGACGTGATGGTGTCCTGGCTCCCGCTGTACCACGACATGGGTCTGGTTGGCTTCTGCATCTTGCCGATGGCCGAAGGACTCGATCTCGTCTTGGGTGCCCCTCAAGACTTCTTGGCCTCACCTGGCCGATGGATGGAATGGATCTCCAGGTACGGCGGCACCGCAACGGCGGGCCCGAACTTCTCCTACGTGCTGGCGACCCGAGCCCTTCGCCGAAGTAAGGAAACACTCGATCTGTCGAAGATGCGAATCTTCCTCAACGGCGCCGAGCCGGTAGACCCGGCCTCCGTCGAGGCCTTCATCGAGGCAGGAGATCGTCACGGCTTGCGACCTGGCTCGATCTTTCCTGCGTTCGGTATGGCCGAGTTGGCGATTGCCGGCTGCTTCCCGGAACCGATGGGTGGTATGTCCGTGGACACGGTCAACGCCGAGCTTCTCGAACTCGAGCACCGAGCCGAACCGGTCCCCACCGATCACCCGAACGCTCGTGGCATCGTCCGCCTGGGCAAGGCCGTCCCCGGGCTCGAGTTCCGCATCGTCGATCCGCAGACACACCGAGTCATGGATGATCGGGAGGTCGGCGAACTGCAGATCCGTGGCACCTCCGTCACTCCTGGGTACTACCAACGTCCGGATGCCAACGCCGAGCTCTTCGACGACGACTGGCTGCGAACCGGAGACCTCGCGTACCTGGTCGATGGCGCCATGTACATGTGTGGCCGCATCAAGGATCTCATCATCGTGGGAGGTCGCAATGTCTACCCGCAGGACATCGAGCGGCTCGTTGGCGACATTGAGGGCATCCGAGCCGGCAATGTCATCGCCTTCGGTGTGCCCGGACGTCAGGGCAAGGAATCGGTTGTCGTGGTGGCCGAGACACGGGCCGACGATCTGGCTCCGATGCACGAGGCCATCAACGCTCGCACCGTCGAGGCCGTTGGCGTGCCAAGCAAGGACATCGTTCTGGTCCGGCCCAGCACGCTTCCCAAAACCAGCTCGGGCAAGCTTCAGCGTGCTCTGTGCCGCCAGCAGTACCTGGCTGGCGACCTCGCTCGCCTCGACTGAATCGCCCCAATACCTAGAACGCACACCGCAAGAGCTGACGAAGGTGAGCGAACAAGCGGTAGGTTTGCCGTCGTGATCGACGTCACTGACCAGACCTTCCAAACCGACGTTCTCGAGCGTTCGATGTCCATCCCGGTGGTGGTCGACCTGTGGGCGGAGTGGTGCGGACCGTGCAAGACGCTTGGTCCCATCATCGAGAAGGTTGTCGACGAGCTCGCCGGCGACGGTCCCGAGCCGAAGGTCATCCTGGCCAAGATCGACGTCGACGCGAACCCCGCTGCCTCGCAAGCCTTCAAGGTCCAGTCCATTCCTGCGGTGTACGCACTGAAGGACGGCCAAATCGTCGACGGTTTCATGGGTGCCCAACCTGAAGACGTTGTGCGTGACTTCGTTCAGAAGCTTCTTCCCACGGGCCAAGACGACATCATCGAGATGCTCTTGGCGAAGGGCGACGAAGCGTCGCTCACCGAGATCCTGACCGCAGTGCCCGATCACCCGCAGGCCATTCCTGCCCTCGCCGAGATCTATGCGAACGACGGCCGAGACGAAGACGCGCTGCAGCTCCTCGCCAAGATTCCGGAAACCGAAGAGACTCGACGCATTGCGGCGATCGCCCGAACCGGTCTGACCTCGAACGAGGAGAACGCCGATGTCGAGGGGCGCCTTGCCGAGCTCCTTCCAAACGTCAAGGGCGACGACGACGCACGCCAGGAGTTCGTTGATCTCCTCGCTGTCCTGGGTAACGAGCACCCCAACACCGCCGGCTGGCGCAAGAAGCTCACCACTCAGCTCTTCTGAGCCTGGCGCCGTCGGGCGCCCTCGCCGACACCGTCGGCCCCACTGCCGGTTCCCGGCTCTTCCCCCACTGAATCCCTCGTCCCGAGGTCTACGCAGTGGATCCCACGCCAACCGATCGAGCACTCGGCCTGCCGGCTACGTCTGACCACACCTCCTCCGAAGAGGTTGGTCGCCCGCCGCCGAGCGGAGGTCAGGTTGCGTCCCTCTCCGACCGTGTCGACGACGCGTTCAGGCGTCTGGACGATCTTCGCAGCCACCCAGCGACGGTGGGCGCCGCTGCGGTGGCTGTCTTGCTGTTGGTCTTCGCTGCCTGGTGGTTCGGGCGATCACCGGAACCTCGACCGGTGGAGGATCTCATTCCACAGATCGCACTGGAGACCACCACACCGCCAACCACCGAAGCGTCGATCGTCTTCGTGCATGTGAGCGGCGCTGTCTTCGCCCCCGGTGTCTACGAGCTCAGCTCGACGGCCCGAGTCCTCGACGCCATCGCCGCAGCCGGTGGGCCACAGCCCGGCGCCGATCTCCACCAGCTCAACTTGGCTGCACCGGTTGCGGACGGGATCCAGGTCCGCGTGCCGATGCCGGGTGAGATCGTGGCCGTGGAGCCCCAGCCCAATGGAGAAAGCGGAACGCCCATCGATGTGAACCGAGCGACAGCCTCGGAACTCGAGACGCTCAGCGGCGTCGGTCCCGCCACCGCTGCCGCCATCGTTCAGTGGCGGGGCGACAACGGTCCGTTTCTCACCGTCGATGACCTCCTCGATGTCCCCGGCATCGGCCCCGCCAAGCTGGCGGGACTTGAGGATCAGGTCGTCGTGCGATGACGGCACGACTCCTTGGGGTGAGACCGTGAGCGAACTGAAGATTCTTGGACTCATGTGCATCACGTGGCTCGGGATCTTCATCGCCGCTCCGATCTGGATTCCCGCAGCGCTGGCCGGGGTCGCTCTGGCAGTCATCATGAAGAGCGAACTCGGCCTCGTGCTTGCCATTGGCGTCCTCGCCAGCTCGCTGGGAGCTCGGGCCGAAAGATTGCACATCCCTCTCGACCCCCAGCAGTTTGACGGGGTCGCGACCCTCGTCACCGACCCGGAACCAGCTCGCTTCGGATGGCGGGCTGAGGCCCGTTTGAACGATGGCAGTCGCGTCCGGCTCAGCGCATCCGGACCACCTGCATGGGCGCTCGCCGATGGGACAGCGGGGGAGCAGTGGCACGTAGCGGGACGCATTCGCCCCGCTGACCTCGAGCCATGGCTGATGTCGCGACACATCCTCGGTTTCCTTTCCGTCACCGAGGCGCGGCGCGCTCGAGCTCCCCACTGGGTGCAACAACCCTCCGAACAACTTCGCTCCAGCGTGAGCGACGGTGCGGCGCTCCTCCCTCGTCAACATCGCTCGCTCTACATGGGGCTGGTTATCGGCGACGATCGCTTTCAAGAGGCGGCGCAGAAGGCACGCTTCCGTGCTGCAGGACTGACACACCTGCTTGCTGTGTCGGGTCAGAACGTCGCCTTCGCCCTTGCCGTCGCCCGTCCGCTCCTGCTCAGGCTGCCGCTTCGGACTCGCATCGTTGCCACCATGCTTCTCCTCGCCGTTTTCGCCGTTGCGACAAGGCTCGAGCCCTCGGTGGTGCGGGCCACGACCACTGCGGCCATCGCAGTGGCCGCCGCGGGTCACGGCGCACGGACGGCAGGGACCCACGCCCTTGCGCTCGCAGTCACACTGCTCCTCCTCGTCGATCCACTGCTTTCCCGTTCGGTCGGTTTTCAGCTCTCGGTTGGGGCATCGCTTGGCATTCTCTTGCTGTCGCTCTCGATCTCCCGTCGGCTTCGCGGCCCGGGGCCGCTGCGGGAGGCGCTGGCCATCACGCTCGCCGCCCAAGTCGGCGTTGCGCCGCTACTTCTCGCTACCTTTGGCCCGATCTCCATGGTCACAATCCCAGCGAACGTCCTTGCTGGCTGGGCCGCCGGGGCGGTTATGACGTGGGGCCTCAGCGTCGGCATCGTCGCGGCCTGGCTGCCTGCCCCTCTTGCTCATCTCGTGCAGGCACCAGTGGCGTGGCTCGTCTGGTGGATTGACGCCGTCGCTGCATGGTCTGCCCGCCTCCCGGCGCCCATCGTGGATGGCCGGGTGCTCGCTCTGCTGGCCGCGGGCGCAATCTTGGTGTGGCTGCTGTCTCCGCGCTCGATCGTGCGCCTCCCGGTGGTCGCCGCCCTCGCCGCATCTCTCGTCCTCGCGGTGGCACATCCGCCAACGTCCTCCGTCCGGTTTCCGGGAGGAGGCGATTGGTTCCCGGCGACCTCTGACACTCCGTCCGTGCTGGTGCTCCGAGCCGGTGCGGACGATCGACTGATCGATGCGGTTGTCCGGCAGCGCGTCACAGGCGTCGACATCGTGATCTTGGAACGAGGTCACCGGCCCGCAGCAGCCTTGGCCCAACAGCTCCGGCAGGTCGTCGAGGTCGGAGTCATTCTGGCTCCTCCTCAGCACCGAGTGGTTGGCGCACGACGCCTGCTGGAACCCCTCACGATCGATGTCGGAGCCGCTGGCGAGCTTCGCGTCGATCCGGGGACTGATCAGCTCGCTGTGTCCTGATCGTGCGGCGGCGACGAGTGAGGATCCGATAGGTTCGACCCGTGCTTCTGGAGTTGGGTTCGCAGCCGTTCGACGTCACCCACCGTGCCCTCGTCATGGGCATTCTGAACCGCACACCCGATTCCTTCTATGACGCCGGTGAGTACTGGGGCTTCGACGAATTCCTCCGCAAGGCGGAGGCGCTGGTCACCGACGGTGCCGACTTCCTCGACGTGGGCGGCGTGAAGGCCGGACCGGGAGAAGAAGTCACCCTCGACATGGAACTGGAGCGAGTCATCCCTGCGCTGCAAGCGTTGAGGACTCGATTCGACCTTCCTCTCTCGGTCGATACCTGGAGTTCGGAAGTGCTGCGCCACTCCATCGAGGCTGGCGCCACCATCGCAAACGACATTTCCGGTTTCGAGGATCCCGAGTACCTGAAGGTGGCGGCCGCAGGTGGAGCCACCGTCGTTGCTACCCACATCCGTATTGGCCCCCGGGTTCCCGACCCCGAGCCGATCTACGACGACCTTGTCGCCAACGTTCGGGACTTCCTCGCCGACCGGGCTCAGCAAGCGCTCGACGCCGGTATTCCGTCGACGCGCATCATCATTGATGCGGGCCTCGACCTCGGCAAGACGCCCGCCATGTCGCTCGAATTGCTACACGCCTCCCAAGAGCTGGCGACCCTCGGCTACCCGCTTCTGCTCTCCGCTTCGAACAAGCGCTTCCTGTTCGAGCTGCTCGATACCGACCGCCACGACATCAACGCCGGCACCATGGCTTCACACGTGATCGGCATCCAGAATGGATGCCGAGTCCTCCGGGCCCACGATGTGAAAGGCACGCGGCGAGCAGCTGACATCATGGCCGAGCTTCTGCAGCGGCAGGCTGCTCAAGCGGCTGGGGCAGCAGCATGACGATCATTCTCATCAAGGGCAATGACGCGACCCTCGTCTCGCAGGCGCTCCAGACCGAGGCTGATGCGTTGGTGGGCGACGGTGATCGTTCCCTCATGGTCGAAGAGGTCACGGAGGACCAATACGCCAGCGATGGCGACCCAGAGCTCACGCCCCTCGTGAACGCGGCGCACACGCCGCCGTTCCTGACCGAGCGCCGCGTCGTCATCGGACGGCACCTCGCCTTGTTCACCAAGGCCGATCAAGTCGCCGGCCTGGTAGAAGCGATCAGCTCGCCGCTGCCCACCACCGACCTGATCCTGGTGTGGGAGAAGGCACCAACAGCGGGTGCGGGCTCGAAGATGGGTGCCATTCCCAAGAGCCTGAAAGAAGCACTCAAAGCCGCCGGTGCGCGAGAGATCGACGCAGCGCCATCCGGCAAGGGCCTCAAGATGCTGGTCGACGAGAAGCTCGCTGATGCGCCGCTCCGCCTCGACCCGAGCGCTCGCAAGGCCATCTCATCCAACGTTGGTGATCAAGCCGGCCGAGTGCAAGCCCTCATCGAGACCCTCGTGAGTGCCTTCGGAGAAAACGCCAAACTCTCCGCCGCTGATGTCGAGCCGTTCCTCGGCCAGGCCAGTGACATTCCTCCATGGGATCTCACCGATGCCATCGACGGAGGCGATATCAGCCTGTCGCTCATCAACCTGCGGCGAATGACACAGGGCGGCGAGCGGCATGCGCTTCAGGTGCTGGCCACCTTGCACGGTCACTACCAGAAGGCACTGGCACTCGATGGAGCAGCGGTCCGCGACGACAAGGATGCGGCTGCGCTCCTCGGTATGAAGGGCTCGACCTATCCGGCGAAGAAGGCCCTCACCCTCAGTCGTCGCCTGGGATCTCCAAAGTTGGCCCAGGCGATGCAGCTGGTCGCTGTCGCAGATCTCGATGTTCGTGGCGGCAGCGCGATCCCAAGCGAGACGGTCATGGAAGTGCTCATCGCCCGCCTCGCCCGCATGTCCCGCTAACGCGTCGCCGCGCTCCCAAGCACCAACAGACTCCGGTGGCACCGTTACGTGCCGTCAGAGCAGCAAGTAACGGTGCCACGCGGCTTGAGGGACGGGGGCGAGTGTGAGGGGGCGGACGCGGAAAGGCCCGCCATCGCTGGCGGGCCTTTCGGAAGATCGAGTTGGGCGGCGTGACCAGTCGGTCAGCGCCCCGGTTCAGCTGGCAGCGGCAGCGAGCGTGCGGATGCGAGCGGTAAGGCGGCTCTTCTTGCGAGCAGCAGCGTTCTTGTGGATCACGCCCTTCTGGGCGGCCTTGTCGATGCGCTTGATGGCGAGGCGCAGGGCCTCGACCTCGTTGTCGGTCCCGGCGGCAGCAACGGCGGCCTTCTCACGGGTGAGAAGCTCGGAGCGCACGGCGCGGTTGCGCGAGCGAGCCTTCTCGTTCTGACGATTGCGCTTGATCTGGCTCTTGATGTTGGCCATGACGTGAACCTCGGGAGACGAACTGTGTCTGTAGAAACACCTGCGGGAGTGCGCTATGACAGCGCTGCAGGAACCGAGTGAGCCTAGCGGTCTGACCGTCAGTACCAACTGGGTAGCCTCATCCGTCTCATGGACCGCTCCAAGATCCGCAACCTCTCCATCATCGCCCACATCGACCACGGCAAGTCGACCCTTGCCGATCGCATGTTGGAACTGTGTGGTGCCGTCGAGGCACGTGACATGCGTGCGCAATATCTCGATTCGATGGATATTGAACGAGAGCGTGGCATCACCATCAAGCTCCAGAGCGTGACGCTCCAGTGGAAGGGCTACACGATCAATCTGATCGACACGCCCGGGCACGTCGACTTCGGCTACGAGGTGAGCCGCTCGCTCGCTGCATGTGAGGGCGTTGTGCTCGTCGTCTATGCGGCGCAGGGCATCGAGGCCCAGACCCTGGCCAACATGTATCTGGCACTGGAGAACGACCTTGAGGTCGTGCCCGTGCTCAACAAGCTCGACCTGCCTGCTGCCGATCCCGATCGCGTGGCCAGCGAGATCGAACAGGTTCTCGGGCTGCCAGCGGAGGACACTCTCCGCATCAGCGCCAAGACAGGAGACGGCGTCGCCGAGCTGCTCGATGCCATCGTCGAGCGCATCCCTCCCCCCGAAGGCGACGCCGATGCGCCACTGCAGGCTCTGATCTTCGATTCCCACTTCGACACGTACCGTGGCGTCGTCTCCAGTATCCGGATCATGAATGGCCGTATGCAGCAGGGAGAGAAGCTCCGGTTCATGCAAGCCGGCGCCACCCATTCCATCGAGGAAATTGGGACCCGCACGCCCGTCAACCTGCCGTCGAAGAAGATGGAGGCTGGTGAGGTGGGCTACCTCATTGCTGGCATCAAAGACGTCAGAGAAGCCCGATCCGGCGAGACGGTCACGACCGAAGCCAACGGCGCGGAAGAGACCCTCGACGGCTACCGCGAGCCCCAACAGATGGTGTTCTGCGGGCTGTATCCGGTCGACGGTGACGACTACGAGAACTTCCGTGACGCGCTCGACAAGCTGCTGCTCGACGACTCCAGCTTCAGCTTCGAGCCTGAGACCTCCGGCGCCCTCGGCTTCGGGTTCCGCTGTGGCTTCCTCGGTTTGCTCCACATGGAGATCGTTCGAGAGCGACTCGAGCGCGAGTTCGACCTGAACCTGATCGCCACCTCACCCTCGGTGAACTACCGCATCACCATGAATGGGGGAGAGGAGCGGGCCATCGACAACCCTGCCTTCCTTCCACCCTCTGGCGACTGGCAGAAGATCGAAGAGCCGTACTTGAAGGCCACAATGATCGCGCCCGCTGAATACACCGGCACGCTCATGGAGTTGTGCCAGGGCAAGCGCGGCGTGATGGAAAAGATGGAGTACCTCTCGCCTGAGCGTCTCGAGCTCTCGTATCGATTGCCCCTCGGCGAGGTCGTGATCGACTTCTTCGACCAGCTCAAGAGCCGCACCCAGGGCTATGCCAGTCTCGACTACGAAGCCTCCGGCTATGAGAAGGGCGATCTCGTGCGAGTCGACATCCTCTTCAACGGCGAGCAGGTCGATGCGTTCTCCACGATCGTGCACCGTGACAACGCCTATGACTACGGCAAGCGCATGACGGAGAAGCTGCAGGAGATCATTCCGCGCCAGCAGTTCGAGGTTCCGATCCAGGCTGCTATCGGCGGCAAGATCATCGCACGCGCCACCGTGCGGGCCTACCGGAAAGACGTGACGGCCAAGCTCTACGGCGGCGACATCACCCGAAAGAACAAACTGCTCAAGAAGCAGAAGGAGGGCAAGAAGAAGATGAAGAGCATCGGACGAGTCGAGATCCCGCCTGACACCTTCATTCGCGCCCTTCGGCTCGACGACTGACCTGCCGGCTCTG
>CALKTH010000073.1 GCA_937997485.1 uncultured Acidimicrobiales bacterium | reverse complement strand
TCGCCGCACGCTGCGGCCGCCAGCGCCAGTGTCAGCGCCATGATCAATCGTCGTCGCCCCATGCGGATGCATCGGCCGGGACTCGGTGAAAATGAGCGTCCTCAGCCCATTGCCTCAGCCGCTCTTGGCCCAGAGGTACTTTCGGTGAGACCGGGTGAATCCGGCGCGAAGAAGGTTCCGTTCCGAGCCGCTCTCTGGCTCGGCCATCGAGACGGCTTCGCTTGCCCCGAGGTCCGTTGCCAGCTTGAGTCGTGACTGGATCAATGAGGCTTGTACGCCGTGACCGCGCTCGTCGGGCAGCGTGGACATCCCGCCGAGAAGTGCGGTGCCTTGCGCGACGGCGAGGGTGGCGCATCCGAGCACGCGGCCGTCGGTCCGCGAGCGAGCCAGGAGGAGGCCCGGTTCGTCGGCGCGATGGGCGGTGCGAGCGAACGCATCGCTGGCTCGTCGGCGGACTGCGTCGGTGTGCCCCCAGGCTCGACCTGCCGTGGCCTCCCACACGCTGAGCCCGTCGGCGTCTCGCACGATCTCGATCAGGTGACTGTCGTTCTCTGGGACTGCGGGATCGGAGGATTCGAGAGACATCCACACGACCTGCTGGCTGTCCTGTGGCTGATAACCCTGCTCTTCGAGTGTCCTGATCACGGCGGGCAGCGTGGCCGGCGTGACTTCGATTGCGGGTTGAACGCCAGCAGTGACATAGCGTTGCTCGAAGATGGTGAGCTCCTCGTCAGTCACGTCCTTACTGAGGCCGATCGCCATCGCTCGATTGACGAACAACCCATGCCCCATGAGGACACCAACACCGTCTGCGACGGTGAACACCTGCGTGCCCCACGAGGGGTCCACGTCTCGGAGCGTTCGAGCGAATGACGCCTCACGAGTCGCGCTGACTCGCTCGAGACGGGCGACGTTCTCCAGGTGCTGGGCGTTGTCAGCCAATGGCTGCTTCCCATTCGGTCAGGAACGCCATGATCTCCAAGGAGTCGGACCATCGCGGGGACGGGCGGATCGCCTGCCGTTGGCCCGTGGTGATGGCGGCCTCCATCATCTTGACCTGATGATGGAAGGCATCGTGGGGATCAGCGATCACGATGCGTTCCGCCGGAGCGTCGTGTCCATGCCATTCGAGCACGTTGTCGCCGGCCACGGGGAGCCAAGGATTGGTGGCCCAGCGCAGCGTGCCGTTGGTGCCAGTCACTTCGAAGGCGTGATCCATCCCGTGTGTGTCCGAGGATTGCAGTGTGGCCAGGACACCGTTGCCGAATCGAACCGAGGTTGCGGCGTCGACGACATTGCCCGTCTCATCCCTCGTGCCAACGGCGGTGACGGAGCGCTCGGCAAAGGCATCGTCTCCGCACATCGTTTGGACGACCAAGTGAAGCAGGGACGCTGGGTAGCAGCCCAAGTTGTAGAGCGTGCCACCGCCGGCCGGGTTCACGACCGCCGCGATGTCGGCGGCGTAGAAGCCGCTGACGGAGCGCAGTGCACCGAGCCGGCCGTCTGTGAGCAGCTGCACGACCTTGCGGTACAGCGGGTGCGAGAGGTACATGAGCCCCTCGACGAAGAGTGCGTCACGAGCCTCGAGGCCGGTGATGAGTTGTTCCGCCGTGGGCATCGTGCGGGTGAGCGACTTCTCCGAAAGCACCGCCTTGCCCGCAGCCGCCGCTGCGAGTGCAAGCTCGTGGTGCGCATGGTTCGGAAGACCGATGTAGACCGCGTTGATGTCTGGGTCCTCGATCGCTTCCAAAAACGAGGTGGTTCCGCGAGCGATGCCGTGGGTCGCTTGAAACTCGGCGACCTTCTCGCCATTGCGACCAGCAACGAGCGAGACCACCGAACCCTCGGAGCCCGCCACGGCGTCGATCATGGTGTGGGAGATGAAGCCCGTGCCGAGGACGGCCCAGCGCACCACGCTGCTCATCGGGCTCTACCGGCGCCCGCCGTCGACGAGGAACTGCTGCGCCGTGCAGGCGCCTCCATCGTCGGCGGCAAGGAACAACACCATCTGAGCGAACTCGGCGGGGTAGATGCGGCGCTTGATCGCCTGGTCGTGGAGCGTGCCCTCTTCACCTTCGGGGCTCCACCACTTGGTGAGCTGGCGCTCGGTCGCGACCCAACCGGGCAGGACCGTGTTGACCCGCACGTTGTCCGGCCCGAAGGTGCGAGCCAGCGTGCGAGTGATTCCCTCCACACCGCTTTTGGCGATGGCGTAGCCGGGGAAGAAGTCCTCTTGCATCATGTAGCTGCTGGAGCCGATGTTGATGATGGAGCCGTTCTGGGCCTCGATCATCCCCGGAGCAACGGCTTGGATGGCGAAGAAGTAGTGCCTCAGATTGACGTTGAGGCGATCATCCCAATACTCGGGAGTCATCTCCTGCCAGGTGTGGCGGTCGTCGCTGGCCGCATTGTTGACCAGCACCGTGATCGGTCCGAGGTCTTGAAGGGCCTGAGCAACTGCGGCCTGGAGTGCAGGAACATCGGTGAGGTCGACCTCATAGAAGTGCGGCTCATGTCGAGGCTGGTGAGCGCGGCATCGCTCGAGGAGCTCCTCGGCCCGCTCCCGGTTGATGTCGACGAAGCCGACCTTGGCTCCCTGCTTCACGAACTGCTCCACCATCCCGGCGCCGATGCCATCCGCCCCGCCGGTTACCAACACGGTGCGATCCACGAGGCTGGGGTAGGAGGCGTAGTTCTCGACTGGTGCTGCGGTTGGGTCGGTCATCGGGAAGTCCAATCGTTCGGAAGGCGGAGCGGTGAGGTTGAAGTACTGCGTTGCTGGCGGCGGCGAATCAGAGTGGTCGCCGTCAGAACTCGTAGAGCTCGGCGGGATTGGTGACGAGCACCTGATGCCTGAGCTCTGGAGTGGGCAGCCAGCGTGCCATGAGACGGATGAGATCTTGCTCTGTGAGTGGGTTGTTTTGACCGGGATGAGGCCAGTTCGAAGCCCACAGCATGCGTTCGGGCGCGAGGGCAGTCAGTGTCTGCACGATCGGGTCCTGATCGGCGAAGTCGGGTCCTTGCATGCTGCTCTCGTAGGGCGCCGAGAGTTTGACCCAGGTGCGGCCCTCTTCGACGAGCGAGACGAGCAACTGCACGCTCGCGTGGTCGGGCGTTGGAGGCGGAGTGAAGCGCCCGATGTGGTCGACGACCAATGGGGTGGGAAGCCGACGGACCTGCGCCTCGTGTTCAATCAGGTCGAGCCCGTTCAGCTGAAGCTGAATGTGCCAGCCGAATGGGGCGACCAAGGCGGCAGTGGCGTCGAGCGATGACCACGGAACCGCACCGCCGGGCAGCATGTGAAACCGAGCGCCTCGAACACCGAGGTCGGTCAGCCGGGCGATTTCTTGTCGCGTTGTCGCTTCATTGACGACCATGACGCCCCGTGCTGCATCTCCGAACTCGGTCATGCCAGCGAGCTGGCAGCTGTTGTCGAGTCCATAAGTGGTGGGTTGGACGACGATGACCCGCTCGAGACCCAATGCTGCCTGGAGCGCTCGATAGTCCTCGGGCGTCGCATTTGGCGGGCGCAACACTGCCGCTGGTGCCGCGGCGTAGTGGTGGTCGTAGAAGTGCATGTGTGTGTCGCATGCACCCGGTGGCAAGTGGTCGATGAGCTCGTTCATGCCCAGTGCTTCTTGAGCCGGATCGCGGCCTCGGCGTTGACGGTGCGCGGCGGCATGACGCCGTCAACGAGTGCTGCGACTTGCTCCACACTGCTTGCGGCCTGGGCATCAGCGTTCTCGGGCGTGAGCCCTCCAAGGTGAGGGGTGGACACCACGCCCGGGCGCGACGCCAGTTCGGGGGAGGGGCGCTGATCTGGGGCGCGCCCGACGTCCATCCCGAGCCCTCCGAGATGACCGCGATCGAGAGCTTCTGACACCGCGTCTTCATCGAGTAACTCGCCGCGTGAGACGTTGATGAGCGTGGCCCCCGGCCGCATCTGGGCCAAGGCTGCCGCGTCGATGAGGTTCTCTGTTTCCGGAAGGGCAGGGGCCAGCGGGAACACGACGTCGGAGGTCGCAAGCAGCTCCTCGAAGCTCCGGAGCGAGCGGCCGCTCGGGAGATCGTCCTGGGCGAGAGACGGATCGGTCACGATCACTGCGAGGCCCAGCGACTCCAAGAGATCAGCCAGGTAGGAGCCGATGGCGCCATGGCCGATGATGCCTGCGGTCTTGCCCCGAAGCTGGAATCCGGGCCGTTGCGGCGGTTGTGTGCTGCGCTGATAGTCAACGGTTGATGCGCTGATCGAGCGAGCAACGTCGAGCAGGAGCCCGAGCGCAATCTCGGCGGTGGACGGCACGAAGCTCTTGTCGGCGTGACCAATGAGCACGCCGTGCTCGGTCGCCGCCGCCACGTCGATCGTGCTGATGTCGACGGCGGTACGGAACATGGCCAACAGGTCGGGCGACTGGGTAAAGAGCGCAGCCTCTCCCGGGGTTGCACGATGGGCGATGACCACTTGGCAGCCCTGGGCCGCATCGATCAGCTCGGGAGTTGTGAGATCTCGGTCGAGCGGGTTCAGCTCGACCTCGACGAGCTCTTGCAGCTCCGGGAGCGAGCGACCGTAGTAGGCCTCGAGATCTTCCGGATTGTGAGTGACGAAGGCTCTCATCCGTCTGAGCTTGCCGAGGCTTCGCCCGTGAGCGGCACGAGTTCGCCGAAGAATCCGTCGACTCGTTCGATGAGACCGAGGTCGTTGAGCGTGATCACGTCGAACCCTCGCAGGAGCACGCGGTGCTTCCGCATCATGTGCCACTCGTATCGGACTCGGTTGTGGTGCGCGTCGAGCTCCGACGCGATGGCGAAGCGGTACTCCGGCTTGTCCGTCCGCAGCGTGCGGACGTTGTCCTCCAGGGCGTCACGGCCGACGAAGCTGTGGAGCGGATCCACCCACTCCACCGCCTCGGTCACAGCTTGATCCAGATGCCCCCGGACCGCAGTGAGATCGGGCTCGTTCCACATCGTCCAGTAGTGCTGTAGAGCCACTGGCATCGGTGCTGGGGTGGTTGTGGTCATGTGTATGAGACCGGAGGAAGAGGGCAGTTCGTTACCTGCCCGCTGGTGGAATCTGGCAGCATGCACGTCGTGACTGATGCGCCTCCTGTTCTTCTTCGCCGTTCTGCTGATGGAGCTCTTGTGCAGCTCATGCTGAATCGTCCGGAGCGGCGCAACGCATTGACGGGGCCGTTGGCGTCGATGCTTGCCGACACGCTCGAGGCGGTGAACGAGGACAAAGCCGTCAAGGTCGTGATCATCCAAGGCGCCGGTGGGGCCTTCTGCTCGGGTCTCGACCTGAAGGAGTTCAGCCAGGAGCCGCAACCAGATTGGGTGGCAACGTTCGGGGCCGAGTGGCGACGGGTTCACATAGCGATCTTCAACAGCCCCAAGATCATTGTCGGGGCACTCGAGCGAGCGGCCGTGAATGGCGGGGCTGGACTCGCCATGGCCTGTGATTTTCTCGTGGTCGGTGACGGGTCGTTCCTGCAAGTGGGCGAGATCCATCTCGGC
>CALKTH010000072.1 GCA_937997485.1 uncultured Acidimicrobiales bacterium | reverse complement strand
GATTGGGCCATCCCAGATCGATGCCAACCACTCCACATCGTCCCACGAGAGTGCGGGATCGAACTGGGAGTTGATGTACTCCGAAAGCGTCACGGCCGAGCCTGAGCCGTCGTCTTGATTGGCCACATTGGAGAACGTGATCGGCTCGTTTCGCAGGAAGTCGAGCGTCCAGCCGGGATGGATGGCACCGTCGAGAATGGTTCCGAGGCCGATCTTTGGAGGGAGCGTGTACCCGCGCCGCACGTCTCGCTCGCGACGTCCGAGCACGGCAGTGTCGACCGTCAGCTCCAAGGCCTCGTATCCAGCCTCCGCCGCCCGATCGACCATGTCCTTGACCATGCCTCGGTCCCGCCACGTGTAGACCTGGTACCACTTGGCCCCGTCGCAGACGTCTGCCACTTCTTCGATCGATCGAGTGCCCATGGTGGAAAGGCTGTACGGGACGCCGGCCCGGGCCGCCGCACGGGCGACGGCGAGTTCGCCTTGCGAATGGGCGATTCGGCCAAAGCCTGTCGGCGCCATCACCAACGGCATCGCCAGCTTCTTCCCAAAGAGTGTCGTGCTCGTATCGATGTTGCTGACGTCCCGCAGGATTCGTGGTTGGAACTGCAGCTTGCTGTATGAACTCACCGACTCGCGCAGGGCACGCTCGTCTTCTGCCCCGCCATCGATGTAGTCGAAGACGCCGAACGGTAGACGCCGCTTGGCGATGGCCCGTAGGTCCTCGACGTTGGCGGCCCTCGCCAGTCGGCGAGCGACAGGATCGGTCTCCAGCGGCTTGAAGTCGACCACGGAGCGGAACGTCTCGATCATGCCCATTGTCGAATCGTAGGTCGTCGCTCGCCCGGAGGGAGAAGGAGAACCTGAGACGAGGTTCCGCTTCGCTTTGACCCGGGGGCGGGGGTTGGGGATCATGTCGGACCCGGTTGGGTCGGCGTGATCGCCGCGCCCGGTCGGATCTTCTCGCCACGAACAGGACTTGCCCATGAGTGACACCCTTGTCTCCGCCGAATCCGAGCAGAAGCTTGTCGACGACGCCCTCGCCGACCTGCTGCGGGATCACGATCCGACGAAGGAATCGCATGAGGAGTTCCGGGGCCATCAGTTCGACCACGGCCTGGCTTGGGTCCACTTTCCCGAAGGCCACGGCGGGCTCGGCGTCCGACCCACACTGCAGAAGACGGTGGAGCAGGCCCTCCGCGCCGCCGGCGCACGCCCAGCCGATCCCGCCACGTTCTTCATGTACCTCGCGGGCCCCACGATCGTGACCCACGGCAGCGACGAGGTGAAAGAGCGCTTCCTCCGCCCGATGTTCACCGGTGAGGAGCGCTGGTGTCAGCTCTTCAGCGAGCCAGGTGCGGGGAGCGACTTCGCTGGCCTCGGCACAAAAGCCATGCGGGATGGCGACGAGTGGATCGTCAACGGCCAGAAGGTCTGGAACACGATGGCTCACATCGCTGACTGGGGAATGCTCGTCACCCGTTCCGATCCGAACACGCCCAAGCACAAGGGCATGACCTACTTCGCGATCGACATGCACTCCGAAGGCGTGGAGGTTCGCCCACTCCGCCAGATCACGGGCGAGGCCGAGTTCAACGAGGTCTACATGACCGACGCTCGAGTGCCCGATTCCCAGCGCATCGGTGACGTTGGCGATGGTTGGCGAGTCTCGCTCACCACCCTCATGAACGAGCGCAGCGCGATCGGCGCCGGCTCCGGGGGTCCGCCCAAGCGCGGTAGCGGCACGATCGCGGAAGCCGTCAACATCTGGAACGGCTTGGACGACGACGCCAAGACCCCGGCAGCCAAGGATCGCCTCATGGATCTTTGGGTTCAGGCCGAAGTGCTCCGGCTCACGAACATTCGTGCGGGCCAGAACCGCAAGGTCGGCAATCCCGGCCCGGAGATGTCGGTGGCCAAACTGGCCAGTGCCGAGCTGAACCAGGTCATCACCGAGCACTGCATCACGATGCAAGGGCCTGCCGGATTGATCGGCTACGACTACACGTTCCGCCGCCCCGAGGACCTCTCGGTCAGCGGCGTGGAGAACGGCATCGGCCATGCCTTCCTCCGAGTGCGAGCCAATTCGATCGAGGGTGGCACCTCCGAGATCATGCGCAACATCATCGGCGAGCAGGTGCTCGGCTTGCCGGGCGAGCCCCGAGTCGACAAGTCCGTGAATTGGATCGACGTTCCTCGAAACTAGAGAAACGATCAACCTCACATGAATGACTCCTCCGCCGGCTCCATCCCCGGCTACGACGTTCCCGCGGTTGAAGCGTGGATCGCTGAGAACACCGAAGGCCTGACTCCCCCGTTTACCTGGGAACGGCTCGAGGGTGGCCACTCGAATCTGACCTACAAGCTCACAGACGCCAGCGGCACCACAGCCGTCGTTCGACGTCCTCCCCAAGGCGAGCTGTTGCCCAAGGCCCACGACATGGGCCGAGAGTTCAACGTGATCAATGCCTTGAACAGCACCTCGGTCCCCGTCCCCGTGGCCTATGGCTACTGCGAGAGCCCGGACGTCACCGGTGCCCACTTCTATGTCATGAGTCTGGTTGGGGGTCGTGCGCTCTATTCGAAGGAAGACGTCGCCGAGCACCTGGACATGGAGGCTCGAGGCCGAGTAGCCAACTCCTTCGTCGACACGCTCGCTGCCCTCCATACGGTCGATCCAGCCGCCGTCGGGCTCGACGACCTGGGCAAGCACGATGGCTACGTCAGCCGCCAGCTCCGCACGTGGTACGGATCGTGGAACCTGTCGATGGAAGCCGCTGACTACGACGATGCGCGTGTTCATGAGCTCCACGACCTGCTGCAGTCGACGCTGCCGGAACAGGGACCGGCGCGTGTCGTTCACGGTGACTTCGGTTTGCACAACTGCATGTTCAACGCCGACGGCACCGTCTCGGCCGTTCTCGACTGGGAGATCGCCACCCTCGGCGACCCTCTCGCTGACTTCGCCTACGCGTTGAACGCTTGGGGCGAGCCGGGACAGCCATCCGTGCTCTCACCTGAGGGACCCACGCAGGCCGAAGGATTCGATCAGCGGCAGCATCTGATCGATCGCTACGCCGAGCAGACGGGCCGGGACCTCTCCAACCTCGACTACTACGTGGCCTTCAACTTCTTGAAGACGGCGTGCATCCTGCACGGTGTGTACGCCCGCTATCTGATGGGTCAGAAGAGCACCGAGGGCATCGACCTCGTTGGCATGAAGGAACGCTTCATCGGCACCATCGATCGGGCAGCCGAACTTCTGTCGTAATCCCCGGTGTCGGGTACATCCGACACCAGGTCACGTTGTCAGGACGAGGACGCCTCGTCCGGCTTCTGTGCCGCTCGCTCGTCGAGCACAGCCAAGAGGGCATCCATGTTCCCTGGCAGCAGGGGGACATCGACCTGACGACTGCGACTCATGAGTGTGATCGTTGCGTTCACTTGGTCGAGAAACACCTGGCATCCCTCGCACAGGCTGAGGTGTGTTTGGAAGTCGTCGAGGTCTGCCGGACTGAGCGTTTCCTCGAGGTACTCGGTGACGAGCTCGACGGCGTCCGCGCACGTGATACGAAGTTCGTTCTTGATGAAGAACTGATCGTCGGTCATGAGAGGTAGTCCTCCAGTGCTTGACGGACCGCGACGCGGCCTCGATGAAGGAGGACACGTTGATTGACAGTTGAGATGCCCAAAGCGTTACAGACCTCTTCGGAGGACCAGCCCTCGATGTCACGAAGCGTGACAACCTCACGCTGAGCGGCTGGGAGGCTGCTGATTGCACGGTCGACGCGATCGGCGGTTTCTTGAGCCTCGAGGCTTTCGGCCGGCATCGAGTCCCAACGCGGAGGCGCATCAGGCCAATAGCCCCGACCGAGATCCGGATGGACGAGGCGTTCGATGTCGACCGATGCATTATCGCCGGCAGCGTGAGGGCCTACGGAGGTGAAGGGCACGATCTTCCCTTCCCGCCCAGCGACGGACCGCACCTTGTTGAGCATGATGCGATAGATCCAGGTCTTCAGGCTCGACCGCCCCTCGAACGTGTCGATCGAGCGGAGCACAGACATCCAGGTCTCCTGGACGACTTCGTCGGCGATCGCTGCGGTCACGTAGGTGCGCGCCAGCCGCGTGAGTCCTGGGTTCAGATCCTCGACCAGTGTCCGGAACACACGTCGATCTCCATCCTTGAGCGCAGCGACGAGGTCACTGTCAGGGCGGGAAGGAGGTGCGAGCTCAGACACAGGAGTTCAGAAGGTTTGTAACGATCGGGAGGTTCGTCGGTCAGCAGAGCCACGGACAGCGTGTCCACCCACAGCCGAACCCGACTCGGAGCACACACTATGGATGACAGCAGCGTTCTCGACACCGACTCTCAGATACCCCCAAGCACCACCGGACAGCCGTCGCCTCGACGGCGACCACGAACCAAGCTCGGAGCGATCTATGCCTCCAGCGTGGGACGCAAGTACGTCATGGCCCTCTCCGGCCTGGCCATCGTTGGCTTCGTCGTGGCCCATCTCATCGGCACGCTGAAAATCTTCCTCGGCCCAGAGGCGACCAACGAGTACGGCGAAGCCCTGCGAGACCTGGGCGAGCATCTCGTTCCCCGCACTCATCTGCTGTGGATCTTCCGCATCGGGTTGATTGCTGCATTCACCGTCCACATGCATGCTGCCTTCACGCTCGATCGACGCAACCGCGAGGCGAGCCAGCGCTACATCACACGCCAGGACAAGCTCGCTGCGACCTACGCCTCCCGCACCATGTTGTGGTCCGGCATCATCGTCGCCCTCTTCATTGTCTTCCATCTTGCCGATCTCACCTGGGGCACGATCAACCCGGACTTCGAACGCGGTGACGCCTATGGAAACCAGATCGCAAGCTTTCAGAATCCCTTGATCAGCGCCGTGTATCTGCTCGGTGTTGGCGCACTCACGCTTCACCTTTTCCACGGGCTCTGGTCGTTGACCCGCTCTCTGGGGGCATCGAGCGAGCTGCTCTCCGAACCGAATCAGCGCCGTGTTGCCGCAGTGATCGCTCTCGCCATCGGCCTGGGCTACGCGTCGATTCCGCTCGCCGTTCTGTCTGGCACACTCTCCTGATGGATGAACCGGAGTTCGAATGGCGAACCGAGATCACCGATCCGGTCACGCCATACGATCTCGCCTCCATGCGGCAGTATCGACTGGGCCGCGTCCAAGCAGAACTCGTGCGCTCCGGGTACGGCGCTGCGGTTCTGCTCGACCCATGCAACATCCGGTACGCCACGGACAGCCGCAACATGTCGGTGTGGACGCTGCACAACCGGGTCCGCTGCGCATTCGTGCCGGCGGAAGGAGCGCCAATCCTCTTCGAATTCGGCGCCGGGCAATGGCCGGTGCCGGCAGAACAGATCGAGACCATCGGCGACGTTCGCCCGGTCTCGGGCTGGACCCACTTCTACGCCGGAAGCGACAAGAGCAACAGACTCGAGCGGTGGTGCGCCGAGATCGCCGCACTCGTCACCGAACACTGTGGCAACGAGACCCGGGTGGCGTTCGACCACCTCGATCCGCAGTCCGTACCGCTGATCAACCAAGCCGGTCTGACGGTTGTGGATGGCGAAGCCCTGATGGAGCGGGCGCGCCTCATCAAGTCCGCAGAAGAGGTCCACTGCCTCCGCCACTCCGTAGCCGTCGCCGAGCTCGCGCTCGATCGCATCCGCCGATTCCTCAGGCCAGGCATCACCGAGAACGAGCTCTGGTCGATCCTTCATCAAACGAACATCGCTCACGACGGCGAATGGGTTGAGACCAGGTTGTTGAGTTCGGGACCGCGCACAAACCCGTGGATGCAGGAGTCCAGCAGTCGTGCCATTGAGGCCGGTGACCTCGTCGCCCTCGACACCGACATGATCGGGCCTCATGGCTACTGCGCCGACATCTCACGAACGTTCCTTTGCGGGCCGACCGCGCCATCGAGAGAACAGCAGCGGCTGTACCGGCTCGCAAGGGAACAACTGCGCCACAACGTCGCACAGCTGGGACCGGGCCGGTCTCTTCGTTCCGTCGTCGAATCAGAGTGGGCGTTCCCCGACGAATTCCTTCCCTACCGGTACGGCTTCGCCCACGGCGTCGGGCTCAAGGACGAGTACCCGTTCCTCCCCAATCTCGCCGATGTCGAGGCCCTTGGAGATCCAGAAATGATCTTGCAGGCGGGCATGGTGCTCAGCGTCGAGAGCTACATCGGCGCCGTTGACGGACCGTTCGGCGTCAAGCTCGAAGATCAGGTGCTGATCACGGACTCTGGTCCCGAAGTACTCTCCACGTTCCCCTTCGAAGACGCGCTGAGCTCGTCGACCGGGTAGAAGATGTCAAACCCAACCTCGCCTCTCCAGTCGCTCCTGACCGACATCGCTGCCTGCACGGTGTGCGCTCCCCATCTGGGGCACGAACCCCGACCCGTCGTGCAAGTGGGCGAGAAGGCTCGGATCGTCATCATCGGCCAGGCACCGGGACGCCGAGTTCACGAGTCGGGCATTCCCTGGAACGATCCAAGCGGCAAGACGCTGCGTCGCTGGCTCGGGCTCACCGACGAGCAGTTCTACGATCCAAACATCGTGGCGCTGGTCCCCATGGGCTTCTGCTTTCCTGGCTCCGCGACGTCAGGCGACAAGCCGCCCCGACCCGAATGCGAACCGCTCTGGCACGAACGCCTCCTTGCCGAACTCCCGGCAGACCGGCTGGACATCATCATCGGCATGTACGCCCAGAAGCGCTACATCGTCGACCGCAAGAAGACTCTGACTGAGACCGTGGCGAACTGGGAGCGCTACATGCCGGACCAGGTCGTCCTCCCTCATCCGTCTCCCCGGAACCAGCACTGGCTCACGAAGAACCCGTGGTTCGAACAAGAAACGCTGCCCGCGGTTCGAGAGCGAATCGTAGAGTTCCTTCAGTCTTGACCGGACCTCAAGGACGTTCGCCGGCGGCGGGAAACGCTGCCAAGGACCGCTGCAGGAACGACACGACGGCCTCGGCATAGCGCTGTGGTTCTGTGCGCAGCGCGTCGATGTGGTCCGCTCCGCTGATGTGCAACACCTCACCTCCAGTGACTGCTGCCATGCGGTCGAGGTTCCCGAAGTCAATGGCTTGATCAGTCTCGCTGTGGATGTGAAGCATCGGTATTCGCCGGTTGACCTCCCACTTCTCGAGGTTCACCGGGGCCAGCCCCGTCATCAGCCGCATGAGGAACCGAACGGGAGCGAAGAGCAGTGGAGGCACTGGCAGCACCTCGGCGCCCTGATCGACCACGACCTCACCGAAATCAACGAACGAACTATCGGTGATCACGGCGAAGGGCTCGATCGACGCAGACGCCGCGACGGCTGCGTGGCCGCCAGCGCTGAAACCGAACACTGCGACCGGTACTCCCCCATGAGCAGCAGCCCACTTCACCGCGGCGACGATGTCTTGCGCCTCGAGCGCTCCGCCGGAATGAAGATGGGCGCCGGTGCCGTACCCGAGACTGATGATCAGACAGTTGAACTCGGCCTCATGCAGCAGGACCGCAAGCTCCAGGCGAGGACCCGGGTCGGTAGCCCGTGGATCTTCCGCGGTTTCGAAGCCGTGAACAACAACCACCGAGGCAGCCGCTCCCGGCGCTGGCACCCAC
This sequence comes from uncultured Acidimicrobiales bacterium, assembly GCA_937997485.1. Lineage (GTDB taxonomy): Bacteria > Actinomycetota > Acidimicrobiia > Acidimicrobiales > SZUA-35 > SZUA-35. Next base: position 5,698 of record CALKTH010000072.1, on the reverse strand, counting down.
CACGCAAGGCTCCCTTGCGAGTACTCCACGTCGATCGCCTCGAGGCCGACGTCGGTTGGATGTTGTCGAGGGTTCGGCTCTCCGCCGAAGACCTTGGCCGCCAACTTCGGGCGACTCGCGAGCGTTGCCAGCAGGCCGGAAACGGCCACTGACGTCGCGCCGATCGCGAACACCACAATGCCGACTCTGTTCGCTGGCCTCATGTTCACGAACGTAGCGACTCCCCGTCCTTGGCGCAGCGGTTGCCTGCCCGCGCAAGGCTGGCGCAAGCCGTCTCGCTCAGTCTCTTCCTCGCACAGCTCCCGGCCCTCGGGACTGCACATGGAGGAGAACAGAAATGGCGAAGAACGATCCGATTCCCGCTGGCGCCGTGGGTATCAAGGAAGGCTCCAAGGCCAAGGCCGTTGCCCCGGTCCAGAAGTACTTGGAAACCTACGGCTACTTGCAAAGCGATGGCGAGGCGTTCGAAGAAGACGACGTGTTCATGCGGAGTACCTCCGCTGATCACGTTCTCGACGAGAGCCCTCTGGCCACGTCGGGACACTTCGACGACGCCACCACGAAGGCGCTTTGTGCCTTCCAGGAGATGGCAGGGCTGGAAGTCACCGGTGAGGTCGACGCTCCGACCCGGGAGAAGATGAACGAACCGCGGTGCGGAGTGCACGATCGATCTGATCTCGGCGAGTTCACCACTGGCGCAGGCAAGTGGGCGTCGAACAACCTCACTTACTCGTTCCAGAACTACACCGATGATCTCTCGGACAATGCCATTCGGTGGGCGATCGATCAGGCCTTCGGTCTTTGGTCGGCCGAGACTCCGCTGCGGTTCCGCCGAGTCTCTGACGGCACGGCAGGCGACATCGTGATTCGTTTCGTCACCGGGAATCACGATGACGGTGCGCCGTTCGACGGCGCTGGCCGCGTCCTGGCTCACGCGTTCTTCCCGTCCAACTCCGGCTCGATTCGAGGCGACACGCACTTCGATGATGCCGAGGTCTGGACCGTCGCCGTGCCTGCGAACGGAACCGACCTCGTCACTGTCGCCGCGCATGAGTTCGGACATGCGCTCGGCCTCCGCCACTCTTCGGTGAGTGGTGCACTGATGGCGCCGTTCTACGGCGGTCCCAGCCGCAAGCTCAGCTCCGATGACATTCAGGGAATCCAGAGTTTGTACGGCGGCGTCGGGCGGTTGGAGAACGCCACCTGGATTCACGGCAATGCGGCAGTCATCGAGCACGACTCCCGAGTCGAGTCCCAGCGCCACTTCGGCTTCTTCAATCGGATCGTGGGCAAGGCAAACACAACGAACTGGATTCACTTCGCACTGCCGACACCGGTCATCGAGGACGGCCGACGCTTGAACCTCGACCGCTTCATGTTGCGAGCCGTCACTGGCAGCAACGCCGTGCTCCGCGACGTCCACATTCGCGACGGCGAACGGATCGTGGCGCTGCACAACGAAGTCAATCGCAGCGGCTCGATGGCATTCGAACGGTTCGGTGTGGCTTCGATGCCTGCGGTCCGTTGGGGCGTATCGATCTCGCTCGGATTCGACTTCGGAGCGGGGACGACGGGCGATCGCCGTGTCGACTTGATTTCGGCCGGGATGGACTACAAGTCGTGAGCCCGGCCGTTCTGGAACGTGCCCACCGTGGAGGGACGGTGGGCGCGCCCGGGCGGCTGCTTGTCGAAGAATGCAACACTGGCTGCGTGAAGGTGCAGGTCCTCGGATCAGTCACCATCGACGGTGAACCGCTGACAGCCGCCCACGAGCGAGTGATCCTCGCCATTCTCGTGGCGTTCCATGGCCGCGCCGTGGGTCGAGATCGGCTCATGCACGCGTTGTGGGGAGACGAGCTTCCAAAGTCCGCCACCGTTTCGCTGCAGTCGAAGATCTCCAGGCTTCGTCGGCGCTTACCCGAGAACTCGTTGAGTTCGCTCCCGGGTGGCTACCAGCTCGACGTCCCGCACGAAGGGAGCATCGATGCGATCGCCTTCGAGCAGCTTGCGACACAGGTAGCAACCGCTCCAGCATCACGGGCCATCGAACTCTGCGACGCGGCGCTCCACCTCTGGCGAGGACGCGCTCTTCGCGACATCGCCGACCTTTCGATCGGCGTTCGTGAGGCGACTCGCCTCGAGGACCTCCGGCTTGAAGTGCTCGAGCGGCGAGCAGAGGCGCTGCTTCGGACCGGTCGACACAGCGAGGCCATCGCCTCAGCCGCTGCAATCGCCGACCACTCACCCTTCCGCGAGTCGGCCTGGATCGTTCAGGCCCGTGCCCTCAGCGCCGCTGGGCGCTCGGTCGAAGGTCTCCGAGTGCTGCACGACTATCGAGAGCTACTGGCCGATGTCACGGGACTCGACCCCTCACATCTCATCGCAGAGGTCGAAGGTGAGCTTCTCAACGGCGGTCACGAGGCGTCAGCATCGATCCGGTCGAGCAGCCCGAACGGATCAGGGCAGAACTCTCCACCCGGCTCGGGCGCTGCGCCCGTCAAAGGAGCTCAGCAGAAGCTGATCAGCCGCCATGCCGAGATGGCCTCCCTCGTTGGGCTCACAGACTGGGTTCGTGGCGGCAGCGCGGCGGATGGCGCTCGACGAGTCCGAACCGTTGTGGTGACTGGTCCCTTCGGCGTGGGAAAGACCTTCCTTGTGTCGCACGCACTCGAGGGTCTCGATCATGCGGGGGTGGCAGCATTCGTTGGTGAGTGCTCGGAACAGGGTCGCGCTCCGCTTCTTCCCGTCCGCTCAATCATCAGTGCTCTCGCTCGCAGGCAGGGATTGGCCGAATGGTCGCTCTCCGATGACGACGAGAAACAACGACACCGCCTCACAGCGCAAGCAGTCCAGATTGTTCTCGGCGGAGGCCCGCTGGTGCTCGTCGTTGAGGACGCTCAGTGGGCCGACTCGGCCACGATGCAACTCCTGGCGATGCTCAACGCGAGCCCCACGCCGTCGAGCGCTCCCATCCTCGTCATCGTGACCCATCGCCTGGGATCCGAAGGAAACGAGGCGGAACTCGCCAGCCTGCGACGCGACGTCGGGGTCGAGACGCTCGAGCTTTCGGCGTTCGACGAAGCCAGCATGAGTGAACTCGCTCGGGCCACGCTCGGCGGTGATGTCCAGCCTCGCCTGGCACGAGACTTGCAGCGAGTGTCCGGGGGCAACCCACTGCTGGCGCTGACCATTCTGCGCGAGCTCGAGGCGGACGATCGCCTGGTGCGGACGAGTGGCGGCATCGGATCCGAAGGGCCGGTGGAGACACACGCGCCTGCCGACATCGTGGCTGGCGTTCGACGCCGCCTCACTCGTCTGCCGGAGGAGACACGACGCCTCCTCGAACAGGCAGCGGTTCTCGACGAAACGCCCTCCGTCGATCTTCTCGCGCTCCTGACCGATCGGCCTGTTCGCGGCACCTTGGAGGATCTCGGTGCAGCTGAGCAGGACGGCATCGTCCGCATTCGCAACGGTCGTGTGAGGTGGGAACACGCAGCGCTCCGTCATGGTGTCGCAGCAACCGTCCCCGAGGGCGTCCGCCAGGACATTCACGAGCGAGTCATCCGTCGGCTTCCCAACATCGACCGACCGGAAGCTCGCCGAGTGCTTGCTCGCCACATCGCTGATCGGGGCGTTCCCGAGGGCCTGGAGGACGACTCGCTGTCAGCCACCCTGATCGCTGCTGGTCGGCAGGCGCTTGGACGAGGCGACGCAGGACTCGCCAACGACGTGCTCGCTGCGTCGATACGGATCGTCGACATGCCGTCGGTCGAACAGCTCCGGCTCGCCGGTCTGGCTGCGTTTCGGGATCACGATCCCGTGGTCGGTGAAGAACTTCTCCGACGTGCGGTGGAGCGAGCGCGCGCCGTCGGCGACATCGAGGCATGGGGTGCTGCCCTCATCGATCACTCGCGCCTGGTCCTCACGCTCTCCGTGAGCGACATCGACCGGCTTGCCCTAGAGGATTGGGCGAGCGCCGCAGACGGACGGTTCCCAGCGCTCCATGCTCGACTTCTGGGAGTGCAAGCAGAGGCCGAGACGACGTCCGGCGATGCCGCAAGTAGTCGCGCCCTCGCCATCGAGGCTATTGCTCAGGCCCGCCGCTCGATGGATCCGCTCATCGAGGCCGAGGCCCTCTTCGCCAGCGGGCTCGCAGACTACGGGAGACTCCAGCTCGACGATGCCCAAACGCAATTCGAGGCGAGCTGGCAACTGGCAGAGGAGGCGGCTGATCCTTGGACTGCGGCCTGGGGTGCGGTGCGAAGCTGCCTGGTAGCTCTCCTCCGTTCCGACCACGAGCAGTTTTGGCGGGCCTACGAGACCGGCCGCCGCTTCGTTGAACCAACGAACATCTGGTCCGAAGGCTCACTGCTGGAGGCAGCTGCGGCGCACGTTGCGTGTCGCGAGGGAGACCTCGCCTCCGCCCGCGTCCACGGCGAGTCCTCGCTCCAACGGATGCGCCGATCGAACTACCACTACACGGCCGAGCTTCTTTGTCCCGTCTTGATTCACCTTGCACGGGAGGAGCAGGATGAGCGGCAAGCCTGCGAGGTGTGGCGAGACTGGCCTGGCCGAAGCGTGCTTCGCCAGCTTCACGGCGCCCGACTCGGTCTGCACGACCTTCCCGCACTCCGGCCGTTTCGCTCCCCCATCTCCCTGCGGACGCTGCCGCTCATCGCAGAGATCGCGGCGATGGTGGGACAAGGCGAGCCGGTACCCGGGGCCGACAGGGAACGGTTGGCCCTTCTCCTCCAAGAGGCGCTCGGTGCCGGAGTTCGCTCTGCACCTGGCTGCGTCGCCGAACTCTCCGCTCTTCTCGACCAACTGAGCCAGACAACGAAAGGTCCATGACATGCCAGGAATGCCCTACCACCTCGAGAAGGGACCGTGGCTCGCGGTGCTCGAGGACTACATCAATGGAAGCCACGACCGAGCGGTGGAGCTCCTCCGCTACCTGCGCAGCGGAGCGCCAGTCGCAGACGCTGCGTTCTTCCAGTCGCCTGCTCTTGACGACGCCGACTACGCAGGTGCCGAGATGCGTGTGGACCACATGCGCCGAGACTGGTTCGGTGAAACGTACGACGAGCCAGCGCCAACGTTCGAGGCCGCAACCGAGGCGCTCCTCAATTCACCACCGGCCCTCCCGCTCGATCCGATCGTCGATGAGAACGGATCGTCTCGCAGCAGCGCACTTCGGTTTGCCCTTGACGCGATCGACGCTGGCCTCGATCGCCCGTTTCCCCAGACCGGTTTCTGGCATCGCTTCTTCGGCAATGTGGAAGAGATCGTCCGCATCACGATGCTCACCGCTCTGGAGGTGTCCTTCGGGATCAGCTCCGAGGAAGAGCCCCCTGCATCAGGAGCGAATCGCTTGCCAGTGGAGATCTTCTGGAAGTGTCCGCAACGTTGGTTCGAAGGTTGGGTCACTTGGCGCTACGACGCCAAGCAAGGAAACGGGCAGGTCACGGTGATGCTCGCCACGCCGGGTATCGGTAAGCCGATTCTCCAAGATCCGATCCAGGAAGAGACCGATGAGGTCGACCGGTCAAAACCAAGGGCCAGTCCGCCGACGACACAGCCCGACCCCACCCACGTCTCGGTCGCCAACACCGCGAAGGGCATGTGGGTGATCAGCCACAAAGAACACGTGTTACTTCCCTCGATTCCCGTGGCCAAGGCGTCCGGCCTCGGAGCGTGG
>CALKTH010000071.1 GCA_937997485.1 uncultured Acidimicrobiales bacterium | reverse complement strand
GGTCAAGGGCCGAGGCGGTCTCGGTGTTCGCGGCATTCGCGTGAACGAGAAGAAGGGCCAGGTTGTTGCAGCGTTCATGGTCGCCGAAGGTGAGGAGATCATGCTCATTGGTGACGGCGGAACGCTGATCAGAACCGCGGTGAACGACATCTCCACTCAGGGCCGCGATGCTTCCGGTGTTCGAGTCATGAACGTTAACGAGGGACACCATGTGGCCGCCGTGGCTCGTGTGCTTGCAAGCGAAGCAGATGAGGACAGCGACGACGACGGTGAGCCGACCGAAGCAAGCGCCGACGCCGAAGCCGGCGGGAATGACGAGCAGGCCGGTACCGAAGAGGAATAGGTTCGTTTGTCCGATGTCATGTCTCACCCGATCGTCACAATTGACCCATGAGCCGAAACACCACCGCCCCCGCCACTCCCCTTCCAGCCGTGCTTTACAGCCGTGTCTCAACTGAGGACCAGGCCGAGTCGGGGCTCGGGCTCACCGACCAGGCCGAGAAACTGCGGGCGATGGCGACCGTGAAGGGCTGGACCTCGGTCGAGCTCGTCGACGACGGCGTGAGCGCGAAGAACCTCAACCGCCCCGCAATGGCCGAAGCACTTCGCATGCTCGGTGCCGGTGAAGCGGGAGCGCTCGTGGTCGAAAACTCGACCGTCTCACCCGGTCGGTATCTGATCTCGGGGCGCTCATGGAACTGGCACAGCGTCAGGGCTGGTCGCTCGTGGTGCTCGACCTCGGGATTGACACCACGACCGCATCGGGCGAGCTCGTCGCCAACGTGATGACCGCCGTGAGCCAGTGGGAACGCAAAGTGATCGGCGAGCGCACGTCGGCCGCTTTGCAGACACTCAAGGCCAGCGGCAAACGCCTAGGCCGTCCGGTCGCTCTTCCTGAATCGACCCGCCAGCGGATCGCTAGCGAGCGTCGTCTCGGGTCGACGTACAAAGCGATTGCTGATCGGTTGAACGCCGACGACATCGCGACCGTGAAGGGCGGGCCGTGGCACGCCGCCACCGTGGCCGACGTGGTGAAGTCGGTCGAGCTCGATGAACAGATGGCCGTCTTTGTCGACGCCAACATGCTGATCGAATCCGACTCCCCCGCCACCGTCGCCGCTACCTAGAGCTTTGCCCGCCGGGTTGCCCCGTGATGGCTTCATGGTCGGCGATAGTCCACACTCCGAGGATGATAGGCGCACCTGAAATTCTCATAATCGTCACGGTCCTAGTGCTGCTGGTAATCCCGGTTTTGTTCTTGTGGGCATTGATTGACGCACTCCGTCACCCCGATAGTGCCTGGTCGGAGATTGACCAGAACAAGATCGTCTGGATTCTCGTCGTCATCTTCCTTCCGCTGCTCGGTTCGATTCTGTACCTCTCGATGATCCGAGGGAAGTTGTCGAGGGTCGCCAGCGACTAGCTGATCGGCCGGGGTATGTCTCCCCCGTCGTGATCTGCAAATCTGCTGACGACTAGCGGAAGGTGACGGCGATGACGGACGACGAATATGAGCGTGACGATGACGGCCCGAAAGCCGAAGAACCGGGGTGTTGGGTTGGCTTCGGTTCGTTGCTGTTGCTGGCGTTCCTTCTTTGGGGCTGCGGGTCGATGCTCACAAGCGGATCAAGTCCAGAACCGTGCTCAACCGGTACCGAAGAGCAACAGATTGCGTGCAAGCTCGATGTGATCGAGCGCTTTGGCGAGTAGCTGATCTGAGCAGGGATATCCGGCCCTGACATCGTGATACTGCCTAACGTGGTGCACCAGGGCATGCCCCTAGGCAAAGCCAATTCGTTTACGCATCGTGAAGCTGCTCAAGCGTGCGGCGTTTCGGTGGACACGATCAAGCGTCGGCAGAAAGATGGCTCGTTTCCAGGGCTGAGCAGGTTGACCGAATGTGGCGAATCCCGTCGGCCGAGCTCGCTAAGGTTGCCGCCGATTCGGGCTGGTCGTTGGTCTTGCCGGGTGCAGAGCCTAAGCAAACGCCTAAGCAATCAGCTCGTGCTGCCCATGCAGCTGCGGAAGCATCTGCATGGGCAGACATAGCCAGGTTGGAAGCTGAGTTAGCGGCCGAACGTCAGAGCGCCGCCGACCGGGTGGAAGCTCAAGAATCACTGCACACGCTCGAATTAGCGGGGGCTGAGAAGGATCTCAAGCGAACCACGGCCGAGCGTGACCAGGCCCGAAGCGATGTTGAGCAGTACCGCACGCAGGTAGAGCAGTTGCGTATGCAAGTCAGCGAGCTCGAAACAGCTAACGCAGTTGCCGAGGCCCTTGCTACTGAGCGGGCTGAGCAGCTTGAGAAGGCCGAGAATCAGATTCAGGTGCATATGCAAGAAAAGGCTGATGCCCTAGCTCGTGCAGATGCAGCTACCGACGCACACGGGTGGTTCAGCCGTCGCAAGTTCCGCAAAGCACTAGAGCTTCGGGACGGCCGACCGTAGGGGTAGACATGGTGAATGGTCGCCAAAAAGAAACCAGCTGCCACCCCTAAGAAAACGACCGCCAAAGGCCGCCCCTCGTCGCGCCGGCCACCGGTACGACCGCACACGCTGAGCATCGGATACAAGGCCACTGCCAAGGCCGATGCGTATTGGTCGCCCGACTCGCCAGCGGGTCGGCTCATTGAGGCAGTGGGGAAGGGGGCCCCGCAATCGTCGGCGTGCGCGTACGCCGGGATCGTGCCCCGCACGTTGCAGCACTGGCGCACAGCGTTGAACGCACTCGATGCCGACGACGAGCACCAGGGCGATGACCTTCGGCTAGTTCGCTTCTTTCGCCTGTTCGATGAAGCTGCCGCCGCGCTCACGGTCGAGCTCGTCGGATCGTGGGCCGACGCCGCCAAATCAGATTGGCGGGCCGCTCAAGCGTTCCTAGCTCGACGTGACCCGACCGAATGGGGCGACCCCGCAAAGAGGGTCGAGCTATCGGGGCCAGATGGTGCCCCGGTCGCGGTGACATCGCCGGTCGCTGCCATCGTTGCCGCCGCGTCGGCTCGTGCGATCGCCGAGGCTGAATGATCCAACGAACCGAATCGGGCCGGGTGTCGCTCGACGATCCGCTGGCGGCTGATCTGCTCGCCTTGCTGGAATCGGCCGGGAACGATCCGGCCGTGGTCGCCGACGTTGCTCGTGCAGCGCTCACCCTCGGATGGTGGGAACTGTTTCTGTCGCTCGTGGCGGGGGAGTGGATTAGTCACGAGTTCGCCGACTGGCATCGCACGATCCTTGAGTGGGCCGAGTCGATCGAGCTCGGTGTTAAGCCCCGGCCGCTGATCGTGTGCGCCCCTCGTGGTGCAGGCAAATCGACGGCGTTGAGTTTGGCGCTCGTCATGATGATCGCTGCCCGCTCACGGTCCTATGCGTTGTGGATCGGGAACACTGCCCGCCAGACCGAGGACGCTCTCGCCGCCGTCGGTGAGTTGCTGGCCGCGCCCCTGTTTGTGCAGGCGTACCCGGATGCTTCACGCCAGTACAAAACCGAGCAGGGCCGAGCTCGACGAGTGGGCAGCGGCCGACGGGGCTCGGTGCGTTCCTACGTGAACGCCAGCACACCGACGCCCCTGAGGACGGCGGAATGTTCGACCCCGCTCACTGGCGTCGGGGGTCGGTCGATCTCGATGACATCGTGGTCATCTGCCGGTCGTGGGATCTGGCGTTCACCGCTGGCGCTGGGGATTTCACCGCTGGCGTGCTGCTCGGGTTCGATCGCCAGGCCCGCTGTTATGTGCTCGACGTGATCCGCCGCCAGGTCGACGCCGCCGACGTGCTCGACCTCATTGCCGATACCGGCCGAAAAGATGAACAGGCCACGGGCCGTCGGGTGTCGATCGTCATTGAGGAGATGCCCGCCGCGGGCAAAGCACTTCGGGCCACGATTGAGAAAGAGCTCGTCGGCCACGATCTGCACTTTGTCGCCCCGCAATCATCGAAGGTCGAGCGGGCCGCGGTGTGGGCTTCGGAAGTGCAGCGGGGCCGGGTCACGGTCGCGGTGTTCGCCGAATCAGCGCCAGCGGCCGAGGCCATGATTCGTGAACATGCTGCGTTCCCGAATGGTCGCCACGATGACACGGTGGACGCTTGCACTCAGGGCCACGGTGGCTACGGCTACCGCTGAACATGATCCGGTCCGAGCTCGTGCGTGAGCTCATCCGGCATCTGTTCGATATGGGGCCGTGGTGGCTCTGATCGTCGGCGCCTGGCTACCCGGTGCAGTTCTGGCCGCATGCTGTGCAGGTGTGCCCACCAAACTGCCACCGAGCGTTTGCATCTCTGAGCTTGCCCATGAGATAGACGATCGAACCCGCTGTTTCGATCAGGTCGTCGTGGCTCATCGCCGCCAATCAGACCAAATTGACCGCGTTCAGCAATGTTCGGGACTGTTAAGTCCTCCTTGTAAATGGTCTCGCGTGGATCGCGACCACACGCCAACACGGAGCGCAAGAAACCCGATCGGCCTGTTGGTGACCGCTGGCGACACGGCAAGGGGAACGACTACGCCCGGCCCACGGTGTACGAACTGGCGACAGATGACCAGGGCCGCCCACTGTTGCCCCCGAGGGTCGAGCAGAGCCCCCTCGAAACTGTTGAACAGTCAACACTTTTTGATGCTTCCAGAACCCACCCAGCTCTATCCTTCCGTTCTTGACCCCCTACGCTAAGAAGGTACTTCCCCCGAACATCATCGATTGAAACGAGGGAAGACGGTGTCTGGGATTTTCCTATGGCTTAGCGCACTAGCGGTTACGGCTGCTTTGGCGATCGGCGTGAGCCACGTCGGTATGGCCGCAATAGACGACGCACGAGCAGGAACCGCGGCCGA
>CALKTH010000070.1 GCA_937997485.1 uncultured Acidimicrobiales bacterium | reverse complement strand
CGTTGCCTGTGGTGACCGTGAGGTCTGCGGGCTCGGCGATGCTGACCTCATGATCGCCAGGGGCGAGATCTTCAGCGAGGTAGATGCCGTTGGCGTCAGTCGTCAGCGTGGTGGTCTGGTCATCGGCGGTGCCGAAGGCCCCATCGGGCCCAGCGCTGAGAATGGTGACGTCAACACCGGGCAGGCCCGGCTCGTTGCCGTCCTGAACACCGTCGCCGTCAAGATCGACGAAGACGGTGTCACCGATCGAGACGGGCAAGAACCAGCCAGCGTCCACGTCGATCACATCCGCACCGGCAGGCACGTTGATCGGAGCGGTTGTGGCCGAGAGGCCGTCAGCGGCAGGCGTGCCATCGGAGTCGACGGTGTCGTCAGCGCCCTGATCGGCTGCGGTCGGCAGGAAGCCAGCGGGAGTATCGAAACGCACGGTGTGATCTCCGGGGAGCAGCCCTGCAACGATCCATGAACCATCGGCCTGAGTGGTGGTAGTGGCAACGATGTCACCGGCAGCGTCGAAGACGGTGACATCCACGCCGGGGAGAGTCACCTCGGCGCCGTCGAACACACCGTTGCCATTGCCGTCGACGAAGGCGATACCAGCGATGGTGGCGTCGGGAGCAAAGCCGACCGGGTCGGCATCTGCGGTGAGGCCCGGCGACACCGTCACGCTCTGGGTTGCGTTGTAGGTGGAGAGCACGTGATCGCCGGGGATGGCCGGGTCCGTAGTGCTGATCACAACCGTGTAGTCGCCGACGGGGAGGTCCTCAACGAGGAAGGTGCCGTCAGCGGTGGTGGGCACGGTGGCAACGGGCTGCCCGCTCGAGTTGATGATGGTGACCTGGACCGTTTCGATGCCGGGCTCGCCCGGAGCGTCGAAGGTGCCGTCGCCATCAGTGTCGACGAAGACGGTGCCGCTGAGGTCGCCAGCCTGGAACACGACCACGTCGGCGTCGTCGGTCGAGGTGACCGTGCCACCGACGGGATCAGTGCCCGTGGCGATTGCCGTGTTCGTGAAGTCCACTGCGCCGACAGTGCCGGAGCACGTGTAGGTGACGAACGCACCGGCCGCGAGAGCGCCGATCGCGTTGTCGCACGACGGGGTGATCGCGTCAGCAACGCTTACCGAGGTGAGATCGACCTGGCCGTTGTTGATGACCGTGATCTCGAAGGTCGCAGTGCCGCCGGTGGGGACGTTTGGCGTGAGCGCCGTCTTGGTCACCTGAATGCTGGGAATGAGCACGTCGACCTCGGCGTCATCGCTGTCGGTCACTGAGGTGCCGCCGGGTCCGTCAGCGTTGACGGATGCGGTGTTGGTGAAATCAGCGGTGACATCGGCGAGCGTGCAATTCACGGTGACTGAGCCGCCCACGACCACTGAGGGAATCGTGGTGTCGCAGTCGGGCGCCAGCGGATCGCTGATCACGACGTTGGTGAGGTCCACGTCACCGTCATTGGAGACTTCGATGGCGAAGGTCGCGGTGTCGCCCTGCACGATGGTCTGGAGGTCCGGCGTCTTCTCGAGGCGGATGGCCGGGGCAATCGCATCGACGTCGGCCGTATCGCTATCGGTCACGGTCGTGTCGATCCCGGTGGTCCCGGTCACCGTCGCCGTGTTGGTGAAGTCAGCCGTGACGTTGGTGATCGTGCAGTTGTAAGTGACCGAGGCGGTCGCTGCCAGGTTGCCGATGACGTTGTCGCAGGCCGGGCTGAGAGCGTCAGTCACGGCCACGTTGGTGAGATCGGCGGCGCCGGAGTTCGTCACGGTGATCGTGAAGGTGGCCGTGCCGCCGGTGGGCACGATCTGGAGGTCTGGGCTCTTGGTGATGTCGATGGCCGGAACGAGGACGGTCACGTCCGCATCGTCGGTCTCGGTCAGCGTGTTGCCGACGGGGTCGTCGCCGGTCGCTGTGGCGACGTTCGTGAAGTCGGCGGTCACGCCCGACACGGTGCAGGTCACCGAAGCGGAGTCGCCGACGGCGAGCGTGCCGATCGTGGCGCTGCAGCCAGGGGCCAGCGGGTCAGAGATCGCAACGTTGATGAGGTCGACATCGCCAGTGTTCGTCACGGCGACGGTGAAGACGGCGTCTCCGCCAACTACGACCGACTGAGCGTCCGGCGTCTTGGACACAGCAAGACCGGGGGCGATCACGTCGACGACGGCGTCATCGGCGTCGCTCACGGGGTTGCCGAGCGCATCGGCGCCAGCGACCTCAGCCACGTTCGTGAAGTCAGCCGTCACGTTCGTGGCGGTGCAGGTGTACGTCGTGGCGCCACCGTTGGCAGCCAGCGGACCAACGACCGAGTCACACGACGGGGTGAGGGCATCGGTGACCGTGGCGGTCGGGATGTCCTGGTCGCCGGTATTCGTGACCGTGATCGTGAAGGTCACGTCGGAGCCCGTGAGGACCTGGGTGAGATCCGGCGTCTTGGTGATCTCAATGCCGGGGTTCACCACGATGACCTGAGCCGTGTCAGAGTCGGTGAGGACGTTCGTCAACGGATCGGTTCCGGTGGCCGTGGCCTCGTTCGTGAAGCTGGCGGTGGTGTTGGCGAGGGTGCAGTCGATCGTGACGGAGGCGCCAGCGGCGA
>CALKTH010000069.1 GCA_937997485.1 uncultured Acidimicrobiales bacterium | reverse complement strand
ACCAACCAGGCCAGACCACGCCCCGCCGCCTCTGGTGAGTGATGGGTGTCAGACACCAGATACCAACCAGGCCAGACCACGCCCCGCCACCACTGGTGAGTGATGAGTGTCAGACACCAGATACCAACCAGCGGCGATCGTGGGCGGAAGGGCTGGACGCTTAGCGGAGCGGGGTGATCCAGCGGTGGGAGAGTTCGTGGGAGCCGTTGAGGAGCGAGTCCATGGCGTCGGCGAGTTGCTTCGACACGGGGCCGGGGCCATCGATCACACGCTCGTCATGCTGCACGACCGGCAAGACGGGGGTGTTCGTCGAGCAAAGAAACAGCTCATCAGCCGTCTCGACCTCGTCCCACCACACCGAGCGCACGTCGGCAACCACCCCAGCGTGCAGGGCCACATCAAGCACGGCCCGTCGAGTGATGCCATCCAAGACCTGGTCGAGAGGCGGCAACAAGATTTTGCCCTCTCGGATCACGAACAGGCTCTGCGTGGTCCCTTCGGCGAGGTCGCCCTTTACGGTGCGGAAGATCACGTCGTCGAAGCCTTCGGCGACGGCCGCCAGCCGCTCACGCACGCCGGCGGTGTAGCTGGCGGCGACCTTGAGGCTGGGCGGCAGCACCTCGGCCGGCATCTTCGGTGCCGTGGCCGTCTTCAGTTTCACCGACGATTTTGTTCCGCCAGGGTCGACGGTGGCATCGGGGGTGATGGCGGCGACGTAAATGGAGGGCACGGTCGACACGGGAAGGCTGCGAAGCGGAATCTCGCTCCACACCCCGGCGAGCTTCACCACGTTGGCCCCAGGATTGGCCGCCACCGCTTCGCGCACGGCGTCTTCCAGTGCACCAACGCCGTAAGCGGCGTCCATTCCCATGAGCTCCATCGAGCGACAGAAGCGGGCAACGTGCTCTCGCAACCCAAAGGCGGCAGGCCCCGCAGCGGTGTTGACAACCCGCAGCACGTCAAAGACCGTCGAGCCTCGCTGCATACCGTGGGAGAGCACGTGAACTGACGCCTGATCATGGGGAACGAGCGCCCCGTCGAGCCAGATCGGCCCGCCCGCTGTCGTTGTCATGCCGAAACGGTACTCCGGCCGCAGGCCCCGGGAACGTACGCTCTGCTGATGGCCACCGCACCCGCCGACGTCGTCGCCCTTGCGCTGCCCGGCGGGCCCGATTTCGTCGACGCGCTCCAGCGCGTCTGGGCCTCGGGTGACGCAGCAATGCCGGTGGATCCCCGTCTGCCAAAGGCTGAGCGTGAGCGCGTGTTCCGGTCACTGCAACCCACCGCCGTCATCGAGGCCGACGGCGAGCGACGAGCACTTCAGGGCGGTCGGGCGGCGGCCCCAGGAGACGCCCTCGTGATGTCGACGAGCGGAACGACAGGTGAACCAAAGGGCGTTGTGCTCACCCATGACGCCGTCCGCGCCTCGGCCCATGCGTCGAGCGGGGCGCTCGATGTGGACCCATCGAATGATCGGTGGATTGCCTGCCTTCCGCTCGCTCATGTCGGCGGCCTTTCCGTCGTGACCCGAGCGCTGATCACCGAGACGCCAATCGAGGTGCACCCAACGTTCGATCCCGAGGCCGTGCTGGATGCTGCCGAGCGCGGCGCAACGCTTGTCTCACTCGTCACTCGGGCCTTGATCGAGGTTCCCAACGAGCGTTTCCGTCGCATCCTGATCGGCGGAGCTGCTCCCCCGCCGGATCGGCCGGACAACGTGATCGCCACGTACGGCATGACCGAGACAGGCTCGGGAGTCGTGTACGAACGGGTCGCCCTGGACGGCGTCGAGATGCGCACCGATCACGACGACCAGATTTGGTTGCGTTGCCCCATGCTCCTCCGCACCTATCGATCGGGCGGCGCAGACATGGACCCCAAGGACGCTGAAGGCTGGTTCCCAACCGGCGACCTCGGAGAGATCCGACCCGATGGATCGCTTCGAGTCCACGGTCGCCAGGGGGACGTGATCGTGACAGGCGGCGAAAAGGTCTGGCCGGCACGCGTTGAACCGTTGCTGGCATCGCAGCCGGGTGTCAAAGAGATCGCCCTTGTTGGACGGCCGGATCCAGTCTGGGGTCATGAGGTCGTGGCCCTCGTCGTTGCCAACGAGTCGTCGTCGCCGCCACTGATCGATGAGCTGCGGGAGGCAGTAAAGGCAGAGCTACCCGCCTGGTATGCACCGAAGCGGCTCGTGATCGTGCCCGCGCTTCCTCGCACGTCCCTTGGCAAGATCAAGCGCGGCGCCCTGATCGAGCTGCTACCGGACTGACGGCGAGCACCGACAACCAGTCGGCCAGTCAGCGGGAGGTGGTCTCCACCGTGATCGAGTTCAGCTGTGTATCGAACGTCTGGAACGCAGGCACGACGTCAGCTGCGGTCCCGCTCAGTCGGCCCTCGGCCAGGCCCGCCTGGAACGACACGTCGTACTCCGAGCTCGCTCCATCGCCGGTCCAGCTCAAGAGTTCATACCGACGCTCGCTGGTCCCCGATGACTCGTCGAACCCGGCAGCCCATCGCGAACCGGAGCCTACGGATTCGAGCGGGAGGGGGCCGGCGAACGCCAAAGGCGCCTCGATCAACAACTCAACGAACGCTCGTGTTCGGGACGGCAAGAAGTCCGGGATCTCGGGCTGCCACTCCGCAACTGCACCTCGCTGATCGCGCACGAAGACCGCACGGACTCCGGTGCCTTCATCAAGCCCGGCCTGCAACGTCGGGTTCTCCGTTTCGATCGAGGTGAGCTCAGCGGTCAGTCGTTGCTCAGATCCGTCAGCTTGTGAGGAGACCACCTCGAGCACGATTGTCGCCACCACGGTGTCGTCGCCGACCACAAGCGTGACGACGGAGTCTGCGATCCGGCCAACGGGCACGGCTTGCCGCAGCGCCAGGCGTGGTTCCCCACCCAGCGTCTCAAGGTCGAGCCGGTAGGTGGAACCGCCGAGCGGCACGGACGCAACCGCTGCCGCCTCGGACTCTGGAGCCGAAGCGGACGCGGCGCTCGTGGTGGTCGCAGCCGGCGGCTCGTCAGCACTCGGCCCCGATTCGACGGCTCCGCCGGTGCAGGCCGAGAGCAGAAGCGCGAGCGAGAAGGCCCCGCTCAGCGATCGGGTTGCGCCGCCCATGAGATGATCGTGCCGGAGCCCAGCCGGACTCAACGGTCGGCGAGCGCCGACTTCGCCAGCTCGAAGTCCTCGGGGTTCGTGATGCCAATCCACTGTTCGGGCGACGACACGACCTTGACGACCATCCGTGCTGCATCGACGAGTTCGCCCACCACTGTGGGGAGCTGAGCCTCGGCCTTCGGAGTCTCGGCATGCTCGGCGAAGAACACGTCCCACCGCTCCTGGAAGTCGGCGAGCGCATCAGTTCCAAAGCACCACAGGTTCATGGACACGGGGGTGTCTTCGGCGACGTGCTCACCGGCCGCCATCAAGCTGCCGTCTTCCATCCGCTCGCAGCCATCAGTTTCAACAATCGCGGTGAGCCGTCCATCTTCGACAGCGGTGAGGGCTCGGGTCACGGCGCCCCGTGGCGGCACGGTCTTGCCCATCTCGAAGGCGACGTTCGCTGCTTCACCTGCTTCGAGCCCGGAAACCTGTTCGAAGGCGAGGCGGAAGGACTCGGGCCCGTAGTAGTCGTCGGCGTTGATGACCGCGAAGGGAGCGGTGATGAGATCGACGGCGGAGAGCACGGCGTGGAGCGTGCCCCATGGCTTGTCTCGCGGCGGGCCGAGTTCATCCTGTCGAGCCATCAAGAAGTCCTGGCCGGGATGTTGTTCGGCCAGGTGCGCTCGAACATCCTCTTCGATGTCCGTGCGGACGATCAGGACGACCGAACCGAAGCCTGCGGCGAGCGCGTCCTTGATCGAGAAGTCGAGAAAAGCCTCTTCATTGGGGCCAACGCGGGCCAGCTGCTTGACGCCGCCGAATCGGCTGCCGAGCCCGGCTGCCATGATCACAAGAATGGGTTGCACGTTCCCATCGTCGCCCACGAACGCACGGGAACCAACACAATCGGTCAGAAGTTGATCGCTAGCCTGTTCGGCTACGTCCCCGTCCACGGCTCGATGAGGCCACGTCTGACGCGAGGTGGAGCTCGCTCAGACGGTGATCGAGCGTGCCTTGAGCGCCTGGTAGATCTCCATCGCTTCAGCCCCCAGGACTTGAAGCTCACCGCTCAGCTCAGGCGGCGCAGTCAGACCGGGAGGCGGGCCGAACCCGGTGCTCGCCTCGACCGAGGCGTACCAATGCTTCGCCCACACACCGTCGGATGATCGCTTGCCCGCAGGCCAGGTCAGCATCGCCGGATCGAAGGCCGCTCCCACGGCCTCGCAGATAGTTCGGAGTCCGGCTTCTGGATCGGCGAGGAAGTCCGCTGAGTCGAAGATCAATTCGCACCGGTCGGCGAGGACGAGCTGCTGAGGCAACCCGATCTCTTCAAGAGAGACCGAGTCTCGGACCTTCAGGTAGCTCGCCAGCACCCAACGCGGATCTCGAAGTAAGAGACAGTTGGTCAGCCCGTCGAGCCAGGACAGATCGCTCTCCACGATGAGGTGGTGCGCCATGTGCTTCTGATAGCTGATTGACGTCTCGTCCGGCAGCGGCGCGAAACAGGCGGCAATGGCTTCTTCGTAGGTCGCCGGTCCGGCGGCGATGATCTCAGCGGCCGAAGGGTGATCTGAACCCGACTCGGCCAGATAGGCGGCGTAGAGCGGCTCGTCCATCACAGTCGTGTCGGCTCGGTTCTCCCAGCTTCGCATCATGGCGGTGGAGAGATTTCGAGGCCCGGACCACATGGCGATCCGCTGCGCCGAGCCCACCGAGTCAGACATGCGCCTCTTCGTCAATCATTTGGAGGTACCACTGCTGGAGTTGCTCGACGATGGGGCCTCGCTCGCCCGTACCGATCACTCGACCGTCGATCTCGGTCACCGGGGCGATGCCAGCGAACGTGCCGGTGACAAAGGCCTCGTCCGCTCCGTAGACCTCGGTCAGGCTGAAGTTCTTCTGGTGAGCCGTCACGCCAATCTCCGCGCCCCGTCGATCGCACAGGCGAATCACGTTGCGGCGGGTGATTCCCGGCATGCAGTAGTCCCCCGTCGAGGTCCACACCTCGATCGGCCCGGGATTCTCTGGTGTGCCCGGACCGTCGGGACGGCGAACGATGAAGAAGTGGGTGCTGTTGCAGGTGGCAACGAAGCCCTGCGGGTCGAGCATGAGGCCCTCGTCGGCGCCGGCTTTTGCCGCCTGGATGCAGGCACTGATGCAGTTGAGCTTGGAGTGTGAGTTCCACTTCGGGTCCTGCACGTCGGGACGACCACGACGAGTCGACACCGTTGCCAGACGAACGCCTCGAGTGAGCGTGGACTCCTGGGGGTCCTTGTACTCCGGGATGATCACGATCGTGGCGGCCGAGATCGTGAAGCGGGGATCCTGGTAGGGCGTGCTTTTCACACCACGAGAGATCATCAGCCGGATGTGAACTCCGCTGGCCTCAGACATGTCATTGGCGTCCAGCGTTTCTTGCACCATCGCCCGCAGCTCCTCCGGCGTCCGGCCGATGTCCATGTCGAGCGCCTTCGCTCCCTCGTAGAGCCGACGGAGATGATCATCCATGAACGCCAGATGACCGTTGTGCACACGGATGCCCTCCCAAACGCCATCACCCAACATGAACCCACTATCGAAAACTGACACGACTGCTTTCTCCCTCGGCAGCAGGTCGTCGTTGACGCGGATGATGATGTTCTCGTTGCGGGGATCGACGTCGTAGTCGTGTGTTCCGTGTGCCATGGCCGGAGCGTAGAGTCACGCCCGTGCAGCGTGTGATTTTTCCTCCAGCTGGCCTGGCTCGGCCCTGATGGCTCGCACGTCTCCACGCCTCGCGCAGCTCACCCTGCGCCGTCGCTCGCTGATCGAACGGCTGGAACCGATCCGCCCAGAAATGGCCGACCTCATCGCTGGGCTCAGCGTTTTCCTCATCTTGATCCCCCAGGGTCTCGCCTACGCCGAGCTTGCGGGCATGCCCACGCATCTCGGACTCATCGCTGGCATGTTGCCGCCGATCGTCGCCTCGTTCGTTGTCTCCTCGCCCTACCTCCAGACTGGGCCGACGGCGTTGACCGCACTCCTCGTCGGTGGTGCGTTGGCGAGCCTGGCCACGGCCGGATCGAACGAATACGTGATGCTCGGTTCGCTGCTGGCACTGATCGTCGGCGTCATCCGCATCGGCCTCGGATTGATGCGTCTCGGCATCATGGCCTACTTCGTCTCACAGCCTGTCCTCACCGGCTTCACCACGGGCGCGGCACTGCTCATTGCTGGCTCGCAGGTCCCGGCGATCCTGGGCGTGCCGGGCGAGGGCGGACGGGTGCTCTCTCGAGCCGCCGATGCGCTCAGCCAGATCGGCGACGCCAACGTCGGCAGCGTGGCCATCGGGGTCCTCACCCTCGTGCTCAGCATCACGCTCCGCAAGGTCCATAAGTTGTTCCCAGCCGTGCTGATCGCTGTCGCTGCGGCGTGGGTGATCTCGGTCGTGTTCAACTTGGATGTGGCCACCATCGGCGATCTGCCCAGCGGCGTCCCGGCACTGAGCTTCGACTTGCCGTGGGGACGGACCACCGATCTCCTCCTGCCCGGCGCCGTCATTGCCCTCGTTGGCTTCGCCGAGCCGGCATCCATCGCTCGCACGTACGCAGCCGAGAAGCGCGAATCGTGGAGCGCCAACCAGGAGTTCATCAGCCAGGGCGTCGCCAACATCGCGTCCGCTGCGACCGGAGCGTTCCCCGTGGGTGGCTCGTTTGGTCGCAGTTCGCTGAACGAGCGGGCTGGCGCACGCACCCGCTGGTCGGGCGCCGTCACAGGCCTGACCATGCTGGCGTTCCTCCCATTCGTGTCTGTACTGGAATCGATCCCCCGAGCGGCCCTCGCCGCCGTGGTCGTCAGCGCTGCGATCTCTCTCGTGCGCTTCGACCGCATCGCCGCCATGTGGGACTGGAGCAAGCCGCAATCGGCGACTGCGGCCGCCACGCTCGGTGCCACGCTGCTGCTCGATCCGCGAATCGATCAGGCGATCATGGTTGGCATCGGCCTGTCGATCAGCGTGCACCTGTGGAGAGAGGTGCAGGTCTCGGTCACGATCATGCAGCCCTCGCCCGACAAGCTGTTCTTCTATCCCCACGGCGTGTTGTGGTTCGGCTCGGTCAATCAGATCGTTGAGAACATCCTCGCCTCGATCAACGAGCATCCCGAAGTGGACGACATCACGATCGTGCTCGACGGCGTTGGCCGGCTGGATCTCACGGCCGCAGGCGACCTCGCCGAGTTTGCCAACGACGGCCGAGCGAATGGGCTTCGGGTTCACTTCGAGGGAATACCGCCCCATGCCAAGCGGCTGTTCACATCGCTGCTGCAGGAACCGGAAGACGAAGCGACGACCGACTCATGAGATGGACGGGGCGATAGCGACATGAAGCGGCGGGCATTTCTAGGCTCCCTGATGGGCGCGTTCCTCGCTGCCTGTACCTCTGACGGATCCGAGCGCTCCGATGTGCCCGACGCCAGTGCAGGTGCGGCGGACAACGGAGCGACAACCTCTGCACCGCCATCGACGCCGACCACGGCTGCTGCCCCGGAGCCCCAGCCGCTGCCAGAAGTCGACGCTCTCGACACCGAGCCCGTCGACCTTCCAGCCGAACCGTTCACGCTTGGCGTTGCCTCCGGTGATCCCGACGCCACCTCGGTCATCCTCTGGACACGGGTACTCGGCGCCGGTTTGCCGAGCATCGTGCCAATGGTGTGGGAAGTGAGCGTCGACGAATCGTTTTCGACGCTCGTCGCAACGGGCCGAGCGGAAGCCACCACCGAACATGCCCACACCGTTCGGGCCATTGCCTCGGGCCTTCGCTCCGGCACGACGTTCTTCTACCGTTTCCGGGCGGGAGCGATCGCCTCACCGGTCGGTCGTGCCAAGGTGCTGCCAGCCCTCGGCGATGGACAGAACACTCCCCTCCGGCTCGGCGTCAGCTCGTGTCAGCGGTTGGGCGACGGTGGGTATGCCGCCCACGACGGGATTGCAGCCAGCAATCTGGATCTCATGATCTGGTTGGGGGACTACATCTACGGCCGGGCGAACACGGTGGATGAATACCGGGACCTCTACGCCGAGCACCGAAGCGATCCACTCCTCCAAGCCGCACACGCGTCGTGCGCCTGGTCGGCCACATGGGACGACCACGAGGTGGCCAACGACTACAACAACTCGGTCGATCAGGCCCGCTTCGCCGCAGCGGCGAAAGCGTGGTGGGAGCACATGCCTACTCGCCTGCCCCCGCCAGACCCGGAAACGGGCGCGTTCGATCTGTATCGCACCATCGACTTGGGCGATCACGGAAGGCTGCTCCTCACCGATGTTCGCCAGCACGCAGACGGCGCCACGCTGCTCGGACCGGATCAGGAGGACTGGCTTGCGAGCCAACTCGATCATGACGGGACCTGGACCCTCGTCGGCAGCCCCGTCTTGGTCAGCGGGCTCCTTCTGCCGGTGGCCGACAATCCACTGTTCTATACCTACGACGGCTACCCGAACGACCGGGCGAGGCTTGCCGCGCGGGTGGCGTCGATTCCGGGAACCGTGTTCCTCTCCGGCGATCTGCACACGTCGATGTCGCTGCTCATGTCAGCCGACCCGGCCGACAACACGGCCAAGCCCGTCGCCACCGAGCTCATGGCTCCGGCGATCAGCTCGGCGTTCCCCGAGGATTTGGCCGGTGCCGCCCCGCTGCTTGGTCTGGTGAACCCGCACCTGCAGGGCATCGATCCCCGCAACGGATTCCTCCGCCTGACGCTCTCCGCTGACCGAGCGCTCGTCGAGAACATCTTCTACGAAGACACGACCGATCCGTCCAGCGTCGCGCCGGCTCCACCGATGGCGATCATCCCGACCGCGCCGGGCCTCGCTCCGGCCTGACGCCGCGGTCAGCGAGCGTCGAAGGCGAGGTCGAAGGAGCGAACGGCTCGAGCGAAGATGTTCGGCTCGACGTCCGGCTCATTCACGACTCGGAGATTCGTCACCCGCGAAGTCAGCTCCTCGAGAAGCAGGCGAAGTTCCACTCGGGCCAGATTCGCGCCGAGGCAGAAGTGGGTGCCGTGCCCGAACGAGAGGTGCGGGTTCGGGTCTCGTGTGAGATCAAGGGTGTCCGGATCGGCGAACACCGACTCGTCACGGTTGGCCGCCGGGTAGAGAAGGATCACCCGGTCGCCGGCCGGGATCGTGGTTCCCGCCACCTCGACATCCTCCGTGGCGATGCGGAAGAAGTTGTTGAGCGGCGTGACGTATCGAACCAGCTCTTCGACCGCCGCCGGGATGCTGGAGGAGTCGGCCGCTAGCCGCTCCCATTCGTCGGGTCGATCGGCGAGGAGACGGAGGCCATGAGAGATCACGGTCCGGGTGGTCTCGGCTCCACCAGCGATGAGGAGACCGGTCTCCTGCACCATCGTCTCGAAGTCCATGCCGGCCTCGAGCCAGGTGGAGAAGAGGTCATCCTGCGGCTCGGCCATGCGTTGGGGCAGCAGCTCCTGCATGAGCGCCGCCCACTCGTGAATCGACTCGTAGAGATCGCGATACACGCCCTCATCGACCATGCGAGTGTCGATCCGCATCTGTTTCTCAGACCACTCCTGCACCTTTTCCCAATGCTCGTCGCCGAAGCCGATGAGCCGGGACGTGACCCGACAGGGAAGTTGGGCGGCCAGGGAATGCACGACCTCAGTGGAACCGTGGGCGCCCACCTCTACGAGGGCACCGTCGACCAGCTCGGTGATGAGGTTCTGGTACTCCTCGGCATGGTTCTTCGTGGCGCGAGGCGTGAAGCGGCGGTTGATGAGGCGACGTTGGCCGAGATGGCCCGGATCGTCCTGGGAAATCATGGTCTTCTCTTCCGGCGACGGCACTGCGCGGTAGACGCCCTTGCTGGAGAAGAGTTCAGGACGGCGCTCGACCTCGAGCACGTCGGCGTGCCGGGCGATCGCCCAGAGACCGGTGACCTCGTCGTGCCAGAGTCCGTCGTAGGCCCGCAACCAGCGGTACGCAGCTTGCGGATCGGTGCGGTACCAATGGGGATCGAGAAGTCCGATCGTGGGCTGTTGCGTGGTCGTCGAGCCGGGAGCAGCCATCTCCGGAACCTAGCCCGCCCCCTCTCTCAGCCGAAATTTCGTGTCCAGCCCACCGTTCCGGTGGGCTGAGAGTGACAGAACAGCGCCGAGGTCGTCCTGCGCTGCCGTTTCTGGTGCGATACCGATCAGCGATGGACCTGTTCGTCGGGCTGGACGACGCGAGTGCGAACGGTGAAAACGCTGTCGCCGCTCAATACGCCACCCCGGGAGAACAAGCGTCCGAACTCCCAGTTGGAGAGCCCGAGCTCGGGTCGATCAAGCGCGTACTGGCCATCGACCCACCGAGTGAACCCATCACCCACGAACGGAGCGTCGATCGCCGACCAGAAGGTGTCCTTGGCCTCGGCCGATTCGGAGACGAGGCTGGCAGCAAAGCGGGGCGACTGAGTATTGAAGAGCTCAACCGCGTCGGGGACGGAGTCGACCACGGTGATCGTGATCTCCGGTGAGTCTTCCCACTCCCACTCTTCGCCGAGGCGATCCCCCGCAATGGGTTCAGCGAGACGCTCGTCGACACTTCCTTCCGCTCGAGCGATCGGCACGACCCGTTCGAACAGCTCAGCAGGGACGAAGGGGCGAGCCGTTTCAGTGACGTGAAGCTTGGGGTTCGTACCCCGTTTCGTGGCGGCTGCGGTGAGCCCATCGAGGACCCGGGGCACGAGTTCAGAGGCAGCGCTGGCCACGACCGCGCAGGTGTTGAGTGTGTTGCAGACCTTGCGATCCAAGCTGTGCTCGACGACGGCGGCAAGACGATCGGCATCGGCCTCGGCGTCCACCACGATCCATGCTCCGCCCGTGCCGTGAAGGCTGACAGGGATGCCAGCTTGGCGCGCCACGGAGCCGAGCTGTGACACGGCAAAGCCGCTGCCCCGGGCAACCGCGAGAGCGAGGCGAGAGTCGCTGAACAGCGCCCACCCCGCGGCGCGTGCCGGGCTTGCCACGAGAGATGCGGCACCCGGGGGCAGGCCAGCTTCGGCCAACGCTGGATCAAGAGCGTGCTCGACGATGGCGCTCGCGGTGCCAAGCGCATCAGAGCCGATACGGAAGACGACGGCGTTGCCGCTTCGCATCACACCGCAAGCATCAGCGAACACGTTCGGCCGGCCCTCAAACACGAAGCCGACGACGCCGAGCCCAGCCATGCGCTGCTCGACGCGCCAGCCGTCGTGCTCAATGGTCTCCAGCACCCGGTCTCGACTGCTGGGAGCATCTCGCCAAGTACGGAGGCCCGAGATCATGTCTGCCCGCATCGTTTCCGAAAGGACGAGACGAGTGGTGGAACGACCCTTTGCCTGGGCGGCGCTGACGTCGGCCTCGTTGGCGGCGAGGATCGAAGCGAACGAGACGTCGTCCTCGAGACGAGCGGCAAACGCTTCGTAGAAGTTCGAGATGGCCTCGTCACTCACCGAACCCATGGCAAGAAACGCATCGCTCGCGCGCCCAACGGCGCCCGCGGCGATGTCCCACTCGGCGGCCGGAATGTGCAAGAGCGCACCGGTGTCGTTCACGACAACAAGCCGGTCGCCCGCTGCGAACGACGCAGCCAAATCCTCGGGAACCGCGGTGACCTGATTGCCGCCGTAGATGATCGATTGGCCAGCTTCGAGAGACTCCAACTGCATCGGGCCAGTATGCCGATGCGGCTCAGGTCTTGGTCAACACGCACGCAGCACTCGGAACTCGACCAAGTGCGGGCTCGCCTCGGGCTACGTTCGCAGCATGGCAGCGGGGCCCTTGCGGGCGACAGCGTTTCGTGGGGACGAGGATGTCGCCGAGCTGCATCACTTCTTTCTTCCCGAGCAGCAGTTCGACGGCGATGTCCTTTGGAGCTTCGGAACCTCGCTGAAGTCGGCGTACGTCAACAACTTCGAGTTCATGAACCACGCTCCGGTCGTGCAGCTCTGGCGCGACGACCACGAAGAGGTGCAGGCGGTGTCACGCATCTCCCTCGGCCAGGGAGAATGGTTCCATCAGGCAGCACCGAGATTTCGTTCCAACGCCGTCACCGTTTCCATCATCGAGCAGGCCGATGCGGCGCTTGCCTTACTGTCCGACTACGGCAGTTGGCGAACCGTTCGCTACGAAAGCGATCTCCAGGGTCTGGAGCTGCTCGCCCAACACGGCTATCAACCTGAGGGACGAGACGAGGTGTTCATGTCAATGGCCCTGGGAGTTGCCCTCAGCGCTGCGCCTCAGCCTGACGGCGTGGAGATCCGACTGCTCGACGAGACCGACTCCGAGGAGCTTCGGGAACGAGGTCTGGCCCAGGTCGATGCGTTCAGCCAGGGTCCGCCAACGGCCGAGGGCGTTGCGTGGGTGCATCGAACGATCCCCCACCAGCTTGCGTATGGGGCTCAGGGGCAATCGTCCAACGTCGTCGCCATCGAGGCTGACGGAACGTGTCTCGCGCTGGCAGATGTTTTCTTCGATCCAGTCCATCGGATCGGCGAGTTCGAGCCCGTCGCCACTCGACCCAGCGCTCGACGGCGGGGCCTTGCCTCAGCCGTGCTTCATCGGGGTCTCGACGAGATGCGCCGGGCCGGGATGACCCAAGCCATCGTCCGAACCGGCGTTGACAACGCAGCGGCGATTGCCGCCTACGAGTCAGTGGGTTTCCTGATCACCGACCACCGCATCAGCCTTCGCAAGAAGCGATGACGACATCGAGCGAATCGGAGATCGCCCAATGAGTAGCACAGCCGGCCCCACCGACTCGGACACCACGAACCGATGCGTTTGCGGCTTCATCATGGAGCGCTTCGATGAGGCTGCATCTGGCGAGGCTCTGTACGCCTGTGTGTACGACGAGTCAGCGTTCGAGACCTCGTTGGTGCTGATGACCGAGGCCGCAGCCCAGCTGGCCGAGGTGCTCCAGTCCATCGGCGCCGTCACTGCTCGGAGGCGAGACAAGCCGGACCAGTGGTCACCGATCGAATACGGCTGCCATGTTCGGGATGTGCTGATCGTGCAGCGTGAACGAGTCCTGCGAACGCTTCGCGGCTACGGGGGCCAGGTGCTGCCGATGGGACGGGACGAGCGCGTCGAGCACGACGGGTACAACGACCAAGATCGACATGACGTTGCTCAGCAGATCATTCATGCCAACGCCCTACTCGAGAACGTCTTCCACCGGCTCGAGGCCGATCAGTGGGCCCTTGAGATGAGCTACACGTTTCCGACTCAGAGCATGCGGCCGCTCCGATGGGTTGCCGTGCACACCAGCCACGAGGTCGTGCATCACCTCCACGATGTCCGCACGATCCTCGACAAGCGCTGAGCGTCGGCGCCCGGCACCCGACCCTCATCAGGCAACTGGTAGGTGATTGGTGTCAGACACTCATCACTCACCAGCCCAACTGGTAGGTAATGGGTGTCAGACACAGGACACTCACCAGTGCAACGGCCAGAAAGACCAACTGATAGGTAATGGGTGTCAGACACCAATCACTTACCAGGGGAGTTGAGGTTTTGAGGGTGGGGGCCGAGGCCGGGCGCGGGTGAGGCCCGGGTGGACCCGGGCCCCACGATCGCTTTCCTTCAGCCGTTCTTGCGGTGATCAGTCTCCGAAGACGCTGCAACCCTGGACCAGGCCATCAGTCACGATGCAGCGACCGGCGATCGTCGGTGCGAGCGTCCAGGAGAACTCGTTGCCGTCAGCGAACACCGAGGCAACACCAGCGGTGACGTCCGGGTCGATGTTCTCGATCGGACCGCTGTTGTTGAACTCGTTCTGACGGGGGCCGGACAGTGCCTGCTGGCCGGCGAGGTCACCGGACTGATAGGCGCTGACAAAGGAGTTGGCGATCGTGTTGATGTCGCCGCCGACGTCACGGGTGCGGAGTTCGGCGCACGCGATCTGGTCGAACTCGATCAAGCAGTCCGAAGCGAGGAACTCGCTCGGTGCCATCGAGTATGAGTTGCCCAGGCCGTAGTTGTCCTCGGGGCCAGCCACAAAGGTGGTGAGCAGGTCGCAGGCTTGGTCGGAGCCGTTGTAAATGCACTCGATCTGGGCGAGCTCGATGTCGAAGTCATCTTCTCCCTGACCGGCGTTCTCCTCATCGCCGATGCCCTCGTCGGTCTCGCCCGAGATGTCGTAGACGTAGGCCGAGTTGATCCAGCCCCCTACGGCGAGCTCGGGGCTCGGGCCGATGTGCCACCAGACAGAGGAACCGATCACCACGCAGATGTTGCCGCCAAGATCCGAATCGACCGTGACGTCCGTGCCTGCCGGCAGCACCGTGGAGCGGGGTCCGTCGGCGCCGGGCAGCAGTCGGACAACCAAGCCGCCATCCGGATCATCGTCGGGAATATTGCCGACCACGTATTGGGCGTGACTGTCGTCGAGCTGTCCCACGTTGCAGTTGTTCTCTGCACCCCACTCCTCGTCATCATCGTCAGCAGCGTTGTTGGCACTGTCAGAGTTGCCGGCGTTGTCATCGTCTTGGTCGGTGTTGACCTGCGTCTGGTTCGAGCCTTCGTCGTCGGCTGTGTCAGTCGTGGCGTCGTCGTCGGCGGCAGAGTCGGCATCGCTCGCATCGTCGGTTGTGGTGTCGTCGGCCGGCGTCTCGACGACGGTGCTGCTCGTAGGCGCCTGGTCCGTGTCGCCGGCTGCTTCTTCGCTGGCAGCGCCACAAGCGCTGAGGAGAAGGATGAAGGCGGCGGCGAGGCCAGCGGCGGTGGTGCGGGTTGAGCGGGAGGTGCGAGCGGCGGTGAACATGTCAGTTTCCTTTGTCAGTGCGACGGGCTGTCGCTTCGTTGTTCATCACTCTGATGTGTCAAGGGCATCGGCTTCTGTGGGGTCCTTCACACTTCGAGTGTGTCGTCCGTCATGCCGCTCCTGGCGACGCTTCGCCCGTCGCGCTCACCGAGCCGAATTGCCGCGCTGATGTACCTCTCAGGTACATCAGGTCTGAGATTCCGGAGGGACTACGGTGCCATGGCGTGAAGGAGAGCAGGCGCCCGCTCACGGCGGCAGACGTTGCACCGTGGCCGGGAGTCGAACTCGTCGAGCCGGTCGAGGGCGGGCACCGCAACGAGGTCTGGCGCGGCTCGCTCGAGGGCGAAGATGGTGCGAGCGAGACGGTGGCTGTACGTATCAGCCGCCGGAGCGCAGCGTCGCTCCAGTGGGAGTTGGAACTCATCGACTACCTCTCCGGCCACAACTTCATCGTCCCTGCAACGGTGCCAACCGCGGAAGGGCACGCCGCCTCAGACGGTGTGGTGGTTCAGCGCTGGTTGGAAGGCAGTGCTCCTGAGTCCGATGACGACTGGCAGCTGGTCGCCGCTGAGCTGCAACGATTGCACAGGGTGACAGCCCTCTATGGCCAGCGACCGGGCTGCTGTGTCGTGCATCAGCTTCCGCTCGCCCGTCAGTCCGTCGACGCCGATCTCGACCGGATGCCACCCGAGGTCGTCGACGTCCTCACGCCGATCTTCCGCTCGTTCCGGATCGCCGAGACGGCGGTGGTCCACGGTGATCCGTGGGCGCCCAACATCCGCATCATGAACGACGGCCGTGTTGGACTCCTCGACTGGGACGAGAGCCGGGTGGACGTGACCTGGCACGACCTGTCGAATCTCGGCGTTCCCGTTCTCCCGCCTCAGGCCCATGCGCGAGCCGAGCAGCTCTCGCATGCATGGGAAGCCGCCAACGGATGGCTGGCAGAACCGGCCTACGCGGTCGCCCGACTGGCCGAGCTCCAAGCTTCGCTCGAAGGCTGAGAGCACCGCCGCAATTCTGGCTCGCGAAACCCGCGGACGATCTCAGGCGGAGCGTCGGGCGATGGAACGGATGACGTCTGCGGCCGTCGACGTTGCCCAAAGCGCAAGTGCGAGGAGGCCGAGGAACTTTGCCCCGTCTTCGAGGACGAGCCGTGGCAGTCGTTCGAGCGAGAAGACGTTCACAACATCGATCACAACGGAACCGCCGAGTCCAGCCGCAGCAGCGAGCAGCAGCTCATATCTCGTTCGTCGCAGCTCCGTGAGACTGGCGCCTGCCCACAGCAGAATCGCCAGCGCCTCCAGAGCCACGAACGTCAGCTTCGAACCACCGATGTATCGAGGCAGCACGTTCGAGTGAAGCTGGAAGAGGTCGTCGAGCATCAAGAACCCAATGATCACTCCTCCTGAGAGGAGCGTGCGGCGGGCGGCGGTGCGGCCGGCGACTCGGCTTGCGTAACCGGCAGCGACGCAAGCGCAACCTGCGGCCGTCCACGCCAGGATGCCGAGCGAAGTGACCATGCCGTCGAACCAGCGCCCACCGTTCACGTCCGTCTGATCGAGGAGGAGATCGTCAATGGGCACTGACTGCTGAGCCACCAACACCGAAAGAAAGGCGATACCGGCAATCCAACCGATAGCCAGCCGAGTCAGCGAAGAGCGCCGATCGGAGGAGGTCCGCTGGGCTCGTCGTTCCGCCCGTCGTCGTTCGGTCTCAAGGGCGTCGGTGTTGAGCCCGCGATTGGTCGTGTCGAGTGCTTCCGGCGCATCGAGAAGTGATTCGCTTGCAGCGATCTCTTCAGACGTGGGCAGCCGGGACATCACTGAAGTCTCGACATCACCTCACCCTGCATTGATCGAGGTGAGTCCAATGACCCAGCGATGAGCGGACCCTGAACGCGCAAAGGCCCCATCGAGGTGAGTCAACGGGGCCCTTGCGCCGAACTGATGCTGGCGGAGCGAGCCGCTAGCTGTTGTAGGCCGTCTCGGCGTGCTGGGTCTGATCGAGACCGGTGCGCTCGTCATCGAGTTCGACGCGAATGCCCATCGTCGACTGCAGCACCTTGGCGATGCCGAAGGTAACCACGAAGGCGAAGACACCAACAACGACGTTGGCGAAGATCTGCTCGATCAAGAGTGCAGCACCGTCGCCCTCGATGAGGCCGCCTTCGAACTCGCCTCCGAGAGCAGAGGGGCTGGCGAACAAGCCGATCAGAATGCCACCGACAAGACCGCCGACCATGTGGACACCGACGACGTCGAGGGCGTCGTCGTAGCCGAAGCGAACCTTGAGGCGGACGGCATAGGCACAGGCGGCACCAGCGACGAGGCCGACACCGAGGGCGCCATTCACTCCCATGAAGCCTGCGCCGGGGGTGATGCCAACGAGGCCGGCGACGATCCCGGATGCGGCGCCAAGGGAGGTGGCGTGGCCGTCGAGCAGCTTCTCGACAACGAGCCAAGCCAACATGCCTGCAGCGCCAGCGATGAAGGTATTGGCAAAGGCCTGAATGGCGACGGTGTCGGCGGCGAAGGCGGAGCCAGCGTTGAAGCCGAACCAACCGAACCAGAGGATGCCGGCGCCGAGCATGGTGAAGGGCAAGTTGTGCGGCGGCATCGGCTCCTTGGGCCAACCGGTGCGCTTGCCAAGCACGATGGCGAGCGCCAGGGCGGAGGCGCCCGCGGCGACGTGCACAACGGTTCCGCCGGCGAAGTCGAGACTGCCTCGCTCGGTCAACC
The DNA here is from genome assembly GCA_937997485.1 of uncultured Acidimicrobiales bacterium. Taxonomy (GTDB): domain Bacteria; phylum Actinomycetota; class Acidimicrobiia; order Acidimicrobiales; family SZUA-35; genus SZUA-35. The sequence goes on along the minus strand of CALKTH010000069.1, from coordinate 17,201 downwards.
AGCCACTGCCCTCGGCCTTGAAGACCCAGGCCCACGATGGAATGAACACCAGCGTGAACCAGATCGGCACGAAGGCCACCCACGCCGAGAACTTCATGCGGTCGGCCACGGCGCCGGAAATGAGGGCCGGTGTGATTGAGGCGAAGGTCAGAGCGAAAAAGACGTCTCGCAAGGCGTCGCCACTCACGTCCCGCAAGAGGATGTTGTCGAGCGTGCCGATGAAACCGTTGTCCGTGCCGGTCGAGCTCAACGAGTAGCCGTACAGGTACCAGATGATGGGGATGATGCCGAGGCAGATCATGTTCATCATCAGCATGTTGAGCATGTTCTTCGAGCGGCTCATGCCTCCGTAGAACAGGGCCAGGCCGGGGACCATGAAGATCACCAGAGCGGCGGAGATGAGAATCCAGGCGTTGTCACCAGAGTCCACGGGAGGACCTTTCGAGCGTGGATCTCGCAGGATCGCCATTGACCGGGCGGAGATCGTTGGATGTGCCCTGACAGGAAAGCGACGACGTGAGTCGGTCCGGTTTCCGATCTGTTTCCTCTGTGTTAACTACGTCTCACGGCTCTGTGGCGGGCCAGTTTGCCTGCGACTTCTCCTCGCATCCGCGGAGAGCGCTCCGCCGCACCGACGCAAGCGGGCGCGTGCTCGAGCAGCCGTCGGAGAAGCGAAGCTCATCCTTGCCGTACGCTGACCGGACGATGACGGGTAGTCCGAGCCACGTGCCTCCCGCGACAGCGCTCTCCGCGGCGGAGCGTTTCAGCTACTTCGCGTTCGTCGTCCTTGTGCCGCTGTTGGGCGCACCGCTCGCTGTCAACGGGGCCGCGATCTTCCAGATCATTGCCCTCGAAGAACTCGGTCTCACCTCACGCCAGGTGGGAATCGCTGTCGGCCTTGGCGCCATGTCGATCCCCTTTCAGATCTGGGCCATCCGTGTACCGCTGAGACTCGCTCACAGGAACCTCAGGATCTTCGTGAACGCAATGTCAGCGATGTGTCTGATCATCGCGTGGCTGATCACCGGTCCCGGTTCCAAAACGTTCATCGTCACCTCGGTGATCGTCATCGCGGTACTCGCAGAGCTCGCGGTCTCCGTTCTCTTCGCAACGTCGTTCCAGCCCTTGCTGTCGACCACCATCGACCCGCAGTTCCGTCAGCGACTCAATGCTCAAGGTCGCGCCGCTGGCGGGCTCGCAGCGATCGGTTTCGTGATCGTGATCGGCTGGGCCTCAACAAGCGCACGCGTCGGGATCATGATCGGACTGGCCGCCATTGGCGTGGCGCTCACCCCAGCGATCTCGAACCTCAGACGTCCGGATCCCGATCGAATACTCGCTCCGAGTTCGACAAGCCAGCCCTCATCGGACCGCGAGCTGAAGTGGATCTTCGCTGCCATCGGCATCAGCGTCATTCCGGCCTGGCCCTTCTTTGTCACCTACGCATCCGACGCGTTTTGGCCGTCGGCAAACCTCGGCCTGATCGGCGCCGCGCTCGTGATCGGAGGACTCGGGGCTGCAGCGATGTGGAGACCCACGACGAGCGATCTCCATGGTCGAGCTCGTATCGGTGCCGTGGCTCTGCTGTGTTGCGCGGTGGCTCTTGTCCCGCTCAACACTCCACTCACTGGTGTTGTATCTGAATTCGCTGTCTACGGAATTCTCCTTGGCGCCACGGCCGCCGGGACGGTCGTACGAATGTCGCTGTTGGAAATGGCCCACGCACGGTCCGACGAAACGACCTCCGTCGCGGTGCTCACCAAACTCGACGTCATCGCTTCAACGTTCATGCAGCTCGGATTCCTCGCTGCTGGATTCTTGATCGAGCTCAGCGTCGGCTCGAACTGGGCCGCCGACCCGTTCCAGCTCTCGCTCATCGGCGGGGGTGCACTCCTCGTGGTCGTGATCGCTCAGATCGACGGGTAGCTCGTCGGGGATGTTGTGGAACGACGAAGAGCCCGCAAGGCTCAGACGATGCCTCCTCTGCTCTCCCACAGTGTGCCGGACCGGCGACTTCTGCCAGGCCAGGTCGTCACTCTGTGAGCCCCACTGACGTTGACCGCGTCGACGGCGTCACCTACATCGATGACCCGAGTGATCCGCGCTTCGACGACTACCGAGAACTGAACAGCATCGCCGTGCGGGCCGAGATGGAGGGAGACACGTACTTCATGGGCGAGGGGTACGTGCCGATCGACCGGATGCTCGACTCGGGGCACCGCATGCGTTCGGTGCTGCTTCACCCCAAGCGACTGAACCGCTTCGTCCCGACGATGTCCCAGCCGGAAATGGCTGGCGTTCCCGTCTACGTGGCCGAGCAGGAGGTACTGGCCGAGGTCGTTGGCTTCAACATGTACCGGCCGTGCCTCGCTTCAGCGTTCCGGGCGCCGATGCCGACGGTCTCCGAGCTGGCCACCTCCTGCCATCGCCTCGTGGTGTTGGAAGCCCTGAACGACGATCAGAACGTCGGAGCGATCGCGCGAGCCGCCCGAGCGTTCGGCATCGATGGCATGGTCATCAGCCCAACCTGCAACGATCCATACCAACGGCGAACCGTCCGGGTGAGCATGGGCGAGATTCTGCACATTCCCGTTGCTCGAGCGAGCGCTGGCGATTGGCCAGGCGCGCTTCACACGCTCCACGACGCTGGATTCGAGACCTGGGCCCTGACTCCGGACCCCGCAGCGGTCAACCTGTGGGACATGGCGGTTCCCGATCGAGTCGCCGCGCTGCTTGGAGCCGAGGGCCACGGTCTCGAGCTGGCAACAATGGAAGCGGCCTCGGACCGCGTTCGGATTCCGATTTCGCCGAACGTCGACTCCCTCAACGTGGGGCACGCAGCCGCTGTCACCTTTGCCGTCATCGGCCGACCAGGACCTGCCGACTGAGAACCTCAGGGCAACGGCACTGGGGCTTCGGGCCCGACAGAGCGTGCGCTTCGGCGGATGATCTTGTTGTTGGCCGCTTGCCGAAAGGGTGACGGCTCGACTCGTCGACCCGCCTGCGGTCAAGAGGTCGGGGCGGACTCCCCGGCCAGGAGACTGGAAACACTCTCGTGCAACTGCGGGTCGTCGAGAGCGAAGAACATGCCACCGCGACCGTTTTGGCTCGACGAGCACTTTCGTGTTGTCCCTCCCAACGTGCCTTGCTGGTTCATGTCTCCGAACACGGAGTAGGGCGTCTTGCCGCTCGTTGTGACCCCGAACTTGGCGTGGTTGTAGGTCGGGCCAGGGCCGCCCTTCATCCCGAGGTTTGGCTCCGGGTTGTTCGGCGGCCAGGTGCCGCTGATCGCGATGTCGACCGCTCCTGGATTCTTCTTGGCCAAGCTCGGGTCCCAGCAAATGGGGCGAGCGTTCTTCTTCGTTGTGCTGGGGATCGTCGGGTTCGCCCACCAACACGCGACCCGCATGTCCGGGCCACCAAGCTCAGCTGACACCAGCTGCCAGGGCGGTACATGCAGGCTCGACGGCTTCGCAATGAGTCGCGCACCTGACGACAGCTCGACGTTGAGCACCGCGATGTCCGTTTGCTTCTTGCCCAGATGCTTCACCAGCACCTGGATGGGTGCTGGGCCACCGTTGTGAACGATCTGGGGATTCGCTGGATCGGTGTGAACGCTCGCTGTGTGGAGTCCTGCGAGAACGTTGAGCACATCGTCCTTGGTCAGCTTCAGCGCGAAAAAGTGTTGGCTGACTTCGATGTCATCGTCCTTGATGAACCCCAGCGTGTTGCCGTCGGTCTTGCGGGGATTCGCCATGTTGCCCGCTGCTGGCCATGACGGCGTACTCACCTGCATGACGAAGCCTTCTCCGTCGTCGTCCCAGGCCAACATGCCTTTCGAGTGACCCCAGGGCGAGGATCCGCCGCTCATCGGATCGTCGTAGAACTGATCGTTCCAGACCACGAAATACGGCGGCTTCTTCGCGAGATAGACCTGAGCGAAGGTGGCACCGAGCGGATCCGACTTAGAAGAACCGAGCGGCGTGGACCGTTTGGTCAAAGAGAGCTCCGGTGCGGCCGAGCTCGCGGATACAAAGTGACGGCTGAACTTCTTGCTGTCGTCGTCGTACCCGGGCCGAGTGATGCCGGCCGCATCGAAGATGCCCGACTTGGCCACGTCAGGTACATCGCCGGGCATTTCCGAAGCGTTGAACTTGAAGATGAACATCCAATCAACCGGAGTCTTTGGCCTCGTCGACAGAAGCGGTGTCGGGCCGGATGTGGCCGGCATTGTCCTCATTGCGAAGCTCCGAATCGTTGGGAGAGCGAGTCGAGCCCGCGTCGATAGAAATCACTCACGGCATCGCTGTCGTCCAAGAACCAACCTTGCCACCGCACGAGGCAACTGACGTCCGGCGCCGTCTCGATGACGTCCAACGCCGAGTGATATTGCTGAACGACCTCGCCCCAGTGCCCGGCAACCCATCGATAGCGGTACCCGAGGCGCTCCTCGTCGAGGCTCACGAGCTCCTCCGTCGTCGTCGAGACCGGCGGCCCCGGGAAGGTGAGGAACCTCTGGATCCCATGGTCGTCCACCTGACTGGGGACGATCTCGGTCGATTCGATGTCAGGGTGCCACAAGTGCATCGTGAAGAAGCCACCGACGACCTCCCAGACCGCTGAGGCAGAAGCTGCAATCTCTGCCGTCTCGATGCTGTGCCAGCGACGAAGAGCTGCCTCGATCGTCATGACTTGTCGGCAAAGAAGTTCCAGGCGGCGGGAACCTCGTGGCTGGTTGCAATCCGCTGGTACTCCGGGTCGTAGACCTCGGACACGATGAAGCTGCCTGAGGTCATCCAGTCGCCCGGCTGAAACTTGATGGCGTTGCCCGGATCAACGGTCGTTTTCACATGCTCGATGGTGAGCGACTGGATGAATGCCTTGCCCCACATGAGCCACTTGCCTTCATCCGTATTCTCGATGAAGTAGACGCGTACCGGGTCGAGTTGGAACGCCCGGGCCGTCGGCTTTCCCTTGAAGTGAAAGAGCTTCCCTGCGACGTCAGCGGAGGTCACAGGGTTTTTGACGTGTGACTCGTAGTCAAAGACATCGCAGGGAAACCCCTGCTCACGTGTCAGAAGAAGAGTGTCGTTGATTTCGTATGCGCAGCCCATGAGGGCTCCCTCCGTTGGTGTTTGGTGTGTCAGGACTTGCTGTTCTCAGCCCGTCGCCGGCGCCGTGACCTCGTCGCTCCGAAAGCCGCCAGCGGTGTGAAGAATGTGCCCGGTGTCCTTGGCCTGCCAGAACAGGTGCACCGAGTCGGCGTCCTTGGTCGAACAAAGCAGGCTGTCGACGTCGAGCTCCACCTGGCTGAGCTTCTGCTCCTGAGACCATCCGGCTTGGGCCAGCGTGCCGTAGAGGTTGCCGTCGGCGGATGCAGCGGTAAGGACACCGGTCAATCCGAAGGATTCGGTGAAGGCGTGAGGTGTGTCCTCGAAGCGTCCACGATGGGCGAGCAACAATGCACCGGGAGCAGCAACCATCGTCAGGTCGCCCCCAACCTGATAGTTGTTCTGAAGGGCGGAGAACTTCTGAGAGAACGCGCCCACCGACACGTCGAACGGTGACCAACGATGCAACGTTGTTGCGTTGTCAGGGCTCGGCTCGCCTTTGAAGTCGGTCACGTCGAAAGAGTTGAATGGCGCCACGTTGTAGGACGTCATTCGCATGCCATGGCCACGCCGATCTCTACCAACGAGGTACAGCGAGGCCCCGAACTGCTCAACGGCGATCGGGCCCGAGGTGTACACACCCGTGTCTCCCACCTCGCCCCAGACATCGTTGGCGAACACCCGATATGACACGGCCCCAGCGTTGCCCTGCCAACACAACATGAGCTTGTCGTGGGCATCGGCATCGTCGTGAAAAGAACAGAGCGCCACACTCGCCGAACCGTCTCCCAGAGACCGGACGGCACTCCACGTGCCATCTTCGCCTTGGCGGACCCAGGCCAAGGCCCCGTCATTGACGGCGACGACGTGCGTCTCTCCCTCAAGACTCGCTGCGGCCAATGCACCGGTCGCTCGGAGGCCAAAAGGCGCGGGGGTCGACCACCCGCTCGGTTGACGACTCTCCTGGGCTGAGGAAACGTGAACCTCCCCCTTGGCCGTGGCGGTGAAGAGTTGAAATCCGTCGCTGGTCCTCGTGGCAGCCATGCCTGCGGCCGTCGTCGCGCCAGTATCGAGCGCCGGACTCCAACAGAAGTGTTCGTTCCACAACGACCGAAACGGGTTTGCCGCCACATCGTTCTTCCCGAGATCGTTCAATCCGAAGTTTCGGCAGACCGTTCGGATCATGCTGTAGTGGTTGTAGCTGTTCGGGTCGATCGAGCCAGGGGCAATGCCCGGCCCGAGCAGAACCGAGTACACCTGGTTCGGCCCGTCGTAGGTTGTGTCGTAGTCCGACGCATCGAAGTCGGCCTCGTCGAAGGTCACCAGAATAGCCGTGCCCGGGGGGATGCTCGACTGTTCCCAGGCCGTCTGTGGATCGGTCAGCAGCAGATCTACGTCCAGTCCGAAACCGCAACGCCGCTGCGCACCCTGTCGCTTGTTCGCCTCGATCGAGCCGAAGAACACGTGCTCGAGCCAGGTCGAGATCTGAGGAATCAGCTGGACTCTCGGGTTGGTGTCGATGTGGGTGTTGGTCAAGTAGTGACCATCGTTCCAGATGTCAGGCGTGAACCAGCCGAAGTCTGGCAATACGCCTGCAGCAACGTCGGCCCAGAACACGTCGTCATCAACGATGTTCGCCCAGCGCTCCTTGCTGGCCTGAATCCTCTGAAACGACGCAAACGCGTTGTGCTTGCGGAAGTAGCGAGCGAGGTCTGGCGCTTCTGGCGATTCGGCGACTGGCGCGACATCTGGGTCGTAGCTGGGCTGGCTCCATTCGGACTTCCAGGGATCGAGTGGAAGCCCCTCCATGTACGCCTTCCACGAACAGCCCCCTTCCTCCAGGAGATCCACGAGTGTCTGCTGAGGCAACCCAGCCATCGGAGCGTTGTCATCGGCCACAGAGCACAGTTCGCCGGCGAGGGCAGCGACATAGTTGGTTTGCGACGGGTGGAACACGCCGAAGTAGTTGGTCAGGTCGGTCCCGGCCGATGCCAACTTCTGCATGAATTCGTTCTGCAGTACGTAGGAGCGGTACTGGTTCTCGAACATCACGACCAACAAACGATCAAACGGCCGCTCATTCGTTGTTGGCATCCCGCTCACACTCTCCGAAAGCAGGGGCAGTAGGTACCGGGATTGTCCTCGGTGCCAGGAATCTCGATCTGCATCAGTGAGCGGGCGACCGGTGTGAGGGCGAACATCGCCTCGATGGCTCGGATGAGCGGCGTTTCGTCTCCCTGTTCCCAACCAAGCTGCAGCAGGTCACAAACGTGGCTGAACTGCCTGTCGAACTGGGCGAGGAGGGCCGCAACCTCGTCGGACACCTCGTCGGCGCTGTAGCCGCCATCGGGCACTGTTGCCGCCGGCCACACGGGTGGAGGATCCCAGACCGGTCCGGTGAAGACGGGTTCCCCGCCCTCGCCGAGATGTGCGAGGTGGCGACGTTCCTTGAGTTCGAGAAAGCGGTAGTAGTGAGCCAACTCGTCGGTGTGCGCCACATTCGCGGACGTACTGCCTTCGCCTTGATCTCTGATCAGGCTGATGGCGTTGAGCGCCTCCTCCACCGAGGAAATCGTCATGTGCGCGAGTGGCCCAGCAACTTGGCGGCTCAGCGTGATCGTCGGCCTGAGGTCTTCGAACGCAGCAGCGATCGCCGCGTAGAACTCGCCGATCGTCACGCCGCTTGAGTCGTTCGGAGACTCAATCTCGATGAAGCCGTCAAGTGCAGCCTCGTTGTAGCCGGACAGCCGAACCGTGAGATCTGAATGGATGCCGGCAGGGAGCTTTTCCGGGTAGACGGGCTGCGCTCCTTCCGTGGCGATCTTGGGCACGCCGCCGACAGCCGTGAGCATGTTGCAGGCAAGCGACATGTGCAGCATCTCCTCCTGCACCACGTTTCGTATGGATTTCGCTGCCTCGTGAAGCTCATCCTGAATCGACCAAAGGGCGCAGAGGTACGGAGGGATTGTCGAGAACTCAACCGAGACTGCGGTCTGCAACGCCGCCTGGAGCCACTCGAGACTCCGCTCATCCCGTGGCACGTCGAGAAGCGAGGCGCAACGCTCTGGGTGCCGCTTGGCTGCAAGTGATTCCCACCTCATACGGACACCTCGCCGTCTCGACCCAAGAGGTGGTCAGCGAGCTTGAGCGTGACAGCGACGAGAGTGAGCGTGGGGTTCACCGCTGCACAATTGGGAAGCGCAGCATTGGAGCACACATACAGATTCTCTGTGCCGAACACCCGGAGGTTCTCGTCGACGACCCCTTCGGTCGGATCGACGCCCATGCGGGTCGTCGAGGACGTGTGATGGCCGTCCTGTGAACCAATCTGCGGATTCAGGTTCTGGTAGCCCATCTCTCTCAGGACCGCAGTCATGTAGCCGAGATTCTTCTGAGCCCGCGCCGTGAAATCGGCCGGATGGGAGAAGTCGATCTTGGTGCGGGGCAGACCAAAGCGAGTCGTGCCCTTCGCCGCCGTGAACCGGTCCGACCAGGAACCCTTCTCTTCCATGAACGCTGAGAGATGCATCGATCGCTCGCCAGTGACGACCCTGTCCACCTCCGCTCGAGTCCGCCCATTGATCATCTGTGCGGCGATGTCGACGCTCGGGTAGTTCGCGTCCTTCATCAGGAAGATCTTGCCGTTCTGCTGCTGTGCCTCGGTGTCGTAGGTCCGCGACATCAACGTCGGGAAGTCGTACTCCTGTATCCAGCGCTCGGGATTGTCGGGCTTTGTACCTGAAACGCTCAAGAAGGGGTGGGAGACCGGGTATCGACCGACCAAATCATGATCGTTTCCGATGCCCTCCTCCCAAGCGGTGCTCACCGAACGCTGCAGAAGCTTCGGCGCCTCGTAGGCACCGGAGCAGACGAGAACCGTGTCGCCGCGGGCCGTGACTTCCTCTGCGGTCGTTGGGTCGAGGTAGGTCACCCAATTGACCTTCGCCTTCGACCCCTCACACTCCAACCGCTGAGCAGGGGCCGATCCAAGGTAGGTGAAGTTCACGAATCGTGGATCAGCGAGAAGGTCATCGAGGATGTAGGAACCGGAGAACCGCGCCCCGACCGGGCAGTACTTGCAGGTACCGGTGGCCATGCACTTTCGGGCTCGCGCCATTGGCATCTTCCCCGGCGTGATTCCGAGGGACTGGAACGCCTCCACCATCTCGCCATCAGAGATCGTCCAGGGATAGGCGGGCATCGGGTAGGGCTTGCTCCGCCACGGATCACGGTCGTCACCGCCGACCGACAGATAGGACTCCGCTCGGCAGTAGTAGGGCTCGAGCTCGTCGTATCCGTAGGGCCAGTCACCACCGCCACCGGTGTTGCTGAAGAGGTGAAAATCCTCCGGCTTGAAGCGCATGCTCCATCCGCCCCAATGCACGGTGGAGCCGCCGTAGATCATCATGCGCGAGCCCTCAGATACCCACGGTGTTCGGCCAACCGAATCGTTGTCGCCGGCGAGGTCGTAGCAATGCGTGTAGGGCTTCTTGTACGAAACGACGTAGTCCCACCAGTATCGACGGTCCTTCATCGGGACGACGGGGCCCGCCTCCAACATCAGGATCTTGGTGAGGGGATTCGCCTCGAGGAGTTGGGTAGCGAGGGTCGATCCGGCAACGCCGGATCCGATGATGATGTACTCGTACCCAACGCGAGTTTGATCGGCGCTCATGGCGTCTGCTCGATTGCCACTCGAACTGGGGTGACTCGGTTGTAACGAGACCCTGCGACGAATCCACGATGGTTCACGATGTGATCGGGCCGCTCCGCTGGCGGATCAGGAACGATGAAGTTCTTGAAGCCTCCGATGACGATCTGGACGCGAATGAACTCGTCAACCACGTACTGCTTGGCATGCGCGAGCCGAGTCGTCGGCGGCGTAGAACTGTTGACGCCCGAGTGGAAGAACAGCGTGTCCATCGCAGCGTCCCCGTGCGTCCGATCCAATTCTTCGAACACCGAAAGGGCTGAGGAGTACTCACCGATGTAGCTCGGTCGCGTGACGCACTTCTGGGTCAAGAAGTCCAACCAAGAACTTCGCAGCCCAGCAGAGTCGTGGACCGTGTTCTGCCACGTCTCGCCGATGGCGACGAAGACTCGCCAGAGACCGTCGATTTCTGCTTCTGAAGGTGGTCGTGGTTCTGCTGGGAGAACCTCCGGCGGGAGCATCTGTGAACAGATGTCTCCCCCCACCTTGTGGGGCGTGTGTGCCATCTTTGTCCCTCCGACCGCAACAAGCGACAACATACACAGGCCCTACAAACCTTGTCGAGAGTGCGACCGGGGACTTCGCCAGCGAACGACCTCTGGCTGCTGCACGCAACGCCAATCGCGTGACAAATGATCCGCGTGTCATGTCGCCCCGTACCTGCACTTTGAGTGCGTGTTGCTTCACTCTTCGTGACAGCCTCAGCTGAGTTTTGGCACCGATGAAGTACATTTTCGAGACGCTTGCGGGCAGTCAGCGTCTCGTCCACCTGTGTGACCTCTCAGGGCAGCGGAGCCGGGGCCTCTGGGCCGACGTAGCGGGCGCTCGGCCGGATGATCTTGTTGTTGGCGGCTTGCTCAAGGATGTGTGCCGACCAGCCAACGATCCGACTCACCGTGAAGCTCGGCGTGAACATCGCAGATGGCAGACCGGCGAGATGCAGGACAATGCCGGCATAGAACTCAACGTTGGTCACGATCACCGCTCCTGGCTTCCAGCTGCGCAGTACGGCAAGCGTGCGCCGCTCGATTTCGACGGCCCGCTCCACAAGCTCACCTCCGTGCTCGAGCGCCCTGTCGCGAAGCAACAAAGAGCGAGGGTCTTCCGCTCGGTAGACGGCATGCCCGAACCCCATGAGTTTGTCGCCCCGATCGAGGCGCTCTCTCACCCACCGCTCGGTGTTCGAGGGATCACCGATGTCTTCAATCATGCTGAGCGCTCGGGCCGGCGCACCACCGTGCAGCGGACCGGAGAGTGCACCGACGCCAGCGCTCAGAGCGCTCACCACATCAGCACCGGTGCTGGTCACGACTCGGGAGGCAAAGGTCGAGGCATTGAACCCGTGGTCGATGGTCGACGTGAGGTAGGCCTCGACGAGCGCGGCCCGCTGCGGCGTGGCGGTACTGCCGGTGGCGAGACGAAGCCAGTCGGCGGCGTGCCCGAGCGAAGCGTCCGGGAGAAGAGCGGGCTCAGATCGACGAGCAGCACCCCACACACCAAGCAGCGTTGGCGCCGATGCAGCGAGGCGAATGACATCACGGCGCCGCTCATCCGGCGTTGCATCGAGGGTGGGTGTGACCGAGCGGAGCACGAGCGGGAGCAGCGCTTGGAGCGCCATGTGAGGTTGGGAGACCGTTCGAGCGATACGGCTCGCGTGCTCCAGCACATCGGGATCGAGCTGGCGAGCGGCAGCGATTTCGGAGCGGAAGACCTCCTCCTCGTCGGTCGTCGGAAGCGAGCCGTTGAGCATGAGGAACCAGGCAGCTTCGAGCGAGCGATGACGAGCGATCTCGGTCGCGTCGTACTGGCGGTAGTGGAAGAACCCCTCGGAACCGCGGACGGAGCCGATGCTGGTGTCGGCCACTTCCACCCCTTTCAGGCCGGGTGGGACAGCGAGCGGCGTTGCAGAAGTCATGCCCCGACTCTGGCCAACAGGAGAACATTGATCAACGTTGATTTCATCAACGTTGATTCGATCTATGCTTCTCGAGTGCCCAACGACGCTGGCCTCCTCACCGCAGCCGAAGCGGCCGCCCGCCTCGGCGTGAAACGAGAGACGCTCTACGCCTACGTCAGCCGGGGCGTCCTGCAGCGAACGCTCTCCCTCGACGGCCGCACCAGCTTGTTCGATCCGGCCGAGGTCGATGGCATGCGAGCCACGCGTCGCAAGCCGAGCGACGGCGAGATCACAACCGTCATCGCCTCCAGCATCACGCGTGTGGAGGAAACCGGGCTCCGCTATCGAGACGTGCCAGTCGCCGATCTGCTGGATCACCGCTTCGAATCCGTCGCCGATCTGCTCTGGGAACGCACCGGTCCGTGGTCGTTGGAAGCCAACACGATCGAGCAGCTTCACCGAGTTCGAGACGCGCTGCCGGCCGACACACCGCTGCTCGATCGCATGCGGGTGAGCACGGCCACGCTGTCCGCCATCGATCCTCTGCGAAACGACGCTTCAACCGAGGCAGTGTGTCGAACCGGACGGCGCATCCTGCTCGGCATGATCGAGAGCATTCCGTTGGTGGAAGGGGCGGCGGATCCCGGTGACGAAGGCGGCATCGCTGCCCGCCTTTGGCCCCGGCTCACGGCTCAGTCGCCGATTCCCGAACGCATTGCCGTCCTCAACGCGGCCTTGATTGCGCTGGCCGATCATGGCTTGGCGGCCTCGACCTACGCGGCGCGCATCGCCACCTCGGTGCGAGCCGATCCCTACTCCGTTGTGCTCACCGGCCTCGGAGCAGTCGCTGGCCTGCTGCATGGCTTCGCCTCGGGAGGCGTGTATCAACTCGTCCAGCGGGCCGAGGATCGCGGTGCCGAATCGGCCCTCGCCGAGGTCTTGGCCCGGAGCGGCGATCGCGTGCCCGGAACTGGCCACAGCGTGTACCGAGGCGTGGATCCCCGAGAGGCCATGCTCATGGAGCGCATCACCGCCGCCTACGCGGACGACCCACGCCTCGAAACCGCTCTTGAACTGCGGGCGCTGGTGAGCGAGCGTCTCGACCATTTAGTGAACGTCGACTTTCCGTTGGGCGTGTTCAGTTGGCTCGGCGACATGGGCGACCGAGGTGGCGAGTGCATCTTTCTCGCGCGCACCGTCGGCTGGATCGCCCACAGCATCGAAGAGCGCAGCGAGACACCCGTGCGATTCCGGCCCCAAGCTCGCTACGTCCGTCCCGGCCCCTCCGATCTCCCGGAGCGGTCTCGATGATCCCCCACCGCTCCCAGCCGCCTGGTAGGTATCTGGTGTCAGACACCCATTACTCACCAGACCACCTCACCGCCACTGGTAGGTATCTGGTGTCAGACACCCATCACTCACCAGATTGGTGGAGCGCATGAGGGGACGCTTTGCACCGAGTCCGACGGGCCGTCTGCATCTGGGAAACCTCCGAACCGCAATGGTGGCGTGGTTGTGGAGCCGATCGACGGACAGCGAGTTCGTGTTGCGCTTTGAAGATCTCGACACCAACATCGCGAAACCCGAGCACTACGCGTCACAAGCGGAAGATCTCGAGGCCATCGGCATCACGTGGGACGGCGCTCCCCTCAATCAGACCGACCGATCCAAGGCCTACGACCTCGCGCTCAACACGCTGACCGAGCGAGACCTCGTCTACCCGTGCTTCTGTTCACGACGAGAGATTCGGGAGGCTGCCCAAGCACCAAACGGCCCCTCCCAGAGTGGTCACTATCCGGGAACCTGCCGAGAGCTCGGCTCCAGCCAGCGAGCGCGACGAGCCCAGGAAACCGGACGTCCCCCTGCACTTCGGTTTCGGGGCAATGGCGAGATCCGCTCGTTCGACGATCTCTTCGTCGGACCCTTCGCTGCACCCACCGACGATTTCGTCATTCGCCGAGGTGACGGTGCGATGGCGTACAACCTCGTCGTGGTTGTCGACGATGCCTTCCAAGGCGTCGACCTCGTCGTCCGGGCCGACGACTTGCTCGATTCAACCCCGCGCCAGATCCTGATCGCCGAGGCCCTTGACCTCGCGACCCCAGCGTTCGCCCATGTCCCGCTGGTGTTGAACACCGAAGGTCTGCGTCTCGCGAAGCGGGACGGGGCGGTCACGCTGCCCGATCGGATCGAACGCGGTGAAACCGTTCAAGACGTCGTGTCGTTTCTCGCCCACTCCCTTGGTCTGGCCGAGGAGGGCGAGCGAGTGACGACACACGATCTCATCGATCGCTTCGACCCGTCGCTTCTCCCGCACGAACCACTCGTTCTGCCGCCCTCGATGCTTTGACCGGAGTGCGGGGAGGTGCCGGGAGCACCTGCCCACCTTCGACGGAGGTTGAACCCGATGCATGGAAGACGCTCGTCTTCTCCTGTCTTGCTCAGCCGCGTTTCGCCCACTCCGCGGGGTCTCGACCGAGTTCACGCATCCGGTTCTCGGCCCAAACGGGCACGCCGATGGAACCACCGCTGAGGATCGTGTTCATCTGCTCACCGTCCTCCGCCCAGATGTGGCAGGAGTTGATGTTGAAGGCGAGCGCCGCCTTCTTGGCCTCCGGATCTGCCATGTCATCAATGCTGGGCGATGCGTCCGCACCTTTGGCGCGCATCGACCACATCGATTGCACAGCAACCGGCGCCATCGCCTGGAGGAGAGCGCCGATGTGAGTACAGCCGGATGGCCCGCCAAAGAGCTCTTTCACCTTGCGGGAGAAGCCCCGGGCAATGGAGAGACCAACGAGCTTCTGGTAGTCCGGTTCGATCTTCGTGCAGCCCATGTGCGGGGTGACATTCATCGAGACCCCGACGTCGACGATTTCCAGCATGGGAAACGCCATGGTCAGGTCCACGACCATGTGATGCACCGACATGGGCTCAGGATCGTCGGCGATGTAGGTGAAGGGCGGCTTCACGTCGTGGACAACGCCCCGGATCATCATCCGCTCATCGGACAGCCGATAGGACTGCACGTCGTACGTGCGGGTGTGTATCAATTCAGCTTCAGCGGGCAAGGGGGCCGGCTCAGGAGCGGAAGGCATCCGGAGACTATGGCCACCTCGGCCCTCGGAAACCAATTCAGAAGACGAGCTCGGAGACGGTGTAGATCACAAGTCCGGCAAGGCCGCCCACGATGGTGCCGTTGATCCGGATGAACTGGAGGTCTCGCCCGACCTGGAGCTCGATCCGGTCGCTGGTCTCGTCCGTGTCCCAACCCTGCACCGTGGTGGCGATCAGATCTGCGACCTCTCCCCGGAACTGTTCAGCGACGTAGCCGGTGGCGCCGACGATCCATCCGTCGATTCGGGCCTGGAGCTCACGATCGTCCCGAATGCTGAGCCCCGCATCGACGATCGCTTCCTGCAACGAGATTCGGAACGGCGAGTCTGCGTCTGAGGTTGCTTCGAGCAGCGCTGCCTTCACCTGGGTCCACAATCCAGCGGACCAAGCTCGGACCTCGGGATGCTCGAGAATCTCCGCCTTGAGCTCCTCGCCACGATCACGAAGCGCCGGGTCTTCCTTCAAACGTTCAGCCAGGACACGGGTCCGCTTGTCCAACTCTGCTCGGAGTGGGTGCGAGCTCTGCCGTCCGACGTCGCCCAGAAACCGGGTGGCAACGTCGTAGATCTTGTCAAAGACCACATCGTCGACCGTCTCCGGCACCCACCACGGCGACTCGTCATAGATCCGCTTGCGGAACGTGGCTTGGTTTTCTTGCAAGAAGTCCGAGAGCGCGACGAGGGTCGTTTCCAGCAGCGCTTGATGGTGCTCACCCTCGACGGCGACGTCGATGGCCTTGCCCACCGCTGGCGTGACGGGTATCTGGCGGACCCGGTTGGTGACGGTCCGTTCCAATCCGGCCTGCACGGTGTCGTCATTCAGCACTTCGGTGACTGCGCTCACAACGGCCGCACTCTGGTCTCCGAGAGTCCGGGCGTGATCCGGCTCTGCGAGCCACTCCCCTACCCGCCGACCAAGCTCGGCATCCTCGAGCCGCTCGGTGAGAACTTCCTTGGACAAGAAATTGTCTCGCACGAAACCGCCGAGGCTCTCGCCGATCTGGTCCTTGCGCTTCTTGATGATTGCCGTGTGTGGGATCGGCAGGCCGAGTGGATGTTTGAAGAGTGCAGTGACGGCGAACCAGTCGGCCAGCGCACCGACCATTGCGGCCTCGGCCGTCGCTCGCACGTACCCGGCCCAGCCGTTGTCCTCTTCGATGGCTCGGGCGAACACGAACACAATCGCGGCGAACACCAGCAGGCTCGTGGCCACCACCTTCATCCGCTTGAGGTCGCTGCGCCGCTCCTCGTCGGTGGGCTCGCCCGCCCTATCGTTCTTGCCATTCACGATGCATCATCATCGCACGACGGCGATCGTTCCCCTCCTGAAGACGAGGTCTCTCGCCGTCGGCGTGGGCGTTGGTGGGATCTCCTCGGCGTTGTTCTCGTCGCCGTGCTCTTTGCGTTCGCCTTCCCAGCCATTGCCCCCTACGGCGAGGTCTTCACCGTCCTCGGCTCGATGGAGGCACGTTGGGCCCTTCCGCTCGGTGTCCTCGGGTTGGCCAATCTGTTCGCCCCGTCCACATCGCAGGTGGCTGCCCTCCCCTCCCTCTCTCTGTGGCGAGCATCGGTGGCGGACTGGGCCACCACCACAGTGACCAACCTCGTTCCCGGCGGCAGCGTGATCGGAACCGGCATGACCTTTCGCATCTATCGAAGCTGGGGCTTTCCCGCTGCGGCTGTCACCCGATCGATCCTCTTGACGGGCATGTGGGACGTACTGGTCAAGCTGATCATGCCCACAATCGTGCTCATGTGGCTGCTAGCCGAAGGCGAAGTGCCGCGTGCGTTCTGGCAGGCCGCCGCGATCGGCGTCCTCCTCCTCGGCGTCGGTCTGGCCTTCCTGCGCGTGCTCGTCTCTCCCGCCGCCTCACACCAAGGTTTGGCCCGTCTGCTCGACTGGCTCCCCGGAACCGGCGAAGACTGGAACCACCGCCTGGTGGAGATTCGCCAAGACACTCGAAGCCTCCTCGCCGAGCGTGCGGGACGGCTCACGTTTTGGACCCTGGCCGGACATCTCAACGTCCTCGTTCTCCTGGTCGTGTGTGTGCGAGCCGTCGGCATCGAGGGAAGCTCACTCGGCTTGGCCGCCGTTGCCACGGCCTTTGCCTTCGGCCGGCTGATCACTGCCATTCCCGTCACACCCGGAGGGCTCGGGGTTATGGAGGCTGGGCTCATCGGCGCGCTGGCTGCGGTTGGCGATGCCCCCAACGCCCTGCTGGTTGCGGCCGTCTTCCTCTTCCGGGCCGTCACCTTCGCCGTCCCGACCGTGCTCGGTGGGCCAGCGATTCTCTGGCTTCGGGCCTCTCGAGCCCTGCGCTGATCACCAGAACTGCCGCGTTCATGTACCTCTCAGGTACATGAAC
>CALKTH010000068.1 GCA_937997485.1 uncultured Acidimicrobiales bacterium | reverse complement strand
ATCGACTCGGGAGCGAAGTACGTGACCGCATGGATCGATTCGATCCGCTTCCAGAACTCCCGAGCCAGCGACATGGATCTCAGGCGTTGGCGATCCGCTCGAGCACCCGCAACGAGCCGGTCGCGGAGCGTTCTTCGAACTGGCCCGAGGCAAGGGCAGGCAGATAGATCTCTTCGTACGGCGGGCGGCCGCCGTCGGCGGGATCGGGGAACACGTCGTGAATGCAGAGCGTGCCGCCGAGAGCGACGTGAGGGGTCCACAGCTCGTAGTCGAGGCGAGCGGGCTCGACGCCATGCCCGCCATCGATGAAAAGGAACGAGAGCGGGGTTGTCCACGCGCGAGCCACTCGAGGTGAGTCACCCACAACGGCCACGATGGTGTCTTCCAAGCCAGCGTCGTGAACCGTGCGACGGAACAACGGGAGCGTGTCCATCTTGCCAACAGCGGGGTCGACGAGATCTGGTTCGTGCCACTCCCAACCGGCCTGGTTCTCTTCGGAGCCGCGATGGTGATCGACACAGAAGAAGGTCTGTTGGCGGGCCATCGCCGCCGGCCCGATGTAGCAGGCCGACTTCCCGCAGTAGCTGCCCACCTCGAGCAAGGGTCCGGCGATTGCGTCGTTGGCCGCGACCCACAGCGCCCGCCCTTCGTCCGGTGGCATGAAGCCGCGCGCCGCTTCTGCGTGCGCCAGTTGTGAGGGTGTGAGCTCCATCAGCTCGACCGATTGAATATCCGGCCAAGGAGGAAGAACTTGGCCACCCACACGATGAAGTAGCCGACGAGGCTGGCCAGATTCACGGCAAGGCCGGCGCCGAACAGGGCCTGCGCCGCCGCGGCCAACGCCGTCGAGACCACGAGACCCGCCAACGCGATGACCCAGAACGGAAGCACCTCGGCGCGGAAGTCGTGCTTGCCATCAACTTGCCAAACCCATCGGCGGCTCAACAAGTAGGCGGGAATCGACATGACCGAGGCCGCGAAGAGGTTCGCCCATCCACCGGTCCACCCCCACACGCTGTTCGCCAAGAAGAGGAGCGCCTGGTGGCCCACGACATTGAAACCCGAGACCCCCAGGTATCGAACAGCCTTGCCGCCCTGCGAATCCACGAGAGCAGCGATACCGGTGCGCTCGCCTGCACCAGCGGGCGCGTCCGCGCCGGAGATCTCGCGCTCCGGCATACCGGAACCGTCGAGCGCAGGGGCATCACCGTCCATGACCACCGAGCAAGTGTGCCAGAGAACCAGGCCGATGTTGGGTGGGGTAACCCCGTTCTCTCCGTTCGTTGACCACAATGTGTCGGTGCATCAAGCAGCGGTGGATGACCTCCTGAAGGTCCTCGATCTGGAACAGATCGAACAGAACATCTTTCGCGGGCAGAGTCCCGACGAAAAGAGACAACGAGTGTTCGGTGGCCAGGTGGCCGGACAGGCCCTCGTTGCTGCCACGCGCACCGTCACCAACGGCGTGGTGCATTCGCTCCACGCGTACTTCCTCCGCCCGGGCGATCCCACCATCCCGATTCTCTACGATGTCGAGCGGATCCGCGATGGCCGCTCGTTCACCACACGTCGAGTCGTCGCCATTCAGCACGGGCAGGCGATCTTCCACCTTTCCGCCTCCTTCCACGCCCCGGAGCCCGGCATGGAGCACCAGATCGATCTGCCGATCGAACTCCCCCAGCCCGAAGACCTCGACGATTTCCATACTCGCAACGCCGAGCACGCTGAGCGCTTGGGCGACTGGTACACCCGCCCCCGCCCCATCGACACGCGCTACGTCGGCCCCGACCCCGTTGGCCGGACAGGAGAGCGCCTCGACCCGCAGCAATATGTGTGGATGCGGGCAGACGGAGTACTTCCCGACGATGAGCTTCTCCACCAGTGTGTCGTCACCTACGCCTCCGACATGACACTGCTCGACACCGTCACGCGGCCGCACGGCACACCCTTTGCCAGCGGCGAGCTGATGATGGCCAGCCTCGATCACGCGATGTGGTTCCATCGTCCGTTTCGTGCCGATGAGTGGTTCGTGTACGCCCAGGACACGCCCGTCGCCGCTGGAGCTCGCGGACTCGCTCGTGGCTTGATCTACCAGGACGGTCAACTCGTGGCTTCGGTCGCTCAAGAAGGACTCGTGAGGCGGCTCAACGCATGATCACCAACACTCCCTCGCTTCGCTGGCTCGCCGGCCTGGCCGTGCTCAGCTTGTTCGCCACCTCGTGCAGCTACTTCGAGATCAAGGAACAGAGCAGCTCCGGCGACGACGTCCTCGCCGGCGCGGACGACGACGCGGCCGACACCACCTCGACATCCGACGTCACTGACAACGACGGCGAGCAACCCACTGTCGTCGTACCCGCGCGGCCGATCGACGACGGCACGGGCGACGTGGAACTCGACCCTGCCATCTGGATCGATGTCGACATCAGCCTCGAGTTGATTGCTGAGTATGAAGAGCCCATCGCGTTCGAGTCCCGTTCCGGCACTGACGATCTGTATGTGGCTCAGAAGAACGGGGTGATCCGCCGGATCAACCGTCGGTACACAAGCAATGGCACCGAGCGCATCAGCACTGACACTCGCGTCGTGCTCGATCTCAGCGAGCAGGTTTCGACCGGCGAAGAGCAAGGCCTTCTCGATATCGAGTTCTCCCTTGATGGCCGCAAGCTCTACGTCAGCTACACCGATCTCAACGGCGACAGCGTCGTCGTCGAATACTCCATCGACCGCGCCACGAGAGCGAATGTCGAGACCGCTCGAGAGCTTCTCCGCGTGCCGCAACCGAACGGGAACCACAACGGCGGCGCCATCGAGATCGGCGACGACGGCTTCCTGTACATCGCGCTTGGCGATGGCGGCGGTAGCGGCGATCCTGGTGGCAATGGGCAGGACCTGAGCACAGCGCTCGGCTCGATTCTCCGGATCGATCCGTTCCCCGTCGGCGAGCAGCCGTACGGCGTGCCAGACGGCAACCCGTTCCTCGAACAAGTCGGCGCCGACGAACGCATCTGGCTGTACGGCGTCCGGAATCCCTGGCGATTCAGCTTCGATTCACTCACCGGCGACCTGTGGGTTGCGGACGTCGGGCAGAACTCGTTCGAAGAGGTCACCCTGCTGAAGGCCTCAGAGGAGTTCGGCCGTGGCGCCAACCTCGGATGGAACGCGTACGAAGGGTTTGAGTCATTCGGGAGCGGGGTCGAGCTCGCAAACCACATCGCCCCGACCTACGCCTACTCGCATGATCAGGGTCGCTGCTCCATCACCGGCGGACACGTCTACCGAGGCGAGACCCTCCCATTGTTCAACGGTGTCTTCTTCTTCGGTGACTACTGCACCGGCGAAGTGTTTGGGCTCGAGTACACCAGCCAGGGCATCGTCGTCCGTCCGCTCACGATTCAGCTGGGCCGCGAAGACCTCGTCTCCTTCGGCATCGACGAGCTGGGTGAGATGTGGGTCGTGCAGCGATCCGGCGCCGTCTCTCGAGTCATCCCCACTCCGGCCGAGGAAGACGCAGGCTGACACCGGTTCGATCTGTCGCCAGTTTCAGCGGACGCGATCGATGAACTCCAGCAGGGAGCGAGTCACCGCTTCAGGCTGCTCCTGCTGGAGCCAGTGGCCACCACCATCGATGAGACGGACGGTGAGGTCAGGAACGAATCGCCGCTGATGCACCAGCATCGGATGGCTCGGACCAACCTCACCGGTCAAGGTCAGAACAGGATCCTCGACCCCGCCGAGGAAGAGGACGGGACAGGAGATCGACGCGTTGCGCCATGGCCGCATGCGTTCCCAGTTCGCATCCAAGTTTCGGTACCAGTTGATGGCGCCCGTGAAACCGGTACGCATGAAGCTGGCGGCGTAGGCCTCCAGGTCGCCCGGCGTCAGCCATGACGGCAGCCCTGCCGGAGTCGTGCCGTGGAGGAATCGATCCTGGGCACCGAGCGCTGCAGTCCGATCGCTCGGCGACTCCGCCGATGCGGACCACATCATGTGGCGAATCGTGCGGATCGGATCGGCCGATAGCTCCTCGTCAGCGGTCGCCGGCTCTTGGAAATAGAGCATGTAGTGGAAGCCGTCGCCGACGCTCGCCCGGAGCGAGTCGAGCAGACTGACCTCCATCACCGGGAAGTACGGAACCGAGAGTGATGCCACACCGGCGAGCAGATCGGGGCGGAACAGTGCCACGGCCCAGGTGATCAGTGCTCCCCAGTCATGACCGACGACGATCGCCTGGCGACCTCGGCCGTAGTGCTCGATCAGACCAATCACATCGCCGGTCAGGCGGAACACGTCGTATGCCTCGAGATCTTCCGGGACCTCGCTTCGGCCATAGCCCCGCATGTCCGGTGCGACGACTCGGCAACCAGCGGCAGCGAGCGACGGGATCTGGTGGCGCCATGAGTAGGCGAGCTCGGGGAATCCGTGGATCAACAGAACGAGCGGAGCCTCGTCGTCGTCCATCGGACCAGCGATGGTGACCTGGAGCTCGACATCCGCCGGTTGGATGCGTTCACTGCGAATCTCACCCTCAAACGAGGAGGACTGCTCGTCGGTTGCGGTGCTCATGAAGGTTGCTCCATTGCATAATTCTGGCCGATCACCCTCGGGCATCGATCATCGGCGTTGCGCAATCGAACATATGTTCGATACCGTCAATCCATGAGCGACGACACCGGCCAGCACGACGAACCATTCCCCACGACACAAGCATCGGCAGCAGAGCCGATGCCGAGCGCGCCAGAGGAATGGGAACAGGTGCGTCGCTCGGTGGCGATGCTGCCGCCCAATGCATGGGCGATGCGGCGCGAACAATCGCTCGCTGCGCTCAGCTCATTGATCGCGGCACTCCGGAGCTAGCACTTCTGCACTCGGTTCGAGCGTGAAGTGATCAGCGGAGACGTGGAGGGCGGCGCAGCGACTAGAAGGAGTAGCGGTACACGTTGGTGGACCGCTGCTCGAAACCGATTCGCTTGTACAGCCGGTTCGCCGCCTCACGGCTCGGACGTGATGTGAGATCAACGGTGGTGGCGCCTGCCTCTCGGGCCCGATCCAGTGCGGCTTCATTGAGCAGCCGTCCCACGCCCTTGCCTCGGGCCGCATCATCGACCACCACGTCTTCGATCCACGCCCGCACGCCGGTGGGAATGCGGAACAGCACCAGCGTGAGGCTTCCGTAGATCACGCCATCCTCTTCGGCCAACAACAAGATTGACGCCTCAGACTCTGCGATGAGGGTCAGCTCCTCCTCCGTGGGTGGAGGGTTCGACGACGAGAGCTGGGGGATCAGACGCTCGAACGCAGCGACGACGGCGGGGGTGACGGTCGTGACCTCAGTGATGTTCACGCCTCACAGTATGGCGCTCCTTGCCGGTAGCGTTGCGCAGGTGGATCACGTTCGTTGGACAGATGAGCGCCCCGAACTCCGGCGGCCGCTGCTCGTGCTTGCCTTCGAGGGCTGGAACGATGCAGGCGATGCGGCCACAACCACGGCTGCGCACCTCGTCGAGCGTTTCGATGGGGCGCCGTTTGCAGAGATCGACGCCGAGCCGTTCTACGACTTCTCCTCGACTCGGCCCGTGATCCGGCTCGACGCAGAGATGCAGCGGGTCATCGACTGGCCGCGCAACGAGTTCGCGGTGGTCACGATCCCTGATGCCGATCGGGACGTCGTCATCCTGACCGGCATCGAGCCTCAGCTCCGGTGGCGGACATTCTCCGAGCAGATCGTCACCGTTGCTCGCGATCTCGGCATCGAACTGGTCGTCACGCTCGGAGCGTTGATTGCCGATGTTGTGCACTCCCGGCCCATCACGGTCTACGGCACCAGCCACGATCCAGCGCTCTGCGAAACGCTGAATCTGGAACCTTCGAGCTATGAGGGTCCGACCGGAATCGTCGGTGTCGTGCATCAGGCGTGCGCTGACGCCGGGCTCGCCTCGATGTCGCTGTGGGGAACCGTGCCGAGCTACGTGCCGCACGCTCCGTCTCCCAAGGCCGCGTTGGCCCTGATTGAGCGTCTCGGTGACATCCTCAAGGTGCCGATGACGAACAACGATCTACTCGAACTCGTCACCGACTACGAGCAACAGATCGACGCCCTCGTCTCCGACGACGACGAGACGCGGGCCTACGTCGCCCAGCTCGAAGAGCAGTACGACGCCTCGATGCGACCAGAGTCGACCGCCGTGCTCATCGAGGAGCTCGAAGAGTTCCTCCGAGAGCAGGACTGAACCCTCCCTGCCCGCTTCTCTCGTTCTCGAGGTGCTGGTGCACAAATGGCTGCCTCAGCGCCTCCAGAACCGTGGCCGCTGAGCCCAGCAGACAACGGGCCGGCCCGGGCCGCACTCACCCGACCTCTCTGACAGGGCTGGTAGGTGATGGGGGTCAGACACCAAGCACTCACCAGAACCCACCGCTTCGAGAGTTTTTCTCTTTGCTCTGTCGAGATCGGCGAACGGTTGCGACATGAGGGTGAGTCGGCGATGAGCGTCGGCCATGACAAGGGAGAAACCCCATGAGCAAGTTCCTGCTGTTGATGCACTTCACCGGCGACTACCCGACTGATGAGGCCGGACAGGCCGAGATGGGCCAGGCCTGGGGTGGCTGGTACGGCTCGCTCGGGCCGGCGATCGTCGACGCCGGCGGTCAGGGCGGACAGGCCACCGCCGTCAGTGCAGGCGGCACAAGCGATGTGAGCGGTGGGGTCACCGGCTACGCCATCGTCGAGGCGACAGACCACGCCGCGGCCGTGGAGATCGCTCAGCGCAATCCCATCGTTGCCGGTGACAACGGCACGGTCGATGTCATCGACATCATCGAGATGGGCTGACTGCCTGGCACGGCACCATCAGATGCGCAGGAGTGGGCAGGACCGGTCGACGACCGTCCTGCCCCCCTGGTCTCTCCCCGACTCGACGTGTCGTGAGGGGAGAAACCGAAACGTCCCCGCCGAAGGCGG
>CALKTH010000067.1 GCA_937997485.1 uncultured Acidimicrobiales bacterium | reverse complement strand
CAGAGTCGCTTCGTGGCACAGCAGTGAGCGCCACGCTCTCGGCTGCCAAGGCAAGCGCTGCTGCCGGGTTCTCGTCGAGAAGGTTGATCGCCGTGGCCTCCAGTGCCTGAGCTTCTGAGAGCGCAGCCTCGCTGCGCGCTTGGAAGAAGAAGAAGGCGGAGAACGCCGCCAGGACGGCCATCACGGCCGCGACAGTGCTGGCTCCCACCGCAAAGCGCCTCCTCCTTCGGGCCGACGATGCGTTTCGTTGGTCGATTCGACTGCGCGAGGTCGCGACGTACTCATCGACCACCTGGTCGATTCCTGGCGAGAAGATTCGCTCGGCTTCTTCCAGGCGCCCTTCGCCAAGGAGATCTTCGTCTCTGCGCTCACGGTCGTTCCACTCCCGAGCAGCTCGCGTGATCGACTGGCGCGTTCGAATGACATCTCGATTTCGGCTGAGCCAGCCTTCCAAACGTTTCCAGAATCGGAAGAGTGACTCGTGGGAGACCTCAACGCTGCGGCCAGATCCATCAGCGGCATTGGCTCTGCCGCTCACGACGAGCAGCCGTCGCTTGACGAACTGCTCGAACACATCGTGCAGCCCCTCGGGAATCAACTCCCACGCCTGGCTCTGCCGCAGCCACTTGGCCTCAGCCTCTTCTTCCGAGAGCTTGGCGAGGTCGAGGAACGCTCGCTCGAGTTCTTCGAGGTCGCCACCATCACGCTCGAAGTCTTCGATGATCGCCTCGGCCTCATTGTCGATGAGCGCCTCCATCCCGCCGAGCTGCTTGTAGCCGGCGACGGTCCAGCTGTTCTCATCGCCGAACTCTGAGTGCAACTTCGACAGCGTGAATGCCAGGAGGGGCAGCGCTTCGCCATTGGGGCAATCACGAAGCAGACGAGCCACGAGCGCGTCGTCGATGTTGATGCCGGCGCGCTTTGCTGGCTCTTTGATGACGTCGCCGAGTTGTTCGCGATCAAGTGGACCGAGCGATACCAACTCGACGGTGCGGCTCGTTGGGAAGTACCGCTGGAACGCGCCGACGAAGTCGGAGCGCAGCGTGGCAAGAACGATCACCGGGGCCCCTGGTCCCGTTGTCGATGCGGCCAGCGAATCGAACAGTGGGTCCTGTTGATGGGCCTCACCGCTCAGGGCTTCCTCGAGCTGATCAATGACGATGAGAATCTTCGCTTGTGGCTCATTCGCGGCGTGGGCGAGATCGGTCCAGAGACTGGTCGCTCGTGCTGGATCAGCCAGATCAGCCCTGACCTGCTCGAGGGAGCGGTCGATTCCATGTTCTTCGAGGGTTGCGTGTGTGGCACGAGCGAGTTGATCGAGACCGTCTGTTCGAGGCCTCAGCGGGCCGATCGTGATCCACCGCTTGGTCTTCATCCGAAGTTCGCGTAGAACACCGGCTCGAAGAAGTGACGACTTGCCAACCCCGGACGCACCGACGATCGCCACCACGCTCTTGTCTTCCCGAGCTCGCGCTGCCTCCACCCTGTTCACGATGAGGTCGAGATCTTCCTGGCGCCCGAAGAAGACGGCGGCGTCCGCCTCATCCATGACATCCAGCCCGGGATAGGGAGCTCGGGACGAATCCCAAGGGATGGCGGACCGGCCACCGAGGCTGCGGGTCAGGAAGTCGAAGCTGCCATTTTCGGGAAACGGGAGAACCTGAACGTCGCCGAGCGCGTCTCGCGTGTCACAGTCATCCAGTCGCAGCGGCACGATCGTCTTGCCGAGGTACTGGGCAATGTGAAGTTCAGCCAAGCACCACGACGAACTCATGGACTTCTCCGACGCGAGGAAGAACATCAGGTCGCATCGGTTGAGTTGCTCGAAGAGGTAGGGCTTCCATTGCGCCCCTGCCGCGATGCCGCTTTGTCGGTCGAAGTCGAGAAAGACGGTGCCGAAGCCCTGGCCGACCAACCACTCGTTCAGCTGGCGCGCGTGATCCTCTGCGCCACTGTGACTGATGAAGACGTTGGACATGCGCGGCGGGAAATCTCAGCTCGGCGAAGGGGGTCGCCGGATAGTAGGCCACCCTCGGTTTGGCGGACACCTCCAGCCGGGTCAGTCAGCGCTGTCACCGAAACCAAGGCCGAGAACGAACGCCAGGGTAGGCATCCGTGCGATCGCGTCCAGGTCTCGCCGGTGGTCCTCAGCATCGAGATCGTCCCAGGGGACGAGTGAAGGGTGCTTCTTGCTGTTCTCATCGCGCTCGGAGCCGAACGTCCAGCCGCTCCGGCGGCGCTCGTTGCACCAGCGCTCGTGCTCGAGCCGCGCCAGATCTTCCATTCGGTCGGCGTCCAGCCTCGAGGGTGTGTCGCCCGCCTCGATGAGTTCCACTCCGAGCTGCGCCGAGTCTGCGAAGTAGAAACGGACAAGCGAGCGATTCGCTCGCTGAAGATCCTCGGGAAGCTCGTTCCATGCCCGGACGGCGATGCGCCCTTCGCCAGCGGAGATGCTTCCCAGCTCTCGCCGCACGTAGTCGTGATGACAGAGCCTGGCGAGAAGATC
>CALKTH010000066.1 GCA_937997485.1 uncultured Acidimicrobiales bacterium | reverse complement strand
GCCTCCGGACGCAAAGGCGTCGCGGCCGTGAAGGATGCGCCGATTGTCGAATGCGACGAGATCGCCGGGCTCGAACGGGTAGGTCATCCGAAACGCTGGATCGTCGGCCATCGAGGCGAAGACTCGCATCGCTTCGTAGGCCCGAGGCATGTCTGCCTCTGGCATGTCGGGGAAGGCGCGCACCGGATAGAAGGCACGAAGCGTGAGCGGTGAGCCTTCGACCCCCAGATCGATCATGGGGCCGCTCCACCGGTGGTCGATGCCCTCACCCCGGTTGAAGAACACCCACCGCAGTGTGGTGAGTGCCTCGTAGTGCTCTGCATGCTGCTCCTGGAGCGCAGCAACCACCGCAGCCCCATCGGCCATGGTGGAGAACCCGCCCTCGGTCTCGTTCACCATGCAGTGCAAGAACTGAAAGCCAGGCGGGATCTCGCGGGTGGGCAGGTCGGTGTGTGGCCCGAGCCGCAGGTTCGTGTTCGCCGTCGAGTTGGTGTCCGATGAACCGGCGTGATCCACGATGGCCTTCACGTCCCAGACCATGCCGAAATTCGTATCCCGCATCGGCCCGACCCGGGCCATCATCTGCTGCACGTCCGCCAACTCGGTCGAGAGGTTTCGGAACCGGGCAATGCCGTAGCTGACCAGATCGTTCACGAACTCGGTGAGGATCTCCGGCTCGGTGAGCACCTGGGTTGCATCGTGCGTCGGTGGTTCCGGCAATGAAGCGGGTGTCCAGGTGATGATCTTCGGCATCCAGGACGACGGGAGGTGTTGTCGATCGGCGACATGCCGGAGCCAACCGGGGTGGTACTCGGCATCGACACCGTTCGAGAAGGCAACGGCGAGCGCTCCGTCCTCGGTGAGGTCCGCGTGCCGGAGTCGCACGTCGGGATTCATGTGTGCCGGGTCGAGCAGACCTTCTCGAGTGGCGGGGTCAACACCGGTGCCGACTCCGCTCTCCAAGAGCCAGAGATCGAATGCCCGGAGCGTCGCGCCATCAGGCCACCTGAGCGAGACGAACCGGTCATCCAGAGCGGCCGAAGTGAGCGAATGCCACTCGTAGCGGTAGAAGTCGGGAGTGAGCGGTGTTGAGGCCATTGAACGCTTCGAAAGAAGGTGTCCCAATCTTCGGGACGTCCTGTTGAGTAGGATGTCAGCGTATGTCGGACGTCACACCAAGGGCAAGCACTTCCGCGAGTCCAGCCAGCCTCTCGACAGCTGCAAGCGAGGGTCCCATCGAGCGCGCCTTTCGGCTGCTGCAGTTGGTTGTTGCCGCTGAGGGCACCGTCGGTGTGCGAGAGCTGGGTCGTCGAGCCGGGCTTCCCCGCTCCACCGCCTCCCGGCTCATCGGGATTCTCGAGAATCTGGGAATGGTGGCCCGCACCGCAGATGGGGGAGTCGTTCCCGGCAGCGCACTGGCAACGCTCGACACCGAGCGCACTGCCGCACCCCTCCTGGCCGACCAGCTTCGACCGCTGCTTGTCGACCTCGCACAGCGGTTCGGTGAGAACGCCGCTCTCAGCGTCGACGATGGAGACGCACTTCTCTACGTCGCCCAGGTGAACTCGGCCAATCCCGTCTCCGCACCGGATCTCTCCGCCGAGCGCCACGCCTTCCATCTCGTGGCCCCGGGACTGATGACTATGGCGTTCTGGCCCAAGGCCCGCATCGCCTCAGCACTCTCGCAATCAGGTAGCCCGCTCGAAGCGGCCACGCCGCAATCGGTGACAACGCCGCAGGCGATCCGCCGTCGGCTCGGGCAAGCGAGGTCTGACGGGTTCGTGTGGACCGACCAAGAACTCGATGTTGGCGTCAACGGCTTCGCCGTTCCTGTGATCGGTGTCGATGCGGAGTGCGTTGCCACGATCAGTCTGTACGGACCGAGCTACCGCTTCTCGCCGACCGCCTCTCCCGCAGTGCAGCACGAGGTGCCCCGCCTGGTCGCCGCGGGGGCCAGCCTGGCTAGGCCAGTCGAGACTTGACCAGAGCCGCCACCTGGCGGCCATCGGCCCGACCTGCGACCTCGGCATTCACGGCCTTCATCGCCGCACCCATCTGCGACTTCTCGGTGAAGCCGTTGGCCTCCATCACTGAGGTCACAAGCGCTTCGACTTCCTCGTCGGAAAGACCCGCCGGGAGGTACGTTTCGAGCACGGCCATCTCGGCTCGCTCGTCGGCAGCTTTCTCCGGGCGATCGCCTGCGTCGAACGCCTCAGCTGCTTCGAGTCGCCGCTTCACCTGTGCGGCAATGATCTTCTGGACGCCAGCATCGTCGAGCTCTGTTGCGGAACTGCCCGACACTTCGGCTTCCTGGACTGCGGCGATGATGGCGCGCAGCGAACGGAGCTTCACGACGTCCTTTGCCTTCATGGCGTCTTTCAGGTCGGCCCGAATGTCGTCAATGATCATGAGGGAGAAGCTACATCCCACAGGTGATGGATCGGGTCGTGAATTTCGTAGCGGGCAAAGCTGAGCACGGTGAACTTGGCTCCATCACTCCTCCGCCCGGGCCGCTGTGCCTGTTCCTCGGTGATTTGCTCGAAGGCCACTGCGAGGTCTTCAGCCGCCTCTGAGAGCTCGGCCGAAACGATTGCTGGATCCGCCAAGTCGTAGCGCGCTGCCTCGGCCGTCTCGTTGGGATTCCAGTTCGCAAACATGGGGTCATCCTCGGTCAGCATCAGGTCGAGTCGCACCGCAAAGAGCCGGAAGACGTCGCGCACATGGCACGCGTACTCGAGCGGTGACCACACGTCCTTCGCTGGGCGGGCACGAACCCAGGCGTCGCCTCGGCCGAGTACGTCTCGCCATCCAGCAGCGTTCTCTCGATTCGCCGCGGCAACATCAGCCAGGCTCAGCTCACCCACGGCAGCCCCACATTCGGGGCACGGCCGGTCGAGCACCCACGTCCAGTCCTTGTCGTCGGCTTGTCCGGGCGGGGGAGCGGCTGGTTCCGTCATGGACATAGCAAAGGCCAGATCCAGAGCAATCGCTACTCAGCTGACGTCGATGCCCAGTCCGTCCGTTGAAGCCACGCCCGTCGGAGATGTCGATGCTTCGGGCGTCGACGTCGCCGGCGTGGAGGATCCGGTTGTTGGTGACACGGGCGTCGTGGTGGGTGCCCCGGTGGCCGATGCGTCAGTCGTCGGCGGTGTCGAAACAGGGGGCGCCACCGTTGTCGGGGGAAGCTCAACCTCTCCGAGACCGGGAAGGAGATCAAGGATCGTGCAGTCGTCGCCGGTCTCGATCGAGTCCGGCAGATCCAGTGAACACATATCAACCGTTGATGGTGGGACAGAAGGTGCAGCGGTCGTTGTTGGCGTGTCGCTCTCGGAGGCGGCGTCGGGAACCGTCGTGCCGACGCTGCCGTTCGCACCGCCGTTCGTATCGCCACTGCCCGTCTCATCGTTCGGCGCGGTCGTGGTCGTCGGAGCCGCCGTTGTGCTGGGAAGCGTGGTGGAGGCGCTGATGAGTGTGGTGGAGGCCTGCGGCTTCGCCACATTCGTGGAGCTGGTGCGAGGTAGGGCAGTTGTTGAGGTGGGGGACACGAACGGGTCGGGTCCTTCCAGCGAGGGCGCTTCCGGACCCGGACCAGTGCTGGCGGTGACAGCGGCGGGGGTGGTCGGGCGCGGGGTCGTCTCGCCGCTGTTGTCCTCTGTGGGCTGCGTCGTCGGCGCCGGTGTTGATTCGCCGGTTGCTGGGGTTCGTGGCGTGGACTCCGGTTGGTTTGGCTCGGAAACGACGGGCCCGGCGACGAGTTCAGTGAGCCCGTCAACCACAATCTTGGATGCGTCATCAGCACTCGGCAGTGCCACCGAACCGTCGATGCCATCTTCAGGCAGCGGGGGGTCTTCGGGCACTGAGCCCGGCGCGTCGATGAGGTCACCGGGCAGCGGCGACTCCGTTACGGTCGTTGACCCGTTCGTGGCGCCGATCTGGGCACTTCGAGCGGTGAGAGCCGAGTGAGCGAGCGGGCCAGCGACGACGAGCGCCGAGAGCGCGCTGAGGAGCACGGTCAGCTGAAATCTGGGAGAGCGAAGCGTGTGAAGAACGTGGGACAGCATGAAAGGTCCAGCGCGGGCCGGTTGTGGTCGGCGGGTCAGACCACCGGCACTGTCTAGTCAATTCGACCCTCGAGCGAGCGACAAGCGGGTGAAATCACCTACGCGCCGTTCGCAAGACAATCAGGCCACGTTCCGGGCTGCCGACGACGTCAGCCACGTTCGGTAGACGTCAGCCGCCCGAGCCAATTCGCTCATGTCCACCCACTCCACTGCCTTGTGAGCCTGGTCGATCGAGCCCGGCCCGAAGAGTGCCGCTTGGGCACAGACTCCGTCGTACACCAGTGCGTTGCTGCCATACGTCGCCACCGTGGGCTCGGTGCCACCCCACCGAGCGAGATCTTGCACGAGCGGAGTATCGGGTGATGAGTAGAAGGCGGGGACAGCCCGGCCGTAGCTCAAGGCCACGGTGACCTCCGCCGGTGCGGCAGCCTCGGTGATGAGCGCCTCGAGGTGGGCAATCACCTCATCGCCGACCTCACCCGGCGCAAGCCTGCGGCCGATCAACACCCGGCAGTCAGGCGGGATGATGTTGGGCGCAGCCCCTCCCTTGATCTTCGTGACGCTCACCGTGCCCGGCCCAACAGCGGTCGTGCCTCCCGCGGCGACGAGCCGCTCGTTCTCCGCATCCATCGCAGCAACAACTCTGGATGCGGCCGAGATTGCGTTCAGTCCGAGCTCAGGTGTGGAGGAGTGGGCGGCGACTCCCCGAATCTCAACGTCCAGTCCGAGCGCTCCCTTGTGTCCGTGGACGGGAGCACAAAGGGTGGGTTCGGCGACGATCAGCTGGTGGAGCTCTCGGTCATGGCGCTTGAGCCATCGGCCGAAGGCCACGGCTCCGAGTAACCCGCCAACCTCCTCGGCGATGGTGCCAACGAGCACGACATTCGGAACGGGCGTCTGACCGGCTGTCTTCATCTGGCGAAGCACGTCGAGCACTACCGCGAAGGAGGCCTTGGTGTCGACCGAGCCGCGGCCGTAGACCCGGCCATCTTCGATGCGCCCGTCGAAGGGGTCGTCGGTCATGTGCTCGATGCCGACCGTGTCGAGGTGGACGTCGATCGCAACGGTGTGGTCGGACGTTCCCTCGAAGCTGGCGTACACGTTCGGGCGGTCATCGAGGACCACCTCGAGTTCGACTTCGGCGCCCAGATCGGCCGCCCGCTCGGCCACGATCTCGGCCATCGCTCGCTCGCCTCCGGGCCCGGAGATGGGCCCAGCTTGCAGTGGGTTGACACTCGGCACCCGCACGAATTCGGACAGGGCACGAGCAATTCGTTCCGCTTCGCCGACATTGCTGGTCTGGACCGACATGGACCGAACCATAGAGTGCGGGGATGAACGAGGCGAAGGAGGCGATGCGTGACCGAGCAAAGCGCAACCGTGCTGCGCTCAACGTTGACCACGCACGCATCCGTGCTGGTCTCGTCCATTTCTTGGCCGGCATCGATGAGGGATGGATCGTGCTGTTCGACGCGATGCCGGGAGAACCGCAGCTCGGTCCGCTCGTGGAAGCTTTGCCGAATCGGGCCTTCGCTCTGACACGAACACCGGAGGCGGGACGGACCCTCACCATCCATCCTCACGGTGCCGAACGGGAGCGGCACCACTACGGCTACTCACAGCCCATTGCTTCCGCCACGGTCGTTCCCGACGAGGACATTGCGGCCGTGATGGTGCCCGGCCTCGCCTTCGATCGACACGGCGGGCGGCTGGGATTTGGTGCCGGCTACTACGACCGATTTCTCGCCCGTCTTCGCCCTGGCGCTGCCATCGTTGGCGTGAGCGACGGCTTCCTTGTCGAGCGTGTCCCGATGGACGAGCACGACATCGCCATGACGCATTTGGCGACCGAAGCCGGCACCGTCGCCTTGCCGCTCACGCCCCGGTGAGTGGGGACGTGCTCAGCGTCGCGTTTGGCTGGGTCTACCGGTTTACGCTCGGTCTGTTCTTGATTCTCCTGGCCACCGGCGTCGGGCTCTGGTTCTACTTCCGGCCGGTGATCCTTCCGCCGACAGGTCTGGACGGCCTGCCCATAGATGTCGTGCTCGGCTATCGGCTGAACCAGGTACACCGGGTTGCCTCGGTGGCGTTTCTTGTGAGCGCCACGTTGTGCGGCGTGCTCGCCGTGCTGCAACGCGCCGAGAACTTCTCACTCCGAGTTCTGCTCGGTGTGGCGCTCGGCGCGGCCACGCTCGGAGGCGTCATCTCTGGTCAAGCATTGCCATGGCAACAGCTCGCCATTCGCGGGGCCCGCAACGTTCGCGGCTACACGTGGCTGCTAGGCGACGATGTCGTCTTCATCACCCTCGGCGACCGAATCGTCTCCAGCAACTACTTGTGGACCTGGCTCCTCCTCCACCTCGTGGTGGTGACCGGCGCAACCGCTGTCTGCCTTGTCGGCCTGCGCCCCGGCCGCAACGCTGCTCGCGAGGTGAGCGTGGGTAGCTCACTCGGGGCGCACTGGGATCTGGACTACGTGCCCACGGCTCCGCCCGAGCAGTGAGATCGAACCACGAGTCTGTGTGCAGAATGGGGCTCGTTCGTACCCGGAGACAACGTGTGCTCTGCCTCTGACGAGGTATCGGATCAGTTCTGTGGCGGGGGTGAACGTCGGCGGGCGGTAGCGAATTTCGTGGACCGATGGAACGAATCCCCCTCGAGGATATCTCTGTTCCATCCATGAGATCGTGGACGTGTGAGTCCTACGAGAGCCATCGATGTTGCCTCGCTCTCCCGTCTTTTGCGCTCGCTCAACGGCACACAAGGTGAAGTCGCTCTGAACGCTCTCTATGGGATATCTCTGTGACGTTTCGAAGAGCTCTCAACTAGCGGATCAAAGTGGGGCAACCGGACTTGTCTCATGGGAAAAGTTGCTCAAGCTTGCATCGAGAAGTGTCGACACTCTTGTTGGCGTAACTCATCCGTGCGGGTGGTGAGTACAGAACCGAGGGATTCGGATAACCGATGTGGCGACATCTTTGTGCAGTAGTAGCAGCGATTGCTGTCTTCTCGACGGTGGTGGCGTGGGCCGCCCCGGTGGCGGCAGCCCCGGGAGATGACCCCATCACGGGCACGATCTTCACCGACTTCGATCGCGACGGAGCGATCGACGACGGTGAGGAGCTCGAGCTCGGTGAGTCACTCTTCCCTCCAGGGGGTGTGACGGTGACGGCGTATGACGCCGACGGCGGATCTTCGGTGGCGACGGTGTCCTCGAGCGCTGCGGGCGTCTCCTACTCGGTCGACATCACCGGGCTCAGTGGTTCGACGGTTCGCATGGAGATGGAGTTCTCTGCTGCGGCTCAAACGGCGAACTGGCAAGAGACGTTTCTCGGCGATGACCACCGAGGAACCGTGGCCTTCGCCACGGCTGGTGAGACTCTGGACTTTGGCGTCCTGCCTCCGTCCCTCTGCCCCGCAGTCGGAACCGGAGCGGACGGCAATGCCAACAACGTCCAGGGCAAGCTCTGGACGACCTGCTTCGTGAACGGCGACCGCAGTGCGGCTGGTCCCCAGGACGTACTCGTCGCCGCGAACTACTCGAACACCGGTATCACCGAGAAGATCTCAGACAAGGAAAGCCTCGGCTCGGTGTGGGGCATCGCGTACGACGAGTGGGACAGCGTCCTCTTCACCTCGGCCTATCTGAAGCGCCATGTTGAGTTCGGTCCGCAAGGGATGGCCGGCCTCTACTGGTTCGTGTACCCCAACGAGACGCCCTTCTCGGCGAACCTCAATGGTCTGGGTGGCCCCTCGTACGGAACGATCGGCGCTCGAGATGCCGACACCGCTGGACCCACCCAGCCGAGCCGGGACGTCGAGGCGTACGCCCGTGTCGGCAAGAGCGGCATCGGCGACATCGACGTCACTCCGGACGGTCGCACGCTGCTGGTGACCAACATCGATGCCAAGGCGATCATGGCCTACGACGCGTCTGATGCCGTGAACGGCAACCTCACGTACCTCGGCAACTACTCGATCACCGACAACGATGTGGCGTGCCCGGGAACTGGCAACGGCTCCGACTGGTACCCCTTTGCCCTGGAACCGCTCGACGGCGGCCGCATGTACGTCGGCGTTTCGTGTACGGCGGAGACCTCCGGGCAACAATCTGACCTGACCGCCGTGATGCTCGAGCTGGAAATGAACCCAGTTGGCAACAACGGCGGCGTGGTTCCTTCCTCGGCCACGAGAGTCCTGGACATCAACCTCGAGTACGACCGCGGCTGCCCCCACGCCACTCTTTGCGTGTCGACCTTCGGCAACGACATCGACGGCGGAAACTTCCGCCCGTGGATCGACGACTTCAATGATGTCAACCCGGCTTTCAACCGCATTCTCCCGCTGCACCCCCAGGCGCTGTTCTCCGACATCAACGTTGAGCGTGATGGATCACTGACCCTTTCGCTGCTGGATCGCAACGGTGACCAGCTGGGCGACCGCAACTACCCCCCGACGGGGGCGGCTGACATCGTTAACCCTCGAAGTGCGGGCGAACTGTTGAAGGTCTGCAACACGAGCGGGGATCCGAACAACCCCACGTGGGCTCTCGAGGGGCAAGCCGGCTGTACCGGACAGTTCGTGAATCCTGGCGTGTCACAGAATCAAGCGACGTATCACGGTGGGCCGGGACTCGGGCGGGAGTGGTACGGCACAGAGCGTTGGCAATCAAGCTCGAATCCCGGTTCTGGACACGCTGAGACCACCCTGGGAGGCGGATGGGCTCACCCCTTCCTCGACGAGGTCGTGGGTGTCCAATACGACGAGAACGACGGCGATGTTCCCTACACCGCTGGCTTTGTCTGGTTGCAAACCGACGACGGCGCCGAGCGGGACTCACGCCAACTCTCCGTTGGCAACCTGGACGGCGAGGCAACCACTGGAACCGGCCTGTTCGGTAAGGCAAACGGCCTCGGCGATGTCGAGGGTTGTTTCATCCCCGTCGGTCTGGGTGACTTCGTGTGGCTCGATCTCGATCGCGACGGCATCCAGGATCCGGGCGAGCTGGCGCTCGAGGGTGTG
>CALKTH010000065.1 GCA_937997485.1 uncultured Acidimicrobiales bacterium | reverse complement strand
GGGACGAAGCGGCTGACTCAGCTGTAGAAGCGGGTGATGCGGTGCACCAACTGGAGCACCGAGATCCAAACGGCAACCTCAATCACCTCTGCAGAGCTGAGCGCCTCTGCCGTTGCCGCTGCCAGCTCGTCGGTGGTGACGGCAGGGCTCGGCGCAATCGCATGGGCGAGCTTGATGACCGCCAGCGTGTGACCCGGCTCGGCATGTGGCGACCTGAAACCGGGGTCGGCGAGTTCGGCGTCGCTGCGAAGTGGGAACGCAGCGTCGGCACCGGCGGCGATTGCTGCGTCGATCGCTGTCGGGGCGACGCCGTGAGCCGAAGCGGCCGAGCGTCCAACGTCGATGAGCGAAGCATCGCCGACCATCGATGCATACACGAGACCGGCCAGCGCCTTGTCGCCAAGGCCCACGCTCGAGGTCGTTGGGTCCAGGTTCTGGTCGAACATTGCGGCCAGCCCACGCATCGGCTTGGCATGACGCATCCGCGAGAGGACCGGGACATCGACGTTCCGATGCTCCCGGAGGTAGCGGCGAAGATCCGGGGCAGAGCTGGGGAGGTGCTTCGTCCAGCCCCGCTCGATCAACGTTGCCTTTGGGCCCTGGCGAATCATGCGGGCGTACAGCCCGGCGGAGTCGACCGGCACCTTCGAGGTGGCGCGCTCCATGGTTCCATTGCGCCAGCCTGAACGGCCGACGCCCCATCCAGTGGGCTCGATCAGTTCGGCCACGTCGTTGATTGCCTCGACCTCGAGTGGAACCGAGATCGCATCCATGAACTTATTGAGGAACCCCATCATCCCCACGGACATGGCGATCCACTCGATGTCATCGGCGGAGAGATGCTGGCCGAGCTCGTCAACGATCGAGCGATCCCAGGTGGAGGGCTCGGAGGCCATGCTCTCGGCGAGTGTCACGACCGCCTGTTCCAGCTCAGTGCGGTTGGAGCCGTCGACGGCACCCTCAGAGGCCCCACGGCGGAGCGCGTAGGAGCAGGTGTGTGCGGCACAGTACGGACATTCTGCGGCCCGACTCGAGGTGTACATGGCCAGCCCCATGTGGGCCTTCAGGTCGCCCCGGCTGACAACCGACGCGGGCAAGTTCAGGAAGTTGGGAACGCACAGGTTGTACGTGCGGAAGCCGGCAGGCCAGATCTCCAGGTAGGTGTCGCAGTCCGGCACCACGCCGATCAGTTCCCGGACAATGTGCAGCATTGGCCCGTAGGTGCCGTGCAGGTCATCGAGCGCAACCGTGTCGGATTCGAGGTGTTCGGCAAGGGTGGGCATGGGCTCGACCCTAGTGCGGCCCGTTCCTCTGAATCCCGGCCGCACGACGCCCCTCACTCGACCGGCTCGGTGACGACGAGTAGACAGTACGTCTGCTGGTGACGCAGAAGGGGATCGACATGACGTACGCATCCGGACGGCTCTATCACGATGCTGACAGCCACCTCATGGAGCCGCATGACTGGCTCAAAACGCACGCTCCGAACGGCTGGCGAGATCGAATGCCCACGCTTGGCATTTCTGCGATCGGTGAGCAGGCCGGGCAAGAGCCCACGGACTGGGCGGCCATCACCTGCCCGCTTCACAGCGATCCGGACTATCGGGCGGATGAGACGCAACTCATGTTGCGCAAGAACTACGACGCCGTCGGATCGTTCGAGCGCGATCACCGTTCGCAGGCGCTGGACATGCTGGGTTTCGCCAGCCAGTTCGTGTTCAACACGTGGTCGAGCAGCCTGCTCCAGTCCGCCGAACATGCGGATGATCTGGATCTGGCCTACGCAATGGCGGAGGCCCACAACCGAGGGATGGCGCACTTCTGCGACGTCGACGAACGCCTCTTGGCCGTTCACTACGTGGCACTGGCCGACCCCCAACGCGCGGCTCAGCAGGCGGGTGAAGCGATCGCTGCGGGGGCCAAGGGCTTGATGATCGCGTCCGCCTGCCCTCGCAACCATTCGCCCAGCCACGTTGCGCTGGATCGAGTCTGGGCCCAGGCCGAGGAAGCCGGCGTGCCGATCCTGATGCACGTGGGCGGGGGAGGGGAACTGCTCTCTCCCTCCTACTTTGTCAACGGTCTGCCAGCAGTTCCGGACTTCCACGGCGGCGCCGAGAACTTCCGATCGATCGACTACATGGCGATTCCGACCAACCCGATGCAGACCGCCGCCACCCTGATCTTGGACGGCGTGCTCGACCGTTTTCCGCAGCTACGCCTCGGCATCATCGAGCAGGGGGCAAGCTGGCTCCCAGGGTGGATGCGCTATCTCGATTCCGCATTCGGAGCGTTCCGCAAGAACGAGGAGCGGCTGCAGAGGCTCTCGGCGCCTCCGAGCGAGATCGTTCGCCGACAGGTGCGGGTGACGCCGTACCCGCACGAAGACACGGGATGGATCATCAAGAACTCTGGCCCGGAGATCTGCCTGTTCTCATCGGACTACCCCCACGTCGAGGGCGGGCGCAACCCTCTGAAGCGCTTCGGTGAGTCGCTGGCCGGATGCACCGATGAAGAGCTCGATGGGTTCTACGCCGGGAACATGATCGATCTGTGCGGCGCTTCGCTGCCCACAT
This sequence comes from uncultured Acidimicrobiales bacterium, assembly GCA_937997485.1. Lineage (GTDB taxonomy): Bacteria > Actinomycetota > Acidimicrobiia > Acidimicrobiales > SZUA-35 > SZUA-35. The sequence goes on along the minus strand of CALKTH010000065.1, from coordinate 7,706 downwards.
CGTTGCCGGTGTAGAGGCCATGCTCTCGAGTGACGGCTCGGCCTCCCACCGCGACGCTGGCACGAAGACGCCCGATGCGGCGAGAAGCGCGGGAGAATCGTCTCAGGGCCGCCCTTGACGTTAGGTCAGCCTGGATGATGCGACCTCGTGCTGCCGGCAATCTGGCCCTCACGCTCGATTGAGGTACCGTCCGGATATGTCTGGCCCTGGCGCAGAAACTGGCTCGGATCGCGATGGTTGGATGGAGGGCTTTCCCCCGCCGGTCGACAAGCGCATCCGCTTCGGCGATGGATCGTTCATGGCCTGGCCCCAAGCTCGCTGGTCGTACAACCACATCGATGAGCTGGTCCCCACCCGGTCGGTATGGCGGGGGAGTGGTGCCGCACGTGTCGCGACACGGGCCTTGCTGGACTTCGGCGACATCCGGGTCGAAACCGATCAAGGCGAGCTTCCATGGGACGAAGCGCTGGCCTCCACAAACACCGATGGTCTTCTCGTGATGCACCGGGGCGACATCGTCTGCGAGAAGTACTTCGGGGAGAGCGGACCGCACCTGCGGCACCTGGCAATGTCGTGCAACAAGTCCGTCGTTGGCCTCCTGGCCGAGTCGCTGATCGACGATGGCGCGATCAATCCGGGAGCGCTCGTGCCGGAGCTGATTCCCGAGCTTGAAGGATCGGCGTGGGCAGACGCCACGGTCCGCAACGTGCTGGACATGCGAGTGGGTCTTGCCTACGACGAGGACTACACCGACCCGCAGTCCGATGTCTGGCGCTTTCTGCAATGCACCGGGATGATCCCGCCCAGGCCGGGCAACGAGACGATCTCGATCGCCGAGGTGCTCCCAACCTTTGCGAAACGAGGACATCACGGCGGCGACTTCGTGTACCACGAGCCCAACATCTTCGTGCTCGGCTGGCTCGTTCGCCGAGCCGCGCAGAAGACGCTGGCCACGCTTGCATCCGAGCGAATCTGGCAACACATCGGCGCCGAGCACGACGCCGTCTACCTTCTCGACCCGAGCGGCGCGGAGACAACGAGCGCCATGACGTTGCGAGACTTCGGTCGGTTCGGCCAGTTCGTGCTCGACCGGGGTCGGGTCGGCGGCCGGCAGGTCCTTCCTTCGCGAATCTTCGATGGGATCTTTGCCGGCGGTGACCAGGCGGCCTTCGCTGCCGCTGACTACCCCACGCTGCCGAACTGGTCGTATCGATCGCAGTGGTGGATTCGTCACTTTGAGGGTCGGATCTGCCCCCAGGCCCGGGGTGCCTACGGTCAGTTCCTGTCGATCGATCCGAGCAACGACCTGGTGATCGCACGTTTCGGGTCGGCGCAGGCCGCCCCGTCGGCACTGCTCGATCCCGTCGTGCTGCCCACGTTCGACGCCATCACCAACTTCGTCACGAGCGAGAGGGCCTGATCATGAGCGAAGCCAACATTTCTCTTCTGCTTCCGGGGCTTGCTGCGCTCCGAGGTCAAGAGCTTGGCGTCAGCCCGTGGAAGCACGTTGATCAGGATGCGATTGATCAGTTCTCCGCCCTCACCGGCGATGCCGGGCCGATTCACAATGACCCGGAGGAGGCTGCTCGCATCGCTCCGTTCGGAGGCACGATCGTCCAGGGCTTCATGATGCTCTCGTTCCTCACCGGCTTCGCCAAGTCCATCAAGCTTCCTCAGGACGGCGTGATCTTTCGGCTCAACTACGGCTTCGATCGTGTGCGGATCCTGTCGCCGGTGCCCGTCGGCAGCAGCGTGCGCGGCCGCTTCGAGCTTCGTGATCTCGTGACCAAGGGCGAGAACGCGGCATTGATGACGATGGCCGCCACGGTCGAGGTCCAAGGCTCCGATGCCCCTGCTCTCGTGGCTGACTGGCTCGGCTACCTACAACTCGATACTGGAGACACCGCCTCATGACGTCCTCGATCCCCGCTGATCACGAGCCAGTGACTCCACCGGTTCTCGAGCTGATCACTGATCATCTGGACCGACAGGCGGCCGAGCGGCCAGACCAAGACTTCCTCGTTCTCGACGATCACCGGCTCAGCTATCAAGAGACGAAGGAACAGGTGGACCAGACGGCCCGTGCCCTCATCGCGGCCGGCGTCGGCATCGGCGATCGCGTCGCCATGCTCAGCGCACCTCGCCCCGAATTCTTCATCAACTTTCTTGCTGTCACGAGCGTCGGTGGGATCTGGCTCGGCCTGAACCCGAAGTACACCGAGAGCGAACTCGAACACGTGCTCGTCGACGCGGAGCCGTCGGTCGTGATGGCCTTCAGCGTTGCCGCCGATGATGACCAAACGGAGAAGCTGCAGTCGTTGGTGGCTGGTCACGAAACCATTCGCCAGCTCGTCGTGTTCGACGACCCGTCCAAGCTGGAAGGTGCGCGGGCGTGGGGCGACTTCGCAGCAGCGGCCGACTCGGTGACGGATGCCGAGCTTGCGGCACGACGAGGCGCAGTCCAGGGTAGCGATGGGGCGTTCCTCGTCTACACGTCCGGCAGCACGGGGCGGCCGAAGGGCGCGCTCATCAGTCATCGAGCCTCGAACATCTGCAACGTGATCGCGGTTGAACGCAAGGGCCTCGACAATCGCACGATCATCTGCAACCTGCCCATCAACCACATCGGCGCGATCGGCGACATTTGCGCTCGCACGATGACGGGCGGCGGCACGCTGCACTTCCAGGAACGGTTCGACCCGGTCGCCATGATGTCGACCATCGAACGGGAGCGCCTCAACACCATTGCTGGTGTTCCGACCATGCTGCAGATGTGCGTGAATCATCCGGAGTTCGATCGCTTCGATTTGACCTCCGTTGATCTCATCGCCTGGGGTGGTGCGGCGATGCCGGCTGAGCTGCTCGAAGCGCTGATGGACAAGGCTGAATGTCGACGAGCGACGATGGGCTACGGCATGAGCGAGACGACCGGTGGTGTCACCTACAGCGGTTTGACTGACCCGATCGATCTTCTCGTCACAACGGTTGGCACGCCGGATGACCGTCAACCGCTTCGCATCTGGCATCCCGATGGGCGAGAGGCCGCCGAGGGTGAGGCGGGCGAGATCCAAGTGAAGGGCGACTTCACGATGCTCGAATACTGGCGCCGTCCGGAGGCCACGAAGGACGCCTTTACCGACGAGGGCTGGCTCCGCACCGGTGATCTCGCCGTACGGCGGGACGACGGCTACATCCAGATCGTTGGCCGCATGAGCGAGATGTTCAAGAGCGGGGGCTACAACGTGTATCCCCGCGAAGTTGAACTCGCGTTGGAGGAGTGCTCGGACGTCTCCATGGCGGCGGTCATCAGCGTCCCCGATCCCACCTTCCAAGAAGTGGGTGTGGCGTACGTGATGGGCACGGCCGACGCAGCGCCCGATCCCGAAGTGGTGCGTTCAGGCGTTCGGGAACGGCTGGCCAACTACAAGGTGCCGAAGCAGGTCATCGTGTTGGATGAGCTTCCGATGCTGCCGATTGGCAAGGTCGACAAGGCTGCACTGAAGGCACGGCACACCGAGAGCTGATCAGGCCTCGGGGCGAGGCGGCTCGCCACCGGTGAGGCCGAGCCGAATGACGGCCTCACGTTCTGCTTGATCGATGAGGCCGAGCTGGGAGGCACGTGCCCGCCACTGGTCTCGAGCGAGCAGCTGCATGTCTTCGTTCTTGTCCGTCTCGTCGGTGATCTCGAGGCCGAGCAGCGTCTCGATCACGTCTTCCATCGTGACGATGCCAGCCGTGCCGCCGTACTCGTCGACGACGAGCGCAATGTGCTCTCGTCCTTCGACGAGGCGATCGAAGACCTTCAGGAGCGACTCGTCTTCGGAGACCGTGAACATGTCGCGCCGAAGCGTGGAGAGCGGAGTGTTGTGTGCGTCGTCGGCCACCTTGGTGAGCGCATCGCTCAACAGCACGTAACCGGTGATGCCATCCTGGTTCTCGGCGTAGATCGGATACCGAGAGAATGGGCGCTTGGCGTCGACGAGCTGGTCGACAGTCGCCGACTCAGGGAAGGCGACGAGCACCGTTCTCGGGGTCATGACGGCGGAGACGAGCAGACTCTCGAAACGGAGCACGCTCTTGAAGAGTCGTGCTTCCTGATCACCGAGCACGCCCTCTTCAGCGCCGATGTCGGCCAGTGCCGCCAGTTCCTCGCGACTCACGTCGCCGCTCTTCTCACCTCGAGTGAGCAACTTGGCGAACCACTGCGACATGAGCACGAGCGGGTAGAGGGCATAGATGAGCGGCTTCAGCATGCGGCTCACGATGGGGGCAAGGCCTCGCCAGTAGACCGCACCGAGGGTCTTGGGAATGATCTCGCTCAACACGAGAATGCCAAGGGTGAGGAGGGCCGAGAAGATGCCGATCGCACCGTTTCCGAAATACGCGGCGGCTTCGGCACCGGCACCGGCGGCGCCGATCGTGTGGGCAACAGTGTTCAGCGTAAGGATGGCAGCGAGCGGCCGATCAACGTCGGACTTCAGCTCACGGAGCCGCTCCGCCACGTCGGGCTTCTCCTTTTCCAACGCACCGATGTAGGCGGGCGAGACACTGAGCAGCACCGCTTCCATGATGGAGCAGAGGAACGACACGCCGATCGCAATGGCGATGTAGACGATCAGCAGTGTCAGCGAGCCGGAGCCGCTTGCAGCCCCGGTCGAGGGACCGGCGGCGAAGGCCAAGATGTCGAGCACCTGGAGGATCTTACTGAAGGCGCTGCGTCTCGGCTCATTGGCCCGGGGTGCGGTCGGTTTCTTGGCCCTCCGGAGCCCATTCGGTCACCACGCCATCGAGCACAAGCTCGTCGATCTTCTCGGCTGGCAGCCCGAACTGCTCGAGAATGTTACGGGAGTGTTGACCGGCGACTGGGCTCGGCACCTGAATGGCGCTGTCGATGCCTTCGATCGTCGCGGCGTTGCGCACGACGCCGATGTCTCCCCGCAACGGATGGTGCACTGAAGCCTCGACACCGAGGTGTTGCACCTGCACATCCTCGAATGCCGCCGCCATGTTGTTGACAGCGCCAGCGGGCACGCCAACGGCGTTGAGAACGTCCACCCACTCTGCAGTGCTCCGGCTGGAGAGTGCGGCGTTGATGATCTCGGTGAGTTCGTCGTGGTTGTCCACCCGATCGGTGGGAGAGGCGAACCGGGAGTCCGTGAGCAGCTCTGCTCTGTCGATCGCCTTGCAAAACTCCGTCCAGAGCGCTCCCCATGCCGCAGCGACATTGAGGTAGCCGTCAGCCGTGGGATACAGCCCCATGGGGCGGAGGGTCGGGTGATCGTTGCCGGCCTGAGGCGGAACTTCCCGATCGACGGTCCACCGAGCTGCCTGGAAGTCCAGCATTCCGATCATCGACTCGACGAGCGATGTGTGCACCCATCGTCCCACGCCGGTGCGTTCCCGCTCGTGCAAGGCGACGAGGATGCCCACCGCCAGTTGGAGGCCGGCGGCCATGTCGGACACGGCGGCGCCAGCCCGAACAGGCCCCTGGCCGGGATGCCCTGTCACGCTCATCATTCCGGAGAGCCCCTGCGCAATCTGATCGACACCTCCGCGCTCCGCATACGGCCCGGTCTGGCCGAACCCGGAGATTGATCCCATGATCAGCCGCGGGTTGAGCGCCGAGACCGTCTCCCAGTCGAATGTGAGGGCTCGCTTGACCCTCGGACGCATGTTCTCCACGAGCACGTCTGCTTGGGCAACGATCTCGTGCAAGACACTGCGGCCAGCCTCGGTCTTGAGATCGAGCGCGAGCGCTCGCTTGTTCCTGTGGAGGTTGAGAAAGTCCGCCGTCAGTTGCCCCCGAATGGAAGTGTCCGGTGGCTCGATGCGAATCACGTCGGCACCCCAATCGGCCAGCTGACGGACGGCGGTGGGCCCGGCACGTGCCACCGTCAGGTCGATGACCACGAGGTCAGCGAGCGGAAGCATGGCATCGGGGGTCATCCGCCTTGGCTATCACTGAGCGGACGAGTCAGCCACTCGCTCTGGTTGACGCTCGCCTGCCACAACTCTTGACTCTGTCCAGAATTGGTGTTTGACTGGGAAGTCTTGACCGACGCCGTGGAAGAAGAGCTTTCCGTTCCCGATGCCATCGAGGAACCGATCGCCGAGGGGCAGAGCTTCGAGCAGCAGCTCAGGAGCGCGGGCCTCCAAGTCACAGCGCAGCGTCTGGCCATGATGGAAGCTGTGACGGCAGCTCCGCACGCTACGGCAGAAGAGCTGACGGAGTTCGTCCGGAGCAAGATCGGTTCGATCTCGCGCCAGACGGTTTACGACACGCTGGGCGCGTTGGCCGACAAGCGGTTGATCCGTCGCATCCAGCCGACCGGCTCACCTGCTCGGTTCGAGGACCGCGTGGGAGACAACCATCATCACCTGATCTGTCGCGACTGCGACCTGATCTTCGACATCGACTGTGCGGTCGGGGCCACTCCCTGTTTGCACGCCGAAGACGATCACGGCTTCGAAATCGACGAAGCCGAGGTCGTCTACTGGGGTCGGTGCCCCCGCTGTCTCTCCTGAGACAGCACACACCGAATACCAAACCTCTCCAATCAATAACCCAACCCGCAGGAGCCAAAAGGAAATATGACTGACGACGCAAAGTGCCCGGTGCTGCACAACGACCATTCGGCTCGTGGCAGCCAGGCCAACCAGCACTGGTGGCCGAACCAGCTGAACCTCAACATCCTCCACCAGGGCTCGTCCAAGTCGAACCCGATGGATCCCGACTTCGATTACGCCGCTGAGCACGCGACGCTCGACCTCGCTGCGGTCAAGGCCGACCTCACGGCGCTGATGACCGACTCCAAGGATTGGTGGCCGGCTGACTACGGACACTACGGCCCGTTCTTCATCCGCATGGCCTGGCACTCCGCTGGCACCTACCGCACCCACGACGGTCGCGGTGGTGGCGGCTCGGGTCAGCAGCGCTTCGCTCCGCTGAACTCCTGGCCGGACAACGGCAACCTCGACAAGGCCCGCGCCCTCCTCGAGCCGATCAAGAAGAAGTACGGCCGCAAGCTCTCCTGGGCCGACCTCATGATCCTCACCGGCAACGTGGCCCTCGAATCCATGGGCTTCAAGACCTTCGGTTTCGCCGGCGGTCGTGAAGACGTCTGGGCTCCGGAAGAGGATGTCTACTGGGGTCCCGAAAACGTGTGGCTCGACGATGAGCGCTACAGCGGTGACCGCGAACTCATGAACCCGTTGGGTGCGGTCCAGATGGGCCTCATCTACGTGAACCCGGAGGGCCCCAACGGCAACCCCGATCCCGTCGCATCGGGTCGGGACATTCGTGAGACCTTCGGCCGCATGGCCATGAACGATGAAGAGACCGTGGCCCTCGTGGTTGGCGGTCACGCGTTCGGCAAGATGCACGGTGCAGGCCCCGAGCCGATGGTGAACGCTGAACCCGAGGGTGCGCCGATGGAGCAGCAGCTCCTGGGTTGGAAGAACTCCTGGGAATCCGGCAAGGCCGAGCACACGACCACCAGCGGCTTCGAGGGCGCGTGGAACTCCACGCCCACCCAGTGGGACAACAACTACCTCGAGACCCTGATGGACAACGACTGGGTCCTCACCGAGAGCCCCGCTGGCCACAAGCAGTGGACGGCTCCCGCCCTCGAGGGCACGGTGCCCGACGCCCACCGTGAGGGCGTGTTCCACGCCCCCATGATGAGCACGGCCGACATGGCCATGAA